>NZ_QAXS01000094.1 GCF_003053565.1 Halanaerobium saccharolyticum | reverse complement strand
TTTAATACTCTAAGTGGTTTATCTACATCAGACCAATTAAAATTCTCTTCATCCCAGATTTTAAGATCATAAAAAGTACCTGTGGTTCTTTCTTCATCTCCGGGATTAATACCTTCATATATATGATCAGGCTTTCTGTTTTTAGTTAAACCTTCAGCATCTTTTATTAAATTATTTTCCTGTTTAACTCTAACTACTACATCTTTATTATTTCTTATACAGGTATTGATAAATGGTGCATTTATGTAGAGTGAATCAACCACAATTACATCACAATACTGGTGATGATCCCTGTTGAGACTCCTAACAAGCTTTTTAGCTGCAGTTAGCTCACCTTCTCCAGCCTCAATTCTCTCCATCTTTAAAATCGGAGCAAAGCCTTCACCCACATAAGAGGCTGCTATCATTTTTTCATGATATTTTATTGATTTACCCTCATTGTGCTCATATTTATGAGCGTTTTTACCTAATCTCTCACTTTCCATGCTAAAGACATTGCTGCCATCTATTGCAACTACCTTTAAACCATCTATTGTATTCGCGTTTAATGATTTATTATATCTGGCTTTCTGAATAGTATCTACTGCTATCTGTCTTAGATCATCCAAATTAGCATGCTTTAGAGCATAGGATATGGTATCTGCAGATGGTAGATTTGTATTCTCAAAAAACTCATCAAAATCACCATCATTAATTGCCTCTTCCATAGTTTTAAAATTGTGCAATCCAGACATTAAAGAAAAAAGATTAACTAAAATTACAGTTGGTAGTTTTACTGAAGGATGAACTCTTTTATCTTCAATCTGCTCTAATTTTTGAATTAAATCGTAGACCCTGTTACAATATTGATAACAACTTAATGTATGATTTTTAGTTTTCATTTTTCCCCGTCTCCTTTTTTGTGTGTTTTTCTTGTCAATTAACACTTTCAAAAAAGGGCGGGGATTTCCTTTATTAAAGCCCGAATTATCAATCATCATAAGGTTTTTAATTGGGATAATTGTATGACTAATATTTCTAATATTCTTTATTTTGGAACTACTGCTGAGAATACTGTTTGAACTGTATTCTCCTTATTTTTTAAAAATC
Source organism: Halanaerobium saccharolyticum (assembly GCF_003053565.1). Lineage (GTDB taxonomy): Bacteria > Bacillota > Halanaerobiia > Halanaerobiales > Halanaerobiaceae > Halanaerobium > Halanaerobium saccharolyticum_B. The sequence continues at coordinate 17 of NZ_QAXS01000094.1, read as the reverse complement.
ATTTGCGGAATCTCTGG
>NZ_QAXS01000093.1 GCF_003053565.1 Halanaerobium saccharolyticum | reverse complement strand
TGAGCTTCCCCCATTAAATTAGACACATAGTTTAGACGTTTTTCTCTCATTTTCGTAGTTTTCCGGACTTTTATAATCCAGAGTAGAATGCATTCTGATTTTATTGTAATAGATTTCAATATATTGGAAAATATCCTGTCTTGCCTGATTTCTGTTTTTATACTTTTTCCTGTATATTAATTCAGTTTTTAGAGTGGAGAAAAAGCTTTCTGCTACAGCATTATCCCAGCAGTCTCCTTTGCGACTCATTGATGATCGCATTCCATTTTTCCATAGTTCTTTTTGAAAGTCATGACTTGCATATTGGCTTCCTCTATCTGAATGAAAGATTAAGCCTTTTTCCGGTTTTCTGTTTTTAGTTGCCATATTTAATGCGTCTATAACCAGCTGCCTGGTCATTCTTTTATTCATTGACCATCCAACTACCTTGCGAGAATAAAGGTCTATTACAGTGGCTAAATAAAGCCAGCCTTCATCAGTTGGAATATATGTGATGTCTGATACCCAGACTTTGTTAGGTTGAATTACATCAAATTCTCTATTAAGTAAATTGTCCTGTAACGGTAAATTATGATTTGAATCAGTTGTCTTTTTAAATTTACGCTTCTGGATTGCTTTAAGTCCCATTACACTCATTAATCTTGCTACTCGTTTTATATTGCAATTATATCCTTCTTCTACTAATTGACGGTGTATTCTCGGGCTACCATAGCGACCACTATGCTGCTTGTATATTTCAGTTATTTTAGCTTTTAGCTCTTCATTTTCAAGCTGTCTTTGAGAAGGCTCTCTATTGAGCCACTCATAGTATCCTGACCGGGAGGCTTCTAATACCTGGCACATCTTTGTCACAGGAAATTCATCACTGTGGTCCCGGATAAAACCGTATATTACTTCGGTTTTTTCGAAAAGATGGCCACTGCTTTTTTTAAAATATCACGTTCAAGTTTAGTTTCTTTAAGTTCATTTTCCAGATCCTTAATTTTTTGTTTTTCAGATGTGAGTTTTTGCTTTCCTTTTCCCGGAAAAGCAAGTTTTCCATTATCTCTATATTTTTTACGCCAGCGGATTAAATTATTATAGTTAATACCTAGATCTTCAGCAATTTCTGTACAATTTTTATCAGAGTTTATACTGAGTTCAACAGCATCTCGTTTGAATTCTTCTGTGTAAGTTCTTCTTTTTCCCATTTCGGGCACCTCCTGATTATATTATATATCTTAACTCGGTGTCCTACAAATTGGGGGAGGGTCA
>NZ_QAXS01000092.1 GCF_003053565.1 Halanaerobium saccharolyticum | reverse complement strand
TTTATCCTAACAGGAAATATATGTTAAATAATCTTACTGTTGTAGATCATGTCCTAAAATATATGATCTACTGCTGAATTTTATGTCTTGTAACAATATTTGAGCAGATGATCTCAGCTGCTGAGAAATTGATATCTTAGCTCCAGCCTTAAATAATTTTCAGGGGCATGGAATTATTGGTATCAAGGATACAGAAACTGAAAGATCTGTTAGAATACCGGCTGGTCTGTCAGCAGAGATTGCAAAGATTATAACTGATTCAGAGTTTCAAGAGCAGATAAAAAAGAATGATAGGCTGTTTCAATTTGCCTGGGGACTCCTGGCTTATTATGGAGCCCTCTCAATTATGCAGTTAATAGAATTTTATGATTTCTATTTTGAGCTTGAAACTGAGGCAGAAAAATTTCATCATTTCTTTCAGGAAATGAATGAATTTCATAATAATACCCGACTCCGGGTTTTAAAGGGTCATACCCCTAATGAGATGATGAAAGAAGAGCTTGACATCCTCCCCGCCCGTTCCTATCGTCACGAACGAGGATTCCTTAAAAGAACTTGCGAGGTTGTCGAATGATTAGAAGGCAGTCTATTTCTAGTAGCCCAATTCGACTTCGACTCGAGGCTGTGCCATCAGCCCTCCTGAGATAGCCGACTATACATTTCAATAGTATAATCCTAGCATTATGCTAATATAGGCACTCAGGCACTTAGACTATTAACATCTAAGCAGGTTGTTGCTCTAAATATTTATTGGCTATATTACGACTTGCATTTAAATCAGCGTGGATATGATTACCACACTCGCAAGAGTATAGATTAGCTTTGCGATTAGATTTTTTAACTTTAGCACATCTAGAACAACTCTGGGAAGTATACTTTGGATTTATATATTCCACCTTAATCCCAGCTAATTCAGCCTTATATTTAATAAATTGTTGTAGTTGATAGAAAGTCCAGCTGTGAATATTTCTATCTGCTCTATTAAGACTTCTAGCAGTATTCCGGATATTTTCTAGATTTTCCATAATTATAGTACCAACTTGCTCCTGCACAGCAAGATTAATAAGCTGGCGACTAATTTTATGGTTTAAATCAGTCATCCATCTCTGCTCTTTGTCATTAATTTTTTTAATAGCTTTAACTTTTTTAGATTGACCCAGTTTTCTCCTTAACATACGATACTTTTTGCGGATAAAACCTGCCTGTTTACCATTGTGGAATTGGCGATTAATTTCTTTGCCTTGAGGATTTTTAACACTGGC
>NZ_QAXS01000091.1 GCF_003053565.1 Halanaerobium saccharolyticum | reverse complement strand
TTGTTTTGATTCTTAACTGCTTTCTTTTTCTCCATATATGACCTTAGCCGCATTCGTATCCATCCATCTAGGCACCTAAAAAGTTTCTTCACATTACCATGACCGAAATAATTAGCCCAGCCATATATTTTAGCATTTAACCTTTTTATGATTGATTCCACTTTCCAGGGCTGATTTCTTTTAGTAACTTTTCTAACCTTATCTTTGAATTTTTCTAATGATTTCTTTCTCGGTCTTTTGTACCTCCAGGCTATGAATTCAAATCCCAAAAATACAAAACCGTCACCAAAGTTAGTTATTACTGTCTTATCCGGATGCAGTTCTAATTTAAGTTTTTCTGTGATAATTTCTTTAACTATCTCATAAGCTCTTTTAGCTTTCCTTTTTGATTTTGTCATTACCACAAAATCATCAGCAAATCGTACCAGTTTGTACCCTCTTTCTACCATTACTTTATCGAACTGATGCAGAAAGATATTCGCCAGAAGTGGTGATATTACACCACCCTGCGGTGTACCTTTTCCTGTGGGTATATATTCTCCATCTTTCATGACTCCCATGGTCAGCCACGATTTTATTATTTCAATTACCCATCCATCGGTTACCTTTTGCTTGATGAGTTCTATTAAAAGCTCATGATCTATATTATCGAAAAACCCTTTGATATCTGCATCTAATACCCATTTGTATCCCTGTTCCTTGTATTTTTCTACTTGGTTTATCGCGTCTATCTGCGATTTACCTTTTCTAAACCCCAAAGAACAGTCACAGAATTCTTTTTCATATATCGGCTCCAGTATTCCTCTGACTGCAGCCTGAGCTATTCTGTCTTTAACTGTGGGTATTCCAAGTGGTCTCTGTCTTCCATCACTTTTTGGAATGAATACTCTAAGTGCTGGTTTGGGTTGATATCTATCTTCTAAAAATTCTCTGTATAATTCTCTCATGTGGACTGAATAGTTTTCTTTGAATTCTACTGTATCTATCCTATCAACACCTGCACTACCACCATTATCTAAGACATGTTTTGCGGCTGTTTTCATATTACTAATCTTTATTACTTTATCTTTAAGAGTGTAGTATTTTCTTTCAGTTATTTCTTTCACCAATCCTTACTTCACGACTTACCAGTCTCTAACTTTACAGTCCAGTTAAACAGACCCTGTCTTCATAATATTATCAGCCACGTTTTAGGTTCTCACCAATCGCCCCCTCTGACATATTAATACTGAGGTTATGGTGTTCCTGACCCACTACCTTTGAGATTAGATTTCTCCCTCCGGCTACCAGCCTGACCCACTGCTTTAAGCAGTGTTTAAACCATTAAAATCTGTCTACCACTCCTGT
>NZ_QAXS01000090.1 GCF_003053565.1 Halanaerobium saccharolyticum | reverse complement strand
TTGTTTTGATTCTTAACTGCTTTCTTTTTCTCCATATATGACCTTAGCCGCATTCGTATCCATCCATCTAGGCACCTAAAAAGTTTCTTCACATTTCCATGACCGAAATAATTAGCCCAGCCATATATTTTAGCATTTAACCTTTTTATGATTGATTCCACTTTCCAGGGCTGATTTCTCTTAGTAACTTTTCTAACCTTATCTTTGAACTTTTCTAGTGATTTCTTTCTCGGTCTTTTGTATCTCCAGGCTATGAATTCAAATCCTAAAAATACAAATCCTTCACCAAAGTTAGTTATTACTGTCTTTTCTGGATGCAGCGCTAATTTTAGTTTTCCTGTAATGATTTCTTTAACTACTTCATAAGCTCTTTTTGCTTTTCTTTTTGATTTTGTCATCACCACAAAATCATCAGCAAATCGCACCAGTTTATATCCTCTTTCTACCATTATTTTATCGAACTCATGTAGAAAGATATTTGCCAGAAGTGGCGATATTACACCACCCTGCGGGGTTCCTTTTTCTGTGGGTATATATTCTCCATCTTTCATGACTCCCATGGTCAGCCACGATTTTATTGTTTCAACTACCCATCCATCTGTTACTTTTTGCTTGATGAACTCTATTAAAAGCTCATGATCTATATTATCGAAAAACCCTTTAATGTCTGCATCTAATACCCATTTGTATCCCTGCTCTTTATATTCTTCTATTTTGTTTATCGCATCTATCTGTGATTTACCTTTCCTAAATCCCAAAGAACAGTCACAGAATTCTTTTTCATATATTGGCTCCAGTATTCCTCTCACTGCAGCCTGAGCTATTCTATCTTTAACCGTGGGTATTCCAAGTGGTCGCTGTCTACCATCACTTTTTGGAATAAATACTCTCAGTGCTGGTTTGGGGTGATATCTATCCTCTAAGAATTCTCTGTACAGTTCTCTCATGTGGACTGCATAGTTTTCTTTGAATTCTACTGTATCTATTCTATCAACACCTGCACTACCACCATTATCTAAGACATGTTTTGCGGCTACTTTCATATTTCTAATCTTTGTTACTTTATCTTTAAGAGTGTAGTACGTTTTCTCAGTTATCTCTTTCACCAGTCCTTACTTCACGACTTACCAGTCTCTAACTCTACAGTCCAGTTAAACAGACCCTATCTTCATAATATTATCAGCCACGTTTTAGGTTCTCACCAATCGCCCCCTCTGACATATTAATACTGAGGTTATGGTGTTTCTGACCTACTACCTTTGAGATTAGATTTCTCCCTCCGGCTACCAGCCTGACCCACTGCTTTAAGCAGTGTTTAAACCATTAAAATCTGTCTACCACTCCTGTATT
>NZ_QAXS01000089.1 GCF_003053565.1 Halanaerobium saccharolyticum | reverse complement strand
GGTTGTATAATTAATGTTGTGAAGAAAAAAATGTAAATCTAAAAATATCTAAATAAAAAAAGGCATCTGCCTGGCTCCGTTGAATTAATTATTTGAGACAACAAAAAATTCAATAAAGGAGTCAAGCAAATGCATAATAAGCTTATCACAGATTTATTAGATTTACCAGACCTTGTTGCAACAGAATTAATTAAAACAGAGGAATATTTAGTTTTTATAGCTGATTATAAAAATGATCATGTTAAATGTCCTATCTGTGGTAAAAAAGCAGATAAAGTTCATGATAGGCGCCCACAAGATATTCAGGATGTTCCTTTAAGAGATAAAAAAGTAACTATCAAACTGGTTAAAAAACGTTATAGCTGCGATCATTGCGGCAAAAGAGCAATACCTAAAAGAATAAAGAGTATTTCAAGATATTCAAGAAAAACTGAGCGTTTTAAAGTATATCTTCTAAAACAAACTGATAGCCGTGATTACTCAAGAGTAGCCAGAGAAAATGATCTAAGCTATACCAGCATTCAAAACTCGGTACACAGTAAATTAGACACTCTGATCGAAGAAGCCCAGCTTGCAACCCTGGATGAAGTTGAAGCTATCAGTATAGATGAATTTGCAATTAAGAAAAAACATAAATATGCTGTCGCTCTAACTGATCCGATTAACGGTAAGTTAATTGATATTTTATCTTCCCGTAAAAAGAAAGATCTAATCGAGTACTTCAATACCTGGCCTGAGGAACTAAGGGAACAGATCAAATACTTCTCCATGGACATGTGGAGTCCTTATAAGGCTGTAGCAGAAACGGTTTTTCCCAATGCACAGATAGTGGTTGATAAGTTTCATCTCGTTACAGCTATAAATAACGCCTTAGACAAGCTCAGAATCCAGGAACAGGATAAACAGACTGCTGCAAACAGAACTAAGTTCTATAAGTCTAGACTCACTCTATTAATGGCTGGTGAAGACCTTGATGATGACAGCCACCAGCGGCTGATAGAAATCTTTAAACTATCTCCTGCTTTAGAAAAAGCGTGGGAGCTAAAAGAAGAATTCAGAGATCTACTCCAGATACCTGATGTTAAAGAATCTATTGAAGCTTTAAATCACTGGTATGAAAATGTTAGCCAGGCCAAATTAAATCTTTTCTATAGAGCTAAAGGAACAGTAAAACGGTGGGAACAGCATATTATTAACTATTTTAAAACTAGAATAACCAACGGATTTGCTGAAGGATTAAACAATAAAATTAAATTGATTAAAAGAATTGGCTACGGTGTCCCTAAAGTTGAGAACTTAAAACGCCGAGTATTTTTATCATTGCTAAGTATTTAAGAGCAATTCAAAAAATTAAAGAGATAACTTGATTCAAACGGTGCTATTTAGATTTCACAACATTTGTCAAAGAGCC
>NZ_QAXS01000088.1 GCF_003053565.1 Halanaerobium saccharolyticum | reverse complement strand
CTCAACTTTCGGCGTTAGGTTTTAGTAATAAAACCTTGATAAACATAGGAAGAAGCTCAAAAAAGTAGTCATAAAAAATACAAAAACACCCCTATTTATGGTATAATAGTAATTAACAAGATCACTTAAATACCAATAAGAAAGGGATGTTTTTGTTGAATACTATTATACCACATAATTTAATTGAAGAAAAGAATCTTGACTCTAATATTGATAATTTTTTCAAAAAAATTGAACTTGTTAAAGCTCTAAGAATGTCTAATATCACTAAATTAAGAGGTGCTTCCTGTTTTCTAGTCTTTCAGGTTATATTTAAGCTTGTTTTTAGCGGTAAAAATCTTTATCAGCTTTTAACCAGTAAACCTGAAGATCTACCTTTTGGCAAGGATGTTATCTATGATTTCTTGAATTCCTGCAGCTATAACTGGAGAAAATTTCTCCTTATTTTAAGCTCTAAAATCATCAACAGTAAAATCTATTCTTTGACTTCTAAAAATAGAGTTAATGTCTTGATTTTTGATGATTCTCTTTACTCAAGATCAAGAAGTAAAGCTGTTGAATTATTAAGCAGAGTTCATGATCATGCTTCAGGTAAATATGTCAAAGGTTTTAGAATGTTAACTATGGGCTGGTCTGACGGTAATAGTTTTATTCCTGTTGCTTTCTCTCTTTTAAGTTCTACTAACCCCAATACTCAAATTAATGGTGTCAACGAGAATATTGATAAAAGAACTAATGGCTATAAAAGGCGTAAAGAAGCTCTTAAAAAGACTACTGAAACAATGTTTGATCTACTCAAAGGAGCAGTTAAATATGCCATTCCTGTAGATTATGTTCTTTTTGATAGCTGGTTTGCCTATCCTAAAGTTATTAAAAAAGTTTTAGGACACAATATGCAGGTTATCTGCAGATTAAAAGCAATGTACAGGGTTTATTATATCTACAAAGGTAAAAAACTAAATTTAAAAGATCTCTACAAAAAGCTCGATAAAGATCACAAAAATAGAGTTGTAGCCTCTGCTGTTGTCGGTCTTGGTAAAGATAAGAATGATAAAGAAATTAAAGCTAAAATAATCTTTGTTAAAAATGATAATGACAAAAGTCAATGGATAGCTTTATTATCCACTAACATAGATCTAGATGCTGAGGAAATCATCAGAATCTACGGCAAACGCTGGGATATTGAAGTGTTTTTTAAGATGAACAAATCATATCTGCGTTTAGCCAAAGAATTTCAGGGAAGAAGCTATGATTCAATGTTTGCTCACACCACAATAGTATTCACCAGATACATTATGCTGACTTTAGATGTCAGAAAAAATGAAGACGAAAAGACTTTTGGCGGTATGTTTTTTGAATACTGTGATGAGCTAAAAGATTTAAGTCATATTGAAGCATTATTTTTAATCATAGAC
>NZ_QAXS01000087.1 GCF_003053565.1 Halanaerobium saccharolyticum | reverse complement strand
ACTCAAACTTCGCACTTGTAAAAGTGCTTTTGCACCTTGAAATTTCAATATTTTTTAGCAAAAAAATAGCATGAAACCCCCGTTTTTGGTATAATTGAATAGCAACAAACAAAAAACCATAACGGAGGTTCATGCTATGAAAATTATACCACAAATTTACCAAAATGATAAGAGAATTTTTTCTACTGTTTCAACTTTTTTTAAAAAATATCGAGTTGCTTCTGTACTAAAGGCTGCAAACGCCTATAAAGCTAAAGGAATACCAGTGATTTCAATCTTTTTCTATCTGTTTTCTCTAATTTTTGATAATCGTTCCATGTACATGGATATTTTAACAGGAAAAAACGAAAAAGACTTTGCCAAAGATACTGTTTATCGCTTTATGAAATCTATCAACATCAACTGGATACAGTTCACAACTCTTTTAGCTGGTAGAATCATTGATGACAGTATTGAACATTTAACAGATAATGATCGTGTAAACGTCCTAATTATTGATGATACAACCTTTGAGCGTTCAAGATCCAAAAAAGTTGAGTTACTCTCTAAAATATATGATCATGCAAAAAAACAGTACAAATTTGGATTTAGACTGCTTACTCTCGGCTGGTCAGATGGAAACACCTTTTTGCCAGTCAATGGCTGTCTGCTTTCGACAAAGAATTCTAAAAATAGAATTAATGAAGCAGCTGAAGTTGACAAACGGACTGTTGGATATGCTAGAAGAAAACTTGCTCAGACCAAAGCTACTAAAGTTATGCTTGAACTGCTTGAAGCTGCTAAAAAAGCAGCTATTCCGGCATCTCATGTGCTTTTTGATACCTGGTTTTGTTCACCATCTTCCCTGATTGCTGTCAAAAACATTGGCTATGATGTAGTAGCAATGGCTAAAAAAACATCAAAAGTTCATTATCTTTACAATGGTAAGATGCAGCCTTTGACAAAGATCTTTAGAGAAAACAGAAAACGTCGTGGTAGATCTCGTTATCTGTTATCAGTGGAAGTAACTATAGTTAAGGATGAACAATCCATCCCTGCCCGTATTGTCTATGTTCGCAACCGAAACAAACGAAGTGAATATCTTGCTCTAATAACTACTGACATGAAGTTAACTGAAGAAGAAGTTATCAGAATCTACGGCAAACGCTGGGAGATAGAAGTATTCTTTAAGGTTTGCAAATCATATCTAAAACTGAGTAAAGAATGTAGATCACTATCATATGATGCTATGACAGCTCATACAGCTATTGTCTTTACCAGATACATGTTACTATCAGTAGAAAACAGAAAATATGCAGATGACAGAACACTTGGGCAGATGTTTTATCTTCTGGTTGATGAAATGGCAGATATCACCTGGATTCAGGCTATACATATGCTGATGGAAGTTTTTATTGCTACAATTAAAGATAAATTATCA
>NZ_QAXS01000086.1 GCF_003053565.1 Halanaerobium saccharolyticum | reverse complement strand
GGCTCTTCGCTATTTAGTGTGGGTAATACAAATGGCATATATTAACATTAATGGTAATGCAAAATTAAAAATTAGCATGAATGCAGTTTGAAATTTTAAATAAATGCTTTAGGTAAATCAAATTCAAGCTTTCCACACTGTAGATATATAGCTGTCATAAAATTATTTAAATTCCTGAAACCTCTGGCTTTTCTTTTTATGGTCTGAACAATACTGTTTAAGCCCTCTAAAACACCATTATTAATTCGGCTTTCAATATAATTCATTATGCCCTGCCAGTGTCTGTTAATAAATCGGCCTATCTTAACCATTGGCTCCAACTGGCTGCGAATTGCCCAGAGATACCATTTCTGCAGGTAGCTTGCTGCTGTTGTAAGATCTTCTATATTCCAGAATTCCTGCAGGGATAGCTTAAGATTATAGGCTCTTAGAGTTTTTAAATTCATTTCAGATAGTGATTTTAGTTTTTCTTTCTGCTTTTTGGTTAGATTATTCTTGTTTTTAAGCCAGATATATCTTGTTTTTTTAAGTTCTTTGTTATCAGATTGTTCATTGCGTCTGACCTGGTCTACAGCTTTATTAACAGCTTTCATTACATGAAATTTATCAAAGGTGACCTTAGCCTGAGAGAAGTTATCAGCAGTGCCTTTAATAAAGGCTGGTGACATATCACAGCAGATTTTTTTAATATTTTTAGGATCACCATTATGTAATTTTAAATCCAAAGCAAAAGAATCAACAGTTGAAGCATCTTTACCTTCAGTAATATAGATTATTTTTGACTTATCAAGATCCACAAATATTGTTATGTAATTATGTCCTTTTTTGCTTGAAGTTTCATCAATACCGATTTTATCAGTACTGCTGTAATCTTCTTCAGCACGGGCTTCTTCTACATAACGGTTCAGTATTCTCCAGAGTCTTGTGTCATGTTCGCCAACTAATTCAGCTATCTCATTGACAGTCATTGCTGTAGCTAGCTGCATAATGAACGCTTCAAAGAGCATTGTAAAGCCTGAACCTGGTTCAGCCCATGGTGCTTTAACCTGCAGCACTCCATGGTCCTTGCATTTTGTCCTCGGCATTTTAGCATGGATATAGGCTCTATACTGAAAGAAATTAAGATGTCTCCAGGTTCTTTCTTTAGTATCATGGATAGGTGATTTTTTACCGCATTCAGGGCAGGGAAATTTACTACCTCTTTTGTGAGAAATATATATATCAAGTCGACCATCATCTTTATTAAAATCTATCTTATCAAGTTTCCATGGTTCTTCTATTCCTAAAGCCTGAGTGAATAAATCTATATTTTTATACACTAAAATCATCTCCTGTTATAGTATAGGTAAAGTATACCATAATTGGATATGAAAATGAATTAATTCAGCTATATTAAATAAAAGAACAATAAAAACCCACACTAAATAGCGAAGAGGC
>NZ_QAXS01000085.1 GCF_003053565.1 Halanaerobium saccharolyticum | reverse complement strand
TAGAAAAACTCCTTATAATTGGGATTAGGATAGTCTTTGTCCAAATCCCAAAAAATAAGGAGCATATACTATGGACAAAGATATCACAGAAACCACATTTAATCAACTACTTGTTTCAATAAATTTTAATTTATTCTCAAAAATTGTTACTGAACTTGAACTGGATAAATATACTAAAAAACTTACAACAAAAAGATTATTCTTAATTTTACTCTATGGTCAGCTTGAATCTGTTAGCTCTCTTGACAGTTTAAGCATTGATGTCAGCAATAGGTCTGATCTTAAAAAAGAAATTGGCCTGGACTCTATAAGTGCCTCTCAGCTTTCAAGAAAATTAAGAGATATTCCACCAGTGATCTTTGAAGAAATATTTAATCAGATTAAACTTGAAGCTCTGGCAAAAAGAGGTTCTAATTTCTACAGAAATAATCTTGGCCAGCTAAACATCATTGATGCATCAACTGTCTCTATGGCTTTAAGTAATTATCCCTGGGCTGATTTTAGATCAACAAAAGCAGGAATTAAAATACATACCCGCATTATTTATGATGGAGAAATTATGCCTGATAAAGTTGAGATTACTCCAGCTAAGGGTGCAGATAAAACCAAGATGGATAATCTCATTGTTCAGGATAAAAATACTCTCCATGTCTTTGATAGAGCTTATGTTGACTATAAAGGCTTTGATAATTACTGTGATGCTGGTATTCTCTTTTTATCAAGGCTTAAGAGTAATGCTAAAATTAAAGTTCTAAAATCTAAAACTGTAATTATTGATGGCCAGGAAGTTAAAGATTCGATTGTTCTTTTAGGTGATAAAAAACAGGACAAACAGATGGATAATATCTTAAGGATCTTAGAAATACCTGACAGAGAAAACCCTGGCAGTACAATTAGATTAATTACAAATGACTTTGAACATTCTGCAGCATTAATCAGCAGATACTACAGAGATCGCTGGCAGATAGAGATTTTCTTTAAGTGGATCAAACAGCATCTGCATGTTAAAGTCTTTTATGGACACAGTGAGAATGCTGTTAAATCACAGATATTTACTGCTTTAATCAGCTTTGTATTACTTACTCTCTTAAAAAGAGAAGCCAATACAGATAAGAGTTTATTTAAGGTGCTTAAATATTTTAGAGCCTGTAAGTTTGAGAGTTTAAAAGCTTTTATCAGAAAGATAAATCGACCACCATCACGCTCGTCTAAAGGTCGGAGAGTGATAGATTACGAAAAAATCTATCAGCTACTCGAAAGGCAGGTGATGGCAGGAGAAACAGAGCTTTTATATTCAACAGAATTCAATCCAGTAATTCTGTAAAAAGAGCAAATATATTATGGTAAAATGTGGATAAAGACTATCTCTTAATACTCCATTATCTCTTTTTCTTAAAAAAGGATAAGGTAGTGACTGAATATTCTGTAGATAGTATATGTTCTCAATAACTTAAATTTGACAATGCTTAAATATTTTTATGCAATGCTAGTG
>NZ_QAXS01000084.1 GCF_003053565.1 Halanaerobium saccharolyticum | reverse complement strand
TTTATGGTAAAATGTTTTTAGCACAAAAAACCATACCAAAACCAAAAAGGAGATTCTGATATGAGTTTACCACAAAACAACAATAAAATAAATAGTTTAAACAAATTAAATATTCCTGCTAAATTTGACAGTGATACAGTTTCCAATGTTCCAGCTTTTACTTATCTGGAAGCTGCTAAATCCTGTATAGATTTTAAATCTTTAATCTCAGATAATATTAGCTATCAAAAAGCAGCTAACGCAATCTATCAGCCTACTGATATCATTGATTTTATGGTTGATGCATCCATCCTGGGCTATTCCCGCTTTTCTCACTATGAAAATCTTAGAGAAGATGCAGGATATCTTCAAATTAAGGATTTTAATGTTCCCAGTGAAAAAGTATGTCGTGATCTTCTAAAAGCTATGCCTGAAGAAAGTGTAAATGAATTGAGAGAACTCAATAAAAATCTTCTCTCAACAATTGCTAAAACACAGCCTGCTAAAGAAGTGATACTCGATTTTGACGATACAGTCTGTACCGTTTTTGGTAATCAGGAAGGTTCTGCAAATGGATATAATCCAAGATATAAAGGCAGACCTTCATTTAAAGAAAAGGTTGGTATCATTTCTAAGACTGATGAACTACTTAACCTGACACTGGAAGAAGGTACTCATCACAGCAACCATGAATTCCTCAGTTTCTTAGAATCCTGTATTGAGACTCTACCCAAAACCTGGTATCTAAAAAGAATCAGAGCAGATAGAGGTTTCTTTGATCAGAAAAACTTTAGATACTGTGAAGATAACGGTATCGAATATGTCATCAAAGCTAAAATGCAAAATGGTGTCAAAAAAATTATTGATTATGTCAATGAAAATCCAGATCAATATCCCTGGGTCAAAATCGATAACACATTTAGTGTTACAGAAATTAGAGTACCACTAAAAAGCTGGGATAGAGAACGTAGATTTGTTTTAATCAAAAAATCATTACCAAAAAGCAACAAAAATGGTCAGCTTCTTTTTGAAGAGTTCACCTATGAATATCAGGCCATAGTTACCAATGTTGACTATCTAACAGCTGAAGAAGTATTCAATGACTACAACCAACGCTGTAATATTGAAAACAAGATTGACGAGCTGAAAGAAGGTTTTGCTTTTGACCAGAACACTCAGATTAATCGCAAATGTAATGAGCTGTATTTACTGATTAAAATGATTGCTTTTAACCTTAATAACTGGTTTAAAAGAACTTTCTTACCTGAAAGTATGCACCATCATGAGATAACAACGATCAGAAGAATATTTTACAAAATAGCAGGTAATATCTGCGGCAGTGGCTGGTACAAACACATCCGCTTTGCCCCAAATAAACTGCTGGAAAAAACAATTACACATCTTAGAAAGGCGTTAACAGATTTTAGAAAGAAGGTGGTCCTAAATTAAAACCACCAGTACAGTTGAGACTAATTTTTAAGCTATGAAAACCATAGTTTAGTTAAGTGCGTCTGAAATCTGGGAGCTGGATAATTTATTTAACTGGTTATCTAAATTAAGACTAAATATTT
>NZ_QAXS01000083.1 GCF_003053565.1 Halanaerobium saccharolyticum | reverse complement strand
ATATATAGGAAATTATGCTTTTGCAGGAATGTGGATAAATTTGTAGAAGGATAAAAATATTATGAGCCCAAAACAAAGAGGAAAGCACATTAAAGTTAAAACAATATTGAATGATCACTGGGAAGTGTTTAAGATTAAACATCTTCCAGGTAGAGTGCCTGCTGATATGTTAAACCATGTAATTGATCAGGTAGAAAAATCAATGAAATGTGGTAATCCAGAGAATGGTTATGCTAAATATAAATGCCTGGACTGTGGTGAAGAGCATATTGTTAGCTTCAGCTGTAAAAGTAGGTTCTGCTCTAGATGTGGTAAAGTTTATGTAGATAAATGGGTAGACAAACAGGTTGATATGATCTTAGATGTCAGCCATAGACACATGGTATTTACTGTTCCAGAAGAATTAAGAGGATATATTTACTGGCAAAGAGATATCATTAAAGATTTAAGTGATAAAGTGGCAGAATTAATTCAAAGATATATAGATAAAAAAGGTAAAATTCATAAATATGAAGCTGGAATAATAACAGTAGTTCATACATTTGGCCGTGATATGAGTTTTAATCCTCATGTTCATGCATTAATAGCAGAAGGTGCATTAGATAAATATAATCAGTGGAGTAAAGTTGGATATTTTTCCTACAAATATTTAAGAAAAGCCTGGCAGAAAGTACTTTTAGATATCTTTAAAGAAAGATTTTCTGATAATCCAAAAGTTCAAAATCTAATTAGATATTTCTATAGAAGATACAAAGAAGGGTTTTATGTCAATGCAGAAAGTAGAATGAATAGTGCTCGAGGAGCAGCAAAATACATAGGAAGATATTTAGCCAGACCAGCTATTGCAGAATATAGAATTTTAGAGTATGATGGGAAAAAGGTAAGGTTCTGGTATGAAGATCATAAAACAAAAAAGAGAGTGGAATTAGAGCTATCAGCCATGAAATTTATTGGTAGAATAATAATGCATATTCCACCCAAATATTTTAAGATGACCAGACGGTATGGACTCTACAGAAGAGGCTACAATAAAAGAGTGAAAAAGATAGTGGCTCTCTGGAAATACATGAAAAGAAGACAGTTAAGATTAATCACAGAGCAGAAAGTTACTAGATCATTAAGCTGGAGAGAAAGAATGATAAAAAGTTTTGGAAAAGATCCAGTAAGGTGTAAAAACTGTTGTAAAGAGATGGTTTTGTATGAGATCTGGCATCCATTATATGATTTTCTGTATCATATAGAACATACCGATGATAGAGGAAGATATATTAAAAGCAATAGTTGGGAGGTTGATCCAAGATATGAAAGAAAAAAACTGGCAAGAAGATATGGAGATCCCATTCCATTCCCCAGAAGACACAGACAAAGAGTGGTATAAATTTGAATGTCCTAAGTGTGGGGAAGAAGATGAAGTCCCAGGTTATGTGATAGATGAGTTTGCAATGGGAAAAGATTTGAAAGAAGGAGAAATGCCAGGAGTGGCATGTCCTGAATGTGGTGCAGAAATGAAGTTTAAATACACATTTGAAAGATAAAACCCTACTAAAGAAATATTAATTAACTTCTATAGTAGGGTGGCCGTTAGGCCATTTTGTTCT
>NZ_QAXS01000082.1 GCF_003053565.1 Halanaerobium saccharolyticum | reverse complement strand
CCTGAATTATTCATAGCAACCACGAAATATTTTTTTCTTTTATTTAACTCTAAAATTATCTGATTTAAAATTTTAAAAGAGATTTTTGAGTTAAATTTTTAAAAAAATCTATTTTTTATTATTATGGTAAAAATTACTATTAAAATTGGGTATAAATATCCCTTAATCTTCCCTTATGTTTTTAAAACTTTACAATTATTTTAGAGTTCTGTGTCAACCAAATTCTAAACTCTGTATATTCTCCAGTACTTTAAAAAACAAATCTTTGTTGGGACAGCCTTCTGCCAGTTTGTAATAAATATATCTGCCTGTTTTTACTATTCTGGCTGCTATTTTAATTAATTTTGTTCTGATAGTTTCTATTCTATCTGATCTGTTATGCTCTGGGAAACAGAGTCGTCTCAGCCAGTTATTTAAGTTATAGGCCAGCATCATCTGCTGTAATTTATTAGCGTTTGCCAGATATTCACTGCTGCTCATTTTACCAAAGGCAAAACCTCTTTTTCCTTCTTTGATAAAGTTTTCCATGGTGCCCCGCTGACAGTAAAACTTAACTATTTCTTCAGGTGTACGGTCTTTTATATCTGTAACAATAAATGTATGGTTGTAGACTAACTGTCCTGCCGGTTTTTCAATTTTAACTATAACTCTCCGGCTTTTATCCCAGCTGCCGGCCTGATAGTTAAATTCACCGTAAATGACCTGTTTTTCAGATATTTCAGAGCCTTGATTTAACTTTTCTAAAAGAGATTCTGCTAAATTATAAAGTCTTGCATTGGCTTTTAAGCGTATGGCATAGGAGATATTATGTTCTTCAGCCATCCGATAAATGCCCGGTGTGGCAAAACCACTGTCAGCTCTTAATAAAAGAGGAATTTCTTTAAACTTTTTGCTGTATTTTTTAAATACTGGACCTATAAATCTTACAGCTCCTCTTGATGTATATACATTACCTGATCTTAGTTCAGCTTTAATCAGATCGCCGGTAACTCCATCAAACATTAACAGTGGATGGTATCCATTTGCTTTATAGTGATGATTATAGTCAGAACCGTATTGCTTTCCATATGTTTCACAGTTTGTTGAGTCAAGATCAAAGATTATTTCTTTGGGAACCTCATATTCATATATTTTATCGAGCAGGCTGAAATTAACCTGCTGTAGCTGCTTCATATTTTCTTTATTAACACAGCTGTTTAATCTTGAAATAGTGGGCTGTGAAGCAAGAATTTCCTTTTCCAGTATAGTCTGAAATAGAGAATCAGATCTAAGATCGTCTGCGTCATCATCAGCGTGATAGCCAGCAGTATTCTGATAAATACGCTGCAGTACAACATCCACATTTTCATGTAATCTATGATTAACATCATCATCAAATTCTAAAACGTTTTTTATTTCTTGACTGAAGCCGATCTGATTATCAAATTCCTTAAAAATTAGCAGACCAGAATCGGAAGTTAAATCACCACCATTAAAATTTATTCTTATATTTGACTTGAAATTTACCTTTTTTTCAGTTATAGTAACCATATGGAGTCCCTCCTTTTAATTTTGTTTGGTTACTATTATTATAAAGGAAAGGGGCTCCTTTTTCTATGTTTTTAGAGGAAAAATTTCAAAAAAATCTTTCACCCACCGGGTGAAAACAATATTTTGATAGAAGTTGATATATCAGGGCTGATAATTTATTTCGTGATTGCTATGAATAATTCAGGTT
>NZ_QAXS01000081.1 GCF_003053565.1 Halanaerobium saccharolyticum | reverse complement strand
CGTTACGTCAAATCTAATAGTTTTTTTAAAAATATTAATAGTTATCATAATTGTCAGGATAGGAATTCGCATAAAATGCAGGAATCCCTCCCCCTGAGCTCGTAAATAGTAATTGAGAGATCACAACTCACTACACCCAGAAAGGAAGGGATCCTAAGTTATGATTTCTCGAAATTTACCTAATTTCCTGCTTAAACCTCTTATGAATTTTGTGCTTTTGGTATATCTCTTTTTCTCAAAACTCTTTCACGTAGACTTTGAACCCAAAGAAAAACTTGATGACAGTTATACTAAATTTAACAGTTTTGATGATCCACTACCTGATATTGAACCAAATTATCCTGATTATCAGGAGCTTCTGGCTGAAGCTAACGAAAACGGTGAACCAATTAAAGCTGTTAATCGCCGTAAACCCCTGACTATAGATGTAGATGGTTGCTCCAAATGTGGAGCTCCCAAAAAATATCTCTACAGCTATGGTCATGATCCAGATGGCTATCAGAAGTTTCAGTGCAAGGTCTGTGACCATCAGTGGGCTCCTGAAAAACCTGGGCAACCTAAAAATCACCCTACCTATCGCTGTCCCTTTTGCGGCTATGCTCTATCTAAAGAGAAAGAGCGTAAGCATTTTACCAAGTATAAATGCCGTAATGATGACTGCTCTAAATGGAAAAATGAACACAAAAGATATCGCTATAGAGCTTATGATTTTGATGTTGAAAACCTTGAGGTTTCAAGACCCGATAAAGAACCTGTTAACCTTGATCATTCCCAGTATGGGCAATTCATAATCTCTAAAGCTATGGACTTTTATGTCGGTCTTGGTCTTTCTTTAAGGCAGTCTAAAAGAGCTCTTAAACTGGCCTATGATGTTTCTCCATCAGCTCAGACTATCCAAAACTGGACTGTCTCTTTAGCCCACAGACTTGGTCCTAAAATTAAGGACCTTGATCTACCTTTATCTGGTATTGTTGCTGTTGATGAAACATATATTAAAATCAAAGGCAACTGGCATTATCTCTTTACTGCCATTGATGGTAAAAACGGCTGTATCATCGCTCAGCATCTCTCAAAACATCGAGATGCCAAAGGTGCAATAACAATCCTCAAAAGAATTATTGACCAATATCAGGGTCAGGATTTTGTCCTTGTTTCTGATATGGCACCAATCTATAGAACTGCTGTCCATGCTGCAAAGGCCTTTTTGAAGACCGATGTAGATCACAGACAGGTTAAAGGACTTTTCACTGATGACGATAATTCAGATGAGGTTTACAGACCCTATAAAAATATTATTGAGCGTTTCTTTGGCACCTATAAAGCTCATTACAAGCGTCATAAAAGCTTTAGTTCCTTTGATGGTGCTCTTGCTCACATAACTTTGTATCAGCTATATTTTAACTATATAAAACCTCATAGCTCTTTTGATAACAAGGCTCCTCTTGTTGTTGAAGATTCAAGAGGCCAGCCCATTAACTCCTGGGCTCAACTTATCAGGTGGATCAACAAAACTGATAAGTAACTAAATATCTTTACTGAGTAACTTTTCAGAAAATCATGTTTAAGTCTTTTAGATTTCTATATTTATCTAATTCCATTTTTTAGCATAATTTACATCTTCAAACTTTTGACATTCTGAAGATTTTTATTATAATTAAAATTAGTGATGCTCTATTACTATTTACTTACATTTTATGGTAACTATCATATTTCATTTGACGGTATC
>NZ_QAXS01000080.1 GCF_003053565.1 Halanaerobium saccharolyticum | reverse complement strand
GAGTAAATTGCGAAGCAAATGAGGCTTTTAATAACAGTAAGTACAGAGGATGATGATTTTTCTTTACCCCAAAAACATGGTATATAAGGGTCTTATTCAGGGAAAAAGCATTAAAATAAATAAATTGACCCCAAATCTTAAAAAATGCATAAAAAAGGGTGAAACCCCTTGGTATAAGTGATATAATGGTAGTTAAGAAGAACAACCAAAAAACACTTAATAAAGGAGGTTTCACCTGTGGCTATTATACCACAAAAAAAGTTGTTTGACTACCAGGAAATTCAACCTTTAGGAGATTTAGAGAGATTACGACTTGTTCTTAAGTATTTACCTGATGAAGAATTTATGCGCCACCTGGAAAATGAAAGGGGAAAAGGCAGAGATGATTATCCCATAAGAGCCATGTGGAATTCAATACTGGCAGGGATAGTCTTTGAACATAAAACAACAGCAAGTTTAAGGCGTGAGCTCTCGCGTAATGGTCAGTTAAGAAGTATGTGTGGATTTAAGAATTGTAAGGTTCCACCAGCCTGGGTTTATAGTCGGTTTTTTAATAAATTACTGGAGGATGAACATCAAGAATATATAGAAGAAATTTTTAATAAATTGATAGAAGAATTAAAAGAATTACTTCCGGATTTTGGAGAAACACTGGCTGTAGATGGTAAAGCAATAGACAGCTTTGCTAATTCCCATGATTACGATAAAAAGGAAGAAATAAAAGATGATAGAAGACGAGATTTAGATGCTGATTATGGCAGTAAAACGTATTGCTATGAGGATGAAGAAGGTAATAAATACAAAAAGGTAAAAAGCTGGTTTGGTTACAAACTCCACCTGATAGTGGATGCAGCATATGAACTGCCGGTAGCATTTAAAGTAACCCCGGCCTCAAATGCAGAGCAGCCGGCAGCTCATGAACTAATAGATGAGCTTGATGAAACTCATCCGGAGATAATGGAAGACTGCAATTATTTTCTCGGAGACAGGGGTTATGATGATGGAAAATTAATAGCAAAATTATGGGAAGAATATAAAATCAAACCGGTTATTGATATTCGTAACATGTGGAAAGATGGAGAGGAAACCAAACTGGTTGAAGGCGAAGAAAATGTAGTATATGACTATTGTGGTAATGTGTACTGCCATGATCCTGTAACAGGAAAAAGAAGAGAAATGGCATTTGGAGGATTTGAAAAAGACAGAAACACCTTAAAGGAGAGATGTCCTGCCAAACATTATGGCTTAGAATGCAGGGGAAAAGATAAATGTCCGGTGGCAAATGGTACAAGAATTTCACTGGAGGAAGACCCTCGTGTATTTACTCCTGTAGCCCGTCAGAGCTATAAATGGGACAGAATATATAAAGCCAGAACTTCAGTAGAAAGAGTAAATAGTCGTCTTGATGTTTCTTATGGATTTGAGAATCATACAGTAAGAGGCATAGATAAGATGGAACTTAAATGTTCTCTTTCTTTAATGGTTATGCTGTCAATGGCAGTTGGACGAATAAAAGAAAAACAGGAAGATAAGCTGAGAAGCCTGCTGCAGCCTGCATAACAAAAAAATATCAGAATAAATTAATTTTAAAAGATTAAGCTGCTTTATAGGGGTTAGTATACCCTTTTTGAAGTAAATTAATGGAAAAGAACTGCAAAAAATATTTATGTGTCTGAAATGAAGAGTTTTAATTATTATTGGAGATATTTACTGCAAATTTTTTATTCTTTTTTAAGAAAAAATTGTACAAAGCAAAAAGCTCTA
>NZ_QAXS01000079.1 GCF_003053565.1 Halanaerobium saccharolyticum | reverse complement strand
TATGATTGCACTGCGAAAAGTCTAAAATAATTCAAAACGAACTAAATTTACAAAAATATTGCTAAAACAAAGCCTTTAAACCTGGGCATCTATGCTTAAATATGATATAATTAAAGCATCATTAAGCTATGGAGTGATAATCATGTTTAAACCCTATGAAGAAGATGAAAGTGTTGCTTTTGGTGATTTTGACGTTAATTTACCTAAATCTATTGTTGAAGAACTGGATCAGGGCTGGCCTGGTAAATTCAAAACCCATATTTTCGATAATATTGATGAATATAAATTTGCTGACATGTATTCTGAAGACGAAGGCAGACCATGTTTCCCTGTTAAAGTAATTACCTCACTTGAAGTTCTAAAACATCTCCTTGATCTCAGCGATAAAGAACTTTTAGCTTCTTTTCACTGTGATATCCGTTTTATGAAAGCTGTTGGCTTAAAAAGAGCCGGACAGTTAACTTTAGGTATGAGGACTATCTATGATTTTCGTGAAAATCTGGTTGATTACATGGCTGAAACAGGTGAAAATCCTCTGGACGAAATTTTTAACGAACTGCTTGCTGAATTTTTAGAGGTTGCTGAACTTGATACAGATATTCAGCGTATGGATTCTACGATGGTAAAAGCTAACATAAAGCATCTTTCCAGAATTCAGTTAATGCGTAAGGTTTTTGAGAATTTTGTCAGAGAATTATCTAAATCTCAAAAGAACAAAATCCACAAAAACATTCTTCAGATTCTTGATGATAGTTTTTCTGAATACCTAAATAACCATGAAAAAGAAGATATTCTAAATAATCTTCTGGGTAAACTAAATTCTGTCAAACAGATATTTAAAAATGATGACAGTATCAATGATACCAGAGTTTATCATCACCTTTGTAGGGTTGTAGAAGAACAGTCAGTAGAAACCAGCTCCCAGCTTAAAGCAAAAGATGATGCTGAAATAGAATCTTCCAGTCTACAAAATCCAAATGATGAAGATGCAACATTTCGCAAAAAGGGTTTAAAGTCTCATCAGGGATATTCATGTAATATCAGTGAGACAGCATCTCCAGATAATCCTGTTCAGATGATTACAGATGTTTCTGTGGAACCTAATATTAACAGTGATGTTGATTTTTTAAATGATAGACTGGAGGAAATTAATATTAAAGCTCCAGTTGATAAACTTGTAGTTGATGGTGCATATTATGGTTCTGATTCTGTCAAATCATCTTTAAAGACTGAGACTGAAATTATTCCAACTGAATTAACCGGTAGAAATCCTAAATATTCTACTGCTAATTTTACACTGTCTGATAAGCAGGGGATAATCTCCTGTCCAATGGGACAAAAACCTGAACGAGATAAGTATCTTGAAAGCAGTGATACCTATGCTGCCTGGTTTGATAAAGAGACCTGCAAAGACTGTGAATTTAGATCAAAGTGTCCTGTTAGTGAACAGAAAAAATCAATGACTGTCAGGTTTACTCAAAAACGACATGATAGAGATAAACTGAGAGCCAAACTGGCCGGTGAAGAATATCAAGAAATCAAAAATTCAAGAGCTGCAGTTGAAGGAACATTCTCTGCCCTTAAAAGAGCACAGGGACTTGATAAATTCAAAGTCACAGGACTGCTCAAAGCTAAATGCAGTAGTGTGTACAAAATGATCGGCTACAACTTAAAACAGCTAGTCAGAGCATTAAAAATGAAATCAAAACCGGGAATATGCACTTAAAAGGCTCACTCCAGGATTAGATATATGGTTCTGGGATAATATTTCTTTAGATATCACCGGACAGATGTCCTAATACCAGTATTTAATTTTTAAGATTTTTATTTTTTGAATTATTTTAGACTTTTCGCAGTGCAATC
>NZ_QAXS01000078.1 GCF_003053565.1 Halanaerobium saccharolyticum | reverse complement strand
ACGTATTGTCAAAAAATCATTTAATTTATATAGTCAAAACCCTATTGTAGCAGGGATTTGAGCTTAAATACTTGTCACCCCCCTCTTTTTGAGGTATATTTAGGTTGAATAGCACCATTTTAAACCAAAAAAGAAGGGAAAGGTGACAAACTTTGAAAACAATTATTACTACTTTACTTGTCTATATTCAAATTCAGTATTATATAATTTGTTATCTGATGACTTTGCTTTTAAGTAAAGACTTTATGCCCAAAGATGATATTCCTATCAGTAAAGAGTACCACCATCTTAAGGTTGATGATCTACCTGTTATTGAAGTCTTAGAAAAATTTGATTATCAGAAATTAATAGCTGATTATCAAAAAGAAAATGGTAAACCACTTAAGCCTATTAGACGCCATAAAAACTCTAAAAACAAGGTTCCTGAGTCTGTGACCTGCCCCAGATGCGGTGCTCCACATGTTTATCTCTATGATAATACTGGAGGCCGCGGACAGTACCTCTGCAAAGTCTGTAACACTAATTTTAATGATAAAAATCGTTTTTCTAAAACAGTAATCTTTAAGTGCCCTCACTGTTCACGTACCCTTGACAGGATTAAAGAGCGTAAGGATTTCTATATCTACAAGTGTAGAAATGATGACTGCTCTTTCTATCTTAAAAACTTAAGAACTATGAGTAAAGAAGAGAAAAAACATTTTAAGAAACATCCTCACAAATTTAAAGTTAGATACATTTATCGAGAATTTGATTTTGACTTTCAGCCACTGAGTAAGGAGTCCACCTACCTGCCTAAGGTTGATATTTCAGGCATTCATTCGTCTCCACATACTCTAGGATTAATTCTTACTTACTATGTCAATTACGGTCTTTCTTCTCGTAATGTAGCTGCTATCATGAAGGATATTCACAATGTTGATATCTCTCATCAGACTGTACTTAACTATGCTGATTCAGTTGGGTATCTTGTTAAACCCTATCTGGATAATTATCCTTATGATCTTTCTGATTCTTTTTGCGGTGACGAAACATATATTAAAGTTTATGGCAAATGGCAGTATATTTTCTTTTTCTTTGATGCTGTTAAAAAAATTATCCTCTCTTATCATGTTTCACCAAAAAGAGATACTCCCTCTGCCATTAAAGCTATTAATGATGTTCTTACTAAGATGGATCCTATACCCGATAATCTTAATTTTGTAGTTGATGGTAATCCCATCTATCTTTTAGCAAGACATTATTACTATCAACAGGGTATTGATTTTGATGTCACACAAGTCATTGGCCTGACTAATGATGACCCTGTTTCAACAGAATATCGCCCTTTAAAGCAGATTATTGAAAGACTCAATAGAACTTTTAAAAAGAGCTACAGGTCAACATGTGGTTTTAAATCCTCTCAAGGCTCAGTTGCATATGTCAATTTATTTGCTGCTTATTTTAACTTTCTAAGGCCTCACTCAGCTTTAGAGAAAAAGATACCTGTGACTGTGCCTCAGCTCATTAATCTGCCTAATATGCCTGCCAGATGGGGCAAACTAATTGAGCTATCTCAGGAATACATACTTCATCAACAGCAGCATTCTGCTTAACCTTTATATCTATCTAGCAGAGCCTGAGGCAGCTAAAAGCTATTTAAAAGCATTGGCGAAGCGAACCCTTTACAAACCGAACCAGATAAATGCTAAAATCAGTGGTTCGAGGGTTGGCTAGTTTAACCTGCCTTTATATCCATCTCCTTCACCCTCGGCAACCTCCAGCTAGCATTTAGATGGTGTTTGTCAAGGGCAATGCGGTCATCCCAACCATTAAAATTTACTCTAAAAACTAAATTCTGTCTTCAACATCACTTTTTCATAGATTTTTTGACATAACC
>NZ_QAXS01000077.1 GCF_003053565.1 Halanaerobium saccharolyticum | reverse complement strand
TGAGGATTCTCGGCTAAAGCCAGAAAGTAACAGTCTAAAAAAGTAATAATTGTAATAAATAACTAAAATATTGAACTTTGAAAACTCCATACTGAAACTAACTATTTCTATAAGAAATTAAGCTAAAAATGGGCGCACTTCTCCCCGGGACCTGTAAGCTATTTTTTAAATAGCTTTAAAATAATTCAGTATAATGGATTTATTTATGCTGCTCTGTAATTAAACCAGGTAGTAATCCAGTTTTTTGGAGCTATAGCTGATTCTTTAAGCCAGGCATTAGCATGCATGGCCGCATCCCGCATAATTATCCTGATCAGCCAGCGAGATTTGGAGCGGACATTATCATTTTCCAGTTCATAATCTGTTTTTACCCGGCTGTTGCGTCTTTCAGAAGAAGTTCTTTTCTTCATCGTATTTTTCCATTTATGTGAACCGCGTGGGGTTGTGGTAAATATGCGATTATCCCACTCGGGTTTGGTATGAACAGTACGTCCATAGTCAGAGTCTGTACAGTTAAAGATGGGACAATTAAAGCTTTTACGAGTAACATGGGGGCATCGCCATTTATGGCGGTGAAGTTTTTTATCAAGACCCCAGTTAGCCATCAAAAAACCACCCTTGCAGATGGGAACACCATCTTCATTAACAGCTACAGGTGGATCATATTTAAAATTACCTTTGTTGGTTTGATTGAGGTCAATAAAAGCCTCAATATCCCAGTGATCAAGCAGATCATAGGTTGCATAATTATCATGGGCGCTATCTAAAATATCTTTACCAAAATTAAATTCAGGATAAAGATTTATCATTCCAAAGAGAGCAGTAGTATGAGATACGCTGTCATGTCTTGCAGCCTGATTGAGTACAGAATAAACAGGCAGGTCATAGGGGCTGTCAGCAGCTGTAAAGGTGTAGTTGCTGTAGCCATAGACATATCTACCACGATAGCTGTCCCAGCCCCAGTTAGCAGTGGGATCACTGAAGCGGCGAGGACAGCTGCAGTTAAAGATCCCATTTTGACGGCAGTCACAGTCTCTGGTGCCCATTGGTGAAGCACCGGTTGCTAAAACCATGCCGTCACCGGAAACAGCCAGGTTAGCAGTATCTCCAAGGAGGCCTCTTTCAGCAGAGGGTAGGACAAAACATTCTTTGAATATCTGCTGAAGATATTTATCAGCTCTTTCGGGCTGAGGTTTATCTTCGTCTCTAAGGATACGGTCAACCAGCCTCTGGACCACACCCTGGTGTTTTGGCGGTTGTTTCTGGTTCTTTTTCAGTTTCTTTTTGGGCTTTGAAAGAGGCTTATGCATTTTAGTACAGCGTTCAACACGTTTACCTGAATCAAAATCACAGAGTCTGTCTTCAAAATCATAAAAAGTACCGACTCCAGGCACATCACCGGGATAAAAACCGGAGATGATAGCCCAGAATGGTTCGCTTTTTAGCCTTTTAACCCAGCGGGTAATGGAGCCACCATCACCATACTGGCACATCAGCCAGTAGGAGCGGAAAAGGCAGACAGGATCCCATGGTTTTTCACCACGGGGATGATAGGTAGGAAGCAGAATATCTCGAACTGGAACAAGGTCGGTCAAAAAAGTCTTAAAGATAATGGAAGCATTCAAAAAGACAGTTCTAAAGAAGTGATCATTGGCGTAATAGGCATTAAGCAGGAAGAATAAATGATTTTGAAACTCTTTGTGGGAACGTTCTGTTTTAAACATAAATAACACCATCCTGATTTAGTATTTAGGGTAAAAATATGTCCCTATATTTAATTATGGATGGCCGGAAAAATGACAAAAATGAAAAAGTCAAGTCTCAAAATAGCGGTTTAAAGACACTGAAGTTGTCTGGAGTTAATATATCTGAATAAAAGTATATTAATCGCAGTTTTTATTCCGTTTAAGATGCTTAATGATAAAGGGAAATATTGGTTTCAGGTTGGGGTGAAAAATTTTGAAAGGTGCTATTAAGCCTTATCAATCAAGGGCTTATTTAGCCGAAAATCTTA
>NZ_QAXS01000076.1 GCF_003053565.1 Halanaerobium saccharolyticum | reverse complement strand
ATTCTTCTGTGTAAGTTCTTCTTTTTCCCATTTCGGGCACCTCCTGATTATATTATATATCTTAACTCGGTGTCCTACAAATTGGGGGAGGGTCAGACTGTTTATTCTGACCTATAAGGAAAATCTTGAACTTTCTTCTCTTGCTAAGTCGCAATCCTTGTTGTAGTGGACTGTTTATTCTGACATCCCATGAAAAGAAAGGGTTCAAAGTTCTTAATAAAATGTCGCAATCCTTGTTGTAGTGGACTGTTTATTCTGACATGTTACTAAAGAGAATATTGATAACCCTGAATATTTGTCGCAATCCTTGTTGTAATGGACTGTTTATTCTGACTTAGAGCAAACTATGAGGAAGCATTTGAAGCTGAGTCGCAATCCTTGTTGTAATGGACTGTTTATTCTGACGTTTGTACTGGATAGCCTTGACTTGTATCAAAAAATTGCGTCGCAATCCTTGTTGTAATGGACTGTTTATTCTGACTAATTTTTCGAAGGAGGTGTTAAGTTATTTCGTAGAGTCGCAATCCTTGTTGTAATGGACTGTTTATTCTGACAGTACCCCTTGCAAAGCTTGTTATGACAGGGCTGAAATTGCAATTTGCGCTAACCTCTGTTTTCGACAAATTTTTCAAGCCGATTCGACAAAATTGGAAATATATGAGAGTTTAATTATCTCTCATATTCTATCGAATACTCACATATACTCTGTTATTCTCTATTTGCGCTACCCTAGGGGGTTTTTGACCCTTTCAGAGGACAGCGATAGGAATAATTATTAATAATTTAATACATTTATTGCTACTATTTACTTTTAAAGGTTCAAATGTTTAATAACTATTAAACATATTATATCGTTATATTACTCTAATGGCAAGAAAATACAGGAAAATTTAAATTTAATATAGAAATCCAACATCCTGATCCGCAAGTATAGAATAAATTTTAAGATGATTAGAATCAGATAGACCTAAATTCCTTCTAACTTTTCTTAAATCCTCATTGTTAGTATACAACTTAGCTCCATAGGTGTGCCTTAAAGTATAGGGAGAAACGTCTTTACAAATAAAAGCTTTATCAGCATATCTAGAAATCATACTTCTCATATACCTGGCCTTAATTACATTCCCCTCTAAAGTAGTAAAAACAAAGCTGCAGTTTCCTATTTCTTTATGCTGCCTATACTTCCATTCTCTTAAAGCATCAACAGCACCTAATGTTATATACACCTTTCTATTTTGAGTTAAATTATCTGCTCTTATCATTATACTGTAATCAATCAGATCAATATTTTCCCACTTAAGATTTAAAACTTCTTTCGGCCTTAAACCGGCTGTTAAAATCAATTTCATCAAAGTGTAATTCCTCAAACCGGTAATACATCTTTTATTGGGCTGTTCTAAAAGTGACTCTTCTTCATATTCATCCAGGATTTCAGGTAAATAATCTAAATAATTATTCATGCGTTATTCCTCCTTTATTAGCTGCTATTACTGTTGTTGAAGTAAGATAGGTATCATATTTATGATCGGTAGCATATCTGGCCGGGTATAAAGGAGGGTAAGAAGGGTATATAGGCAGGTTTCTGAATAATTTTAAGTTAAAACTAGCAACTCTATTAACTAGCAAAAAAAGAAGCTATCAACTTAATGACAACTTCTTAAATATAAGATCAGTTAATACTGATATAATCTCTACCTGAGATTATCAAATTATCTTTGATTTTAATTCTAAATTTCTTAGCTTCCTCTACCAGAAATTCATTGAATTCATAATCATCACTGCTTACTTTCAATCCATCAGCTTTATTATAACCTAATATAATATAATAAGCCTCTAATCTTAAAGCCTTATAAAATAAATCATCAGTACCAATATTTTGTAAAGCATCACCTCCCCTCATTAGTTCTACTACACCAATTAATCTGTCATCTCTATCTAAAGCTATCATTCCAACTGCTTCTTCCTCTCCATCAATTTTCAATACATCAATAAATATCTCTACAGCATCTTCCGGTTTCCTAATATAATATGACCCTCCCCCAATTTGTAGGACACCGAGTTAAGATATATAATATAATCAGGAGGTGCCCGAAATGGGAAAAAGAAGAACTTACACAGAAGAAT
>NZ_QAXS01000075.1 GCF_003053565.1 Halanaerobium saccharolyticum | reverse complement strand
TAATTAATTTCAGGGTATGAGAATACCCTGTTCTTTTAAATATTTACTGGTGAAAAACATGTCCTGGTTACTGAAATATTTCTTGTCTCATAACATAAATTACCCAGAGATCATGATTAATGTTATCCATTCTTATTTTCATCTAATAATTTATTAATTTTTAGCTTCAATTTCAAAAGAATCTAAATCTGTTTCCAGAGTTATTTCCTCAGATGAAGAAAGCCTAAAGCCTGATTCCTCAGCAGCTTTAATTTTATAAGCTCCGGCATTATAAATATTCTTTTCAAATTCTTCTATAGTTAAGCTATCAAAATGTTCTTCAATAGCTTTAATTCTTTCTTTAAAAGTACGCACAATTAATCACCACCCTAGATTTCATATAAGTCTTTCTGATTATAATATATCGAAGGCTTTTTATCAATAAACAATAAATCAAATATTATTCACTGTATAAACCAATTTTAATACAAAAATTCTCACAGGCCCTTTAACATACAGTAATAATTATAGTTGTTTTAATAACTCTTTACCTCTTTGTAGTTCGTTCATTGTTTGTTCAAAGTCATCTCTTTTTTTATTTAATTCAGCTCCACTTTTTTCGCGAGAAAGCTCTTTATTTATTTTTTCTATCATTTCTGGATCTGTAACTATAAAATTATCTTTTTCTAAAGAACTAGTAGCCATAAATATCATCTCCTTAACTCTTTAAAATGAATGACTAACTAAATTATATATTAAATATTATAAAATTTCAATATTTATTTCAAATTTTTTCCAATGAATTTTCTGGTTCTATATATATTGTATATTTGTTGCATACTAAAATTACCGGGAATTGCAAAGTAGTATTCCCAAAAGTTGTAAACTAAAATTTGTTATTATTACTCAAAAATCAATTCAACACAGGGAGCACTTTGTTGAGATCAAAGTGTATTGCAAAAAAATAACCTGATCATGAACTTATATCATAGTTTTTTAAACCTCTACTCAATTCATCTTACTCATATGAAAACCTCGGTTCCAAAGATTTTCATACATATTCAATTGTCAACGTACCTGAGTTAAGATTTTATTTTGTGACATCGGATTTTATATCTCAGATAATAATTTTATGAATTTAAACTATCATATTCATCAAATATATCATCAATTATTTCATCTGAATACTCTTTGAAAGTAGAATTTTGATCATTCTGATATCCCCATGAAGGTCCATAAGAATTAATATGAGGTACGTTTATAAAATGCCCATCAACAGCAGCAATAGAGTTTTCGCCACTCACTAACATAGATGTAACATGAATTGAATCATAGGAGCCCAGCCCATACAATGTACCAACTGCATGTCTTAAGTCACTATATTCCTGGTCTTGAAGAGGTTCAATAAAACAAATCCCACTTTTATATAATGCATTACTTATTCTTTTATATTCTTGATCAACGATTTTTCTATAATTAATATCCTCTTTATTTTTGATATTATTATTTCCCTTTACAACTTCATATAAATTATTGTGTAAGATATGTTCTAATTCAGCCATTACATGTTGAGAAACAGAAAATAAAGTGTTATTTTCTGTTATTGCTTTTTCTATGAAGTTTATACAATCATTGTTATACCTGCTATTTGGGTGGTATATTTCATAAATAAAACTGGTATCTAAATATATTGATTCCGGTATTGTAATATTATCTAAGTTATTTTCTCTTATCGAAAAAAAGACGGAGAATTATTTCCCACCGGTTCTCCCCCTCAATTCCTCTAAAGTTTCTTTGCCGTTTTTATAATCTATTTTGCAGTCATCTTTGAGAACAAAGAGATTCTCTCTAAGCAGCTTAATTCTCTGTGCCTTGTTTTCAGAATCAATATTTCTTTTATTTAATTGCTCTCTACAAGAAAGTTTATTCATAAAATAAACTCCTTTCTAGTTCGTATACAAATCAATCAAATCAGCGTATTCCGATTCAAATGAATTAATTTCTTCATTTATATATTTTAAAACTGCATTAATATTTGTATCATTATTTATATTTATAATCACTAGCATTGCATAAAAATATTTAAGAAAAGTCAAGTTCGATTTTTAGCGAAAATACTTGCTTAAATTAGAAAAACTCCTTATAATTGGGATTAGGATAGTCTTTGTCCAAATCCCAAAAAATAAGGAGCATATACTATGGACAAAGATATCACAGAAACCA
>NZ_QAXS01000074.1 GCF_003053565.1 Halanaerobium saccharolyticum | reverse complement strand
TTGTTTTTTGCAAGTTAAAATTCCCGGTTTTTGCAAAGTTTTTTTCGCAGCCACCCAATAGGGAAAAATTAAAGTGAATTTTGGGCTCCTTTCATTAGTGAATTTTTGATTCTATGACTGTCACCAGGAAATACAAGTAGGTGACTGTGGTGCACCAATCTATCAATTAAAGCAGCTGTCATCTGCTCATCATAGAAAATATTAGCCCATTTACTAAATTCAAGATTAGTGGTAATTATCAGGCTCTTTTTCTCATAACAGTCTGAAATTATCTGGAACAGGAGCTGGGATCCCTCTCTGTCGAGAGGAATATAGCCCCATTCATCACAAATTATTAAGTCTGCTTTTTCTATCTTTTTAAATAATTTGTCCAGTTTTCCTTCTTCTTTTGCCTTGCTTAATTGATTAACCAGTGTTGCTGTTCTAAAGAACAAAACTGATTTTCTCTGGCGGCAGGCCTCCAAGCCTATCGCCGTTGCAAGATGGGTCTTACCCGTGCCGGCAGCCCCATATAAAATTAAATTCTCGTTTTTCTCAATAAAAGTTCCTGTTTTTAGATCCTCAATTGATAGTCCAGAAGGTATTCTGATTTCATCAAACGAATAGCCTTCAAAGGTCTTAATAGTATAAAATTTAGCTTGTTTAATCAGTCTTTCTATCTTTTTGGCTTTACGGTATTCAACTTCGTTTTGCAGAATTTTAAGTAGAAATTCATGTCGATTTTCAGCTTCAATACCTTCAAAATTATCAGCTATGTTCTGACTTAATTTGAGAGTTTTGCAGCAGGCTGCAATCTGCTCTTTAATCATTGGCTTCAACTCCATCTGCTACAGTATAGAAAGTATCATAAAAACTAATATCAGGTTTTAGTTCAGGTAATTCAGGTGCATTTTTAGCTGCTAAATGACCATCAAGCTCCATAATCTTAGAGTTCTTTCTCTTAAATAGGACCTGGATACTGTCAGTATCACTTGCTCCATGAGAGATAGCATCTAAGAGTGCATCTACTGCAGCTTCAAAATTTGTTTCTTCTGTCAGGTTATTGAGAGTTTTTAGAGTTGCTTTTAAGTTCTCGTAATCTAAAGTTTCAAAATAGTCTTTAGCTGCCTGGGGAAACAGATCATAAATCCCAGTATATTTCAAAGCTGTTGGCCTTTTGGATATTTGACCTAAATAAAGAATCCAGTTGATTGATTCCTGTTTTAAGTCACCATAAAGCCTGTCGTGAGTGACAACCTGATTAAGATCCTGATCTAAGATTATCACTTTATCAGCTGTAAGTTTAACAAAAACATTGCTTTTAGCAAGACTTGGCCTGGTTGAATATCTATGTTTGCCTTTATGAATAGTAATACAGGCATTGGCATCAGTTTTCTTGGAAACAACCAGTGCTGGTTCAAATTCAACCTCAGGCAGTGGTAATAATGCTTTTAAATCAGCCTGAAATAATTCATGCTGAGTAGCATTTTTTCTGTAATGTTCGCGATACTGATCATCATCAAGTTCAGTTAGTAATGATTTATTGAATTCATCTAAATTATCAAATTCTGGTGGTGGCACAAAATAGTTGCGTCTGTGATAACCTACTTTACCCTCTATATTGCCTTTTTCATGCCCACTTGCTGGATTACAAAATACTGCTTCAAATCTAAAGTGGTTTTTAAACATCATGAAGTGTTCAGTCAGCTTTCGATACTTGTTTTTCCCAATATCTGAAACCATACTGGAAGCATTGTCAAAAACTATTCTGGAGGGAACACCTCCAACATGATTAAATATATTTATCATGCCCTGTTCTAAACACTGCAGGTTTTCACCTTTAAATAGCTGCGAATAACCAGTATTACTCTGTGGGAAGCTGAGATTTAAGTGGTGTCCTTCATAAAAAGTCCCATTTTCTCTAAAATCTGTTCTTCCAAAGTCAACCTGAGCTTCTCCAGGCAGATGTTTTAACGGTAAAAAGAATTTAGGTTCATCAGAAAATATCTCTTTCTTTTTGATTCGCACATACTCAGCTAACAGGCGATATGAACAGTCATATTTACTACCATAGAGTTCAGTTAATCGGGTATGTACCCTTTTTGCAGTATGACGCTGTTTTCTCCAGACTTTTTTATCAGCTTCAAGCCACTCATCAATAGTTTTCTTAAATGGGTCCAACTTGGAGCCACGCTTGGATCTTTCAGGTGTTTCTAAAACTAGATTAAAATCAGTCATATCGAGGTATTTATTAATTGTTTTACGATCATGACCCGTTTCTCTCATTATTTCAGCCACATTTAAACCTTTCTTAAAGTACAGTTCTTTGATATCATTAATATCAGTCATTGCTAATGTCATCTCCATTTTCCTCCCTTATATAAGTTGTGGTTGACTTAATATAAGGGTACGGTATTTTGGGGGTGACTGCAATGACTTTTTTATTCTGCAATAATAGGGAATTTTAGTTTGCAACTTTCGGGAATACTACTTTGCAATTCCCGGTAATTTTAGTATACAACAAATA
>NZ_QAXS01000073.1 GCF_003053565.1 Halanaerobium saccharolyticum | reverse complement strand
ATGAAGACGAAAAGACTTTTGGCGGTATGTTTTTTGAATACTGTGATGAGCTAAAAGATTTAAGTCATATTGAAGCATTATTTTTAATCATAGACCTTTTCAAAAAGACTCTACATGATTATTCAACATTAACTGAAGAAAAGATAAATGACCTATTAGACTACTTTTTTGAGCTTCTTCCTGGTTATATCAAGAAATCATTAATGATTTCTAACGCCGAAAGTTGAGTAATATAACTGATAAAATTAAAGATGTCGTTGATCAGGTTAAAGAAACTGCTGCTTCTGTTAATGAGCTTTCTAAAGGAAGTCAGGATATTTCTAAGGTTACAGAAGAACAGGCTGTTAACAGTGATCAGATTTCCGAATCTGTTCAGAAACAATCAGAGTCAATGGAAAACCTTAACGAGGCAGTTGATAGTCTGACTGAAATGACAGTTGAATTAAAAGAATTAGTTGGAGAATTTAAAATTTCATAAATGGGGTGTGATTATGGAGACAGCTCAAGAACGTCTGGATTTAGAGAATGCTAAAAATAAAAATAACAAAAAAAGCGGTCAGGCTCAATATGTAGTTTTTAACATTGGGGAAGAAGAATATGGTATAGAAATAGAATATACAAGAGAGATTATTAAGTCTGCTCAAATTACAAATGTTCCAAATACAGATGAGCATGTTGTAGGTGTAATTAATTTGAGGGGGATTATCGTTCCAGTCGTTGATCTGCACAGTCGTTTTGAAATTGAGGAAGACAGTGGTGATTTTGAAGCTGATGAGCAGCGGACGATTACAGTTGAAGTTAGCGATATGCTCTTAGGAATTCAGGTTGATCACATTGAGGGAATTGTCTGGTTGGAAGAAGACAGTATTACCCCTGCACCGGATGTGGAAAGTGGATTAAGACAGGATTATCTGCGCGGTGTCTGTGCTCGGGATGAGGATCATCTTCTGATTTTACTTGATCTAGAAAAAACCCTTTTTACCCAATAGCTTATTAAAGACTTTCCCCTTTTTAGCTGATAAATTTAATCAGGGGAAAGTTTTATTCTGATAGTAGCTTTTATAAATTAAACGGAGGTGACTGTTATGCAGCTGAAAGAGGTAAATCAGGACAAAAAGCAGTATGTTATTTTTTATCTGGCCGATAAAAAGTTTGGAGTGAATATCAATCAAACTAAAGAAATTCTTTCTAATACTGAAATGACCTTTGTTCCTGACAGTCCTGGTTATATCAGTGGAATAATTAATCTAAGGGGAGCAGTTGTTCCCATAGTTGATTTAAAATTGCGTCTTAACATCAGTGGTCAGAAAAAGAGTCAGGAAGAAAAGATAATCATTGTTGAACTTGACGGTTTAACAGCCGGGATGATGGTTGATGATGTTAAAGAAATCAAACCGCTGACAAAAGAAAACATTGTAAATTTGCCTGATTTAGCCAGAAAAGTTGATAGTGATTATATAGAAGGTGTCGGCAGAGCTGGCAGAGATGATGAACTGCTGCTGCTTTTGGATTTAAAAAATGTTTTAAATAACCGTGAAATAGAAGAGTTAAAAAATGTTGAATCGGAAAGCAGTAGTAAAGAATAGTTTAGGTTAGGAGGTAAAGTTTATGGAATTGGACCAGACTAAAAAAGACATCCTAAAAGAAGTAGCAAATATTGGAGCCGGAAACGCAGCTACTGCTTTTTCAGGAATGATTGGACAGGAGATTAATATGACTGTCCCCAAAGTAGAACTGGTTGAGATACAGGATTTACCAGCAATTACTGGTGATGAAGAAGAATTTATTGCCTGTATCATGATTAATTTTTCTGGTGAGATTTCCGGAAAAATTCTGCTGGTTGTTGATATGGAAAATGTTGAAAAAATGTTAAAGCTGATTTTTTCAACTGACGATCTACCCGGCAAGGAAATGCAGCATTCTGCTCTTAATGAACTGGGAAATATTCTAAGTGGAGCCTATTTAAAAGCGATCAATGATTTTACTGATTTGGAACTAGACCAGAGTGTGCCGGCAATGGCCTATGATATGGCAGCTGCAGTTTTAAGCTCTTCAGTGATCGATTACAGTCAGACAGAAGACCATATTTTACTGCTGGAGACTGAATTTATTACCGAAGAAGAGAAGCTGGAACTTTTTTATTTTTTCATCCCAGAAAGAGATTCACTGGATTTTCTTTTCCAAAGACTGGTAGGTGGTAGTTTTGCCTAGTCTGGATCAGGTAGCAGAAAAATTGGTTGTAAAAATGGCGGATCACGCCATAGGGGATGAAAATACAGTTTTAGCAACACTGGGACTTGGTTCCTGTATTGGGATTGCTCTCTATGATAAATTTTCTAAAGTGGGAGGGCTTGTTCATATTATGCTGCCCGAAAATCCGGGCGGCAAAAAAGTTGTAAAATATGCAGATACAGGAATTCCTTTTTTAATCAGGGAAATGGAAAGCGCTGGA
Organism: Halanaerobium saccharolyticum; assembly: GCF_003053565.1. GTDB lineage: Bacteria > Bacillota > Halanaerobiia > Halanaerobiales > Halanaerobiaceae > Halanaerobium > Halanaerobium saccharolyticum_B. The sequence goes on along the minus strand of NZ_QAXS01000073.1, from coordinate 961 downwards.
GCCAATAAAAGGCGGCTTGCTGCTAAAATTGTTGGTGGGGCAGGAATGTTTAAGTCTGAAAGTGGAGATTCGGTGATGAAAATTGGAGAAAGAAATATTGAAGCAGTCAGAGAAGTTTTAAAAGATGAGGGAATCAAAGTTACAGGTAGTGATGTGGGAAAAGACTATGGTCGTTCAATGTATTTTTACCTTGATGACGGCCGAGTCGAGGTAAAATCATTCAGTCGTGACTTGATTACCATTTAAATTTATTATATAGTAAAAAAAGGAATCTAATAAAAATCTATAATTTTTGGATAAATTATTCTTTACTATTGTAAATAAAAATCATTTCTGTTATTATATAATGTAATAGCAGATATTATTTAGAGGAGGTAATTTTTAAATGCCTAGGGTGTTAATAGTTGATGATGCAGCATTTATGAGATTAAATTTAAAAAATATATTAAAAGATGAATTTGAAATAGCAGGTGAAGCAGAAAACGGCAAAGAAGCAGTAGAATTATATCAGGAACTAAACCCAGATATAGTTACAATGGATATTACGATGCCAGTAATGGATGGTCTGGAAGCCATTAAAGCAATTCAGGACATTGATCCTGGAGCTCAAATAGTTGTCTGTAGTGCGATGGGCCAGCAAAAAATCGTTATCCAGGCGATTGAAATGGGTGCCAAAGATTTTATTGTTAAACCATTCAAAAAAGATAGAGTAATGGAGTCCTTAAAGAAGCTGCTATAAATTTATTTATTATTTTTTTATTAATTATGTGTTGAAAAAATGATGATTTTTTAAAATTTATATAAAGATTATATTAGCAAAATTAGCGAAAGCTGATGACGCAAAGTTATGGGTCTAAGATATTTTTGCCTCTTCGCTATTTAGTGTGGGTTTTTATTGTTCTTTTATTTAATATAGCTGAATTAATTCATTTTCATATCCAATTATGGTATACTTTACCTA
>NZ_QAXS01000072.1 GCF_003053565.1 Halanaerobium saccharolyticum | reverse complement strand
TCAGTATGGAGTTTTCAAAGTTCAATATTTTAGTTATTTATTACAATTATTACTTTTTTAGACTGTTACTTTCTGGCTTTAGCCGAGAATCCTCATTTAATATAAATCAAGGGGATAAGATATATCCCCTTGATTTAGTTTTTAAATCAGTCTTTAATGATAACTTCATCCTTCAATTGCCTCTGTAATTGAGTTGCTGCAAAAATAACAGCTTTATCTGCACTTAATTGTCCACCTTCAACACCTTTAATGGTCTGATAAATAACATCCTGATATTTAGGCCACATTGAATGATTAGGCATAGTCATAGTATAATCAAGTAATTTTGTAGCATTAGCTGTAAATTTATCTTCACGATATACTTGAATTTCAGCTTCGCCCTTTCTAATAGCTAAATGCCCACTCTTTAAAGCATGACGTAAATTCAAATCAGGAGCTGAAGCTAAAGCAACTAATTGGAAAGCAATCTCAGGATGTTTACTATTTTTATTGATCATATACATCAATGGATGAGAAAGTGTATTTGGTTTGCCATTTTTATCTCCAACTGGCATCAAGAAAAAGTCTATATTTTTTTCACCCTCTGTCGGAGTTAATCCATAATCTGACAACCATTCAGCGTAATTCCAACTACCACCCTGCCATAAGAAGGCCTTTCCTTCCAGGAATCCTTTATGAATTGAAGACCAACCATAATCAGTCATACTGGATGGTGTAATTTCCCATTTATATACTATATCGTGATAGTATTGGAAGAACTTCTTATATATTGCTTTATCGAAAACTAATTTTCCTGTTTCTTGATCCTGTAATACTCCACCAAAGGAAATATACCACTGGAACCAATCTACACCATTAGTAGGACGATGATATAAACCCCAATCAACCAGACCAGCATCTTTAACCTTTTTAGCCAGTTCTGCCATATCTGTTAAAGTAAAGGTACCATTCGCAACATTTTTCTTTAGTTCTTCTATTTTACTATCAGAATAACCAAGTTTTCTAAGCATATCTTTTCTAAAATACATCATACGGGCTTCAGTATCCTGAGGCACACCATAATAATGACCCTTAAATTTACCTGCATCCCATAATGTTTCATAAATATCTCCTAAAAGATTCTTATATTTTTCTTTATATTCATCCAATGACAAGAGATATCCTGCAGAAGCATATTGTCCAATTTTTTCATGACCATTTACGATTATATCTGGGGCATCATTGGACTGAAAAGCCAGTAAAATTCTCTGCCAATATTTAGTCTTTTGCTGTGTCCAGAAATCAGTCTCTATCTCTATCCTCTTATTTATTCCTGCTTCTTCATAAATTGCATTTAAACGATTAGCAGCCTCAATTAAGTTTTTATCACGCCATATTGAAGGATTATCCGGACCTACTGTCCAGGCAGTAATTTTTATGACCTCAACATCCTCCTGAGCCATACTTATAACTGAACAAGTTAAAACCAAAAACATTGCCAATACCAACAAAAAGATTCCCTTTAAATTTTTCATTTTTTCCCTCCTAATTTTAATTTTGTCAAAATCGTTAGACTACCCTTCAAAAACCCAAAGTAAAATTTTCCTTATGCCTTATCACCCCCTAATTTATTATTCTAAAACTATCTAACAAAAGCTATAATAATTCAGGTTTATTCCCACATATTCCATAAATATCAAATTTTTCAACTTCTTTGATTACTTCAGGGCGTTCTTCATGCCAGATTATTACCTCCAACCCTTTTTCATGAATTTCATCCATAAATTCTTTTTTTATCAATGTATGAGGGTCTTCAAAGCGTTCCCAACAAAAATGAACATAATTAGCTTTAATCTGTAAAGTTTTATCAATAAAATTATCATAAGGAGTTCCTACCATTAAAGAAGTTTCAATTAATGGATCAAGTTGTTTAACTTTTTCTATTTTTTTAGCATCAAAACAACCCACAATTAACGGACCATTAAATCCAACTTCTTTTATCAAATATACTAATTTATCCTCTAAGTACTCACCTTTAATCTCAATATATAATCCACAGCGGCCATTTAAATGATTAAATACTTCCTTTAATGTTGGGATTTTTTGATTTTTTTCAATTCTATATTCCTGAATCTCCTTTGCGGTCATATTTTCAATATAACCTTGACCATCTGTATACTTGCTTATATCAGAATCATGACTTACCATTAATACTCCATCTTTTGATAACCTTATATCAAGCTCAACCATATCAGCTCCTAATTCAATAGCTTTATCAAAAGCTATTAATGTATTTTCAGGTTCATAAGCTGAGGCCCCTCGATGTCCAATTCTGTACATTTAAACCTTCATCCTTCCTTTATCCATAATTATTTTTTTAAAACAATTTAATCATAACATTATTTTGTTTCCAAAATATTAAATCAATATTAAAGAACTGTAAACATTCTAAAAAATCAAAGTTAACAATAAACTAATTATCCCTGCAATTGTAGGGGTTCCTAGCCATCCAAATAATATATTTTTAATCGTATTTTTATTTAGATAATTCATTCCTTTAATCAAACCAATCCCCATTACTGCTCCCACAATTGCCTGGGAAGTTGATACTGGTATTCCAATTCTGGCATAGATATAAACAGTTGTTGCCTCTGCCAGCACTGCCACCAGTGCACTAAAAGGTAATAATTCAGTTATTCCCTTCCCTACTGTCATCATTACATTTTTACTATAAGTCAAAACCCCACTGGCAATACCTAATCCTCCTAATAAGGCCCCCTGAAAGACTGTTATCATACCTGACTTTACAAAAACTCCTGTTACATTAGCCACATTATTTGCTCCCAGAGCATAAGCACCATATATACCTGCCAGAATCAATCCCATCTTGAGTACTTTATCTAAAGTCACTACATCTTTTATTGTTCTTTCAACCCCCCAACCCAGGATTATATATAATAAGAAGGCTACTACCATAGCCCCTATTGGTGTTAATACCCAGGCCAATACTATCTTACCCAAAGGACTAAAATCAATAGACTGTCTAACTATACCTGCCCCAATGATAGCTCCTACTATGGCTTGTGAGGTTGATACCGGTAATTTAAAATAGGTCATTAAAGTTACAGTTAATGCTGCTGCCAGGGAAGTTATAAAGGCGGAATTTACTGTTTGGGAAGACAAACTTCCCAAAGTCTCCATTCCTCCAGCTCCCTCCAGTACTGCTCCCAGAATTACAAATACTGAAGTCAGGATTGCAGCAGTCCAAAACTTAACCATTCTGGTAGCTACTGCTGTTCCAAAAATATTGGCAGCATCATTTGAACCCAGAGCCCAACCTAGAAATATACCTGCTATTAATCTGAACATCTTTTAAACCTTCCTCAGGGCTATTATTATCTCTATTTCATCACCAGCATCCTCAATTTTATCAGAAATATTAGCTATCATTGTAATAAAATCCCTGTATAAAATCTTTAAGCCATAATCCAGGTCATCCCTTTTTGATAATCGTGAAATTAACAATCTTTCTATTATATCTACTTCTGATTCTAAATTATCTATCTCTGCCACTAATTTAAATGATTCATCTATATTTTTACACTAGCATTGCATAAAAATATTTAAGAAAAGTCAAGTTCTGTTTTTAACGAAAATACTTGCTTAAAATAGAAAAACTCCTTATAATTGGGATTAGGATAGTCTTTGTCCAAATCCCAAAAAATAAGGAGCATATACTATGGACAAAGATATCACAGAAACCA
>NZ_QAXS01000071.1 GCF_003053565.1 Halanaerobium saccharolyticum | reverse complement strand
CATTCTGAAGATTTTTATTATAATTAAAATTAGTGATGCTCTATTACTATTTACTTACATTTTATGGTAACTATCATATTTCATTTGACGGTATCTTTATTCAATTATACAGCTCGATATTTTTAAAAGCAAGCAAGTATTTTCGGCTGATTTTTAGAATTGACTAAGAGTTTTAAATAATATAGTATTATAAATGAAGTGGAAAATTAATTAAAGATAAGGAATGATTCAGCAAATGGAGGACAAAAAAGATGATTTCAAATAGTTTTATTTAATTTAGCACCCATTTCCCGAATGGATTTTTGTGGAGATTGAGGTGTTAATTTGATATACGAATAAATCATGAGGCTGATTAAGCCAGTTTTCAGAAAATTAAAGCTTGTATTAAATTAAAATATTACTTTTGCTGATTAAAGGATTATGGTATAATGAATTTTAAGATTAAATTTTATCATTTTTCGCAGATAAAAAAAGTAGCGAGAAGGTAGAATAAAAATTTAAAGGAGGAAATAATTAAATGAAAAAGACTTTAGTAACAATTTTAGTTATACTGACAGTGTTGACTTTAAGCTCAGGGGTTATGGCTCAGCGCTATGTTGTAGGAACAAACGCAAGCTTCCCCCCTTTTGAGTATGTAGAAGAGGGTGAAATCGTAGGTTTTGATATTGATCTGGTAAAAGAGATCGCAAAGCTGCAGGGTTTTGAGGTTGAATTTAGAGATATCAGTTTTGACTCTTTAATCCCGGGACTGGCTTCAGGCAGTCTGGATATGGTAGCAGCTGGAATGACAATTACTGAGGCTAGAAAAGAAGTAGTTGCCTTTTCTGATCCTTATTATTCCGCCAACCAGTCAGTTTTAGTTCACGAAGAATCTGAAGAGGATTTAACAGTTCTATTTGGCTCAAATGATGTTGGTGTGCAGACAGGAACTACAGGTGATACCTGGGTTAGAGATAAGCTGATTGAGCGTGATATTCTAACTGGAGAGCTCAGAAATTATGATTCTTATGTTTTTGTTATTAGAGATTTAGCTAACAAAAATATTGATGCCGCTGTTTTAGATAAGCCGGTTGCAGAAACTTACAGTAAGGATAATCCGGTCAATGTTGTAGCAGAGGTAATTACCGGTGAAGAATACGGTATTGCTGTTGGCAAAAATAATCAGGCACTGCTCGAAGAAGTAAATGCAGGGCTGGCAAAGGTTATTGAAAATGGAACTATGGATGAATTAATTGAAAAATACTTTGAATAAAATCTAATCTGGCTTTTTCTCTGCTGTCTGGCCTGGTATAATCTTAAGCCTAGCCAGTGGAGAAAAGCCTTTTATTTTCTCAGTTTAGTGAATAAATTACTTAATAGAAGTAAAAACTGATTTTATTCCTAAAAGTTTGATTCTTAATTAGTCCGGCTGATGCTTGAACTTTTACGAGTGAAATTAGAATTTTAAATAACTTTCATTAAAAACTTTTAGAAAGGACAGATTATGAATAACTTAGAATTAATTAAAAATGCACTACCATATCTATTAGAAGGTACTCTGGTTACAATTCAGCTTACATTCTGGAGTCTTTTAATTGGAATAGTAGTTGGCTTACCAATTGCCTTTGCTCAGGTTTATGGAAATAAAATTCTGCAGGGAGTAGTGGCGGTTTACGAACGTCTGGCTCGCAGTATTCCACTGCTTGTAATGCTTCTGCTTTTAAATTATGGTCTGCCGATGCTGGGCTTAAGGATTCCAATCTTTAGAGCGGCAGTTATTGGAATTGGGCTAAGATCAGCTGCCTATCAGTCTCAGATTTATCGGGGAGCAATTCAATCAGTAGGTGGTTCACAGATGAAGGCGGCCCGCTCACTGGGAATGAGCAAGATGAAGGCTTTCTTTTATATCATTGCCCCCCAGGCAATTAGAATTGCAATTCCACCTGTTGCCAACGAATCAGCAATTGTGCTTAAAGATACCTCACTGGCTTTTACCATTGGAGTGGTGGAGCTTTTAAGACAGGGAGAGTATTTTATTGCCACCTCAAATGAGCCGATGGTTATTTATCTGACCATTGCAGCAATTTATTTTATACTGACTACTATAGTTAACGGAGGACTATCCCTCTTTGAGAAAAAATATCAGATTCCAGGGATAGGTATTGAAGGAGGACATTCAGATGCCTACTAAGCATTTATTGAGAATAGAAGATTTACACCACAGTTTTGAAAATGAAGAGGTGCTCAAGGGAATTTCTTTAGCCCTCGATAAAGGTGAAACTAAGGTTATTGTCGGGCCCAGCGGTACGGGTAAGAGTACTATTTTAAATAATATCATCCGTCTTGTTCCCCCGACTAAAGGGAAAATTTATCTTGAAGATACTGAAATCACTTCTGCTAAAAATATAAATGAGATCAGACAGCAGATTGGTTTTGTCTTTCAGGATTTTGGCCTTTTTAACCATCTGACAGCAAAAGGAAATGTAATGATTGGATTGACAAAGGTTAAAAAAATGAATAAAAAAGAAGCAGAAGAACTTGCTTTATTTGAACTGGAGCGAGTTGGACTTGAAAATTATGCAGATTCTTATCCTTCTCAGTTATCAGGTGGTCAGAAACAGCGGGTTGGCATTGCCAGAGCTTTAGCAATGCAGCCCAAACTAATTTTATTTGACGAACCAACATCTGCCCTGGATCCTGAACTGACTGGAGAAGTGCTTAAAGTAATGCGCAATCTGGCAGAAGAAGGAATGACTATGTTGGTTGTGACCCATGAAATGGGTTTTGCCCGCAGTGTTGCTGACGAATTAATTTTTATGGAAGGCGGCAATATTGTTGAACAGGGTGATCCAGAGAAACTCTTTACCAACCCTGATCACAAAAGAACTAAAGAATTTCTCTTTCAGCTGACTGATCTATACGGTGAGGGTGAGAACTAATGCTAGATATTTTTCTGGAATTTTATCCTTTATTTTTAAGAGGACTTGGAGTCACAGTTTTTGTAACTATTATTTCCTGTTTCTCAGGTACAATTTTGGGAACATTTTTAGCTCTGGGTAAGATTTATGGTAATAAATTTGTTTCAGCTGTGGTTCGGATTTTCATTTCGATTATCAGAGGGACACCACTTTTAGTTCAGCTTTTTATTATCTATTATGGTCTGCCGGCTTATGGAATCAGATTAACTCCAATTACAGCAGCAGTGATCAGCTTTATTATCAACAGTGGAGCCTACCAGGCTGAATATTTAAGAGGCTCCATCCAGTCAATCAGCGGCAGCCAGCTTAAGGCAGCTCAGTCAATTGGAATGAGCAAATGGCAGGGAATTAGATATATTATTTTACCTCAGGCTCTGCGCCGGGTAATTCCCGCCTGGACTAATGAGTTTATATATATGATCAAATATTCCTCCCTGGCCTATGTAATTGGTGCCAGAGAATTAATGACTGAAGGAAAATTAATTGCCAGCCGCAACTATCAGTTTTTTAATGTTTACTTTATAGTTGCTTTAATTTACCTGGTAGTGATCATTTTATTTGTTTCTCTCTTTAACCGGATCGAGAAAAAGGTTACTATTCCTTAAAATTAAAATGTACATGCACCGGGAACTACCCGCTTTATGTCAATATTTGTCGAAGCTAAAGCCTGCTAATTATTTTAATTAGCAGGCTTTTTTACGTCAGTAAACTTTTAAATGTCGATAGCTCAACTTTCGGCGTTAGAAATCATTAATGATTTCTTGATATAACCAGGAAGAAGCTCAAAAAAGTAGTCTAATAGGTCATTTATCTTTTCTTCAGTTAATGTTGAATAATCATGTAGAGTCTTTTTGAAAAGGTCTATGATTAAAAATAATGCTTCAATATGACTTAAATCTTTTAGCTCATCACAGTATTCAAAAAACATACCGCCAAAAGTCTTTTCGTCTTCAT
>NZ_QAXS01000070.1 GCF_003053565.1 Halanaerobium saccharolyticum | reverse complement strand
TGTTACAAGACATAAAATTCAGCAGTAGATCATATATTTTAGGACATGATCTACAACAGTAAGATTATTTAACATATATTTCCTGTTAGGATAAAAAAATATACCAGAAGAACCACCTTCTGGTATATAATAAAGATATCACAAAACCTATTAAAAACATCATATTACAATTTGATATAAATTACAAGTCTTTTGAAGAAGATTATGAATTATTTTTAGAAAATCTGAGCTTAGATGAGCTGCGTAAAGAAGCAAAAATACCAGAAACTGATAATCTCAAGAAGAATGGATGCTTTGAAAGAGGGATATATTACACTGTTGACGGCAATCTTGAGTACTCAAGAATTAAAATTCAAAAGCTGCAGCAGACAGCAATTATTGATGGCAGAGAGGTGAAAATTTATCTCAGTGTTTTTCCATCTTTTATCATTAAATACAACAGAGTTTCTGTTGATACACTTGAGTATATCAGTAAAAATATCAGAGAGGGTGAGGATATCTTTACCGCCATCAATGATTTAGAGTGCAGACTTTCTTCAGAAGATCTTTTAGCCAGAGCCTGTCAGAGACTGAATAGTTCCTGTATTCAAAACAACTATGCCAGTGTTTTAAACTCCCTTTACACCGAAGTGTATGATAGTCCAATCAGTTTTTTTGAATTAATCAATACTTTAGATAGTTATCGCTACCCGGCAGTTTTTGAGCTTTATAGAACCGGTCAAATATTTATTGATGGAGCCGGAGAATTTGGAGTACTGGTTAATTTAAACAGGATCTTTAAATTCTTAAGATAAAAAAAGAGAATTTTTTGACCTTCATCTGCCATAATTCCCCTTATATCCTTTTAAAAAGAATATCTTCCCATTAAAAGGAAAAACGTTTGCAATTTTTAATATCCTTTCGGGTCTTTTCTTTTTATATTCCAGTTCATAAAATGGTAATTTATTCATTTTAGACAGCAACAAAACCTTTATTTTAATTAAAGATCACTTCCGGTATGATGATACTAGCAAAAATCAATGGAGGTGATTTAATTGTTTGAAAACAGTATTAAAAAAGAAGATGCAGTAGCCTTTTTCCGCTTCAGTGTAATTTCTCCCATGCTCAATGCACCGAAGGGTCAGATTGATGCTGCTGCAAAAAAACTTGCTAAAACTGAGTTTAATGATCTGGTAAATCAGAGGATGGTAACTTTTCATTACAGGACGATTTATACCTACTACATGAATTACAAAAAGCATGGGTTTGAGGGGTTAAAACCCAAAAGATACAAAAACAAAGGAACACATCCCTCGGTTCCAGATCAATACATTAAAGACATATTAAGTTTAAAGGAAGAACTACCTTCCCGCTCAGCCAGAAAAATTATCACCATGTTAGAACTGGCCAGAAAAGTTGAAAAAGATTCACTACAGGTGAGAACAGTTAATCGGATTTTAAATCACTACGGTTATACCACTAAAAGTCTTAAAAACAGCAGTAGAGTTTATTTAAAACATCAGAAAAAACAGATTAATGAGATGTGGCAGTCAGATGTTATGTCAGCATTTTATCTTCCTGATGAAAATGGTAAAAAAAGAATGTGTTATCTGATTGGCTTTATTGATGATCACAGCCGCCGGGTAACTCATGCCCAGTTTTACTTTGATGCCACATTAACAAGACTGGAAGACAGTTTAAAAAAAGCAGTTATTAAGTCTGGAGCTCCGGATAATTTGTATGTCGATAATGGAAAAATTTACATATCAAATGATTTTAAGTTGATCTGTGCCAGGCTGGGTATTATTGTTAAATACAGCAAGCCATACCAGCCAAGTGGAAAAGGCAAAGTTGAGAAATTCTGGCAGTATGTACAGAGTTCTTTTCTAACTGAGATAAAAAACAACAGAGTCAGCAGTATTATTGAGCTTAATGATCTATTTTCAGCCTGGTTAAAGACAGAATACAATGATAAAGTTCATTCATCTCTGGGGACTACTCCGGCTAAAAGATGGGAAAGCTCTTTAAAATCAGGCCGCCGCCTTCGCTATTTTTCTCCAGTCCAGCTTGATCAGGCGTTTATGCACTTTGCAGAAAGAACAGTCAGCAAGTATGGTGTTATCTCCTTTAATGGGAATCAGTATGCCATTGATGGCAGGCTGGTTAACAAAAAGATAGCAATCAGATACAATCCTTTTCATCTGGATAATGTGCATGTTTACTATCAGGATAAATATTATGGTTTAGCCCGAGTTATTGACCTAAAAAAAGAAAAACATAAATCAGTGGCCAGTATTGAAGAAGATCCAGCCGTTGATTCTACCATCAGCAGAGAATATCTTAAAAATATCAAAAGCAATTATCAGGATTATCTTAAAGAACAGCTAAATACCCCGCTGGAAGAAAAAGTCCAGCTTCAGGCTGCAGGAGACGATCCTGAAGAAAAAACTGCTGCTGAAGTTAATACTACAGGTCATATTATTGCTGAAGAAAAAGTTCAGGCTTTAAAACGGCAGGAATTTGTGGATATTATTTCTACTGCTTTAGGAATTAAAAATCTTTCCTATGCAGAAAAGGGCAAACTCTATGAGCTGTGGCAGACATTTAAAGAATTTAATAAAGATTTATTGATTGATATTGTTGATGATATCAAAGATAAAACACCTGACTTTAATGATAATTTTCTCTATTATCTGGCTCAAATTAAAAATATTTATCTGGAAAAATTAAAGGAGGCTTAAAATTATGATCGGTATTAATACTTCTATTGCAGAACATTTTAGCTTAAAAAAGATCCCCTTTTTAAAAAGAGAAAAAAATTCATTTAAGTCAGCTCTTTTTGAAGATAATCTTCTTTTTTTATCAACTGTTTTTAATTCAAGACAGATAGCTGTTGTCAGTGGACCATCTGGCAGCGGGAAAAGCTCCCTTATATTTTATGCTGTTAATGAACTGGATCCGGCTGAATTTAGAGTGGTTCATCTTGAATTATCAAAGCCAAAGAAAAAAGCACTCTACAAAACAATGGCTGTTAAAATGGGATTAAAACCTGCTTTTCAGGCTGATGATATTAGGCTGCAGATTATTGATTTTTTCCATGAAGAAAATGCTCAGGGCAAATTTAACTGTGTTATTATTGATGAAGCTCACAGTCTTTCTATTGAAATGATTGATGAGCTGAGAAGTTTTTATGATGAGGGGGCTAATTTTTCTTTAATTCTGGCAGGACTGCCTCAGCTTTTAAACAGAAACCTTAACCTGAGTATGACAATCCCCATGAAACAGAGAGTTTCTCTATTTCTTGAATGTACAGGGTTTTCTCTGGAGGAAACTAAAGATTATGTCAGTTATCAGTTCAGTGCTGCCGGAATGCAGAATGGAATTATCGATGAAAAATGCTATCCTGTACTTCATAGTATGACCTCCGGGATTCCCCGGAAGATCAACCAGGCCTGTTATGTTGCTCTACTTGAGTGCTTTAAAAACAAAAAATCAATTATTACAGCCGATGTCTTAAAAAAAGTTAATGAAAAAATCTTTTATACTTAAGGAGCTGTCCGCTATGACTTTTAATTGCTATTATCAGAAAGAAAAATGGCCTGGCAGGATAGTTCAGTTTAAGGATTACGGCAGTTATATTGAGATTAGAGTTGAAAGCCTTTCCAGTATTACTGTTATTTTTGGAAAAACATCACTGGGCTTTTTTGCCTGTATGCCAGATTATGAAGCAGGATGTCATCTAATTGAACCTGAAAATGAAGTCTACAACAGAGAAAAACTTATTTCAGTTATGAATCCAATAGATGGAACAACAGTTGCCAGAGCATTATATGTTTTATTTAAAGGTCTGGAGAAAAAAATTGAAAATGAACAATAATTAATTTCAGGGTATGAGAATACCCTGTTCTTTTAAATATTTACTGGTGAAAAACATGTCCTGGTTACTGAAATATTTCTTGTCTCATAACA
>NZ_QAXS01000069.1 GCF_003053565.1 Halanaerobium saccharolyticum | reverse complement strand
AAATATTTTCCGGTTAAAGCAGGAGTATTTAAAAGAACAGTAGCTCATGTAAAAGCTGTTGATGATATCTCCTTTGCAGTAAAAGAAGGAGAAACTCTCGGTCTGGTAGGAGAATCAGGTTGTGGTAAGTCAACAACTGGTAGAACAATCCTTCGCTTATTAGAAGCAACGGAAGGTAAAGTTATTTTTGATGGTAAAAGTATAATGGACCTTGATAAAAAAGAAATGCGGGCAGTTAGACGTGATATGCAGATTATTTTTCAGGATCCATATGCTTCTTTAAATCCTCGGATGACTGTTGCTGATATAGTTGGTGAGCCTTTAGACATTCACAAGCTTGCCAAAAACAAACAGGAAAGAAATGAAAAGGTTAAAGAGATTCTGGAAAATGTAGGTCTTGGTGAAGAATACATGAACCGCTACCCCCACGAATTTAGTGGTGGACAGCGTCAGCGTATAGGTGTAGCCAGAGCTCTGGCAGTAGATCCAAAACTTATCATCGCTGATGAGCCGGTATCTGCACTTGATGTGTCAGTCCAGGCTCAGGTAGTAAACTTGCTGCAGGATTTACAGAAAGAGTATGGTCTTACCTATCTCTTTATAGCTCATGACTTGAGTGTTGTAAAACACATCAGTGATCGAGTAGCAGTAATGTATCTTGGTAAAATTGTTGAGTTGACTGATAAAAAGGAACTATTTAAAAATCCTATTCATCCCTATACTCAATCACTTTTATCTGCGATTCCAGAGGCAGATCCGAAAAAGAAAAAGGATAGAATTGTACTTGAGGGAGATGTACCTTCACCGGTAGATCCACCTTCTGGCTGTAGATTCCATCCCCGCTGTCCTAAAGCTTTTGAGCCCTGTTCTGTAAAAGAACCGGAGTTTAAAGAATATGGAGACGGTCACTTTGCGGCCTGTCATTTATTAGATAAATAATTTAAATCATTAGAGCTCAAAATTAATCCCTGTCTGCTAATTAGACTAGCAGACAGGGATTTTCTTGTTTTTGCAGAATAAATAAAATGAGTAATTAAAATTTAATTGAAATAAAGAGGAGTCGAATCATGAAATATTATAAAACATTATTAATTACAATCCTTATTTTATTTATATTTAGCCTTAGCATTCAGGCAGTTAATTATGGGGGAGAACTGAAGCTTAAATTTCAGCAGCTGCCAATAGAGTTAAATCCAATCTATGCAGCTAATGAGACTGAACAAATTATTACCAGGCAAATTTTTGACAGTTTAGTAGAGTTAAATGAGAAAGGAGAATTAACTGCTCATTTAGCAGAATCCTGGGAAATTGAGGAAGAAGGCCGTTTGTTTACTTTTAAATTAAGAGAAGAAGTTTATTTTCATCCTTATCAAATTGCTGGAGAGCCAGTGCCTTTATCAGCTAGAAGAGTAAAGGCAGAAGACTGGAAATGGTCATTTGAATATTTAACTTCTCCAGAAAACAAATCACCATATGCTCAGCTGTTCAGTAAAGTAAAGGGTTATGATGATTACAGACAGGGAGAAAGTGGAGAAATAACGGGGATAAGGGTTTTAGACAATTATCAGCTGCAGATTGAATTAACAGATTCTTATGCACCATTTATTTATAATTTAACAAAAACTGCAGCAGCTGTGATGCCTAAAAATGCAGTTTTGAATAAAGATAATTTCTCTATAATTCCAATTGGAACTGGAGCTTTTAAAATTAATGATTTTACTAAGGCTCAGGTCAATTTAGTCAAAAATAATAACTACTGGAAAAATAATTATCAGGACGAAGTATTACCTTATCTAGAACAGGTTCAAATAAATTTCTCAACCAAAAGTGAAGAAAAAGGAGACTATCAGCAGTATGATATCTATCAATTAAATGCAGAATCATATAGATATTTTAGGGATAATGAAATACATGATGATTATCAGCTCAAAAAAATTCCGCAGGATATTTATTATTTTCTGACGTATAATTATAGCGGTTCCAAACAATTTAATTCTAACTCCCCAGGTATCAGAAGTAATATAAGGTCTAATTTAAACAAAATAGATTTTAAAGAAGTTGATTCACCAAATTTAATGCTGCCAATTTCAAATAATGATCAAGAAAGTTATCTGCAAAGAATATATAAATTGACTCAAGAAAACGAAGTTGAAAATTATAAGCTTGAAGATAATATCAAAGAGATAAATTTAATCAGTAGTGATTCTAAAAACAGCACTCTTATAACTGAGTTAATTAGATCAAAACTTCAAACTGATGAGCTTACAGTTAATTTAAAAAAATACAACTGGGCAGAGTATTTAAATTTAATAAATGATAGTTTTAAGGCTGAGCTGTTTTTAATGACCTATAAGTATCATAATAAATTCGACTTTTTAGCTGATAATTTTTATTCAGAATCAGAATTGAATTATTCTAGTTATAATAATCAAAGAGTGGATAATTTAATTGATTACCTAAAACTTGTTAATAGTCTGGAAAGTAGGAGACAGGCATATCAGATTATTGAAGATATTCTTGCTAATGATAACCCTTTTGTTTTTGTTTTGCAGGGAGCAGAAGCCAGAATTTTTTCTAATAGAGTAGCAGGGCAGGATTTATTTACAAATATTTATTTAAAAGATAATTACGAATTAATTTATTTAAAGTAAGATAAAATAATAACTGAATTCATAACCCTGAAAACCATTTCATCACTTTCAGGGTTATTTCAAGACTTAAATTAACAGAAATTTATTAATATTAACAATATAGCGAATAAAACTTTAGAAAGCAGTAATTAAGGCGTAAAAAGTCATTTTTACTTAAAAAAGCACTCTTTTTTCGAGAATTAAGCAAAATAATCAAAAAAATTTGATTTTTATGCAGGAGATTTAAATTTAGCATTGAATATATTAAATAGTGAAATGGATTTCATTATTTTCAGGGAGCGAAAATTATGGATGTAACTATGAAAGATGTAGCAAAATTAGCGGGCGTCTCATTAAGCACAGTTTCGCGTGTTTTAAATGATAGTTCTTTAGTTAGAGAAGAAACAGCCAGAAAAGTTCAGAAAGCTGTTGAAAAACTGGACTATCAAATTAATGATTCTGCTCGAATACTGAGAACCAACACAAGTAACTTAATTGGAGTTATTGGTGCAGGTATGGAAAGACCTTTTCTGGCTAATCTGCTTAAAGGAATTGAAGCAGAAGCGAGAGAGAGAGGCTATGCCCTGATTTATGGAGATTCTGATGGAGAATTTGAAAAAGAGCAGAATTATCTTAATATTATGAAGCAGAAGAAGATTGATGGTATAATTCTGATTACAACAAATTATTATAATGACCTGCTTTCAATTGTTAAGAACTATCAGATTCCAGTAGTTTTTGCTTCAGGTTATATTAGTGATCCGGATATTAGTTGTGTAACAGTAGACAATGTAGCTGCTGCCTATGATATTGTTGAGTTTCTCTGTCAGGCAGGGCACAAAGACATTGCTTTTATCAAGGGGCCTGACTTAGATTTACTTGCCAGTCAGGAGAGACTTAGGGGAGTTAAACTTGCTTTAAGGCTCAGTAATATAAAATATAATCCAAATCGTTTTATAGAAGGAGATTTTACCTTTGAAAGTGGCTATTCAGCGGCAAAAAAAATTATCAATAAATTTCCTGATGTAACTGCAATTTTTGCTTTTAATGATGAAATGGCTGTTGGTGCAATAAGATATCTAAAAGAACAGAATATTAAAGTGCCGGAAGACATTTCAGTTGTTGGTTTTGATGGGATTGAACTTGGTAAGTATACTGATCCAGCTCTAACAACTATCAAACAGTCAGGCTATCAGCTTGGTTTAAAAAGCATTGAAATGCTGAATAAAATTATCAATAAAGAGAAAATTGAAGATAATAAAGTCTTTATTCCACATAAACTTGTGGTTAGAGAAAGTACAAATAAATTAAATGAGCTTACTACTAAGAAGGAGGTGGTAACAAATAATAGGGGGTAGTTAAGATATATTCTTAACATAATTATTTTAAATTAATTAACAAATTTTAAGGAGGAGAATTATTAATGAGAAAAAATTTGCGGCTCTTTGACAAATGTTGTGAAATCTAAATAGCACCGTTTGAATCAAGTTATCTCTTTAATTTTTTGAATTGCTCTTAAATACTTAGCAATGAT
>NZ_QAXS01000068.1 GCF_003053565.1 Halanaerobium saccharolyticum | reverse complement strand
GATAAAGGGAAATATTGGTTTCAGGTTGGGGTGAAAAATTTTGAAAGGTGCTATTAAGCCTTATCAATCAAGGGCTTATTTAGCCGAAAATCTTATAAATTATGTTAGAGGTGAATAAATATGAGTAATATTGGAATAAAACCTGAACAAAAAATTAGAATAAAGCTCAATTTACCATCAGCTAAAGTAGCAGCATTTATTGGTCCTGCAATGATTTTGATAGCTTTTTTTTATTTTTTGCCTGGAATAATGACCATTATGTTAAGTATTACAGATATGGGTTTTAATTTTAAAGCTGTTTTTGTAGGACTTAAAAATTATCTATTTATTTTTACTGATCCTTTAGCTGGTAAAGTAATATTAAATACATTGGTTTATGTATTTTGTACCTTATTATTCTTTAATATAGGAATGGGTCTTATCTTAGCGCTTTTAACTAGTTATGCCAGTAAAAAAGTTGCAACTATTTTTCGCTTAATATGGCTTTTACCACGTATGACTCCTCCTCTTGTTTATATTTTGATGTGGAGGTTTTTGTTAGATCCCAGTGATTATGGAGCATTGAATATATTACGGGAGCAGTTATTTAATGCTGGTGCTATTAATCTATTTGCTGAACACCCCTGGGCTGTAATAATTATAGTTAATGGTTTTGTAGGAGCTTCAATGGGGATGTTAGTATTTTCATCTGCAATTGAGTCAATACCTAAAGATTATTTTAAAGCTGCCCGGATTGACGGGGCTTCTGAATGGGAGGTAATAAAAAATATTACTATCCCCATGATTAAATGGCCATTAATGTTTATTACCGTTTATCAGACTTTAGCGCTGTTTACATCCTTTGAATATATTCTGGCTTTAACAGATGGTGGACCTTTTTATGCGACAGAGGTCTGGTCATTATATGCCTATCATAATGCTTTACAGTATTTTGATTTTGGTTATGGAGCGGCCCTGGCTTCAGTTTTAGTATTGATAGGGATAATAGCCTCTTTGATATATTGGAAGGTATTTAGATTTGAAGATTCAGTAGTTAAACCCAAAATTGAAATAAACTAATAAAAAAAGGGGGGGTTATCTTGTTTGAATATGGGTCAAAATGGAAGAAAGCATTATTGTATTTAATTTTATTTGTTATTTCTATGCCAATATTAATCTTATATATAGGTTTAGTTGTAAATTCCTTTAATGCTGAAAATCAATTTATGTTAATACCGCAGAACTGGACATTAAATAACTGGCGTTTTTTATGGCAAAAAGCTATTATGGAGGGGTATCCTTCTATCTGGGAAGTAGTTTTTAATACTATCTGTTTTGCTTTAGGTACGATGTTTATTGAGGTAGCAGCTGCTATATTTGCTTCTTATGTTATTTCACGCTGGAAGTTTATGGGTAGGGGTTATTTATTAAAATTCATAATTATTCTACGGGGTTTTCCAGCAGTTGTTTTAATAGTTGCTATTTACTTTATACTTAGGGCATTAGGTTTGCTTGATAATTTAATAATTGTAATGTTTATTAAAGCAGCGATTGAGATGCCTTTTGCTATCTGGACCATGAAGGGATTTTTTGATAATGTTCCCTGGGATATTGAAAGAGCTGCTTTAATTGATGGGGCTTCAAGAGTACAGACCCTGTTTAAAGTTGTGTTACCGATTGTAAAACCAGGTATTTCAGCTTTATCTATTTTTGCTTTTTTAGCTGGTTGGGGTGAATATATTTTCTTAACAACATTTATTACTGGAAAAAGTAATTGGACATTATCAATTTATTTGAATAGTTTATTAGGTTCAGGAGAGATGTTTTTAAATTATGGTTTATTGGCAGCTGTAGGTGTATTTTATTTAATCCCAACATTAATTTTCTTTATATTTACCCAGAAATATCTGATGAGAGTAACCATGGGTGGAGGAATTAAAGGTTAATTAAAAATATAGATGATTAAGGAGGAATTTGTTATGCCAGATTTGGTTTTAGATAGTGTAGCTAAAAAATTTGGTGATGTTATTGCAGTAAAAGATGTTAATTATAAAATAGAAGATGGAGAATTTGCAGCCTTATTAGGCCCAAGTGGGTGTGGAAAAACAACCACATTGCTGATGATTGCCGGTATTTATCGTCCAACTGCAGGTAAAATTATTTTTGGTGATAGAGTTGTAAATAATGTACATCCTAAAAATCGTGATATTGGGATGGTTTTTCAAAGTTATGCTCTTTATCCCAATATGACAGTTTTTGATAATATCGCCTTTCCTTTAAAATTAAAAAAGACTCCAAAAGATGAAATAGAAAAGAAAATAAAAAAGATAACTTCATTATTGGAAATAGCAAATTTATTAGATCGTAAACCAGGCCAGCTATCTGGTGGCCAGCAGCAGAGGGTAGCATTAGCAAGGGCTTTAGTTAAAGAACCAAAATACTTATTATTAGATGAACCTTTGAGCAATCTGGATGCTAAACTCAGAGTAAATATGAGGACGGAAATTAAAAGGCTTCATAGGGAATTAGGAATAACAACTATTCTTGTAACCCATGATCAGGAAGAAGCTATGAGTTTGGCTGATAAAATAATTCTAATGAACAAAGGGGTAGTACAGCAGATTGGAGATCATTCTGATTTATATTACAAACCTCAAAATCTTTTTGTAGCTGGCTTTATTGGTTCCCCTGCAATGAACTTTATAGATTTTAAATTTACTAATCATAATGGAAATATCAAATTATCTAAAAATGGTGTTGAGTTGGAATTTAAGGATCTAAAATTAAAGAAAGAACCGTCAGGAGAGATAGTTACTTTAGGGATTCGCCCTGAACATTTAAGGGAAAGTAATAAAGATAAAAATATAATTGATGGTAAGGTTTTTAGTATTGAACCTTTAGGAAGAGAGATATTAGTAGCAGCTAATACAAAAATTGGGATAATTCATTTCTTAGTTCCTTCCCCATTTAAATGCAAAATTGATGATGGAATTAGATTAGGTATTGATCCACAAGATATACACTTATTTGACACAAATACTGGAGAAGCATTGTTAGATAAATAACTATAGGCAATATGAATGAATTTAAGGGGGCTTATTTATGAGTTTTAAGGGGATTGGAATAGATGCCCATTCTCCCAGGATTAATGGTGTTTTGTTTAGGTTGGAAGATGATTTGAAGAGATTTGAACAGTTTGGATTTAACTATGTGGAAATTCCTGTTCATGGAGTTGATGGTATAATAAATGGAAGGTTGAATGATAGGGTTATAGGAAAGCTAAAAAATACACTTGCTAAATTTTCCTTTAAATATACTGTACATGCCCCAGATCCTTTAAATTTAAAAGATATTAATTTTAGCAAAGAGCATTATAATGTATTAAAGGCGTCATTGGAATTTGTCTCTAAAATAAAGAGTAATGTTTTAGTTTATCATTTAGGTACTTTAAAAGATAAATCCATTTTTCCTAAAAAAGCCAGGCAAAATGAAATTGAGATTTTAAAGGAAATAGCTGCCTGTGCTCAAGAAAATGATATTAAGATTTGTGTGGAAAATGGTGACCGATCTATTATGGAGGTAGTGGAAGTTCTGGAGAAAATTAATAAGGAAAATGTGGTAATGACTCTTGACCTGGGGCATGGTTATTTAGCAGCAAATTATCTTGGTTTTGATTTTTTAGAAGAGATAAAAATAGCTAAACCGTATATACAACATATTCATCTTCATGATAATTTTGGAAAAGTAGATTTAACTGATTACCAGTCGGAAATCAATAGAATTCCATATGGACTGGGGGATCTGCATCTACCGCCAGGCTGGGGTGATATCCCTATTTATGAGGTTTTTAAAATTTTAAATGATTATCAAGGAGTGGTTATAGCAGAAGTTAATAGTGAGCGTTATTATGATTATTATGCTGGAGTCTATACTTATATTAAAAAATTAGAATATGAGACTCAGATTTAAAAGAATTAAGATTGAAATGATAAAGAGGGTATTAGAATGTTAAACAAACAAGAAACTCTAGAAAAAGCAAAGATATGGGTAAAAGAGGTCACTAGCATTGCATAAAAATATTTAAGAAAAGTCAAGTTCTGTTTTTAACGAAAATACTTGCTTAAAATAGAAAAACTCCTTATAATTGGGATTAGGATAGTCTTTGTCCAAATCCCAAAAAATAAGGAGCATATACTATGGACAAAGATATCACAGAAACCA
>NZ_QAXS01000067.1:1814-4861 GCF_003053565.1 Halanaerobium saccharolyticum | reverse complement strand
TCAAAGATACATATAGGAAATAATGATTAAGCCCTCGATCTATTAGTACCAGTTAGCTTAATGTATTACTACACTTACACCTCTGGCCTATCTACCTTATCATCTTTAAGGGATCTTACCTTCTTAACAAAGTGAGATACCTAATCTTGAAGTCTGTTTCACGCTTAGATGCTTTCAGCGCTTATCTTTTCCACACTTAGCTACTCAGCTATGCTCCTGGTGGAACAACTGATTCACCATCGGTGTGTCCATCCCGGTCCTCTCGTACTGGGGACAGCTCTTCTCAAGTATCTTTCGCCTGCGACGGATAGGGACCGAACTGTCTCACGACGTTCTGAACCCAGCTCGCGTACCGCTTTAATTGGCGAACAGCCAAACCCTTGGAACCTGCTTCAGCTCCAGGATGCGATGAGCCGACATCGAGGTGCCAAACCTCCCCGTCGATGTGAACTCTTGGGGGAGATAAGCCTGTTATCCCCGGGGTAACTTTTATCCGTTGAGCGACGGCAATTCCACACTATACCGCCGGATCACTAAGTCCTACTTTCGTACCTGCTCGACTTGTCTGTCTTGCAGTTAAGCTCCCTTCTGCCTTTACACTCTTCGTGCGATTTCCATCCGCACTGAGGGAACCTTTGAGCGCCTCCGTTACTGTTTGGGAGGCGACCGCCCCAGTCAAACTGCCCGCCTGACAATGTCCTGTGACCAGTTTATGGCCTCCAGTTAGAATTCCGCTGTAGAAAGGGTGGTATCCCACCAGCGACTCCACTGACATTGGCATGCCAGTTTCAAAGTCTCCCACCTATCCTGTACATTCTACATCAAAACCCAATATCAGGCTGCAGTAAAGCTCCACGGGGTCTTTCCGTCCTGTCGCAGGTAGCCTGCATCTTCACAGGCAATTTAATTTCACCGAGTCCCTTGTTGAGACAGCATCCAAGTCGTTACGCCATTCGTGCAGGTCGGAACTTACCCGACAAGGAATTTCGCTACCTTAGGACCGTTATAGTTACGGCCGCCGTTTACTGGGGCTTAGGTTCAGACCTTCGTGCTTAATGCACTAAGCCTTCTCCTTGACCTTCCAGCACCGGGCAGGCGTCAGCCCCTATACTTCGTCTTACGACTTAGCAGAGACCTGTGTTTTTGATAAACAGTCGCTTGGATCTTTTCACTGCGACCCACTAGCTAGTGCTAATGGGTACCCCTTCTCCCGAAGTTACGGGGTCATTTTGCCGAGTTCCTTAACAAGGGTTCTCTCGCGCGCCTTAGAATTCTCTTCCCGTCTACCTGTGTCGGTTTGCGGTACGGGCACTATAAATCTCGTTAGTGGTTTTTCTTGGCGACTCATTAAGTGGCTTCACCTCTTTTGGCTCCACATCACTAAAAGTCATTAGCGGGTAAAGGGATTTGCCTCCTTACCCTGACTCTTTAGCTTATACGTGCTCTTCCAGTCACACGCTCCACTCTCTTTGCCGCGTCCCCACTTCACTCAATCAATTTACAGTGGTATCTGAATCTTTACAGATTTTCCATCACCTACGCCTTTCGGCCTCAGCTTAGGTCCCGACTAACCCTGGGAGGACGAGCCTTCCCCAGGAATCCTTAGACTTTCGGCGAAGGAGATTCTCACTCCTTTTTTCGTTACTCATACCGGCATTCTCTCTTCTGTACAGTCCACTGCTCCTTACGGTACAGCTTCACTCCGTACACAATGCTCCTCTACCACTTACAATCATATAAATATAACCATAAATCCACAGCTTCGGTGATATGCTTTAGCCCCGTTACATTTTCGGCGCAAAACCGCTTAACCAGTGAGCTATTACGCACTCTTTAAATGAGTGGCTGCTTCTAAGCCAACATCCTGGTTGTCTGTGCGATCTCACTTCCTTTTCCACTTAGCATATACTTTGGGACCTTATCTGGTGGTCTGGGCTCTTTCCCTTTCGACTATGAAGCTTATCCCACATAGTCTGACTCCCGATGAACACTAAACGGCATTCGGAGTTTGAATGGATTTGGTAACCTTGTTGGGCCCCTTGTCCAATCAGTGC
The DNA here is from genome assembly GCF_003053565.1 of Halanaerobium saccharolyticum. Lineage (GTDB taxonomy): Bacteria > Bacillota > Halanaerobiia > Halanaerobiales > Halanaerobiaceae > Halanaerobium > Halanaerobium saccharolyticum_B. The sequence goes on along the minus strand of NZ_QAXS01000067.1, from coordinate 2,807 downwards.
TCTACAACCATTTAACTTTTACATCGAGGCTAGCCCTAAAGCTATTTCGAGGAGAACCAGCTATCTCCGAGTTCGATTGGCCTTTCACCCCTATCCACAACTCATCCCCTCATTTTTCAACATAAGTGGGTTCGGGCCTCCACAAGCTCTTACACTCGCTTCACCCTGGTCATGGATAGATCACTCGGTTTCGGGTCTACTAATCATAACTTCCGCCCTTATCAGACTCGCTTTCGCTCTGGCTTCATCTCTATGACTTAACCTTTCGCTACGATTAGTAACTCGCCGGTCCGTGATACAAAAAGTACGCAGTCAGGCTTTCTAATAGCCCTCCTACTTATTGTAAGCTTACGGTTTCAGTTTCTATTTCACTCCCCTCCCGGGGTTCTTTTCACCTTTCCCTCACGGTACTTGTTCACTATCGGTCATTCAGGAGTATTTAGTCTTGGAAGGTGGTCCTCCCATATTCTCACAGGGTTTCTCGTGGCCCGTGATACTCTGGATAATTCTCTGACTTCTTTTACCTTTCGTCTACAGGACTATTACCTCCTTTGGTTGAGCTTTCCAGCTCATTCGACTGGGTAAAAAATTTAAGTCAGCTAAAAGCTGTAGCTTTTAGATAGTCTATCCTACACCCACATTAAGCAACGTCTACAGACTTACACTTAATGTGTTTGGACTCTTCCCCTTTCGCTCGCCGCTACTAAGGGAATCTCGTTTTGATTTCTTTTCCTCAGGGTACTAAGATGTTTCAGTTCTCCTGCTTGTTCTTACATGGCTACTTCTTTCACCACATAATACCAGTGCTCCACACTGGTGGGTTTCCCCATTCGGATATCCGCGGATCTACGCTTATTTAGCAGCTCCCCACGGCTTTTCGCAGCCGGTCGCGTCCTTCATCAACTCTGAATGCCAAGGCATCCACCATAAGCTCTTTCTAGCTTAATCAATTTATTTCCTATATGCATTTTTCAATGTACAGTTTTTTAGAAG
>NZ_QAXS01000066.1 GCF_003053565.1 Halanaerobium saccharolyticum | reverse complement strand
GTAGATAGGCCAGAGGTGTAAGTGTAGTAATACATTAAGCTAACTGGTACTAATAGATCGAGGGCTTAATCATTATTTCCTATATGTATCTTTGATTGTACAGTTTAACTGTATAATACAATTTTATAGATTTCCGGTGGTAATAGCGGAGGGGCAACACTTGTTCCCATCTCGAACACAAAAGTTAAGTCCTCCAGCGCCTATGGTACTGCATTGGTAACGATGTGGGAGAGTAGGTCGCTGCCGGTCCTTTTTTTATTTAAAATGACTTTTTTAGAAAAAATCTAAAAAAGTACTGGAAATATAGTAGTATTTATGCTACAATATATTACAGTAAAAGAAAATATTAATATTTTATATTCCCCGATAGCTCAGTTGGTAGAGCAGGTGACTGTTAATCATCTTGTCGCAAGTTCGAGTCTTGCTCGGGGAGCCATTTTTTTATTTAGAGACCTTTTAAAGGGTCTTTTTTTGTTTTTATAGAGTATTTTATTAGTTTTTATTACAACTAGCTTAAGATCTCTCTTTTTAAAGTTTTTTGAAAATTATGTTGACAAACAAAAACGAATACTATATAATCATAAATGAACAAAAACGAAAACAAACAATCATAAACAAACATAAAAAATGGTGAAAAGAGGTTTTATTAATGTTTGCTGAAGAGAGAAGAAAACAAATTATAAAATTGTTGGAAAATAAAAAAAGAGCAAGTGTTAATGAACTAAGCCAAAATTTTGATGTTTCACGTGCAACAATCCGCAGAGATTTAAGTGAATTAGAAAAAGACGGATTTCTCCGTCGAACTCATGGAGGAGCGATCTTAAGCGGCAGCAGTAAGTTAGAACCAACTTTCAAAGAAAAAGAAGATAAACTGGCCAATGAAAAAAAGGCTATTGGAAAAAAAGCAGCAGAAATCATAAAAGATGGAGATACAGTATTTATTGATGCCGGAACAACAACCAGTCATATTATTGATTTTTTAGCAGAAAAAAAGAATCTTACGATAGTAACTCACGCTCTTCATATTATTAATAAAATAAATGAGAATGATCTTGACTGTGAACTTGTAGTTATTGGTGGTAATTTTAAGTGGTCAACTGAAGCTATGATTGGACCAATGGCAGAAGATAGTCTGAAAAAATTAAGGGTAGATAAGTGTTTTATTGGCTCAAATGGTTTTAATTTAGAATCGGCAGCGACAACACCTGATTTAAATGAGGCAAAACTCAAGGAGATTGCTTTAAAAATAGCTGGCGAGAATTTCCTAATATTTGATCAGAGCAAATGGGAGGAAATTTATTTTTATAGATTTGCTGAATTAAATCAGATAGATTTTATTATCACAGATTTTATCCAGGAGAATAAGAAAAAAAGTCTTGAACAGGAAAAGATTGAAGTTATTCTAGCTTAAAATAAATAATGGAGGTGAGCAGATGATATTGACAGTGACTTTGAATCCAGCCCTCGATAAAATAATTATTTTGGATAATTTAAAAGTTGGTAAATTAAATAGGGTTAAGGAAACTACAGTTTTGGCTGGAGGAAAAGGAATAAATGTTTCTGAAGTTTTGACAGAATTAAAGGTGGAAAATAAAGCGCTTGGTATAGTTGGCGGCAATAATGGCCGGACAATTACTTCAATGCTTGAAAATCGAGGTGTTAATTCCGACTTTATCTGGTCTGATTTTGAAACAAGACAAAATTTAAAGATTAAAGAAAAAGAAACTAATCGGGAAACTGAAATTAATGAAGCGGGTAGAGTAAGTGAGGAAAATGTTAATGATTTTATCGTTTTATTTGAAAAGTCAGTTAAGAAAAACAAGACATTTGTTCTTTCAGGAAGTTTGCCTGCTGGTGTAGATAAAGACATTTATGCTGTGTTAATTGAAAAAGCAAAAGAAAAAGAGGCAAGGGTTATTTTAGATAGTTCAGGGGAAGAATTCAAACTGGCTTTAAAAAAGGCTCCCTATTTAGTTAAACCTAATTTAGAAGAACTTGAAAATTTGTTGGGAAGAAAAATACACAGCAATGATGATCTAAAAAAGGGTGCTAAGTATTTACTTGATCAGGGAGTAAGTGTTGTAATGATTTCTCTGGGAGAAAAGGGTGCATTTATTGCTTCTGAATCTGAGGGATATAGAATTTATACTCCCCAGGTAAAAGTTTCTCAGACAACAGTTGGTGCTGGAGATACAATGGTTGCCGGTCTGGCTGCTGAGATAGATAATGATCAGGATTTAAAGGAAACAGGTATTTTTGCTGCAGCGCTGGCAACAGCTTTTGTAGAAAGTGGATCAATCTCTAAGATTGATGACCAGTTAATAGAGAGAATAAAAAATAGTACTAAAGTAGAAAAAATTTATTAAGCAAAGAAAAGGGGTATAATAATGGAAGTAAATGAATTTATTAATCAAAATTTGATTAAAATGAATTTAACAAGTGAGGACAAAGATTCAGTAATTAAAGAAATGATTGAAATCATGGCTGAAAATGAAATAATAACTGATAAAGAAGAAGTAATCAAAAAAGCGATGGAAAGAGAAGAAAAAGGTACAACTGGAGTTGGAAAAGGGGTTGCCATTCCACATGTAAAAAGCTCAGCAGTTAAAAGACCTGCAGTTGCCTTTGGCCGTTCAGAAAAAGGTATTGATTATGGTTCTATGGATGAAAAACCAAGCTATTTATTTTTCTTAATCACTGTTCCCGAAGAATCTCATGATGAGCATTTAAAATTATTAGCTAAACTGTCCAGAAATTTAATTCATGATGATTTTAGGAACAGCCTCTTAGAAGCCAAGGATGAAGAAGAGGTAATGAGTGTGCTGGAAAATATCTAAATAGATTTCAAAAAAATGAGGAGGATTAGTTTATGAAGAAAATTGTTGCTGTAACTTCCTGTCCAACTGGGATAGCACATACCTATATGGCTTCTGAATCTTTAGAAGAAGCTGCCAAAAAAATGGATGTGCAGATGAAGGTAGAAACTCAGGGATCTGTTGGTGTGGAAAATGAATTAACAGATCAGGATATCAAAGAAGCAGATGCTGTAATTATCGCAGCTGACACCAATGTCAGCAAAGATCGATTTGGTGGTAAGTATATTGTAGAAGTGGCTGTTGCTGATGCAATTAATGATGCGGAGGCTTTAATTAATCAGGCTCTTGAAGGTGCTGAATCCGGCAAAAAAAGTGAAGTTGATTCAAATCTTTATTCTCAGGTTAGTGATGAAAAATCAAAGCGTAAAGAAAAGAGAACAGGTGCATATAAACACTTAATGACCGGTGTTTCATTTATGCTTCCCTTTGTTGTTGCTGGTGGTCTTTCAATTGCACTTTCTTTTGTCTTTGGTATTAATGCGGCTGAACAGGAAGGTTCACTTGCTGCTGCTTTAATGCAGATTGGTGGAAATTCTGCCTTTGCTCTCATGGTTCCAATTTTAGCTGGTTATATTGCTTTCTCAATTGCTGATCGTCCCGGTATTGCTCCTGGTATGATTGGTGGTATGCTGGCAAGCAGTATAGGTGCAGGTTTCTTAGGTGGTATTATTGCAGGTTTCTTAGCTGGATATATTACTCAGTGGTTAAAGAAAACAATTAAACTGCCAGAAAATTTACAGGGTCTAATGCCGATATTAATTTTACCATTTTTGGCCAGTTTAATCGTTGGACTTTTAATGATTTATTTAATTGGACCACCTGTGGAAGGTATAATGAATGGCTTAGAATCATGGCTGCAGGGAATGACAGATGCTAATGCAGTTTTACTTGGACTTATTTTAGGTGCAATGATGGCTTTTGATATGGGTGGACCTGTTAATAAGGCTGCCTATACTTTTGGAGTTGGTCTTTTAGGATCAGAAATTTATGGACCAATGGCAGCAATTATGGCTGCTGGTATGACACCTCCTTTAGGACTTGCTCTGGCAACTGTATTATTTAAAAATAGATTTACCCGTCAGGAAATTGAAGCTGGTAAGCCTGCCTGGTTTATGGGGATTTCCTTTATAACTGAAGGTGCTATTCCTTTTGCTGCGGCTGATCCAATCAGAGTCATCCCTTCAATTATGACCGGTTCTGCTATTACAGGTGCTCTATCAATGTTATTTGGGGTAGGTTTACGAGCTCCTCATGGTGGAATTTTTGTACTGCCAATTCCAAATGTTGTAACTAATCTTGGATTTTATGCACTGGCAATTATAGCTGGTACAATTGTAACTGCTTTTATGCTGAGAATATTAAAACCTAAATTAGAAGAATAGACTGATTGGTAAAATGAAAAGTTAAATATTAAACTTAAAGGAGATATCAATTTTGGTATCTCCTTTCTGCTATTATTAATAATTAGAATAGGATTAGAATCAGTTGAGCTTGTTTGCTTCTAATGGATTTTATGGTATAATAATTATCGATGGATAAAAATTTAGAATATTTAAATTGGGAGTGTTTATTAATGAATTTAAAGAAAAATATTTTAGTTATCACAGTAGCAATTTTATTAGTTTTATCAGTTCCAGTTATGGCTCAGGATATGGAAGATGTTAATGAGACAGTAACTGAAGAAACTCCAGAAGTTGCAGCTTATGTAAATGGAGAAGAAATTTCGATGCAGGAACTGGAACAGTTTGCTGGAGTTAGAAACATCTTAATGCAGCTATTACAGTCTAATCAGGAATTTGCCTCTGTAATCTTACAAACAGAAGCGGGTCAGGAAGTAGTTAATGAATTCCAGAAATTAAAGCTGGAACAGTTAGTTACAAATGAGCTGCTCGTCCAGGAAGCTAAAAATAGAGGACTTGAAGTTAGTGATCAGGAAATGAATAATATTTTTGATCAGCAGATAAATGCTTTAAAACAGCAGAACAATTTAAATGATGAACAGCTGGAACAGGCTATTCAGCAGCAGGGTTTTGAATCCATGCAGCAGTATAAAGATATGTTTTTTGAAAATAATATGAATGGTTTTCTGGTAAATAAATTAAGAGAAGAAGTAGTAAATGAAGTTAGTGTAAGTGATGAAGAAGCTAAAGAATATTATGACAGCAATCAGCAGCAGTTCGAAACTTCTGAACAGAAAAAAGTAAGCCATATTTTATTCGATGAGAAAGAAAAGGCTGAAGAAATATTAACTGAGATTAATAATGGTGCTGATTTTGCAGAAATGGCAAGAGAGCATTCTACAGGTCCTACAGCAGAAAATGGTGGAGATTTAGGATTTATAACTGCTAATGAGCAGGGTTTAGATAGAACTTTCCGTGATGCTGCAATGGAATTAAGTGTAGGAGAGGTAAGTGCTGAGCCAGTAGAAACTCAGTTTGGTTTTCATTTAATTAAAGTTACTGATTCTAGAGAAGCAGGAGTTAGAGAATTTGAGGAAGTTAAATCTCAAATTAAAAGTCAGCTTAGAGGTCAGAAACAAAATCAGGCTTTTCAGGAATTTGTTGAAGGCTTAAGAGAAGATGCAGAAATAGATATTCAATTATAAAATTAATAAATGAAGAAAATAAAAATTCCTGCCCTAGAAAAAGGCAGGAATTTTTTTTGATATATAGGAAATTATGCTTTTGCAGGAATGTGGATAAATTTGTAGAAGGATAAAAATATTATGAGCCCAAAACAAAGAGGAAAGCACATTAAAG
>NZ_QAXS01000065.1 GCF_003053565.1 Halanaerobium saccharolyticum | reverse complement strand
TGTCTGAAATGAAGAGTTTTAATTATTATTGGAGATATTTACTGCAAATTTTTTATTCTTTTTTAAGAAAAAATTGTACAAAGCAAAAAGCTCTAGGATAAATTGTATTGAAAAAATAATAATTAAATGATAATATTATTTATAGAATATTAATTTTAAAACTATCTATAAGAGGATAAATAAAAGTTCTAAGATGTCGAGGTTGCCGCATTTTGATTATTTAGGAGTATTAAAGAGCAAACAGAAGAATAATAGAGATAATTAAATTTGATTTTTCACTGTTTTTTAGTAAATTAATGAAAAATTTTATAAAAATAGAGGGGTTGCCGCAAATGGTAATTTGAGGTTTGTCACAACAGGCTTCGCAAGGGGTGCTGTCAGAATCAACAGTCCATTACAACAAGGATTACGACCCAAACTGATCTAGCTCATTCTCGCCAGCAATACCTCGTCAGAATCAATAATCCATTACAACAAGGATCTTAATTTACTAGCTGTAATTTAAACAGCTAGTTTTTTATTTTTACTCACTTTTCCATACTGTTGTCGAAGTACCTGATAAAATATTATTAGAATAAATTAATCTTGTATTTCAATACCAACTATAAAAGGAAGAAAAAATGATTAATAACCCTACTGATAAAATAAAAGTAAAACTAAATAATCTAAAAAATAATATTCCCTCTAATAAAATTTCACCAATCCTAGCTTTACTATCTCAAGAGAAACTCCTTGAATTCACTGAAAAGATAACTGAATCATCGGCTAACATTTATGATAAGGCCTTAGATTCTGAATATATAAAGACTCATGTTGGTGGAGCTAATCATAGATTATTTGATAATGGCCATGATGTAGTAAACGCCTGGGAGCATATAAAAAATACTTCTGCTGATGATTCTTTTAAGCAAGAAGTAGCAGCATATTTTAATTCTCTCTGGAAAGATTTAAATACTAAAAAGGGTTTACCGTTTATGACTTTAGAAAAAACAAATTATGATAAGAGTTCAGAATGGTTAATGAAGTATATACCACAGGCTGATAAAAAATGGGTATATGATTTGTTTAGTTATGATTCAATTGAAATATTTTCTAGTACTCTGAGTATAGCAGCAGCTATTTTCGCTTTAAAAAAAGATGACCTCGAACAATTAGCTGAACTTTTAGGATCTGCAGGAATTATATCTGCTATTTCAGCTAATCCAATAATGGGAATTGCAATGATTATAACAGCTGCTTATTCTTATTTTATTAAAAAGAAAGAATTTAAAAGCAAAGATTTTAGTAAAGGAATAATCTTATCTTCAGTATCAATGGGTATTTTTTCAGTTTTAGGTATATCATTATTTTTGGAGTTTTTGATAGTAATTATAGCAACTAAAATTTTAAGAGATCAATTAAATAAAGAAATAAATATTAAAGAAACTATCAGGAGCTTCAACCAAAAAATAGTAACCAATTTAGGATGATTTAAATCTTCTAATTAAATTGATCATTTAGAGAGGAAGGATAATATGATGCCCACTCATTTCTGGAAAGGTGTGGCTAGAATCTTAGTTAACCTAATTGTCAGACGAAAGTTCAGGACAAGAATGTTTGATATTTTTATGGATGAAAAGAAGAAAGGGAATGAGAAAGAGTAATTAAACTTGAAAGGAGATTATATAATATGAGATTTTGGATTAGTTATATGATTGAATTACTTGAGGGGATTATCTTAATTGGAAAAGGAGTTTGTAAAGGTACTAAGATGTTATCACAAGGAGTTTTAAGTTTTATAAAGAATAATCAAAATTAAAATCTTGTAGTAATCTCATTTCTCTAAAATAGTTTAACTTTCAATTAAAATATATTTCTATGCTTGCAATTTGTTGGAACTGTCAGTTTATGCTATAATTAGATATAGAAAATACTTAGATTTTTAAATTCTGAGGCAAAATTATTTGGTCTCAAAAACTTGAACCTTGATAATCACTAATATAACAGTTTAGTCAAGATGGTCAAAGTTGCGGCATTTGCTTTAAAATTGGCTTTTTTAGCAGACTTTTATGCTAAAAATAGTGATCTTCTATTCTAAGAAAAGTGCCATAAAGACTGTTATAATAGTAATAATTGACTCTGACGGGTCTAATGACTGAGTCCACTACAACAAGGATTGAAACCTACCTGTGGCTGCAGCAAACATAGCACCTAAAGTTCGTCTAATGACTGAGTCCACTACAACAAGGATTGAAACAATTACCAACTGCTTGACTGACCAATTCTGTATCCGTCTAATGACTGAGTCCACTACAACAAGGATTGAAACTATATATCGTGCCACGCTTCTTGTTCATCATCATCTAGTCTAATGACTGAGTCCACTACAACAAGGATTGAAACTATTATTTTTGTGGTCTATCCAGACTTGATATCCGGGTCTAATGACTGAGTCCACTACAACAAGGATTGAAACATCAAAATGTTCAAAAATTTCAACAAACAATCTAGTCGTCTAATGACTGAGTCCACTACAACAAGGATTGAAACAACTGTTTAGCATCTGAATTCCTATCTGACAAGTGAAGCGTCTAATGACTGAGTCCACTACAACAAGGATTGAAACGCTTGATTCATTACGTCTTTATCGGTGGTCTTTTTGTCTAATGACTGAGTCCACTACAACAAGGATTGAAACCATATTTTCATAGTTTCCTCCTTTTCTATTTAATTTTGTCTAATGACTGAGTCCACTACAACAAGGATTGAAACGCTTCCTCAAGTGATATATTCTCATTACATAATCGCGTCTAATGACTGAGTCCACTACAACAAGGATTGAAACATTAATACTTTCATTTTATTCCTCCCTCAAATCTGGTCTAATGACTGAGTCCACTACAACAAGGATTGAAACATTCTTCTTCAATAGAAACTTTAAGCAATTTAATCAGTCTAATGACTGAGTCCACTACAACAAGGATTGAAACAACATTCAAATAGACGGATATAAAATGCAAATCCTGTCTAATGACTGAGTCCACTACAACAAGGATTGAAACTCAACCTTATTATAGTCTATTGATCCACTAACTTGGTGTCTAATGACTGAGTCCACTACAACAAGGATTGAAACTGGACCTCAAAAACTCCAGTTATATTATTTTTGACAGTCTAATGACTGAGTCCACTACAACAAGGATTGAAACACGAAAAACTAGATAAGGATAAAAAAATTAACTTTGTGTCTAATGACTGAGTCCACTACAACAAGGATTGAAACATACAAGAATTAGAATATATGGCACCAAAGGAGGGGTCTAATGACTGAGTCCACTACAACAAGGATTGAAACCATACCAAGAGGTACTCTTATTAGTTAGCAAAGCCAGTCTAATGACTGAGTCCACTACAACAAGGATTGAAACTATGGGCGCCACAACAAGTCAAATAAGCGGATCTAGTCTAATGACTGAGTCCACTACAACAAGGATTGAAACTTTTCATAACGGTAAAAAAGAATTAATCGGTAAATTGTCTAATGACTGAGTCCACTACAACAAGGATTGAAACCTATCAGGAGAAATCGCTATTCCATCGGCGGTATAGTCTAATGACTGAGTCCACTACAACAAGGATTGAAACAATCAGTTTCAGAAGTTTCTGGCTGTGAAGAAAATTGGTCTAATGACTGAGTCCACTACAACAAGGATTGAAACTTTTTCCACTTCTCTAGCTTATCAACAAGGGATCACTGTCTAATGACTGAGTCCACTACAACAAGGATTGAAACACCGCTCTTTTTTCAGCCCACGCTTGTGACTTATAAATTGTCTAATGACTAAGTCCATTATAATAAGGATAATCACTACTAGTTGCTATTAAGCAGCTAGTTTTTTTATTATAACCAAAAATATTGAAGAGATTTCAAGTTTTTGATATACTATCCTAACACATAGGGCTCTCTTCACACTATCACTAAAGAGATCACTAATATTTTTTATGTTCTATTCTTTTATCTATTTCTTTTTTATATTCCCCCATAAGTAATTCTACCGCTCTTTTATTATCTCCATATTTTTTTGATAATAATTGATTAGTAAATACTAATAGGCCTTTAACAGCTTTGATGACTTCTTTTTTGGTATATCCCAAATCATTTATCATCATTTTTGCTGACATTAAATCGGCTTCCATCTCGATCTTCAAATCTCTTTCACTATTCATTTTAGCATGATCTAAAAAAAGATGATATGCTTCATGTCCAATCACAAAATCTTTTGTGCTCCCCTTTAAAATTGGATCTATTATAATTTCTTTTTTTGGCACTCTTAAAGCTCCTAATACAATCCCACGATATTCTAATAACTCCTTGCTATAAATAATATTAACCTTTTTCTCATCAATATATCTCTTTTCTCTTCTAAATAGTAGTTTTGCTTTATAAAGTAAAATTTCATCAATTAAATAGTCCAATAGATAATCTAAAAACTCTTTCCTATATTCAACATCAGTGAATAATCTTTTTATATTTTTAATCATATTTATAACCTCCTAAAAACTTAATCAAACTTATTTTTACTAAAATGTTTACTCCTTTAATTTTATTCTTTAATAGTTAAATTATTCCTCCAAAATCATGCTATTAATTTTTTTGGTAAATTTAAATTTACTTAGAATATATGTGATGTATTTAATGTGAATTTTATTGAAATACTAATAATTAAATGATAGAATTATTTATAGATTATTTAATCTATGGATATATTTAATACCTTATTATAATCAAGAAAAAAGAACTTCAAAACTACTGAGGTTGCCGCATTTTGATTATTTGGAAGTATTCAAGAGTAAAAAGGCGAATAAAAGAGATAATCAAAGTTGATTTCTCACTGTTTTTAAGTAAATTAGTGCAAAATTTTATAAAAATAGAGGGGTTGCCGCAAATGGCAATTTGAGGCTTGTCACAACAGGCTTCGCAAGGGGTGCTGTCAGAATCAACAGTCCATTACAACAAGGATAATAATCACTAGCTGTTACTTAGCAGCTAGTTTTTTATTTTTATAATATTTTTTTCTCCTTGCCAACCTGATGTCAATCTATATTTATATAATATATTTATAGCAAAAAACCACTCAGGAAGGTTTAAAAAAATGAGGAGGAAATAAAATGAGCATATTAAAATCTTTTTATACTGTATGTATGGACCTAGGTAAATATGTTAGTAACTTACCACTCTCAACCCAAATAGTAATTTATATACTAATGATTTTTAACGCTTCAGTATTGATTAAGGACCTACGTTCTAATATTAAAGATATTAAACTCATGATGTCGAGTTAAAATTTTATAAACTTACTGTCAAAGAAGAAATTTTGAATATTAATAATTAAAGTCATCCTACAAAATTTTTTTAGGGTGACTTTATTCTATTAAGTTGAGTTAATTATATTGAGTAAAAGAATTGGAGGGTTTTATAATGGGGAGTTTAATAAATCTTGAGGAATATAGAAAAAATAAATATGGAAAAGAATTAGAGGAATTTGATGAATTTTTCAAAGAAATACCTGAAGAAGATTTTATTGATTTTCTGATCGAAGAAGATATAGATTTTGATATTTTAAATGCTTACACAACTTATAATGATGAGTTTATAGAAAATAACATTGAGCATCTTGTTCATAATACTTTTCCCCACTGCACCATTTGTGATGACAAGTTAAAAAAAGGTGACAGAGTTGATCTTATGTGGCCACAGGAGTATGCTTTTAATCTTTGTAATAAATGTAAAGTAAATTTGCCAGAAGAATTTGAAAAAGAAAGAATAATTAATTTAGATAAAATGAAACTAATTATGTCAGAAGAAAATTATAAGGAAATAGAAAACAACCTGAATGAAGATGATATTATTAACATCCAAGGTTCTCGTATAATAATGGAAAAGTCTTATAGCCAGATGAAGTATATAGTTTTAGATATGGACGACGGTTTTGATTTTTAAAATATATTATCACTAAATTTCACTAGCATTGCATAAAAATATTTAAGAAAAGTCAAGTTCGATTTTTAGCGAAAATACTTGCTTAAATTAGAAAAACTCCTTATAATTGGGATTAGGATAGTCTTTGTCCAAATCCCAAAAAATAAGGAGCATATACTATGGACAAAGATATCACAGAAACCA
>NZ_QAXS01000064.1 GCF_003053565.1 Halanaerobium saccharolyticum | reverse complement strand
TGGTTTCTGTGATATCTTTGTCCATAGTATATGCTCCTTATTTTTTGGGATTTGGACAAAGACTATCCTAATCCCAATTATAAGGAGTTTTTCTATTTTAAGCAAGTATTTTCGTTAAAAACAGAACTTGACTTTTCTTAAATATTTTTATGCAATGCTAGTGATCTAAACCACTGATAAAGTTTTCTACTGTCGAAGAACTACTGAAGGTTAATAAGTCTAAATCAGAATTTTTAATCAGCTCCAGCACTTCTGGCTCTAAAGCCACAGCCTCTGTTCTATAGGCTTCAACATTGTTAACCTCTGCTCCCAAAGCTTTAAGTTCCTCCTCCAGCAGCTGTGGAGCAATATCTGCCCGGGGGAGTAAAAAAGAGGCCTGACTGAGATTAATTTTACCCTCACCCTGCAGCTGTTTGAGATAATTTAAAATTCCTGCTGTTGAATAATCAGCAGGCATAAAATCTGCTTTAATTCCCTGTTTTCTTAATTCCTCTGCTGTTTTAGCACCAATAGTTATAACTTTTATTCCTGCCAGTGCCCTAAAATCAAGTCCTTTTTGATCGAGAGCCTCTCTGAAGTGTTTAACTCCATTAACAGAAGTGAAAATTAGATGGGTGTATTCGCCTAGATTTCTGACTGCTTTCTGTAGCGGCTGCCTGTTCTGAGCTGCTTTAATCTCAATTGTTGGCGCCAATACTGCCCTCCCGGCCTCTGTCTCAATCATTTCTACAAAGGAAGCAGCCTGAGCCCGGGGCCGAGTAACTAAAATATTTTTGCCAAATAGACTTTTGTTTTCAAACCATTTTAAATCCTGCCTCAGCTTAACAACCTCACCGATGATAATTACAGCAGGAGGCTTAAAATCGGCTGCCTCAACCCTGTCACTTATATTTATTAACTTCCCTGTGAGAGTCTGCTGTTTGGAATGACTACCCCAGCGGACAAGGGCAGCTGGTGTTTCAGGGCTTTTTCCTGCTGCCAGTACTCGCTCCACAATCTGAGGTAGTTTTCCAACCCCCATTAAGATTACCAGGGTATCTACAGCTGCCGAAATTTTTTCAATTTCAATTGTGCTTTCCTCTTTGTCTGCTGCTTCATGACCTGTAATTACTGCAAAGGAAGAAGCAAGGTGCCTCTGAGTCAGTGGAATTCCTGCATAAAGTGGAACTGCAAGCGAAGAACTGATACCGGGAATAATTTCGAATTCAATCCCCGCTGCTTTTAATTTTAGAGCTTCTTCCCCTCCCCGACCGTAAATAAAAGGATCTCCTCCTTTAAGCCGGCAGACTGTTTTGCCCGCTTTAGCCTTTTTGATCATCAGAGCTTCAATTTCACTTTGAGTAAAGTGGTGATCTTTTGCCTTTTTCCCGACATAAATTTTTTCTGCCTCAGCTTCAGCATATTCCAAAAAACGATCATTGGCCAGCCTGTCATATAAAATAACATCTGCCTTTTTGATTGCTTTTTTTGCCTTTAATGTTAAAAGAGCCGGATCACCAGGACCGGCTCCAGTTAAGTAAACCTTTGCTTTCATAATTTTGCTCTCCCTCTTTAAATTAAGTTTATCTCTTAAATACTAGCTCATTCGCAGTTTTTCAATTTTCTTTGAATTAGAAAAATAGAAACTTAAGTCATAAAAATTAATTTTTGGAAATATAGAGACGACCCGATTAAAAAATTTAGCTTTTTTCTAAAAAATTCCTCTATGGTCGCTTCGGATCTCCACAAGACCATGGTGGTCTTACCTCCCATATCTCCCAGGATCTATGTCCCAACATTCCTTCGTTCTACCTTTCCATGGGTGGAGGCCGGTTCTGCTCCTTTACCGGGTCTTAACTTAAGCTAAGCCCTAATGGATAAATATATTCCGGCTAATCCAGTCTTCCTCTTTCAAAGTTCTACTACTCAACTTTAAACGAGCTTTCTTAAATCAACTAATTCATTTACAACAATACACTTAATACTTAAGCTGCTTCCTGTAAGCTTAAATTTTTCTCAATATCATTCATCAACTTTTCACCATCATACATAATATGTTTTTGTCCAAGTGCAAAAAATATTCTAATCAGTTTGCAGGCTAAGGCAATCATTGATTGTTTTTTCTTTAAGGGATTATCTCTTCGAGTAATATAGTATTCATGCAGCTTTTTAAATTCTAGATTGTTAGCCAGCATCGGCATCATTACTCTGTACAGTAATGCTCTTAGTTTGGGTCTTCCTCTTTTGGTAATTCTGGTTTGACCCTGATGTTTACCTGAACTGTTTTCTTTTAAGTTTAAACCTGCAAGTTTCTGTATCTGTTTTGGATGATCATAATTATTAACATCTCCAACTTCTGCAATGAATCCTGCTACTGTCATGAACCCTACACCTTTTACTGACTCCATATATTTAGCTTCTGGCATACTTTCAAGAAGTTTCTCTACTTTTTCTTCAAGCAGGTCTTTCTGCTTATTTAAAAGCTCATATTGCTCGAGTAGATTTCTTAATTCAAATTGAGTAAATTCTGCCCCCTCTTTAATACCAACTGAGTTTAAAGCCGCCTTTTTAAGCTTTCTAGCTCTTTTTATGCCTACAGCTCTATTGGCACCCTTTCTGAAAACCTCAACTATTTCTTCATCAGTCTTTTCAAGTATCAATTCAGGTAAAAAGAGTTCTTTTAAAACTGCAACTGAAGCCTTTCCATCCCACTTTTTAAAAACTTTTTTATACTCTGGAAAATATTTATCTAGCAGCTGCTGCACTTTATTTGAAAGATCAATTATATCTTTAACTAATCTTTCTCTGTGACTCATTGCAACTCTTAAATCTGCATACTCTTTTTCTGGCATATGTGGCACAGAATATCTACCTTCTACTACCAATTTAGCTATGACTTTAGCATCTTTTTTATCTGTTTTAGTTGGTGAATTATCATCAAGAGTTTTAATTCTTTTAACATGAGCTGGATTCACTACCACTCTTAAGAAGTCTGTTTTCCTTCTTAAATATTCTTCCAGGGCAAACCAGTAATGACCAGTTGGCTCCATTCCAACTATTACATCAGTTTTATTTTCCTTCTCACTTATTTTTCTAATCCAGTGTAGAAGTTTTTTAAAACCTGCTTCATTGTTTTCAAAAAAGATTGCCTTATCATATTCTATCCCTCTAAAATTGAAGGCTCTTGCTGCATGTTTATTCTTTACAATACCCACTCCAACTACCAACGTTGAATTTTTTACTTGCATAATCTTTTCGTTTTGAGTATAATTCATGTTAGATACCTCCTTGGTTTTTTAGAGATCAGAATGACCTCTGATACTCCGTATTATACCAAGGGGGTATTTTTTTGTCGATATTGATTTTTATTCATTACAGGAATGCTCCTTTAACATTTTTATTAAGTATTTTTAAGCTTGAAAATAATCTCACTGCCCCCAGCTGCCATAATTTTAGCAGCAGTTTGCCGGGCTAATTTTTGAGCAGAATCTAAATCAGGCTGCTTAATTTCTTTTTCTCTTTTAATTATTCTGCTGCCGTCTATTTCGCCTACTGCAGCAGTTAATTTCAATTTTCCAGCTTCAATTAATACCTGAGCTGCTGCTGGAGCGTGGCAGCCAGCCTGAATTTCTTTTAAAAATTCATATTCTGTCCAGGCTTTTAAAGCCATTTCTTTAGTTTCTAATTCTTTTAAAATTCTTTTCAGACCCTGATCTTTTTTTCTAATTTCTGCAACCACTGCTCCCTGCCTTGCTGCCGGCAGACAGATATCTGCTGCCAGATACTCTGTTATTTGAGACTCAAGCCCCAGTCTTTCCAGACCGGCAGCAGCGAGAATTACCCCGGAGAGGTTTTCACTTTTAATTTTTTCCAGTCGGGTTTCGATATTCCCCCTGATGGCAACGATCTCTAGATCAGACCGATAGGCTAAAAGCTGTGATTTTCGGCGCAAACTGCCGGTTCCCAGTCTTGCTCCTCGGGGAAGATTAGCAATTTTATAAGCTGCCCCTGCCAGAACATCCAGCGGATTGGCCTGGTCAACTACTGCAGCAGCTTCTAATTCAGCCGGTAGCTTTGTCGGCAGATCCTTAAAACTGTGAACGGCAAAGTCAATTTCTCCTCCAAGCAGGGCCAGTTCTAGATCTTTGATAAATATACCTTCTGTATTAATTTCACTAAATTTTTTATCTCTTTCCCGATCACCAGCTGTGGAAATCGTTTTTATTTCAAAGTCTATTTTCGGATAAATTTGCTGGAGTTTTGTCTGAACCAGAGCAGACTGCCTTAAAGCAAGTCGACTGCCTCTACTTCCTATAATATATTTATTCTTCACTAAAATCCCCCTTATAACTTTTTACTAATTTTATAACTCTATTTTTAACTTCCAGGTACAAATCAGAGTCAGCAGAAATTATATCACCCTCAGGCTTCTGTTCTCCGGCTTCTGTTGCTCTCAGAAGAAGATTTTTTAATCCTCTTAAAAATTCAGCTGAAGCAAGGCTTTTAAATATTTCTTTTCTCAGACTCCGATCAGCAATCTGAGCAATTATTTCAGGCCGCAATTCCATCATAACCTGGAGCAGGAGCTGATATTCGATTCCATAATTTTGAGCCAGTTCTTCTTTTACTGCTTTAGATAGAGCAGGGAGACTGGCACCTGTAGAAACAGTTAAGAGCAGGTCACCTTTAGCTGTTGAAGCAGGAAGATTAAAATCTGAGAGTTCAGGCTGGTCAACCACATTAACTAAGATGTTTTTTGCTTTTGCCTGAACTGCAATCTTTTCATTTACTGCCGAGTTATCTGTAGCTGCAATAACTAAAAATTTTTCCTTTAAGTCTGTTTTTTTAAACTTTCTATTTTTAAATGTGCAGATCAAAGTAGCTATTATTTTCTGAAAGCTGTCCCCGGGGTTAAAATCACCGGGAAGATACCGGACAAAAAAGTTATTATAGGTTGGACTGACTATCATAACTTCTGCTTCTGTTTCCAGCAGCCCCCTAAACTTGCGGGCAGCTACTCTTCCGGCACCAGCTATTAAAACTTTTCTGTTTTTAAGGTTTAAATTAATCGGATATGGTTTCATTATCTTCACCAACCGCAAATATTTTTTGAGCCAGCTCCAGTTTTTCCTGAGCAGCATCCTTATCATCTACAGCCAGCTTTTTTAGCCCAACCGTTGGCTGGTGCAGAAACTTATTTAAAAGACGGTGGGCAAGCTGTTCTAAAACTTCTTCTGCCCTGAGCTCGGAATTTTCTAATAGATGCAGGGCTCTTTTTACTTCGTTTTCTTTTATTTCTTCTGCCTCTGCCCGCATTTCTTTGATCAGCGGCACACAAAAACGTTCTCGCATCCATCTATCATATTCCTGCACCTCTGTTTCAATAATTTTTTCAGCTTTAGCCATCTCACCCTGGCGCAGATCTAAATTTTTTTCTACTACACCTTTCAAATCATCAATATTATGGAGATGAACCCCTAAAATTTCTGCTACCCGCTCTTCTATATCTCTGGGCAGAGCAATATCAATTAAAAAAAGTGGACCCCTTTTATTCTTAACTATATCCCGGATCTCATTATAGTGTAAAACTCTGTGGGGAGCCGCTGTTGAAGCAATTAAAATGTCTACCTCAATCAATTTATCTTTTAATTTATCCCAGTGGATAACTTCTCCTCCGTATTTTTGAGCCAGTTTTTGGCCACTGCTGTAGGTTCTATTGGCGACTAAAATCCCTTCTGCTCCATAATTGACAAGATTTTTTAAAGTCAGCTCAGAAGTTTTTCCGGCCCCCAGAATCATAATTTTTTGACCATCAAGCTCTCCAAATATATCCCGAGCCAGTTCTACTGCTGCATAGCTGATAGATACTGCCCGCTGATTAATTGTAGTTTCGGTTCTAACCTTTTTCCCCACTCTAATGGCTTCTAGACAGAGCTGGTTTAAATAAGTACCGGTAATATCCTCTTTTTTAAAAACTTTAAAGGCAGATTTTAACTGAGCTAAAATCTGATCCTCTCCAATTACCAGCGAATCAAGTCCGGCTGCAACCTGATAAATATGTTTAACAGCCTTTAAATCACTGTAATAATAGATGTAATCATGGAAATCGTCTTTTTTATATTTTAAGCTTTCTTTTAAGTATTTCCTTAAAAGTTTAATGAAAAAAGTTTTTAATTTTGATTCAATAATCTTTTCTGAATTATATTTACAGTAGATTTCAAAGCGATTACAGGTACTTAAAATAAAAAGCTCATCCAGCAGCTCAGCTTTTAAAACTGCTCTTTTGAGCTGCTCTTTTTTATTAGCCAGAGAATCTCTAACTGAAATCGGGGCTGTCTTATAACTTATTCCAAGGGTCAGTAACTGCAAGTGTATCCTCCTTCTGCTGATAATTTCTATAGTTTTCCTAGTAATCTAATCAGTTTTATATTTTAATTATATTACAAAGGTATCATGACTGCAAAAAAATTAAACTTGAATTCGGCAAGTAAAAATACCGAATCCAGTTATGATAGTCTTTAAACAGTAAATCTAGTTCAAATTTTTTTGAATAAAAAAATAGAATCTCCTCTTGGTTTTATGGTAAAATGTTTTTAGGACAAAAAACCATACCAAAACCAAAAAGGAGATTCTGATATGAGTTTACCACAAAACAACAATAAAATAAATAG
>NZ_QAXS01000063.1 GCF_003053565.1 Halanaerobium saccharolyticum | reverse complement strand
GACATTAGCAGCCTGACTTTGTGCGGCAGCTCTTAATTTTTTATGTTTCTTTACTTCATTAAAAGCCTTAACTGCTTTTCTGTCGTGTTCTTCTTTAATTGCTGTCTGCTGATCAGCAAACCGCTGCATCTTATCTGCTACAAGCTGCACCTGGTCCTTTAACGGCAGTCCTTCCAATTCTTCCTCAGTGATATTATATTTATCAGCATCAAAGACAGTTTTTAAATATTTCAGCTGCATTATATCAGCCCCAGTTCGTCTTTTAATTCTCCGACAGCTTCTCCAGTTTCACCGATTCGGCTGGTGGTTTGTCCGTACTTCCCTTTGAAATAATTATCAAGCTGTTCTACCTGGTCATCAAAACTTTCATAATCTCCTAAATTAACATTCGGTATTTCTCCTTTAGATATTTTATTCTCTAAAAGTCTTAATCCTTCGTGGTTTCCATTCTTATTGAATTGATTAGCCTTCATCTGAATTTCAGCCTGTGATTTTCCTTCTAAATGCTTTATTTCTGTTTCAGTTTCAACGGCATTACTTTCACCGTATCCAGTAGAAGAAGCTATTTTCTCAAACTCTCGCTTATAGCCCTTCTTTAAGTCTTTTTGATATTTAGCTTTCCGGTCCTCAACTTGCTGCTGTAATTTACTTAATTGTTCTTTTCTTCTTTGCTCCATATGCTCAACCTGAAATTTAACATTTTTCTTTTCCTGTATTTTATCCTCTAGCTGTTTAATATCCTTATCATACTTTTCTTTAGCCCTCTTAATTGCATCAAATTCTTTGAAATAACTCATTAACAATCATCTCCTTTTAGTGTTTTAGTTAAATTTCTTAAATCATCAATTGAACCTATTATCTTTTTCTTATCATCATCGCTTAAAGTTGTAAAGAGTGCAGCACCTATTATTTGCAATTCCTCAGCGTTTAAATCATCTGTCAATAGTATATAGTCCTGCATCTCCTCAAGCTCCTTTTGTGGCATATCTGGAGCAATAGCATCTATTATTTTCATTCTGTTGCCTCCTTATATTCAGTCATTATCTTTTTAACATTATCAATAAACGGATCTTGTCCTTCCTTAGCATACATCACTGAAAGCATATTATCTGACAGTTCTTCCTGAGCTGCTGGAAAGTGGACTTCTCCATTCTTTGCTTTAACAGGAATATAGCTTATAGATTCATTAAATAAGCTCAATAAGTCGCTGTTGTCTAAGAGTATGCTGTCGCCTGTTATCAACTGCAGCTCCAGCTTATCCTTCTTCATTGCTGCCTCTAAGCGATTGAGTCTGCTTTCAATCCTACTCATTATGCAGCACCTTCAATCTCAAGCATTTTTTCCAATTCTTCAACTCTTTCACTGAGTTCACCGTCTTTGATTAGCTCAGCGATAATTTTAATTATATAACCTCTATCTCTGGCAGCTTGTCCGTCAATAGCTCCAGCGTCTAACTGATTAATAACTCTGCTTAAATATCGTCTGCAACTGTCTATATCAGTTAAATGAATCTTATTTTTATACATCTTATTAGCTCCACTCATCAAAAAACCTCCTTTTGCTTAACTTCCCTGTTTTGCTGTACATCACAGCAGTTTCACCACTGGCAAAACATTGCTAATTAATACCATTCTTACTGTTAATTTATTTTAAATTTAAGGCAACTATTGACTAGATAGCTGCCCCTCAGTTTGAGTACATTGTTATTTTTTAGCATTAAAAAAAGACCACTAACTTTGTTATTCATCTTAAAATGTATCTCAGATTAAATTTTAAATTCTTTTCAAACTAAGAATAATTTGTTAAAATATTTATAGTCAAGTCAAATTAATATCTGTAATTTGTGATTATCTCCCTGTCGTCAGCAGTGGAGATTTTTTCTTTCCAGTTTCGCCCAGCCCAAGTAGTCCTACCGATTAAATGTAAATTTTCTTCTTCTTCCCACTGATAGCCACCGTTATTCCAGTCAACCTTTAACTTTTTGCCGTCAGCAGATGCACCTCTAACAACTCCAGCATCACCAATTGAATTTACAACTAGCATAAACATAATATCACCTCCTTCATAGAATTATTTTCTTGTCCTATCTGATAACCACCCCTCCCTCAAATAATATGCTGCACCACTCTCATTCCTGCAATTTCTAAGAAGTGGTATAAACTCGCTTTTAGCAGTGTAATTCTCCTGCCACACCTCCTTTGTAATTTCTCGGATTACTTCCATATAATCAGCCTTAGTCAGCTCAACTTGCTTTCCATTTTCAGCGATAACAGTTTCCTTGCCTCCCAACAATATATGCTTATCAAATAAGTGCGAGTATTCTTCCTCAATTCTTTTGAGCCTTCTCTCTAAGCTAGTAATGTAATCACCACCTTTGTAATAAAATGGAAATCAGCGGAACCCTTTGTAATTGCTTTAACTTTAACACTTCATCATATTTATATTATCTCCACCAACTGCTATTATTGAAAATAACAGGCTGGTGAAATAGGAGGTTATTGTTAAGGAGCTGGAATCTTATCCAACTCGTCTTCAACTTCATAAACTCTATTTTGGATATTTCTGCCACTAATAAAGTGTAAAATATTATAGTCGCAATTGCCGTTATTGTAATTAGTGTTAAAATGTTGCTCTAATACTTTGCTGAAATATTCCTTTGCAATTAAACCAACTCTCTCAGATTCAAAAAGTATATTATCCACTACTTGCTGCCACTGGCTCAACTTTAATCTTGGATGACTACTTCCAGTTTCGACTGCATATTTTGTTATATATTTAAAAATATTACTCTCAATTAGATTAGAATTATCTTTTTTGTTAATCAAATCTTTAACTTCTTTATTAGCAAAACTAAAAGTTTCAACATTCTCGGAGTTACTTTCAGAGTAACTTCCCTTATAATTATTTAATTTATTCTTATTACCTTTATTCTTATTAACTGTAACTGAGTTACATTGTACATTGTAACTCTCTTGCATTGTACATTGTAAACCATTTACACTGTGCGACTTGTCGCTGTATTCAAGCAGTTTTTGCTTATCTTCTTTATTCTTTTTTGCTAATTTCTCAGCTAATTTCTCTTTATTTTCAACACCTTTTTCTAAAATTTCATCAATAGTGTTATAATCAAATTTAATTTTAAAATGTCTAATATCCTGAGATTTTGGACTATTAGGAACGGGTCTGTTATCCTTTTCTATCATTCCCAATTCAACTAATGTATTAATAGCCTCATCTTGATAGTATCTAGTCAGACCAGTGTCAAGCCTCATATTCTTAATAGTGTTGAAGAAATAACCATCGTCAGTTAAATCTCCTCTAGTTTCAAAGTAATCATATTTTCTGAGCAATTCTCCATAAAATATTGCAGTATTAGCTCCAACAATATGGATCAACTTTTTGTTGAGTGGTATCATTCCATCATCAATTAAATAGCTTGTTAATCTCCCTGCTTTTGTTTTTTGTTCTTCCATTATTTTAATACCTCCTGTAGTATTTCCTGAATTATTTAATAAAAAAACAGCAGAAACAGAGGATCAGGAAGCCCTTGCTTTTCAACTATTGGAGCTACCAATAATTTATCTGCTGCTAAAATTTATATAAAATTGTTATTTAATAGCTTGTTTAATTTCTTCTAGCTTATCGTTATAAGCCTCAACTGCAATTCCGTTTCCAGCTCTAGCTCTAGCTATTTCATCAAGCGTTAAACTTTCCTTTAACTCAATAACTGCAATAATTTCAGCAACTATTTCATCTGGATATAAAACATTTAATCCCTGTTGCCCCAGATGCTCTTTATACTCATAACTAGAAAGAACCCCTCGCTTAATCCAATAGCTTAGAGTTCTTTTCGTTGGTACATCATAGCCTTGTTTCTCGATTATCTCAATTGCTTTATTTAGTGTTTTAACTTTCATCACTTCCTTTTAGAAAACTAATTTCTCTTTAAACTAAAAAAATATAGTTCGATCAAGTTAACTTTTCATCTTATATTATTATTATATCATAGAATCCCCAAAAGTCAAGTCTAAAGTTCACGAATAGTTCACTTATTGTTCACCTTCCACCTTCTACTTCTATTATACACCTAGATTGCCCAGTTATCAACTGAAATCGGAACTCAATCGGAACTCTTTTCTTCTAATACTATTATACACCCGAACCCCTCAAATATCAACTGTTCTCTATCATCAAACTGCCAACTTTTCTTCTACTTCTATTGTAACATATAATCCCCAAAAATCAAGCTGAGATTCTGTTTTTATTCTGTTTTTATTCTGATTTATCAATAATCGTTCTTGAGCAGACTGCCCTTTTCACTTTTTCTTTTACTGGTCCGGGAGCAGACTTAGGCAACTATCAGTAATCGTTCTTGAGCAGACTGCCCTTGTATCTCAAGCAAATTTGAGCAGCGTTATCCCCTTGCAATAAAGAGATAACACCTAACATCTGCCCTTTGCAGAGCTCGAAGTTTCTTCACAGTGGCAGGACTTTCCCTGCTATCCTTCTGACGACCTCAGGTCTAGCTTTAAATCGTGTAGGAGTTTCACCTACTTAGGATATTATCCACCACTAAAAACAGCTTAAACAGCTATTCTCAGCAGTCTAGGACGGTCGCAGCAATCAATCCGTCTGAAACTATATAAATAGCATCGCAATTTACTGCTGCACATCTGAGTGGCTTAGTTATTTTCTCATCTTAGCTTAATCGGGACAGCCAGCCCGGCAGTTGTTTTAGTATGCTGAGTTATTCCTCTAACCTCAGCACCTTTTCCTGCATCAAATAGAAAAGGACTAACCAGTTTCCCAGCAAGTCCTAAAATTTCTCTTGTCAATCCTCACAACTTTTGATATAATTAAGTTGTAAGAATTCAACTACTGCTTGTTTGGGAAGTGGTAGTTCGCTCAGTGGTGCTTCCAACACCGACTGGGCAATTCTTTTTTTATATGTAATTTTTAATATTTTATGTTAACCATTTTCTTAATTGTAATACAATTTACTAAATTAATCAAGTGTATTGCAAAAAATAACTCCTAAGCTGGAGATGAAAGCTCAGGAGTCCAAAGTTTATTTTACTTCTTCGATAGATATAAATTCTACCTGATTATAATTAATGTTTTCTTCTTTATCATATTCAGCCCTAAATTTCATCATTGCAGTTTCTTCATCTGCAGCAAATATATGAGATCTAATCGGGCTGTTATGCTTAAACCCCTTTGTTCTAGCTTTAATCAAATACTGTTTCATTTTACCCACCCCTTATTATTTTAACGCCTTCATAGCATTTTCAAGCTCTGTATCAACAATATGAGTGTATATCTGAGTTGTAGATATATCAGAATGACCCAAAGCCTTTTGCACCACTCTCAGATTATTGCTTTCCTTCAAAAGCCTTGTTGCGAATGTATGTCTAAAAGTGTGAGGACTAACCTTCTTCTGATTATAAGTTTCAGCTAGTTTGTTGCCTTCTTCATCATGATAATGTTTTTCAACTTCCTCTTGAATCCCTGCCTTCTCAGCGTATCTATATACCATTTTTCTGACATCATTAGCTTTAAGCTGTTTACCCTTGCTGGTAGTGAATACATAGTCAGCAGCACCTATCTCGTCTGCCTGTCGCTGCCTCCACTCTCTTAGCTTATCCAAAGTACCATTATTAAACCAAACTATCCTATCCTTACCACCTTTGCCATTAACAACTTTCAGCTTACCAGTTTGTAAATTAATATTATTCCACTTTAAATTAATAACCTCTGATAACCTCAAACCTGTTTTAAGCATTAACTGGATCATTATTTTATTTCTAGTTGGTGATAAATACCTTTCATTGAATACATTTAATAGCTTTTGCTCCTCTTCCTCTGTCAGAACATCAGGTATTTTTCTTTTAGCCACCTGTAAAACCTCCTTTTGAGTATGCTCCACCATTCTGTATGAAATAGTGGCTCATTCACTTACTATGTTAAGTATATCAACTCAAAAGTGTTTTGTCAACAAATTAGTGGCATATTCACATAAATATTTTATTTAAATAAATCTTTCAACTTGTCGATAGCAGTATATCATTTTTTTAACCTTCCAGTGATAGCAAAGGCTCAAAGTCTTTCAGCTATATAAGGCTAGTAAAAGGAGAAAACCTGCAGCAGTATTTTGAGTATAGTTGACACCCTCCAACCTTCCCGACATAACAGGGTTTATAACCTTATACCATTTTGAAGGACTATTTAAATTGAGTAATCGTTTAAAATAGTACCTGACCCCTTGTTATCCCCGACATATCAACCTTTATAGGCTGTTTATCCAATATAACAGAGGCTCTACAAGGCAAAAGTTTTTGCAAAGTGGGGTATTAATCAGGTTAACGCTTTTAAACGCCTTCTAAGCATCAAATAAACTTAATGCAACGGTCATTGATTAAAATAACCGCTGCTTAAATCTATTTCTGGAGTAATCAGTTATTTACGAATGAATTAATAAAGTTATCGTCAAATAAACTGCAATTATCATTTCTACATAAAGTAGTTTTATTATTTTATTTATCATTGTTAGCCTTCTCCATTTTCAACTCTATTAGTGGCAGATTTGAATTATATTCTTTGAGCAACCTGCCTCTATTTTCTCTGACATTAGCAGCCTGACTTTGTGCGGCAGCTCTTAATTTTTTATGTTTCTTTACTTCATTAAAAGCCTTAACTGCTTTTCTGTCGTGTTCTTCTT
>NZ_QAXS01000062.1 GCF_003053565.1 Halanaerobium saccharolyticum | reverse complement strand
GATAAAGGGAAATATTGGTTTCAGGTTGGGGTGAAAAATTTTGAAAGGTGCTATTAAGCCTTATCAATCAAGGGCTTATTTAGCCGAAAATCTTACATTTAAGTATAGAGGTGATTTGATGTTGGAAAATAGAACGATGATTAAAGTTTGTGGAATGACACGCAGCAGAGATATTAAATTTGCAGTAAATATTGGAGTTGATGCAGTTGGCTTTATCCTTGCTGAAAGTTCAAGACAGGTTAATCTGGACCGGGTTAGAGAACTGACAGCAAAAATGCCGCCCTTTATAAATAGAGTTGCGGTTGTTGTCAATCCAACTAAAAGCGAGGTAGAAGAGATTACAAATAGCGGCTTATTTGACTATATTCAATTTCACGGTAGTGAGGAAGTAGAGTTAATTAGAAGTACTACTTTAAAAAGTATCAAAGCAATTTCAATAGCTGGAGAAGATGATTTAAAAGAAATTGAAAAGTACAAAGAAACAGCAGATTTTCTGCTTTTTGACACTAAAATTGGAAATCAGACCGGAGGAACGGGTAGAAGTTTTGACTGGTCTTTAATCAGAGATTTAGAAATACCATATATTCTCGCCGGGGGACTGGGAAATGAAAATATAAATGAGGCATTACAAAGGCTTAATCCAGCTGCAGTAGATATAAATAGCAGGATTGAAAACGAGCCGGGCAAAAAAAATCACAGGTTGTTAAAGGAAACTGTAGAAAAAATCAAAAATTTCAAACCCAGAACTGAGGCAAAGTTAAAGCTGAAGTCGAAACAGTAACTGAACTTTAAATTTTTTACTGATATATTATTAAAATTTGAAAGGAGTAGAGAAGATGAGCAGAGGATATTTTGAAGATTTTGGGGGACGTTTTGTCCCAGAAACTTTAATGCCGGCCTTAGATGAGCTGGAAGAAGTTTATTTAGAAATGAAAGAAGATCCAGATTTTATTAATGAGTTAAAGTCACTGCTGGCTGATTACAGCGGCAGACCGACTTCTTTATATTATGCTGAGCAGTTAACCAGACACTACGGGGGAGCAAAAATTTATTTAAAGCGGGAGGATTTAAACCACACCGGAGCCCATAAAATTAATAATACTTTAGGGCAGATTCTGCTGGCTAAAAAGATGGGTAAAAAGAGAATCATTGCAGAAACTGGAGCCGGACAGCACGGAGTAGCAACTGCCACAGTGGCAGCCCGCTTTAATTTGGACTGTGAAATTTATATGGGAGCAGAAGATATTGAGAGGCAGGCTTTAAATGTTTATAAGATGGAGATGCTGGGGGCAGAAGTTATTCCGGTAACCAGCGGCACCCAGACTTTAAAGGATGCTACCAATGAGGCAATTCGCGACTGGGTAACCAATGTCGAAGACACCCACTACATTATTGGTTCTGTTGTTGGTCCTCATCCCTACCCGGAGATGGTGCGTGACTTTCAGCGAATTATCGGAGATGAAACAAAAAAGCAGATTAAAGAAAAGGAAGGGCGGCTGCCGGATTATATTTTAGCCTGTGTTGGCGGCGGCAGTAATGCAATGGGTATTTTTTATCCCTTTGTTGAAGATCAGGAAGTAAATTTAATTGGAATTGAAGCCTCTGGTAAGGGAATTGAGAGTGGTGAGCATGCAGCAACTCTATCAGCCGGACGAGTCGGAGTTCTACACGGCAGCAAATCTTATCTGCTCCAGGATGATGATGGTCAGGTTATACCAGCCTATTCTATTTCTGCAGGGCTTGATTACCCGGGCGTGGGACCTGAACACAGCTACTTAAAATCAATTAAGCGAGTGGACTATCAGTCAGCAACTGATCTGGAAGCTGTAGCTGCTTTCAAGCTTTTAAGTGAAAAAGAAGGAATTATTCCGGCTCTGGAGAGTTCTCATGCACTCTCTTATTTAGAAAAACTGGCTCCTAAACTGGGGGAAGATCAGATAATTGTGGTTAACCTTTCCGGACGGGGCGATAAAGATATCAATAACTTTAAGAAGATCAGGGAGGCAGAAAAAGATGAATAAAATTTCAGCACAATTTAAGGATAAAAAACCTTTAGTAACCTATATTAGTGGTGGTGATCCCAGTCTGGAGCTGACGGAAAAACTTATTTACAGGCTGCAGGATGAGGGTGTTGATATTATTGAGCTTGGAATACCTTTTTCCGATCCGCTGGCTGATGGCCCGGTGATTCAGGAAGCTTCTCAGAGAGCTCTAAAAGGTGGAACAACTTTAAAAAAGCTGATTGCAAAGGTCAATCAAATTCAGGATAAAGTTGAGGTACCGCTGGTTTTAATGGGTTATTATAATTCAGTTTTAAATTATGGAGAAGAAAAATTTGCCCGAGAACTTGCTGAAGCAGGAATTTCCGGAGTGATTATTCCTGATCTGCCGGTAGATGAAAAAGCTGAGTTATCTAAATATCTGGCCGAATATGGAGTTTCCCAAATTATGCTGGTAACTCCCAATACTTCTGAAAAGCGGCTTGAAGAAATCACAGCTAAAAGTTCTGGTTTTCTCTACTGTGTGGCTCATCTTGGGACTACCGGTGATGACCAGCAGGGAGTTTATCCCAAACTGGAAAGCTATCTGGACCGGGTTCGCAAAACAGCAGGTGAACTGCCGCTGGGCCTGGGTTTTGGTATTGATGGCCCGGAAAAGGTAAAACAGATAATTGATTATCCGGATGGAATAATTATCGGCAGTGCTTTGATTAAAGCTATTCAGGCTGGAAATACAGAAGCAGAAATGCTTGCTAATGCCGGTGATTTTGTAAGCTCTATCAAAAAAGCAATAAATGAAGAGATCTAGTTAAGCAGGCAGTAAATTAAAATTTATATAGATTTTTCTCGATAAACCCTCCTTAAAAGGCCAGAATTGATTCTGGCCTTTTTTGCTGTTTTGAGATAATCATATTATTTTAAGGCAGGAAAATTAAAAGTTAAAGCTAATTATAAAAACGATAGCTAAAAAAGATTTATAATTTAAGAAGCGGGGTAGCAAAATGAAAACTCTAATTATTTACTGGTCTAAGACAGGTTTTGTCAAAAAATATGCTGAATGGTTGGCTGAAGAGCTGAAAGCAGATATTATCCCAGGTAAAGAAGTAACAAAAGCTAAACTGAAAGAATATGACTCTTATATTTTTGGCGGCAGCCTTTATGCTGTAGGAATCAATGGTGCAGATTTTATAAAAAAGAATATTAAAGAACTGGAAGGTAAAAAGACAGCTGTCTTTGCCACAGGTGCTTCTTCAGCAACAGAAGAAGTTATAGAAGAAGTGAAAAATAAAAATTTTACTGAGGAAGAGCAAAGTTACTTTAAGTTTTTCTATCTGCGGGGAGGATTTGATTACAGCAAATTAGGATTTAAGGATAAAGTTCTGATGGGAATAATGAAGTGGAAATTAAATAGTAAAAAGAAAAAGGGTGAAGAACTGACCGAAGAGGAAAAAGGCTTACTTGCTGCTTATGAGAAGCCGGTTGATTTTACAGATAAAGAGAATATAAAAGAAATAGTGGAGTATTTTAAATAAAGATAAAGCCAGACTGAGAGAGCTCCCAATCTGGCTTTTTTTATTTATTCACTTATTTTTAATTTAAATCCTGAATTTATTTACTGCATTTGAGAGTTCCTGTGCCATTTCAGCAAGATCCTGAGCTGAATTTACAATCTCTTCTGTGGAAGCACTTTGCTCTTCACTTGCAGCAGCAACTTCTTCTGCGTTACTTGCTGCTGTCTGGCTAACTTCTGCAATCTGTTTTACTGCAGATTCTACTTCATTACTGTTGACCTTCATTTTTTCGGTCTGTTTTCCAATGTTTTCAATTATATTATTCAGAACAGAAGCTGCCTTTCTGATATCATCAAATGATTTACCGCTTTCTTCTATTGAATCTACACTTGTGTCTACCGCCTGTTCTGTCTGCTTCATATTTTTAACTGAAACTTCTACATCTTTCTGGATTCCGCCAATTAAATCTGAGATTTCGTCTGTAGCTTCTCCTGACTGTTCAGCCAGTTCTCTTATTTCATCTGCAACAACACTAAATCCTCTTCCTGCTTCTCCTGCTCTTGCCGCCTCAATAGCTGCATTTAGAGCAAGAAGGTTTGTCTGAGCAGAGATGTCTTTAATTAACTGCACTATTTCGCCAATTCTTTGTGATGAATCTGCAAGAGAGCCTATGGCCTCGGCTACATTATTGGAATTCTGCTTAAGTTTATTAACCTCTGCTACAGAATTTTCTATAGATTTATCTCCGATTTCTATATTGTCTGTTACTTCCTCTGATTTTCTATTCATTGCTTCAGAAGAGCTGTTAACCATATTAATCTGTCCTGTCAGCTCATCAAGCAGTGCATTTGTTTCCTGTGCCTGGGCAGACTGTTCTTCAGCTCCTGATGCAACATCCTGGATTGCTGTCCCAACATGTTCCGCAGATGCTGATACTTCTTCACCGGAGGCAGAAAGTTCTTCACTTGAAGCTGAAAGATTAGCCGAGATATCTATTACCTGGCCGACAAGCCCTTTTAGGTTTTTCAGCATATTGTTTAGGGCTTCTGATAGTTCACCCACTTCATCCTTAGTTTTTACTTTCAATTCAGCTACAGAAAGATTACCATTTGCAATTTCTTCTGCAAATTCTATCGCATTTTTAAGTGGATTTACTACAGAGGAAGTCACCATAAAGACTATAATTGAAGCTAAAATAATTGCTGTCAGGATGGTAATCAATATTTTGTTTCTGTATTCATCCAGTGCTGTTTGATATTCAGAAGTTGGCAGTGCAGTAACAATTATATACTGATCATAAGGCATATAATGCTGGAGCAGTTCTTCTCCTTCCAGATTGATAATGTCACTACCTTCCTCCTGATTTAATATTTCTTCACTCCAGCTGTAATCTGTTATACTGCTGCCTATCAATTCACTATCAGGGTGACTTATTATCTCACCAGTTTTGTTTGTTATATAAACATATCCATTACTTCCGTATTTGGTTGTTTCCGCAGTTCGAGTTATATCTATTTTCGCTAAAATTTTCTGCAGTTCTTCGGGCTGGACACCGATCTGTACAATTCCTGATTTATCGGTTCTTCCGAGACCAATATATTTAAATAACTCACCGTCTGTTCCCCTCTGTTGAGGAGCCTGTGCTAACTCAAACTCTTCATTTTCCAGTCCATCTAGAAAAGGCTGTGTCTGTTCTGATTCACTAAAATCAAATCCTATAAACCCACTGACACTGGACCATCTGATAACTCCCTCTGAATCAGTTACATGTATTTCTTCCACATTCAGTTCTTCCATCAGATGATTTATTTCTTCCTGGATCATAGAATCAGGTACTGTTGTTAAATATTGATCTATTGTTCTGGTTATTGTGATAAGGTATTTATCCATTGCTTTTTCAGTAAGCTGAGCGTTTTCCCTTCTGTCATCTATTATGGTTTTTATTTCTTCCATCTTAGAGGTTGCTGTTTCTTCAGTTTTCTCCATTATATAATCTCTCTGTGTGTCATAACCAATGTATCCGATTACTGCCATTCCTACTATAAGTACTAAAAGTGTTGGGATTAAAAATTTTGCTCTAATCGACTTAAATTTAAATAAATTCATTTTTCATTGCTCTCCTTTTTAAAATTATATTTGATAATCTATGTTAAGTCATTTTTGCACTGACTTATCTTTTATTAGGCACATTATTATTATGGTGAATATATTTCCTAAACTTAAGTATCTTTGTAAGCTTTAAAAAGCTTTCAGCTTAAATTAAGACGTATTATCATAAATATACAGACTTTCTTAACCAGCATAACTTTTTGTTGAAAACCCCTAATAATTTAGCCGTTATTTTTAAAAAAATCAATAATAAGTTGAGTAGAAGCAGGAAAAAATTGAGGAAAAGATAATTATAAAAGTGTAAAGAATAGATAGACTGCTTAATTATGCAGGAACAGAACTTCATATTACAAGATAATTTTTGCTTAAAAAGTTTTTTGAGTGAAAAATGAGTAGTAAGCGAGTATTATTAAAATTAGAACTAAAATTGGAGGTCTACAAAATGCAAAAAATTAAAATGGACAAAAGTATTTTTGATAATTTCTACTGGCTGAACAAACCAGAAAAATATTATTGTGAAAATGCACTGGTGATTGAAACTGAACCAAAAACAGATTTCTGGCAGCGAACTCACTACGGTTTTAGAAGAGATAATGGGCATGCTCTGCTAACTGACTTAAAAGATGACTTTTCCTTTGCTGCTAAATTTAAATTTGAGCCTCAAAATAAATATGATCAGTGCGGTATAATGCTCAGACTGGACAGTGAAAATTGGATTAAAATTTCTACAGAATATGAAAATCAAGAAATTAGCCGACTTGGTTCGGTGGTCACAAATTTAGGCTATTCCGACTGGGCGACAGAAGATATTAGTTCAGAAATCAATGCAGTTTGGTACAGGGTCAGCAGAAGAGGTGAAGATTTTTTAATTGAAAATTCCTTTGATGGCAGAAAGTGGTCGCAGATGCGGATTACCCACCTGCATCATGATTTTGATGAAATTCAGGTTGGAGTTTATGCCTGCAGTCCAAAAAAGAGCAGCTTTAGAGCAATAATTGAAGAAATAACTATTGATGATAATCACTGGGAAAAAGAATAAATATTTGACTTTTTAAATTGCATGTAATATAATTTTGAAAACTTAATCTAAAAGTGAAGAAGGAATAGAGTAAATTGAGGAAGCTTTTACAGAGAATCCTGCTGCTGAGAAGGGATACTGCAGATTCAATTGAAAATGGTTCTGGAGCTGTGTATCAAATCCAAAAGGTAGTAGATTACACCGGTTGCACCCGTTATAGTGCCGGAGTATAAACATTTAATGTCGTACTCTTTGAGGCTGATGCCGTGAGGTGATCGGCAAAACTGAGGTGGTACCACGTGAATTCAACTCTCGTCCTCTAGTATTTTACTAGGGGGTGGGAGTTTTTTGTTTTAATATCAGAAAAAAGTAAAGTTAGTTTGAGTTTTATAGATCACAAACATTCAAAATTGAAAGGGGTATTAAAATGACTATATTTATTGGAGGTGCCTGGCCCTATGCCAATGGTTCTCTGCATTTAGGCCACTTAGCAAGTTTGCTGCCTGGTGATATTTTAGCCAGATATTATAGATTAAAAGGAGAAAAGGTGCTTTATGTTTCCGGAAGTGACTGTCATGGAACACCTATAGCTTTGAGAGCAAAAGAGGAAAATGTTGAGGCGAAAGAAATTGCAGATAATTATCATAGAGAGTTTAAAGATTCATTTGAAAAACTGGGCTTTACTTATGACTTATATACCAGAACTGATGATTCTTTTCATCATCAAAAAGTAAAAGAATTTGGTTGTATAATTAATGTTGTGAAGAAAAAACTGTAAATCTAAAAATATCTAAATAAAAAAGGCATTTGCCTGGCTCCGTTGAATTAAATAGTTACAACACCAAAAATTCAATGAAGGAGTCAAGC
The DNA here is from genome assembly GCF_003053565.1 of Halanaerobium saccharolyticum. Classification (GTDB taxonomy): domain Bacteria; phylum Bacillota; class Halanaerobiia; order Halanaerobiales; family Halanaerobiaceae; genus Halanaerobium; species Halanaerobium saccharolyticum_B. The sequence continues at coordinate 83 of NZ_QAXS01000062.1, read as the reverse complement.
AAATGCATAATAAGTTTATCACAGATTTAATGAATTTACCAGACCTGGTTGCAACAGATTTAATTCAAACTGAAGAATATTTA
>NZ_QAXS01000061.1 GCF_003053565.1 Halanaerobium saccharolyticum | reverse complement strand
TAATTAATTTCAGGGTATGAGAATACCCTGTTCTTTTAAATATTTACTGGTGAAAAACATGTCCTGGTTACTGAAATATTTCTTGTCTCATAACACAAATTTAAGGTATATAATTAGTATATAAGGTAGTTTCCCGAGAGTGGCGGAAAACTTTAAAAGAGAGAATACTACTCAATTGTATTCCTCCATTAAGGAGGATTTTTTTTAGGAGTTGAATTATATGTTTCTGGCATCAATCTCGGATGTCAAAATGGATATAAACATAGATTTGCCACTAATATTGATAGAATTTATTTAACGATTAATTCTTAACCTGACTGTTTACGTTTTATATATTCAGTAATAATATCGATTGCTTCCTCGCTTGATATTTCTCCCTTTAAATATTTTTCTCCGATGATCCCACTAAGTTCATCCACTTCAATATTTTCTACAGCCAATGATGCCCTGACATTTTCTATTGCCTCTTTAATTTCTTTGCTGCTCATTCTTTTCATTGAGATTATCCTTTCTTTATTAATCATATTTAGAATGGTATAATATCAGTATAATAGCTTTGGCTTAAAAGATCCATTAAAAGGGGAAATTATTATGAGTATTAAAAAAGAAATAGAGTTGCCCGAAGAAATACTTTTGAGTTTACACCTGGCTGAAGATGAAGTCATTAAAGAAATGAAAAGAACCCTGGCAGTTAAATGTTTTAAAGAGAGAAAATTGTCTATAGGCCAAAGTGCTGAATTTGCGGAAATGACAGAAGAAGATTTCATTAAATATTTAGGAAGTCAGAATATTTCTATTTTTAATATGGATGATCTGGATGAACTGAAAAAGGATTTGGGGAATTGTTCAATCTGCAAAGGGAATTTAGAAATAGGAAATATAAATCATATTGCTGATCTTGATAATTTCATTATTATTATTAAAAATGTTCCTGCTTTTGTTTGTAAACAATGTGGTGAATATTATTTAGAGCATAATGTTGCTTTAGAAATTGAAAAAATTATTGATAATTATAGAGAAAATACTGCGGAAGTAATAATCATTAATTATTTTGATGTAGTTGTTTAATGATTTAATAGGATAGATGGCTGATAGCAGTGATGATAAATAAATACTTCTTTATTAGTTTAAATATTTTTCTAAATCTTCAAGTGATTCAATGTTTAATAGATTATCTCTAATTATTTTTAAGGTTCCGAGCCCAGTATTGTTAAGGTTTCTTTCTAGCTCAGGAGAAAGTGAATCAATTTCTAATTTTACTGTCGTAAAAAGGATTATAGTTTCTATTAGTTCTTCTTTTCTTCCTTCTCTAATTCCTTCTTTAATACCAGCAAGTTTTCCTTCCTCACGCAATTTATCAGCTGTGGACATTAAAATTTCACTCCTTTCGGGGATAATTAAATTAAATTTCACATCTATATTATACCTCTTTCCCCCATGGTGAATCAAGAAAGTTATGATCACTCGCAGTTTGCCAGAATTTTTTGGTTTTAAAAAGGGTTAACAATCCGTCATGTATTTCAGCAGTTGAAGCGAGACTTCTTTATCCGGGTAACTTTTGTGTTCAATTAAATCCAGGCTAATTCTAGATGTAATTTTGTAAACAAAATATTTACATATCTATTAATTATATAAAATTAAGTAAATAAATAATTGCTAAAAGCAGCTTTAAGTGTTATAATTGCAGTAGGAGGTGTTAAGAATGAAAGATTTAAATAGAATTGTAGGTCAGAAAATACAAATGAAATTAGATGAAATAGCAATGAGCCAAACTGATTTAGCAGAAAGATTAGGAACCTCACGTCAGATGGTTAATAAGATTATACATGGTAGAAAAAATATTACTCTTACAGAAATTAAAGAAATTGCTCAAATATTAAACCTTGATGTTAATGAACTAATGAAAGAAGATCAAGAATTATCAGAAGATCCTGTGGTTGCATTTATGGGCAGTGTGAAGACTAAAGCAGCAGAGGAAGGCTTAAGAACTGCTAAAAAAGCAATGGATTTAATAATATTTCACCGTGACATCCAGGAAGAATTTAACAATATACTAAATGAGTAGGTGAATGAATTGATTATTTTAGATAAAACAATTAAGAAAGTTAGTCCAGATATTTTTAAAGCAGTAGAAAAAGAGGTGCTATATTTTCAAAATGAATTTGTAGGTTCTGATGATTTAATACTTCAGGATGATATTTTTAGAGTTTTAGAAGATATTGAGGATCTAAGTATTATTATGTTTCCTGTTGAAGATGAAGAGTTTTGCGGCTTTTTATTTGAATATCGCGGAGAAAACTTTATCTATATCAATACTTTTTTGCCACTTGAAAAACAAATTTTTACTGCTGCTCACGAATTATATCACTACTTAGTTAATGGAAAAAAAGAATTTTTAGATTTAGAAACAATCAATGAGGATAAAGAACTTGATCTAGAAGAAAGTAAAGCTAATCTCTTTGCAGCATTATTATTGGTGCCTAAAGATGCTTTAAATAAACAGCTTAATCTTTTGAAAATAAAAAAATCTGCTGATCTAAATATATTAAAAATAATAAAGTTAATGGATATTTTTGCAGTTCCGTTTAAAACTATTATTTTAAGATTATTTGAAATTGAATTATTAACTGAAAAAGAAACAAAAGATTGGCTTGAAATTGCAGCTCGCAATCCAGAAAAAGGAATTCTATATCAAATAAAGAAACACAAAATTGGAGAGAGATGGCAGAAAAGAACAAAGCATGTTAAATTGAGTAATTTAAAAGCTTTAATAATTGATAATGATGAAATGGAGCTCCTACCAGAAGAAAAAATCAATAAGGATCTGTCTTTTTTGGCTAGGGTAGATGTCGATGAATAATTAAAAAAAGAAAGAGCAGAATATCTGCTCTTTAGTTTAAATATTCTTCTAAATCCTCAAGTGATTCAATAGTTATAATATCCTTTAATAAATCAGTGCGAATTTCTCTTAAAACAATTAAATCTAATTTATTAAGTTTACTCTCCAGATTGTCCGGAAGCTTATCTATTGGGAGTTTATCCTTTATTAAAATTGAAATAGTTTCAATTAATTCCTGTTTTCTACCCTCTTTCATTCCTTCTTTTCTACCTTCTTTAATCCCTTTTTTAATTCCATCTAATTTACCTTCTTCACGCAATTTATTAGCTGTAGACATGAAAGTCTCACTCTTTTCGGGGATGATTAAATTAACTTTATCATGCATAATATCAAAATCGTAATCCTTAATTTCTAGTATATATTCCATTCCTGTTGTGAAATATTCTAAAATAGTCTTAGTATCATTCAATTTTTTGATTAGCTTTAATATATCAGCAAATATTTTATCATAATCATTATCAATAAAGCTGGTGTGAAGTATTTTTAAAACTATTTGTAACTGTATACTTCCTATAATCTCCAGATCACTATACTTAGAAAAGTCAAAAAGTAAATATTCAAAGTCTGGAATGAATCTCTCCCGCTAAATCGAAGATAAGATTTAGAAGAAGCTTCTATTGCTTCATATATACCGTAATGGCTATATATTATTAGATAGATTTAAACGAAGTTTTGTAATTAAGTTTCCACCTGTTTGGCAACACTTATTCGTTTCGGGGGATTCACAACCCCATTATCCCTAGCTCCATGAATGAGTTCAGGAATACATTTATCTTTCAGATATTTTCTTAATATGTTAAGACTACCATTGATATCACTATTAATCGTGGTCTTTTTATTTTTAAATAGGCCCCTATATACTCTAAGGGACTTATTATAATTAGACTTATTTATTTCTTCTAGATCAACAGCACTACATCCACTTGTATAGGATTCATTAATTTTAATAAAACTAATACCTTCTAATTTAGCTTTATATTCTATCATATTAACCAATCGTTGGACTGGTATTTGAACAAAAGACTTAATAGTAGAATTTTGTTTAATATTTTTAATATCACCAATAACAATAGTGCCTACATTTTCATTTAATGCTATATCAATTACCTGCCTACTTGCTTTATGCAAATAATTTAACACATAATTTCTCCTATCAATTCTAAGAGGTTTACCATTAATTAAATAATTTTTATCACTATCCTTAAAAGTTATAGCAGCTAAATTATCTAACCCTGGATCAATGCTCATTATATTGCTACCATCATTGTTTTTGCATTCCTTATTGTATATCACAATCAGATACCATCTGTTAGAAACAGATTCTCTTTTAATTTTTATCTGTTGAATAGAATCCATATTTATAAAGCTTTGAACTTTATCAGAAAGCTCAAATTTAAGATTGTCCACTTTATACATAGATTTCATTTTTTTAGATAAAGATAATAAAAGATTGCCATTTTTAATTCTAATAGCATAGTTGGTAAAAATTATTTCATTAGGATTAGAATCTAAATATTTATATTTTGGAGATTTAGGAGTCCCTTTATATTTAGAGGGGTTTTTTTTATAATCATTTAAACTTCTAAAATATGATTTCCAATTTTGAGCTAACAGTTTAAGACATTGCTGTCTATTATGTGAATGTAGGAAATCACAATGCCAGTTATCTCTAAATTGTTCATCCAGCTTAGTATATACAGGCTTATTTTTTTCTTCATTAATAGAGTAATTAACAATGTTATATAACTTAGATGTATGGAAACTTAATGTTCTGATAATATTTAAATTCTTGTGATTAATGGCTGGTTTAAATTTAAAAGATAGTTTCATTTATTAATTCACCTCCTTTGATAAGAAGTTGTTTATTTGTTTTTATTATATCTACAGGTGTTTTCAGTATTAATGTAGCTAAGAATTATATAGAAAATCAAGACTATTAAAATTAATCTCACACTGAATCAAAATAAAGATTTAGAGATGGCTTTTCTTTTAACATTTTAGAAAAATATTTTTTTAGATGTTTACTAACAAATGATTTCCTAAAATTTCATCTTTTAAAAAGATAAGATTTGAGAACTAACCCTTAAATATATTATACCACAAAACGAACTTGTGTTCAATTAAATTCAAGCTAATTTAACAAAAAAATAGAGAAATATTAATTGATTTTAAGGCAAGAGTTTATAAAAAAATGTTAAAATATTGAATAGTTTTTTATCAAATTAAAAACTTGTTTTATTTTATCAATGGTGCTAAAATGGAAACAGGAGGTCGATAATATGACAGGTCAAGAAATTATTGAATTTTTGCAGAGTAACAGAAGCATATTAAATAGATTTGGAATTAAAAGTATTGCCTTATTTGGCTCATATGTTAGTGGTCAGGCTAATAATAATAGTGATATTGATCTTCTTGTTGAATTTAAAGAAGGCGAGAAGACCTTTGATAATTATATGGATCTAAAATTTTATCTTGAAGATAATTTAAATAAAGATGTAGATCTTGTGATTAAAGATGCCTTAAAAGAAGAATTAAAGGAAGATATTTTAGGAAGTGCTAAATATGCGCAGGCCTGAAGTATATTTAAAAGATATTTTACGTTCAATAAATAAAGTTCAGAACTATTCAGGTGATATTTTATTTGAAGAATTTAAAGAAAAAGAGATGGTTCAAGATGCTGTTCTAAGAAATCTTGAAATTATAGGTGAAGCTGTTAAAAATGTACCTGCTGATATTCGAGAGGATTATCCTGCAATAGAGTGGAGAAAAATTGCTGGTCTTAGAGATATATTAATACATGACTATTTTGGAGTAGATTTGGAAATAGTTTGGAATGTTATAACAAATAAATTACCACAACTTAAAATAGCGATAGAAGATATATTAAGTCATATTTGATTATTCCAGGCATAGTATCTGGTTATTTTTTTGCCTATAAACCAAAATCTTTAGTAGATATAATATTTTTCATATCGATTTAACTAAAAATCTCACTTTTTACTATCGGCAATAAAATCAGGTGTTCAGGAAGAAGAAGTTTATTAAATCACAACGTGCATTAAATTATACAATTTAATTTAATTCGACAAAAAAACAGAGAAATATTAATTGATTTTAAGGCAAGAGTGTATTATAATAAAAGTTGTTAAGAAATTGAACACATAAGAAAAGATTATAAATAGTTTATTGATTGTCTGCAGCATTAAATCTATATATCAATTGAAATTAATAAAGAAAAAGTACAAAATGACAACCGATGTCACAAAGAATATTAACTGAAAAGTTTTACTTTGTCATTCGACAAAATTAGATACTCTAATTATTTGATGTATCTTAAATAATGTTATAAAATAAAGATTGTGAGAGATAAAAGCGTTATCTCTAATATTATACCTATTTTAATTTGCAAAAAAATAGATATATACTTGTGATTGATTTTTAGATCATTACTTTTATTTTATCCCCTATACTTTATTAATATTTAGTATAGATATTATTCTTTTTTTGATATAATATATGTAAGGAAAACAAAGAATGTAAAGTCAAAGGGGGTTAACAAATGGAACTTGCAAGAGTTTCATCTAAAGGTCAGATTACTATTCCAATTGAAATAAGGAAAAAGTTAAAGTTAAAAGAGGGAGATAAAGTTTTATTTGCGGAGGAAAATGGAAACATTTTTGTGCTAAATGCTTCATTAGTTGCCTTAAAAGAAATTCAAGAAAATATGAAAGATGAAGCTAAAAAACAAGATTTAAATTCTGAAGAAGATGTAAATAGGTATGTAGATAAAATTCGAGAAGGAAAATGACATCCGATGTCACGAAATAAAATCTTAACTCAGGTACGTTGACAATTGAATATGTATGAAAATCTTTGGAACCGGGGTTTTCATATGAGTAAGATGAACTGAGTTAGAGGTTTAAAAAACTATGATATAAGTTCAAGGATCAGGTTATTTTTTTAGCAATACACTTTGATCTCAACAAAGTGAATGCAGGGATTTATAAAATTTTAATAGAGTACTTGATTTTTGGTTTTGAGAGGATTAAACTTACAATATAAGATAATAAAGACCTGTCAAATCGAAGTCTCAAGTTCCACTTGGGATATTAATGTAGATGAGATGGGGCTTTTTTCTTTAGTATCTGGAATTCTATCATAATAGAATCTTAACTAAAAAGCAGGATTATTCTGAGTAATGTATAACTAAATAAGTGTAGGAACTATTAGTTTTGCGAAAGGAGAAATTATATGAACTTAGATTACTTTAAATTAAATGTTTCTCAAAATGTTGGTCAGATTTCCAAAAAGAAACTTTCGCTACTTAAAGAAATATTAAGTGCAGAATATCCTGAAGTTCAAAGACTTGATAATGGTGGATATATTTTTTTGAACTTAAATAAAAAGAGTAACTTTTTAATATTACCCAATCAAGTATCAGCTAATTTTGATAAAATACCTGAAACTTTTGATTTTAATTCTGATGTCAAAAAACCACTGCTTCAGATATTTGAGGCTTTGATTTTTGAAGAAGAGGTAAAAGCTTCCGCCAGATTTAATTTTTTAAAAGATACTAGCAATTCTTTTGAAAAATCTCTAGACTTAATTGATAATGAAAAGAAAAAAAGAAAACTAAATGAAAAAGGAATAATTGGTACAGGTTATAGATTTTTAAGAGAAGGACAATTTGGTGGAATATCAGAAATTAAGATTGAACCACTGATTGATGACAAATCAAAGTGGTTTATTGAATCTATTATAAATCACTAGCATTGCATAAAAATATTTAAGCATTGTCAAATTTAAGTTATTGAGAACATATACTATCTACAGAATATTCAGTCACTACCTTATCCTTT
>NZ_QAXS01000060.1 GCF_003053565.1 Halanaerobium saccharolyticum | reverse complement strand
TGTTCCCATCTCGAACACAAAAGTTAAGTCCTCCAGCGCCTATGGTACTGCATTGGTAACGATGTGGGAGAGTAGGTCGCTGCCGGTCCTTTTTTTATTTAAAATGACAGAAAATAATGATAATTAATTAAGAATTGCAAAATGGTTAATTTAATTTTGTAAAGTGTTTGACAATTATTATTTTTAATGCTATACTTTATTCACAGTTAAATAAAAAGTATGAGGTTGAGCCGAAGAGAAAACCTTATTGAGATTTAGAGGGGGTAGTTTACCCAATTTTATCTAAATTTCAATAAGGTTTTTTTGTATTTTAAAAAGCCTTTTTAAATCTGCAGATTTTATATATAAAGGAGTTGGGTTGTTATGAACAGTAGTTAATTAGTAGATTAAAAATTGGAGGTAAAATTAAATGAATAGGGAAGAATTTCAGAAGGAATATTTAGAAAAAGAAAGTTTGCTGGGGGAATGTATTGCAGAAGTTATAGGGACAGCAATTCTGCTGTTTTTTGGTGCTGGTGTTGTTGCTAATCTAGTTCAGGTGGGAGCAGATATTAGCTGGTGGGAATTAAGTGTACTCTGGGGTTTGGGAGTGACAATGGCTATTTATATTACTGGTGGAGTCAGCGGGGCTCATATTAATCCTGCTGTTACAGTTGGGTTGGCTTCTGTAGGAGATTTTCCCTGGAAAAAAGTAATTCCATTTATTCTTTCTCAGATAATTGGAGCTTTTATTGGAGCAGCTGGTGCATATTATATCTATGCTGAACAATTTGCAGTAAAAACAGCTGCTAATATGACAGTTTTTCATACAATTGCCATGGATAACATTACAAATCCTAAAGCGATGATGATCGAGTTGATCCTGACAGCAGTTTTATTAATGGGAGTTATGGCAATGACAGAGTCTCTTAATTCAACTGCACCTAAAGGATTAGGAGCAGCAATTTCTGTTGGTTTATTAGTTGCAGCAATTGGTGGAATTGGTGGACAACTAACTGGCTTCGCGATTAATCCTGCACGTGATTTCGGCCCCAAATTATTTACAGCTTTAGCAGGTTGGGGTTCAACACCTTTTACTGCTCATAATTATTACTTCTGGGTTCCAATTGCTGGTCCATTAATTGGAGGAGTTGTAGGAGCATTTATTTATAAAAAATTTATTAGATCTTATCTGCCTGAGGTATTGCAGAGAGGAGAAGTTAAAGAAGATATGTTAACAGGAGATCTTTTGGATATCCTGAATGAAAAAGAGATACAAGAGCTTGCAGAAATGGCAGATAATAAATGCAAATAAAAAGGATAGTTTAATTTTAGCAAGAAATTAACTTTAAGGGAGTTAAATTTTTGTTTATTTTTTCAAATATAAAATATTATTAAATGGGGGAATATGAAAATGGAAGATTATATTTTAGCAATTGATCAAGGAACCACAAGCTCAAGGGCAATAGTTTTTAATCATGATGGAGAAATTGTTAGTTCTTCTCAGCGAGAATTTACTCAGCATTTTCCAAAGCCGGGCTGGGTTGAACACGATCCAGATGAAATTTGGGGAACTACCCTGGCTGTGATGGCTGATGCTATGGGAAGAAAAGATATTAAACCTTCTCAAATCGCTGCTATCGGTATTACAAATCAGAGAGAAACAACAGTTGTCTGGGATGCAGAAACTGGTAAACCTATTCATAATGCTATTGTCTGGCAGGACAGAAGAACAGCTTCTATCTGTGATGACTTAAAAGATCAGGGATTAGAAGAAAAAATTAAAAATAAAACCGGTCTGGTTGTAGATGCTTACTTTTCTGGTACAAAAATAAAATGGCTGCTGGATAATGTTGATGGGGCCAGAGAAAGAGCAGAAAAAGGAGAATTAAGATTTGGAACCATTGACAGCTGGTTGATTTGGAAGTTAACAGGTGGAGAAACCCATGTAACAGATTATACAAATGCCTCCAGAACAATGGTTTATAACATATTTGATTTAGAATGGGATCAGGAAATGCTGGATATTTTAGAAATTCCGGAGTCAATGCTTCCCGAAGTAAAGCAGTCCAGTGAAGTTTATGGAAAAACAGCAGACTATCACTTCTTTGGCCAGAATGTTCCGATAGCTGGAATTGCTGGAGATCAGCAGGCAGCTACTTTTGGTCAGGTATGCTATGAAAAAGGAACTGCAAAAAATACTTATGGTACAGGTTGTTTTATGCTGATGAACACTGGAGAAAAAGCAGTTAAGTCTGAAAATGGTCTTTTAACAACAATTGCTTACGGAGTAGACGGGAAAGTAAATTACGCCTTAGAGGGTTCAATCTTTATTGCAGGAGCGGCTATTCAGTGGCTCAGAGATGAAATGAAGCTGATCGATTCTGCCCCAGAATCAGAAGAGCATGCTCGTAAGGTTGATGACACAGGTGGGGTTTATGTAGTACCAGCCTTTGCAGGACTTGGGGCTCCTTACTGGGATATGTATGCCAGAGGAACAATTGTCGGTCTAACCAGAGGTTCTTCCAGGGATCATATAATTAGAGCTACTCTAGAGTCAATTGCCTATCAAAGTAGAGATGTACTCGAAGCCATGGAAGCTGATTCGGGTATTGAGCTGAAAAAAATGAGAGTAGATGGTGGGGCAGCAATGAATGACTTTTTAATGCAGTTTCAGGCAGATATCCTGGGCTCAGAGGTAGAAAGACCAGAAATTAATGAGACAACAGCTCTTGGCGCAGCTTATTTAGCCGGTTTAGCAGTAGGTTTCTGGGAAAATAAAGAAGAACTTATTGAGAAGTGGAAAAAAGATAAAGATTTTAAATCGGAAATGTCGGAGGCTAAACGAGAGAAATTATACAGGGGCTGGAAAAAAGCAGTTGAGCGTTCTAAAAATTGGTCAGAGGAATAATTAATATATTTTACTTAAACTTAATCACAGCTGGGTTGAAGAGATCCAGCTGTGAAAATTATCAAATTTTTATATTATTTTAGGGGGGAAATTCATTGAATAAAAAATATGATGTGATTATTATTGGAGCTGGAATTTCTGGCTGTGCGGTTGCCTGGAAATTAGCCAGATATAATCTTGATATTTTATTATTGGAGAAGGAAGCAGATGTGGCAACAGGTACTACCAAAGCTAATACAGCAATTATCCATGCAGGTTATAATGCAGATCCTGATAAATTAAAGGGTCATCTAAACGTAAAAGGTAACCAGGGTATTAGAGAAGTAGCAAAAAAGCTAAATATACCATATGAAGAAATAGGATCACTTGTGGTAGGTTTGGAAGATGACAATTTAAGTGTAATTGATGAATTATATGAAAAGGGATTAAAAAATAATGTGCCGAATATGGAGATTGTGGGGAAAGAATGGTTAAGAGAACATGAACCAAACATTTCTCCTAAAGCTGTGAAAGCACTCTGGGCACCAACAGCAGGAGTGATTACTCCCTGGGAAGCTGCTCTGGCAATGGCGCAGAACGCTGTAGCTAATGGAGCGGAAGTTAAACTTGAAACTGCAGTTGAAGATGTAATGACTGAGGATGGAAAAGTAGTTGGTGTTAAAACCAATCAGGGTGATTTTGAGGCGGATTATGTAGTAAATGCAGCAGGTTTATATGCAGATGAAATTGCAAAAATGGTAGGAATTGAAAAAATTAATATTACTCCCCGCAAAGGTGAATATTATATTTATGATCACGCCAAAGACTTTGCAGTAAATCATGTTGTTTTTCCTGTTCCAACCCCGATAAGTAAAGGGATTGTAGTAACTCCAACAGTTGAAAACAATCTCTTGATTGGACCTACTTCTCATAATGTAAAAAGTAAAACTGATCTTGCAACAACCAGAGAAGGTTTAAAAGAAGTTTATGAAGGAGCCAAAAAGCTTTATCCCAGTCTGGATTTAAGAGATACAATCCGAGTTTTTGCCGGGCTAAGAGCAGCAGATGATAGTGAAGACTTTGTGATCGAAGCTGCAGAAAATGTTAAAGGTTTTGTAAATGTTGCTGGTATTCAATCTCCTGGTTTGGCCTCATCAACAGCTATTGCTGATTATACAGCAGAAATTCTTGCTGATGAAGGATTAAAGCTCTCTGAGAAAAAGGATTATATTGAAACCAGGGAAGAACCAGTTAGATTTTATGAAATGACAAATAAAGAAAGAGCAAAAATGGTTGATCAGAATAAAGATTACGGACAGATTATCTGCCGCTGTGAAACTGTTTCCTATAAAGAGATTGTAGATGCAATTAACAGCCCAGTTGGTGCCAGAACAGTAAATGCAGTAAAACGCAGAACCAGAGCTGGAGCTGGAAGATGTCAGGGAGGATTCTGTGGACCAAGGGTAGTAGATATTATAGCTCAGGAGCTTGGAATTGATCCGACTGAAGTTAAACAGGAGGAAGGGAATTCTCAAATTTTAGAATATAAAATTAAAGAATTACTGGGAAGTAAGGTGATGGATAATGCGTAAAGTGAAAAAAGATTTAGTAGTTATTGGTGGCGGTCCAGCTGGACTGGCAGCAGCTAAAACTGCTTATGATGATGGAATTAAAGATGTAATGATCCTCGAAAGAGACTTTGAACTTGGTGGAATTTTACCACAGTGTATTCATAATGGATTTGGTCTGCATCATTTTAAAGAAGAGCTTACCGGCCCCGAATATGCACAGCGTTTTATCAATGATGTTGAAGAAAGAGATATTGAAGTAAAATTGGATACCATGGTTTTAGATGTTACAAAAGAGAGAAAAGTTTATGCAATGAATAAAAAAGAAGGTTTTCTGGAAATAGAGGCTAAAGCAGTTGTCTTAGCAATGGGCTGTCGGGAAAGAACTTCTGGTGCTATTGGAATTCCAGGCACAAGACCGGCTGGAGTATTAACTGCTGGAACAGCTCAGCGTTATACAAATATTGAAGGATTTGTTCCGGGAAAAGAGGTAGTAATTCTCGGCTCGGGTGATATTGGATTAATTATGGCCCGGAGGATGAAATTAGAGGGTGCTGATGTGAAAGCAGTCTGTGAACTACTTCCTTATACTGGTGGATTGACCAGAAACGTTGTTCAGTGTCTGGAAGACTATGATATACCACTGATGCTTAATCATACAGTAACTGCTATCAAAGGTGAAGGAAGATTAGAAGCTGTTGAAATTTCTGAGGTTGATGAAAATCTTAAACCCATACCGGAAACTGCTAAAACAATTAAAGCAGATACTCTACTTTTATCTGTTGGCTTGATTCCTGAAAATGAACTTTCCAAAAAGGCTGATGTAGTTCTTGATGAGCGGACAGGTGGCCCAATTGTAAACGAAGGTCGGGAAACAAACATTGAGGGAATTTTTGCCTGTGGTAATGTACTTCATGTTCATGATTTAGTTGACTGGGTTACCGAAGAGTCTCAGATTGCAGGTAAACATGCAGCTAAATATATCAAAGATAATTATGAAAAAACCGGCAGCTGTGCAGAATTAAAAGCAGGCGAAAATGTAAGTTATGTTATTCCACAAAAAATTGAGCTTGAGGCTGGAGATCGCAAACGCATTCCTTTATATATGAGAGTGTCCACTCCTTTAACAGCTGTTGATATCAATCTTTATGCAGACGGTGAGAAGTTATATTCTTTCTCTGAACCCTTTGCAAAGCCCGGAGAAATGATCAGTGTACCACTTGCACAAAAAACACTTGATGATTTAGGTAATGTAGATGAAATAAAAGTTGATATTATCGAAAAGGAGGGAAATTAAATGATTGAAACAAAAACCCTTACCTGTGTAGCCTGTCCTAAAGGCTGTGAAGTAACAGTTGAGTACGAAGGTGATGAGATAATTGAAATTAAAGGAAATGCCTGTCCTCAGGGACAGAGTTATGCTGAAGAAGAAATAGTAGCTCCAACCAGGATTTTACCAACCACAATTAAAGTTAAAAATGGAGCCTTGGCTCTCTGCCCGGTAAAAACTACAAAACAGATACCACTAGAAAATATGTTTGAGGCAATGGAGATTATAGGTAATAAGGTAATTGAAGCCCCAATAAGTATGGGGGATGTTTTAATAGAAAATATTTTAGATACTGGAGCAGATATTGTAGCAACTAGAGATATGCCAGCAGAAATTAAATAAGAGTATTTTTATTGATACCAGAGGGTTTTCATTTAATCTTCTGGTATTTTCCTATTATTTTAATAATTAATCTCTATAAATAAGCAGGATTTTAGCTTTCTAAATCAAATTATATTATAGAGGGTTCAAACTTATAAACAAATATAAATAATAGGGGATGTTGCTTGTGCTCAAAAATATGGATTTAAAATGGAAGATAAGTATTATTTTAACAATAATTGTAATTGCAGTTATGTCTGCAGTTTCATTTTTTACTTATAGTTATACTCAGACTATAATGTCAAATCAGATTGACCAGAGAATTGATTTAATCAGGCAGAATCAGAGGGAAGAAATACTGGGAGAATTAAACCGTCTTGAAGAGCGAACTGGTTACTTTGCCAGTTTTGAGGATATCTACAATCTGGTTAATATGAGCAATTATTATGTTGAGGACGGAGAATTAATTGATCTGGCTGGGGGTGGCTGGCTGAGCACCTTTACAAATAGAGCTAATCTGCTGAGGGATAATAATAGGATGTTTGAAGAAACTCAATTTTCCTATGTTACAACAGCAGAAGAAATTACTTCACTCGCGGACTCTTTAGCTGATATGGCATCAAATTTGAATCAATTGGTAAATCGATTTGATTTAAGTTCATAAATTTATTAGTAAATGCTCCCGGTCAGCTGACTGGGAGCTTTCTTAAGGGAGGAAAATATTGAAACATTTAGCAGGTTATTTTAAAGACTATCCAATCATTCCGGCTGTGCGTGAAATTAAAGATCTGCAGCGGGCAATGGATATTAGGGAATCAGTTTTAATTTTTTTACTAACAGGTTCAATTTTTGATCTTAAAAAATCAATGAAAATGGCACATTCTAAAGATAAAATATTAATGGTAAATATTGACCTTGTTGCTGGGATAGCTCATGATAAAGAGGGAATTAAATATCTGGCAGATAATGATTTGTGTGATGGAATAATTTCTACAAAAGGGTATTTAATTAAAGAGGCTTCCAAACAGGGTTTAATGACAATCCAAAGAGTTTTTTTACTGGATTCAGCCTCTCTAATTAGTGCGGAAAAATCGCTTAACACTAGAGCTGTTGATGCAGTTGAAATTTTGCCGGGAATTGCAGCTCCTTATTTTATCGAACGACAAAAAAATAGTAAATATGAATATCCTGTAATTGCAGGAGGTTTGATCAAAAGTAAAAAAGAAGTTATTGAATTAAAAGAAAAAGGTGTTTTTGCCGTCTCGACAAGTGATTATCAGTTATGGAATTTTAATTAGAAAGGGTGGTGCAGATGGGTAAAAAGTTAATTAATGATCCCGAAAAAGTTGTGCAGGAGATGATTGAAGGGATAGTAATGGCCAGTAATCAGCGCCTGGAAAAACTGGATGGATATAATATTATTGTTAGAAAAGATGCCCCCATAGAAAAAGTTGCTCTGATCAGTGGAGGTGGCAGTGGTCATGAACCAGCTCATGCAGCCTATGTTGGAGAAGGAATGCTCGATGCTGCTGTTGCTGGAGATGTTTTTACATCTCCTACTCCCGATGCAATTTTTGAGGCAGTGAAGGCAGTTGACAGCGGTAATGGAGTTCTTCTAATTATTAAAAATTACACTGGAGACTTAATGAATTTTGAAATGGCTGCTGAAATGGCTGAGGCAGAGGGAATAGAAGTCGATCAGGTTGTTGTTAACGATGATGTAGCAGTAGAAGACAGTCTTTATACAACTGGAAGGCGTGGGGTAGCCGGAACTGTCTTTGTTCATAAAATTGCCGGTGCAAAATCAGCTCAGGGAGCTGCACTTAAAGAGGTTAAGAGAACTGCAGAAAAGGTCATTAAAAATGTTAGAACAAAGGGGGTTGCTATCAATCCCTGTCAACTTCCAGCGGCAGAAAAAAGTACTTTTAGTCTGGCTGAAGATGAAATGGAAATGGGTATTGGGATTCATGGTGAATCCGGGACTGAGAAAATGAAAATAAAAAAAGTGGATCAGATTGTTGACTCTCTACTGGAAGATATTCTAACAGATTTAAAAGTGAAATCAGATGACAGAGTTGCCCTAATGGTAAATGGTATGGGGGGAACTCCACTAATGGAGCTTTATATAGCAAATAGAAGGGCAAATCAAATTTTAGAAAATAAAGGAATAGAGATTTCTAAAAATTATGTGGGGGAATTTATGACTTCTCTTGAGATGGAAGGTCTTTCATTAACAATTTTAAAATTAGACGAGGATTTAATTGATTTATTAACAGCAGAAACTGAAATTAACTTATTAAAATAGAATTGGGGTAAAAATATGGCTAGAAAAGCAAAGGAATTATGGTTCTTTCACAAATGTTGTGAAATCTAAATAGCACCGTTTGAATCGTGTTATCTATTTTATTTTTTTAATTGCTCTTAAATACTTAGCAATGATAAATATACTCGGCGTTTTAAGTTTTCAACTTTGGGAACACCGTAGCCAATTCTTTTAATTAGTTTGATTTTGTTGTTTAAACCTTCAGCAAATCCGTTGGTTATTCTAGTTTTAAAATAGTTAATAATATGCTGTTCCCACCGTTTTACTGTTCCTTTAGCTCTATAGAAAAGATTTAATTTGGCCTGGCTAACATTTTCATACCAGTGATTTAAAGCTTCAATAGATTCTTTAACATCAGGTATTTGGAGAAGATCTCTAAATTCTTCTTTTAACTCCCATGCTTTTTCTAAAGCAGGAGATAATTTAAAGATTTCTATCAACCGCTGATGGCCGTCATCATCAAGATCTTCACCAGCCATCAGAAGGGTGAGTCTTGATTTATAGAACTTCTTTCTATTGGCAGCAGTCTGTTTATCTTGCTCCTCTATTCTCAGCTTATCTAATGCATTATTGATAGCTGTAACCAGATGGAACTTATCAACTACTATCTTAGCGTTGGGAAAAACAGTTTCTGCAACAGCTTTATATGGGCTCCACATATCCATGGAGAAATACTTGATCTGCTCCCGCAATTTCTCAGGCCAGGTATTGAAGTACTCAATTAAATCATCTTTTTTTCTAGAAGTTAATATATCAATTAGTTTACCATTAATCGGATCAGTTAAAG
>NZ_QAXS01000059.1 GCF_003053565.1 Halanaerobium saccharolyticum | reverse complement strand
AAAGGATAAGGTAGTGACTGAATATTCTGTAGATAGTATATGTTCTCAATAACTTAAATTTGACAATGCTTAAATATTTTTATGCAATGCTAGTGACTAAATTTATATATACAAGGCAAACAGGAAGCCAATAAAGATTAAAGGCTTCCTGTTTTTATAATTATTTACTTAATTCTTCTAGCTTTTCTTTTGGATATTTTTGATAAATTTCTTTCTCACTCATATCAGCCTTCATATATAGAAAATACTGCTTTTCGATCGGTTTCAATTCACTCTCTAAAACAACTTTTTTTATTGTTTCTTTTATTCGCTGTTCATCAGTTAAATCATCTTCCAAAATATTAAGAGCCTTTTTAGTTAACTTTCTAGCCATTTCAGTATTTATCCCTAAATGTAAATCAATTATTTTACCATACAGCTTTTGCATAATTTCATACGTATCAGCCATTTTATCTCCTCTTTATCTAAAATTTAATTAAAACGATTCATTATCTATCTTCTTATAATTTTTGTATTATCTCTTCTTCAGCATAGCTTCTAACTGTATTTTCTGCATAAACTAAATGATCTACTAAAGTTATTTCAAGATAATCACCTAATGTTTCTAGTAATTCAGTTACTTTCATATCAGGTTCTGAAAATTCAGTGCTTCCACCCGGATGATTATGTGCCAAAATAAATCCACTTGCTCCAATATTTAAAGCTTCTTTTAAAATAATACTAGGAGAACTAGCTACTATTTTAGGTCCTCCTATCCCAATTACTTTTATATCTAGCACCTCTCTTTTTCCATTTAAATAAATAGTTACCATTTCTTCTACTTTTAAAGAGCTCATGTATGGTGATAAAATTTCTAATACATCTTCAGGTGTAAAAATCGTTCTTGTTTCTTCTATGCTATACAATCCTTCTAAATTTCTATGTACTAACATAAAATCACTGTATAATTCTTGCTGAACAGAACTTAAATCTAGTTTTTCTGAAATTATTTTTTTATTTAAAATTTCATGTAGCTTTAATTTATAGATCTTAGCTTGTTGCTCAGTATTTAATTGTAATAAATCTGCAAATTTACTGTACACCTCTTTTTTTGATTTCATAATCTTAATCTCCTTATATTGATAGTCGACTATTGACTTTAATTAATGATTTTTTTAGTTTTGAGGCCTAGATATCTCCTAGGCCTATTTATATACTCGACTTAATAAAATTAAAAATTATTCATACCTCCCATACCTCCCATATTATTCATATCATTATTCATATTATCATTCATATTATCATTCATGCTATTATTAAAGTTGTCGTGCATATTGTTATTCATACTATTCGTCATTTGATTATTAGTTTCCCTATTCATGTTATTCATTTCAGCTGCCATTGTATCTGAAGGATTAAATCCTTGACCTTGTACAAATCCCCCATGATCAAAAGGAGTTACACTTTTCATTGAAAAATCATTAAATGCTTTATTTATTTGCTGCTGCATTTGTAGATCCATTTGACTTTGGAGTTGATGCTGCATTTGTTGGTTCATCTGATTTTGCATATTCATCTGCATCTGTTGTTGGTTAATTTGGTTTTGAGTTCTTATAAAATCCTGTACATTATGATTCATCATCTGATTAAAATTAGTATAATCATTTATATCTTTTAAATCATCAAACCTAAATTTGCCATTATCCTCAAAATACTGAGCTGCATTTTTAATAAAATCTTCATTTTTTGTTTCATTTAGAATTTTTTCCTTTTCTTCTGTACTTAAGTTACTAAAAGCAGCTAAAGCTAATTCTCCTTGTTTAACACTTATCCAGTTGAAAAATCTATTTAAAACTTCCCAGGTTGCTCTATCAATGTTTTTTATTTTCAATTTCCTTTTGTTTTTAGTAGCTGTATCATAAACTAATAAAAATTTTATCTTTGCTTCTTGGTTTAATAATTTCACAAAATCCTTTTTTTGGTTAATGTTGAAACTATCAAAAACTTCCATTAAAGAAACTATGTAGCTCTTTATTTTCTTATTTTTTCTCTTATTTTTAATAAATTGAAAAAATTTAATTATCATAGTTAAGACAAATCTTATTATTAAATAAAAAATTATAAATTGAAAATTAAAATAAAGCGGATTAAGGAAAAACATAAAAAACGAACCCAAAAATACAATTCCATCTAAAAATTTTAAAATTTTAATGATAAACCCTCCTTAATAAATTACTCTTCGAAATTAATGATTTCTCCGTCTGAAAACACTGCTCTAATAACTTTTGCTTTAACTTTTAAAGTATTATTAACAATTAAAGGATAAACAGAGTTTGAACCCGGAAGGAAATTTATAAATTCCCCTAAATCTCTGGTGTTTGGTTCTATATTAACTTGAATTTTCCTTCTTTCCTGCCCCATACTATCTCCAAAATTATCATATAGATAAATATCATATATTATGCCGGTCACAACTTTATCACTATAATTATTAAATACTATATATAATCTACCATGCTCAGAAACTAAACTCGTTTCGTATCGATCAAATAGTTCAGTTTGATAACCAGCATATTCTACAATTTTTTCTCTTTTTTTCTTTTTATTTATTTCTTCACTATTATCGATTTCAAAAGAATCATTTAAAAAATATTCGAATATGCTCTTACTTTCATTTTTTGCAAAGTGATTATTTAATTCACTTTTGGTTTGATTATCTAAATAAAAAAGATTATTATTGTTTTCTAGTTCATCCAACACTTCTTCAATACTATTATATCTATTTGGTTCATTATAAATTTTATTTCCTGTAATATGTAGATTAAAACCATCATTTAGACCCTTTAAATATATTTCTTTTTCACTTTCATCTAAACTATTCCAAAAATCACTATCTGCATTTTCAAAAGCAAAGCTACTACTTGAAAATAAAACTAAAAATATAATTGTAAAAATAAATATTTTTTTCATCTTTATTAACCACTCCTAAATAAATTATTGACTTTAATGTTATAATAAATTTATTCTATAAAAAGAAATAATATCCTTTAATAAATATAATTATATCTTTAATTAATAATTTTCTAACCTAAATATAGTTTTCAAAATATTATAAAATATTTATAAGCATAATTATGCTTCTACGTAATTAAATATAAGCATATCTACGTAATTATTTAATTATGCTAATATGCTAAAACTTTTTGTTGATTAAAATATATCTTGAAAAATTTCGAGTTTTTTTCTTACACTTCCCTTTAATCTTATTTCATTAAAATCATATCAAATAGTATTGACAGCACTGTGTCGAGTAGTTTAATTTTTCATTAAATTTAATCTTGAAGATAATATTAAATATATTTTATCAGAATATTATAAAATATATAAATACATAATTACGTATTTATATATTAGCATAAATATTTATTTATGTAATTACGTAAATATTTAAATAAATATTAGCATAATTATTTAAATACGTAATTATGCTTTTTTAAACAATAACAGCTAAGTGGGTTGAAAACACTCAGCTATAACAATTCATCTTTTTTTATGGACCTTTATTTATATATTCTCTAACTTTTTCACAATAGCCCTGAGCAGCTGCATTATTTTTATACCATTAATTAGATTGTCCTATTATTTTTCCTCTAAAGCTTTCTTAGTTCATGGAAATTAAAATTTTCTTTTTTTATAAGTAGTAATATTTAATTTCTAGCTTTAGCCTTAATATTATGAAATGAATTATTATCTTATTGATATTTTTTATTTACTATTTAATTATCATATCAACCTAGAATCTTATTTTCTTCTCCAGGTTAAAATTTTTTCAGATCAAGAGTATATTATCAACAAAATTTCTTAACCTTTATTACATCAATTAACCATAAATTTATTATATTAATTCAGAATATTATAAAATATTTATTTACGTATTTATGTAATTACGTAAATATTTAAATAAATATTAGCATAATTATTTTATTGCATAAATAAATAGATCTGAATTTTAATTATTTTAAAAATCGCAAATATTGATGTGTATGTTTACATTTTTTATTTTTTTTATGTTTGATTTGAACTTGAAATTAGAAAAAAGGTTTTCATTTAATTGCATTAATTAGCCTTTAATATTTCTGAATTTAGCTTAAAACCTTATTATTCTAGGCTTTATTTGATTATTTTATTGATTTTCTTCTTTTTTTGATAAATTTATGCAGGAAGTTTATTGTCTATAACGAATTAGTATGATAGCATAAAAAGTAAGGTATTATTGCATTATTTAGGAGGTAATAAAATGGCAACAATAATTTCAATAGTAAATCAGAAGGGTGGAGTCGGAAAAACTACCACAACTCACAACTTAGGATATGCTTTAGCTGAAAAAAATAATAAAGTTCTTTTACTTGATTTAGACCCACAAATGAATCTTTCAACAACTTTAGGAATTGACTGTTATGCTCAAAAAAATACTATTTTTGATGTTTTAAAAGATAAAAACTTACCACTAGGTAGTATTATTAAAAAGACTGATCACAATAATTTAGATATAATTCCTGCTGCATTTGAATTAACTGGTGCAGAATTAGAATTTGCTAGAAAATTTAGTTCAGCTTCACTTTTATCAAGATCTTTTTCAAATTCACTAAAAGAAGATTATGATTTTATTTTAATTGACTGTCCTCCTTCTTTAGGAATTTTAACAATCAATGCTTTAAGTGCTTCAGATTATGTTATTATTCCAATGCAGCCAGAAGTATATGGTTTATACGGTATTGAAATGCTTCTATCTACTTATGAAGAAGTTCAGGAAGAAGTAAATCATGATTTAGAAATTATGGGAGTTCTTATTACTATGCATGATGCTAGATTATCATTACATAAAGAGATGACTGAAAAAATTAATGAGTACTTCAAAAAGAAAGTATTTAAAACTATCATAAAAACTAATACTAAATTGAAAGAAGCTCAAAGTAATAACCAAACTGTATTTGAATATGATGGCAGAGCTAGAGGTGCTAAAAATTATACCAGTCTAGCTGAGGAGGTTATGGAGCATGTCGAAAAAGAAGAATAGACTCGGTAGTTCAGAAGAAATACTAAGTAAGATAGGAAGCAGGATGTCTAGTCAAAATTCAAAAAAGAAAACTGAAGATGAAAATAAAAATGATAATTCATCAGATAAAAATGAAGAAAAAAATAATGATCAGCAAGAAAACTCATCAAATGATGAGAAAAAAGAAACTGAAGCTGTAAATAATAGTTGGCTTGATGAACAGAAACCATATAGATCTTCATTTATAGTAAAACCAGATATGGAAGATAATTTTGAAGATTGTAAAAGAAAATTTAGAAAAGAGCTCCGTATGAATCTCAGTAAACAAAATGCAATTGAATTAGGTTGGTTATTATTAAAAAAATTAGATAAAGAATACTTTAGTGAAGTAAAAAGAGTTTCTTCACCTGATGATGATCTAGTAGAGTCCCTTAAAAAAATTATAAAAGAATTTGCCTAAGATGTAATTATTTAAATATGTAAATACATTTATTATAATTTTCAGAAATATTTATTTACGTAATTACGTAATGGCATAAGTGCGTAATTACTTATATGCATAATTATGTAATTACATAGAATTTTTTGACTCTTTTGTCCGCTGCATATATCCTTAGGCTGTATAATTATAACTTAAAGTTTCTACATGGGGTGACTACTAAATGGCAAATACATATCAATATCAGATATTCCAGACTATAAAATCTTTTGCTGGTGAAAAAAATATCCTGGCTATACCAAAAAGTTTTATCAGGTTTTGTGATGAAGATCTTTATATTGGCCTCTTCTTGTCTCAAATAATATATCTTTCAGATAAAGGAAGCAGAGAAGACGGTTTTATTTATAAATCTAACAAAGAGTGGAAAGAGGATTATTTTTTAAGCGACTATGCAATTAGAAAAGCTAAAAAGTATTTAGAAGATAAAGGAATAATCGAAACTAAATTAATAAAAGCAAATGGTGCTCCCACTACTCATTATAAATTAAACAGAGAAACTTTTACTAAACTATTTATAAAATTTCTTGAAGAAAAAGAAGATACTCAAAATGGATTTGTTGAAATCAACGATTCCAGTGATAGCATGGAATCTTCGAAATCAACAAATGGATTTGAGACGGATAATCCTAGTAATAACATGGATTCGTTGAAATCAACAAATGGAATCGTTGAATCCAACGAAACATTAACAGAGATTACTACAGAAATTAATAACAATAAAAAAAATAATAATAAAAAAAGCAATTTTAAAAAAATCAAAAAATATTTCAACAAATCATTTTCTACATATCCCAATAATTTTCAGCTAGAAAAAATAAAAGAATATATGCTTAATGGATTATCTGAACAGTTAATTTTAAAAACAATTGAGCACTGTGGCCTGGGAGGACATAATCAAGCTTTTTGCTTTAATAGGTTATCTATGCTTGTAGAAGATGAAATTTATACTCTGGATCAATTAAATTCAGTTTTATCGCAAAATAAATCTTTCAAAAAAAAATCTAATGAATTAAAAAATAATAAATCAGCTTCTAAGAAAAGTAAAAATAATAAGGGGCAATCTGATTCTGATTACAAGTGGAAAAATTTCTTTATTGATCCTGATAAGTATAAAGAATAGCTTTATGACAGTAACTTAAGACGATTTTTTGATATTAAAATTTAGTTATTAGATAAAACTCATATAAATTTTTAGAAAATAAATTACATAATTTTAGTTGGATCTGACATAACTGTATTACGTTATTGTAAGATGATTACAATAACTTTTTAAAAGAAACTGGAAGGCATAATTGGGTGGAAATCATTTGTCTATGGATTCCAAAGGAGAAAAAATGAAATTAAAACAAATTGCTCATAAAATACAAAGCTACTATGATTATGAAAACACCGATTTTGTTGCTAGACCATATAATCGTTTTGATTCAGAGAAAACTACATGGTGGATAGTACCATCGAAAGAGTGGCCTGCTTACAAATTTGCAAAATTTGTTATTTTTGATGAAGATGAAAGAATAAATTTTGGAGTTAATGTTGAAAAAGGTTATGATGAAAATTTAGGAATTGGTATAGCTAAAAAATATAATTTGAAATCTGACTGGAGTTGGTATGATTTTAAAGCTAATATAGTATCTGGGAAATTAGACAGTATTGTGAGTGATATTAATCAAGAGTTTGATAAAAACGTTAAATTCAGATTGTTGATAGGAATTCTAAACAGTCAATCTAATGATCCGGAAGTAGAAAAACATTCAAATGAAATTAGCTTCGAAATTAAAAATAATAAAGTTATTAATTTTGATCAAGATTTAGATCTTGGAAATGAATTATCAGATATAGATCAAGTTAATAATATCAAGGAATTGTACAATTTATTGGTGTCAAAAACAAGCATAGATTTTTTATGGTTAGATTTTTATATAGCTGTAAGCTATGATAAGAAAAAAATTTTTGAGGATAAAATTGATTTTGATGAAATTCACCATATAATTAAAAAATTTGATTATCTTTTAAAAAAATAGCCTGGAGATATCACACAATACAATTTTTATATTTTTTATTAATTTGCTGAACCACTGCCAAACTTAGCAAACAAATTTCACCAAAGCCTCATAAATCAAATCTGAGAGTTATTATCAGAAGGATACTGTTTTATACATAAAACAAAATAAAACCTCTAGATGGAGCAAATAAAGCCCTCTAATTTAAATTTAGACCACCACTTCAACCGAGAAAACCCATACACTTTTAGCCGAACTATTAGAACTTTTATTATTATAATCACTTATTAGATTAATTTGTAAATCAATACTTTTATAAAAATTTACTTGGAGATGATATTATGTCTTTAAATTATCAGGTAGGAGAATTTTATACAGCTAAAACTTTTAAAGAATCTGGTTTCAATTTTCCAGATGGAGAATACAAGCTAAAGATTATCAGAGAAGGTTTGCCTGAGGACCCAGTTAATGATGAAGATGAGCTTGCTATTGCTGAAGAACAGTGGCTTGAAGGATTGGAAGGCAGTGATCAGTATAAGACAGATTTAGATGGTAATTGGTACTACTTTGAGTTTCCTATTAACGATGAAGGTATAGATTATATGTGGGTTCCTGAGTCAGTAGTGGTAGAGGTTTTTGAGTAATACTAATAAAAATAATATGAAGGTTAAATTGAACCATTGGAGAAATTAATTTAGTAGGCTTTGACACTATGGTGTCGCAGCAGTATGATATTTTATTAGTGAATATATTTTTTTCAATGAGTAACAATAAAACCATTTAGGGAGCTGTCTGCTTATGGAGGAAGAAGATGATCTAATAGGATTAGATATTATTGACAATGAACCTGATTACTCTAAATCAATTGAAGAAAATAATAAAAAATTAGCTGACCAATACCTTGAAAAATATGGGGAAGTACCAGAATGATTAAAGAATAAATTAAAATAATTTTTTTATGAGAAGAGGTAAAATATGACTTTTATTTCTTATAAAATCAAAGATGATGGGAAAATGAAGCAGCTCAAAAAGAAGGATTTTAAGTTAGAAAAAAAGCTTCAAAGTTTGGTGGAAGAAAATTTGAAAGAACTATTTGGTATTACTTTTTTAGCTACTGAATACTCTACTGGTCAAAGACATGGTGGGAGAATGGATACCATAGGTATTGATGAAAATAACTCTCCAGTGATTTTAGAATATAAGCGAAATAAAAACCAGAATATAATTAACCAGGCTTTGTTTTATCTCGATTGGCTGGTTGATCACAAGAGTGCTTTTGAGTTACTGGTTAGAGATACGCTTAATCAGAAAATTGAAATTGATTGGTCCTCTCCAAGAGTTTTATGTATTGCTGAAGAATTTAATAAGTATGATACTTATGCTGTAGATCAGATGAAAAGACCCATTGAGCTTATACAATACAGGATTTTTGAAGATGACTTATTTGCACTTGATATTCTAACAGCAGCAGAAGAGAGTAAGGGTAATAATAAAAGTTCTACTAATAAAGATTATAGTGTGGAATATCATTTAAAAAATGGTTCTGAAAGAATCAAAAAATTATTTGATGAGCTAAGAGATTTCACTCTGGAATTAGCTGATGATGTAGTAGAAAGTCCTCGCAAATTTTATATTGCATACAGGATTATTAGAAATTTTTTATGTATAGATATTCATAAAGAACACCTGCTTATATATCTTAGAATTGAACCAGCTGAAGTTGATTTAGAAGATGATATTCTGAGAGATGTATCTGAGATTGGACATTTTGGAACAGGTGATTTAGAAGTAAGAGTAGAAAGTGAAGATGATATTAAATTGGCTAAACAGTTGATTGAAAAGGCTTATGATAATAGTGGAAATTAGATTTTATTATAATAAAAATTATTTTTTGGGGGAAATATTATGCCAAAAGCTGATAGAATTAAACCAACTCAGGACTCAATAGGAACATATTTAGATAATTTAAAGAATAAAAAATATCAAATTCCAACTTTTCAGCGAGAAGTAGTTTGGGAAGAAGACAATGTAAAAAAATTATGGGATAGTATCTACAAATTCTACCCAATTGGTAGTATTCTTGTCTGGAAAACAGGTGTAAAACTTCAAAATTATCGTAATATTGGAGGCCATGATATTTCAGATGATCAAAATAAATCAGAATATCAATATATATTAGATGGTCAACAAAGAACCACATCTTTATTGACATCCTTATATGGTGGTTCTATCGAAGGAAGAGAAGATTTTGACCCTACTTTATATGTTGATATAACAATAAGTGAAGAAAATGATGATACATATAAAAAACGCTTTTTATTTTGGAACGATATAGATGACAAAAATGGATCTATTAAGAGAAATATTCCCAGAAGAAAAAAGTATGAAAAGAATTTGATAGTTAAATTAAATGATATTAAAGAAAACTTCAATGAAGTAGAAAAAAATATTCATGAAGAGGGTTATGTTGAATATGACCATGAATATAGGAATAATCTTAGAAATA
The DNA here is from genome assembly GCF_003053565.1 of Halanaerobium saccharolyticum. Taxonomy (GTDB): domain Bacteria; phylum Bacillota; class Halanaerobiia; order Halanaerobiales; family Halanaerobiaceae; genus Halanaerobium; species Halanaerobium saccharolyticum_B. Next base: position 105 of record NZ_QAXS01000059.1, on the reverse strand, counting down.
TAAAAAATGTCACTAGCATTGCATAAAAATATTTAAGCATTGTCAAATTTAAGTTATTGAGAACATATACTATCTACAGAATATTCAGTCACTACCTTATCCTTT
>NZ_QAXS01000058.1 GCF_003053565.1 Halanaerobium saccharolyticum | reverse complement strand
ATCATTGCTAAGTATTTAAGAGCAATTCAAAAAATTAAAGAGATAACTTGATTCAAACGGTGCTATTTAGATTTCACAACATTTGTCAAAGAGCCATTATATATAATAAAAATTGGCTGGCAGATAATTCTGTCAGTCTTTCTTAAATATTTTTGTTTTTTGTTTCTTAATTGTATATAATAAAAATAGGTGACTAAATTTCAGATTATTTAATTAATTTTAAATATTTAAATATATATAGAATAAAAGTAAGTTAAGGAGATGGACAATGAAATATTTAAAAAAATATCTTTATTTAGTTCTGCTAATTTTATTTTTTATAATATTTACAATTTCAATACAGGCCGAGGAGTTTATAACCTTAGGTGTCACTTCCAAAAAAATTGCTTTATCAAAATTAGAAAGTTGGCAGTCTATCCTGGATGAAGTGTCTAAAAGAAGTGGAATAGATATTGAATTGGTAGTTGCAAAAGATCATCAAACATTAATAGATTTAATGAGAAACAAAAAAATTGATTTAGGTTATTTTTCTCCAGTCTTTTATGTAAAAGCACGTAATGAATTAAACTGTAAGCCAATAGTCTTAGAAAAAAGGCTGGGTAGTCCCTATTATCGAGGAGGTTTTATTGTACATAAAAATTCTAAAATTAAAAATTTAACTGATTTAAAAGGTAAAAAACTAGCCCTCACAGCTAAAAGAGATTCTACTTCAGGCTATTATTTACCAATAGCTATTTTAAATAGAAATAACATAAATTATAAAGATGACTTAAATGTTGTATACACAGGCAAACATATTAATGTTTTAAAAAGTGTAAGTTATGGATTAGTTGATGCAGGAGCAATAAAGTTATTCATTTTAGAAGATGAGCTTAATAAAGAACATAGTTCACAAATTAGAATTATTGCTAAATCTTCTTATCTACCAACATCTTCTATTACAGCCAGAGAAGATATAAAAAAAGATATAATAAATAAACTCAGAAAAGCTTTTTTAAGTCTTGATACTGATCAGGAAGGTTTAAAAGCAATGCAAAAATCTGGTTTTGATGGTTTTGCTGTTAGTAATGATCAAATGTATGACATTGTTAGAGAATATTTAGTAGATTATTCAAAATAATTATTAGTTATAATAGAACTTCATAGAACTTCAGCTGAATGAAGTTTTAAAAATAAGGATGATTAATTTTGTCATTAAAAAAAAGATTGATTACTTATACAATGTTAATATTTTTAATAATTATGATTTTAGTAGCCTATGTATTAATTGTTCAGCAAAAGGACATATTTCAGGAGGAAATTGAGAGAAGAGGTGTACTTTTAGCAAGGACTTTAGCAGAAATTAGTAAAGAAGCACTGCTGGTGCATGAATTTAGCACTCTTTCTAAAAATGTGACTTCTTTTAATAGCGAACAAGATGTTGTTGAAGCGAAAATAATAAATAATAATGGTAGAATTTTAGCAGCATTAAATAGAGATTTAGAGGGAAAATTTATTGAAAATAGTTTTGAAGAAAAGCAGAGTTATTTAGATGATGATAAGTTAATAACTAGCAAAGATATTATTATAGATGGGGAGGTGATCGGCAGGACAATAATTACACTTTCTCAACAAACTCTAAAGGATAAGATAAATTATTCGATTAGAATGATGATTATTATTTTAGCAGCAGCTTTTTTGCTGCTGGCATTTATAATTCATATTACTGCTGATTATATTTTAAAACCAATTACTAATTTAGCTAAAATAGTTCGCAAAATTCCAGAAAGTGATTTTAATATTTCTAAATTAAAGTCTAAAAACCCTCCTCTGGAATTAAAAGAACTTTATAATTCTGTAATCTGGATGTATGAAGAAATGCTGATCATCAGGAAAAGTTTAATTGAAAAAACACAGCTGGCTACTCTTGGTAAAATGTCAGCTTATCTAGCACATGAAATACGTAACCCTTTAGAAGCCATTTCTGGAGCTGTCGAAGTAATAAAATTAAAAAAAGAATTAAATTCTCAAAATGGGTTTTTGAAAATAATAAATGAAGAAATTGATACATTAAATAATTTTTTAGATGAATTTTTAAATTTTGCCAGGATTAAATCATATAAATTTAAAAAAATTGATATAATAAATCTTCTAAATGATATATCCAAATTATTAGAGGCAATGACTGATAATAATAATATAACTTTAATTAAAGAATTTAATACTAAACATAAGTATATTAAAGGTGATATTAATAAAATGAAAAGTGTTTTTACCAATATTATTTTAAATTCTATTGAAGCAATTAAAAAATCTGGTTATATTAAAATAAAAGTTGACGATAATGAAAATTATATTTTGATTAATATTGAAGATAATGGCTGTGGAATCAAAAACGAAGATCTTGATAAAATTTTTAACCCATTTTTTACAACAAAAAAAAGTGGTAGTGGTATAGGTTTAAGTATCTCAAAAGAAATTATTGAAAAACACAAAGGAAAGATTGAAGCGAATACTGATAATAATACAGTTTTTAAAATTAAATTACCTATTTATAAGGATGATAGCAATAATGAAAAAGATACTAATAGTTGATGACAAAGAAAATATATCTAAGGTTCTAAAAGCAATATTGGAAGCTGAAAATTATATAGTTGATTATGCAAATGATGTAGATGAGGCAATTAGAAAAGCAAAAAGCTTGAATGCGGATCTAATTATATCAGATATAAGAATGCCAAAAATGAGTGGAATTGAGTTTTATGAAACAATGTTAAAAAAGAATATTAAAAGTAAATTTATTTTTATGACTGCTTATGGCAGTATTCCGATGGCTGTTAAAGCAATGAAATTAGGTGCATCAGAATTTTTAACTAAACCCTTGGATTATGATGAGTTAAAAATCAAGATTCGAAATTTAATTGGGCAATGTAAAATTGATGAAAAAGATGAGATAAGGAAAAAATATAAGAGAATAATTGGGGAAAGTAAAGCAGTTTATAATTTGCTAGAAACAATTAATATGGCAGCCGATTATAGTTCGACGGTTTTAATTCAGGGTGAAAGCGGGTCTGGAAAAGAATTAGTAGCAAAAGCTTTACACTATCAGAGTCAGCGCCGAGAAAATAACTTTGTTGCAGTAAATTGTGCAGCACTTAATCACAATATTATCGAATCTGAGTTATTTGGACACAAAAAAGGTTCATTTACAGGGGCTATTAAAGATAAAAAAGGAAAGTTCGAATTGGCAGATCAAGGGACTATAATGTTAGATGAAATTACTGAAATTAGCCTTGATACTCAATCTAAACTACTGCGGGTATTACAGGAGAAAAAATTTGAAAGAGTTGGTGAAAATATAAGTAGAGATATCGATGTGAGAGTAATTGCAACTACTAATCGAGATATTAAGAAAATGGTCAGAGAAAATGAGTTTAGGAGTGATCTTTTTTATCGCTTAAATGTTATTCCCATAAATGTTCCTCCTCTTAGAGAAAGAAAATCAGATACTAAGATTTTAATAGATCATTTTATTAAAAAAATATCGGACCGAGAAGGGGTTGCTCGAAAAAGTATTTCTGATAAGGCTGTTGATTTATTAAAAAAATATAACTGGCCTGGAAATATTAGAGAGTTAGAAAATTTAACAGAAAGGTTAATTGTTACTTCTAAAAATAAGGAGATTACTGTTCAAGATTTGCCCCCGGAAATTATAGAAAAAGTTAATTTTGATCAAAATAAATTAAGTGAAAAAGAAAAAATTATTAATTCTTTAACAAAAAGCAGTGGTAATAAAACTAAAGCAGCTCAAATTTTAGGGATTTCTAGAAAGACTTTATATAACTGGATTAAAAAGTATAAAGATGACAAAGAAGTTGCAGACTTAGTTGAGTAATTACACAACAAAAATGTGAAGATTACTAAGAATACACAAAATAAAGAATATTATAATATTTAAACCAGTAAAGACTCTTTTTTAAGGAAAGTTTTTACTGGTATTTTTATTTAAAAATAAAAATAAAGCATTAAATATAAAAAGATTGATATAAATTTCAATAAATTATTTTCTTAAATAAGATTTATTATTGATAATTTTCAAAAAATATATTTTTTATTTTAATTTATTAAATATTACTTTTCTGGTATGAAAATTGCATTAAATATAGGTGGCATGACTGGTTATTAATTATTTTAGCTTTGGGGGTGAATAAGAAAAGGGTATTTTAATAAAAAATTAATTTATTTATTTATTTATTGGTTATTTATTTGTTAATGAAAAATATTAAATCATATTAGGGGGATATTAAATGTTTAAAAAAATTAGAAAAAGAAAAATTTATTCTAGAATGATTATGACTGTTTTAATTGCAATGCTTTTAGCTGGTAGTGTTTTAGCTGCTGGAACTGAAGCAGAAAATCCAAAATATATTTTTTTTCTTATTGGTGATGGTATGTCCAGTTCTCAGGCAACATTAGCAGAATACTATAATCAATTTGAAAATTTAGAAGAAGTTAATCATGATTATGAAGAGTATGGAGAGAGCTTTATTGATCTTAAAGCAGAAAAACATAGTGACAGATTAATGATGCATAGATTGGATCATGCAGGTTCAACACGAACTACGGGATCATTTACTTTAGTACCTGGTTCTGCTCAAACTGCAACAGCATTAGCGACTGGTGTTAAGACTGATAGAGATACTATTGCTTTGGACCTTAATGATAAGCCGCTTAAGTCTGTTTTAATAGCAGCCAAAGATAAAGGTATGGCTACAGGCTTAGTTTCAACTGCTAGAATCACTCATGCTACACCTGCTTCTTTTGGGTCTAATGTGCCTGATCGAGGAATGGAGAATGAGATAGCAGTACAGTATTTAGAAAATGAAATTGATTATCTTGTTGGTGGTGGAGCAAGACATTTTTTACCAGGTAATAATGATAACTCTAAGCGTGAAGATAACAGAAATCTATTTGAAGAATTTGCAGATAAAGGTTATCAAGTATTTGAATCTAGTGATCAAACAGCAGCATTTAGAGATTATACTCCACAGGCTGGAGATCAAGTCATTTATACACCAACTATGAGCCATGTTTCTTACGAAATTGATAGAGACAATAAATTAGTTCCAAGTATTGCAGAAATGACAGCAAAAGGAATAGAATTATTAAAACAGGATAATGAAGGATTCTTTATGATGATTGAGGGTGGAAGAATTGACCATGCAGCTCACGATAATGATGTTGCTACAACCATCCATGATACTTTAGCCTTTGATGATGCTGTTAAAACAGCTTATAAGTTTTATCTAGAACATCCAAATGAAACTTTAATAATTGTTGCTGGTGACCATGAAACTGGTGGTCTTGGTTTAAACAGCAGTGAAGGTATGGAATATGATTACTTTATGGATCTAGCACCTATTCGCGAGGTAAAAGCTTCTATTGAGGAAGGCTTTGAGTACACAGGTGATAGAGAACAATTATATACTGATTTAAAAGAAGATTTTGGAATAGCAGAATTAACTGAGAGAGAAAAAGAACTTTTAGAAAATGCTATGGATCTTCAGGATGCAAAAGGTCGCGGAGCAGACGTTGATGAAATTAACGGTTATTGGCCACAGGCAACCTGGATAAGCCCAGTACAGTCAACTATAGCTCACATTACTTCAAGAAGATCTAGAATTGGATGGACTTCTTCTGCTCACACCGGACAAATTATTCCTATTAGAACCCATGGTGTTGGTGCAGCTAGATATACTGGCTCAATGGATAATACTGATGTAGCTAAAATCACTGCAGAACTATTAGAAGTAGAACTTAATTAGAAGAGATATATAAATTAATCTTTGATTGATTGGTGGGGAATTTTTCCTCACCTTTCTTTAAATTTTAGTGTGGGGAGTGTGGGGGAACAAATATGAAGGGCAAAAAAATTAAAGCAATTATTCTAATAATTATTATTACGGCATCACTTTTATTTTTGTTTTATAATTTAAGTTTTCAAAATGATACCAGAGAACTTAGAGCTGTAGTAAAAAAAGTTGATGATAGCGAGATCAGTGGTTCGGGAGTTCAAAAATTTGGGCGACAAATAGTAAGAGTTGAAATAAAAGAGGGTAAATACAAAGGAAAAATTATTAATGCTTCCAATCATTTAATTGGAAATTTGGGCTGGGATTATCGGTTTAATGAAGGAGATGAAATTTTAGTTGCAATTTCAGAAACAGAAAATAATGAGATTAGAGCTGCAGTTGCTTTAGATGTTTATAGACAGGGCTGGATTTTAATATTAATTGCACTTTTTATTATATTATTAATACTTTATGCTCGGTATATAGGATTAAAAGCTCTGTTTTCTTTTATAGGAAGTATATTTATTATTTGGAAGATATTAATTCCCGGATTACTAAAAGGTTTAGATCCATTGATTTTTACATCTTTTGTGCTTCTAATTTTATCTGCTTTAATCTTATTTTCTATTGCTGGTTTTACTAAAAAGGGTTTTGCTTCATTTTTTGGTACTAGCTCAAGTCTTTTAATAACTATTGCTTTAACAATCTTTTTTGGAAATAAACTTGCACTTGATGGGATGTCTTCTCCTTATGTAGGAGAGATGATGGCTGCGGGTTATTTTAATTTAAATATAAGAGAAATATTTTATGCAGCTGTAGTCATTGGGGCCTCTGGAGCGGCAATGGATATTGCTATGGATATGGCTACAACTATTAAAGAATTAAAAGAACAGCGACCTGATATGGAAATGAAAGATTTGATCAAATCTGGTTTTAATGTAGGAAGTGATGTAATTGGAACTATGACTACAACTCTGCTTTTGGCTTATGCAGGTGGATATTTAACACTAATAATGGCTTTTATGACTAGAACAGCAACTCTAAGAAGAATTTTTAATTTGAGAATTATTGTTTCAGAAATATTAAGAACTCTTGTTGGTAGTATTGGCCTAATAATAGTGGCACCAATTACTACGATTTTTGCCGCCTGGCTTTACAGCAAAAAATTTAAATTAGAAAAAAATAAAGATTAATTTTAAAATTTCAAATCAAAAAACCCCCAAGAAACCTGCGCTACCAGGCAAAACTTGGAGGTGAAGCATCTTATTATTGAGGCATTGTATGAGAAATCGTGCAGTCCTTTTTTTGATTTCATTTCAAGATTATAATTATGATAATTGATTATGGTATTTTCAAACTTTAGAATTTGAAAAACTGAATATTCAAACATATAATTCAAGTTTATGGTATAATATATATATAGGTATCAAAAACAGATTTACAACCCAAATAGAGAAAAAAATTATTGCAAAATATCTTATGTATAAAAAAGGGGGAGCTTCTGATGGCAGCAATAGATCTGGCAGTTGAAGATTTAAAAACGACATTACTTCAAATCAATCGAATTGAGGCAGCCAAAATATTTAAAAACTTTTATGAAAAAGATAAAAATTTTGAAATGCTGGAGCATTTAACAATAGAAGTATTGGAGAAAATCGGGGATGGCTGGGAAAATGGCCAATTATCTTTATCACAGGTATATATGAGTGGTGTTATTTGTGAAGAATTGATTGAAAAGTACATTCCCAAAAATATCGTTTCAGATAAAAATGAATTAAAAATAGCTATTGGGGTTTTGCAGGATCATCATTCTTTAGGAAAAAGAATTGTTTATTCAGTTTTAAAAGCAGGAGGTTATGATCCTGTTGATTTTGGGCAGGGTTTGACTGTAGAAGAAATAGTCGCTAGAACTCTTAAGGAAGAAATCGATATTCTTTTGATATCTACATTAATGCTTCCTTCTGCTCTGAAGGTAAAAAAAGTTGTTGAAAGACTGCGTGATGGTGGTTCATCGGCCAAAGTTATTGTAGGCGGTGCTCCATTCAGATTAGATTCTAATTTATGGGAAAAAGTGAATGCAGATGCAGATGGGAAGAATGGAGCAAAAGCATCAAAAATTATTGAGAGCTTTATGAAGGGAGGAAAGCAGTCATGAATTCAATGGAACGTGTTATGACAGCTATCAGTCATAAAGAACCGGATCGTGTGCCTGTCTTTCATATGTTTTCTCATTATGGTGCTAAAGAGTTAGGGTTATCAATAAAAGAATACTTTTCTAAACCAGATCATGTGGTGAAAGCTCAGCTGGATATGAGAAAAAAATATAGTAATGACTGTTTATATACCTTTTTCTATGCAGCAGTTGAAATAGAGGCTTTTGGAGGGGAAGTTATGTTTACTGAAGATGGACCACCAAATTCTGGAGAACCTTTTATAAAGAGTATAGGGCAGATAAAAAATATAAAACCACCTAAGATATATGATTCAAACCCATTACAAAAAGTTCTGGAAGTGACCCGAATTTTAAAAAAAATTATTGGAGACGAGGTTCCCATTGTCGGGGTAGTAATGTCACCTTTTTCCCTGCCTGTAATGCAGATAGGGTTTGAAAAATATCTGGAATTAATATACTTTAAGAAAGATGAGTTTAAACAGTTAATGAAAATTAATCAAGAATTCTGTGTGTCTTGGGCCAATGCTCAGCTTGAAGCAGGAGCTACAGCAATTTGTTATTTTGATCCTCTTGCTTCACCTACAATTATTGAAAGAGCAAAATATCTGGAAACTGGATATAAAATTGCAAAGAAAACATTAAGTCAAATTAAAGGTGCGACAGCCACCCACCTCGCTTCAGGGATCGCTTTTCCAGTTGTGGATGATATAGCTGCAACAGGTTCAGCAGTACTTGGCTTTAGCGGGGAAGATAATATAGAAGCAATAAAGGAAAGAGCAGCTAAGAAAATATGTCTTCTTGGAAATTTAAATGGTATTGATATGATAAATTGGGATAAAGAAAAAACCAGAAAAGAAGTTAAAGAACTTATTCAAAAGGCGGCCAGAGGGGGAGGATTTATTTTGTCTGACAATCATGGGGAGATCCCATGGCAGGTATCGGAAGATATTTTGCTTGAGATTACTGAGACAATCAAAAAACACGGTACCTATCCAATTAATTAAGGCGGAAAAATAAATGAAAAAATTACAAATTTTTATATGTGAGAACTTTTATCCTGAATATCAGGCAGCATTACAAAGAGAAGGAATCAATGATGTAAATCTGAGCATATTTCCAAGTTTATGCGATAGTAAAAAAGAAAAAAGTGAAGTAACAAAAATATTTTCTAAAGCTAAAAAAGAACAAAGTGTATTGATTTGCAGTCGCTCTTGTGATGCTTTGAAGCTTATTAACGAAGAAATTATAACTGAAACCATTAGCTCTAATTATTGTTTTTCTAATTTGATTAGTGATGAGTTTTTGAATTATCTTATTGCACAAGGTAATTATATTATAAGTACAGGTTGGTTAAAAAAATGGAAAAGTCATCTTGCTAATATGGGCTTTGATAAAGAAACAGCAAGAATGTTTTTTAAAGAAACAAGTAAACAAATTGTTTTTCTTGATGCAAAAATCTATGATAATGCTGAAGACTCATTAAAAGAATTATCATCCTACTTGGATCTTCCTTATTTAATTGTACCAATCAATCTTAAAATAATTCAATTACTGCTGAAGAGTAAGGTATATGAATGGCGGCTTCACAATCAAAAACAAGAAAATACTGGAGTAATCAATGAACTAAGAAGCCAGTGTGCAGATTACGCTGCTGTTTTTGATATATTAGGGGAAATATCTTCTTACACAAACAGAAGAGATGTAATAGGTAAAGTAAAAGATCTGTTTATGATGGTTTTTGGTGTTCAAAAATTCAAATTTTGGAGTGGAAACTCTAAATTAATGCCCTCTGAATTAAGAGATTTTAAATCAAATGATGATAATTATTTAATGCTTAAAAATGAAAATAGATTTTGTATTAAAGTTTCATGGAATGATCATCTTTATGGAGTTTTAGATGCCAGTGCATTTTTGTTTTCAAAATATATTGAAAGATATCTTAACCTTGCACTGGACATCTCTAAGTTCTTAGGTCTGGTACTTTATAATAATGAGCAGTATGAAAAAATAGTGAAATCAGAGAACAAATTGAAATACATCAGTTTTCACGACTCAATGACAGGATTGTACAATAGAAATTACCTAAATCAATTATTAACTAATAAAGTTGATAATGAAGTAAAAATTATTTTTATGTTTGATATCGATAAGTTAAAGTATGTAAATGATAATTTTGGACATATCGAAGGAGATAAACTAATAAAAAGTTTTGCTGATATTCTGAACCAATGTTTCAGAAAAGAAGATATTGTTATTAAAATTGGTGGAGATGAATTTACTGCATTTTTATACGATGGTGATGAAAAAACAGCAAAATCAATAAAAAATAGAATTCTTAATTTAATTGATAGGTATAATGAAAAATTAGAAAAAAAACATTTAAAATTAAGTGTTTCTATTGGCTATGTAATTAATCAGAACAATAATGAGACAATTGAAGACTTCATGAAAAAAGCTGATAATTTAATGTATAGAGATAAAATGAGAAAAGATTAGAATTATACCATATAAATTGGATTTGACGGAAAGAAGTTGAGGATTCTCGGCTAAAGCCAGAAAGTAACAGTCTAAAAAAGTAATAATTGTAATAAATAACTAAAATATTGAACTTTGAAAACTCCATACTGA
>NZ_QAXS01000057.1 GCF_003053565.1 Halanaerobium saccharolyticum | reverse complement strand
CTTTAATGTGCTTTCCTCTTTGTTTTGGGCTCATAATATTTTTATCCTTCTACAAATTTATCCACATTCCTGCAAAAGCATAATTTCCTATATATTAAAAAAAGACTAGATAATTCTAGTCTCAAAAAAACTTATTTTTTTATCTGTCTACTTGACAGGGGTCAGTTCAGGGGAACACAGAAATGAATACAAGGTGGTATAAACACCCAAGGACAATACTGTTGATTATTGCCGCAACCGTCACAGCATTTACACTGATTGCAGAAATTGGATTCGGTCTACCTGAAATGTGGGCGATTATTTTATATAGTATTGCAATTGTTGTTGGAGGGATCTATCCAGCAAGAAGTGCATGGGTTGAATTAAGAAATGGAAGTCCCTCCATTAATACATTGCATATTGCGGCAGTAATTGGAGCTATTTATCTAGGATTATGGGGAGAAGCTGCGGGGCTTGTCGTTATTTTCTCTTTAGGTGAATTAATGGAATCATACGCATCAGATAAAGCCAGAAATGCAATTAGAGCATTAGTTGAATTAGCCCCTAGTGAAGCAACAGTCATTCGAAATGGTCGTCAAATGCGTATATTGACAGAACAAGTGGAAATCAGAGATATCGTTCTGGTACGTCCCGGAGAAAAAATACCAGTTGATGGTGTAGTCACTAAAGGTTCAACTACAGTTGATCAAGCTTCCATTACTGGAGAGTCAATACCTGTATCAAAACAATTAGGAGATGAGGTATTTGCTTCAACATTAAATGAACGTGGTGCATTGGAAATAGAAGTGACTAAACTTGCTCAAGATACAACCCTAGCCCAAATTATTAAATTAGTAGAGGGCGCACAAATGAAAAAAGGGAAAGGACAGCGGTTCAGTGAGAAATTTGGTGCCATTTACACGCCAGCCATGTTTGTATTAGCGATCATTGTGGCTATTGTACCTCCCCTTTTCTTTGGTCAACCTTTTGATGAATGGTTATATAGAGCTTTAGTGGTACTAGTCGTTTCTTGTTCTTGTGGATTAGTACTGTCTGTGCCAGTCGCAGTCGTTACTGGCATTGGAACGGCAGCTCGAAGTGGAGTAATGGTTAAAGGCGGTATTTATATAGAATCAGCTGGTAGTACTCAAGTTGTGGCATTTGATAAAACAGGAACCTTGACAGTTGGAAAGCCTTCGGTCACGGATCTTGTAACGGTATCAGACCTTTCAAATAAGCAATTATTGGAGATTGCTGGTGCGCTTGAAAAACAATCCGAACATCCTTTAGCTGATGCGATTATGGAAGAAACATTAAACAAAAAGATTACAATTCCAGATGTAGAAGAATTCGATTCACTTACAGGTCGTGGGGCAAAAGGTAAGATTAACGGAAATAATTACTACATTGGAAATCCACGCTTGTTTAACGAATTAAAAGTAAACATAAATAAAGACCACGTCATGCAAATTGAAAAGCTGCAAGGACAAGGGAAAACTGTCATGCTCTTAGGAACTGCCAATGAAGTACTTGGGATGATTGCAGTAGCTGATAGACCCAAAGAAAATGCAAAACAAGCTATTCAAAGTTTGAAAGAAGCTGGTGTGAAAAAGGTTGTTATGCTAACAGGTGATAATAGACTAACAGGTGAAGCAATTGGTAAAGAACTTGGCGTTGATGAAGTAAGAGCAGAACTCCTTCCAGAAGATAAGATTAACGCAGTGAAAGAATTGCAAAAACAGTATGGGCAGGTAGCGATGGTAGGAGATGGTGTAAATGATGCACCAGCACTGGCTCAGGCTGATGTAGGTATTGCAATGGGAGTTCAAGGAACAGACGTTGCACTAGAGACAGCAGATATTGCTTTAATGCAGGATAATTTAGATCAACTAGTATATACACTAAAATTAAGTAAAAAGACAGTTTCTAAAATAGACCAAAATATTGCTATTTCGTTAGCGATAGTTGCGTTCCTTGTTGTGACTGCCTTGATCGGAGTCATGCCTCTTACATTAGGTTTAATTATAAATGAAGGAAGTGCCTTGATTATCATTGCAAACGCAATGTTCCTTCGTAGATATCAATGGAAAAAAGAAGGTATAAGAACTAAAAACAATGCAAGTGATATTCCATTGACTAATGTAGAATAATCCAAAGAACTATGTGTAAAATAGTTGTCGGAAAGTAAAATAGTAGGGTAAGAAATTAAAGTAGACAAAAAGGAAGAAGACCCTTAATCTAGAGATAACCACAAATCCAGAAAAGAGGTCTTCTTATGAATCAAATTATAGCAGAAATTGCCAGTATATTAAAGGATTCTGAAACATTATTAGACAGTGAAATACGATTAGATCAATACCTTCCAAAAGTCATGTGTGAGCTGGTTTCCAAAGCAATCGAGATGATTGATTTGGAATTAATTCATACTTATAAAGAAAAAGGATACGATATACAGAAAACAATGAAACGTACCGTTCAGTTCTCATACGGGGCTGTTGAGATTAGGCGACGACGCATGAGAAAAGATGGCGAAAAAAGCATTGTACCATTAGATGAAGCCATCGGCTTAGAAGAGTATATTCGCTATTCACCTTTAGTTGAAATGAAAGCCGCTAAGGTTGCCTCCGATGGTGTGTATCGCAAGGCGGCTGATGCCATTAACCTCTTAACTCCGCTTCAAGTAAGTCATACAACCGTTCATAAAATGGTTCAAAAAACAGGTGAGAAAGTTCAAAAATGGACGGATGAAGCTCCGAGTCATATTGAAACACCCCAAAAAGAAAAAAGGAAAGTGCCTGTGCTGTTTATTGAAGGCGACGGGTTATTACTAAAAGGAAGAGGCGAGAAAAATCCTGAGCTTCATCGTGTTCAATTTCATGAAGGTGTGACGTACGTAGGAAAACAAAAGCGACCAGTCCTTATTGGATCCCAAGTTTTTGAAAGTACAGTATCTAGTAAAGAAGCCTTTAAACGAGCTGGGCAGTGGTTAGAAGCGATGTATGATATTCGGGAAACAATCATCGTATCCAACAGTGATGGCGGCAGCGGGTATGAAAAAGATAAATTTGAGCAGATTATTGGAAAATGCAAAAAGCATGAACACTTTAGAGATCCCTACCATGTGAATGAAAAAATAAACCAACGGTTAAGTTTTGATAAGCCTATGATTATTGAAATGAGAAAAGCTGTGAGTGCCTATGATAAAGAACGTGTTCTTAGCGTATTGGCGACGACAGAAAGTCGCATAGAAGATGAAGAAACAAGAACTGAGAAAGAAGAGCATCTCCGTCTATTAGGGGCTTATTTAGAACGCAATTGGGAAAGTATTTGTCCCTTGAAAATGCGAGACTTACCTGTCCAAAATGGAATAGGTATTTGTGAAAGTAATCATCGTCCCTACAGTTACCGTATGAAACGCCAAGGGCGTGGATTTTCAGCCAAAGGAGCTGGAAACTTAGCTTCCATTATTTCAGCTCGTAAAAACGGAACTCTTTTAGAAGCTTTGAGAGCGGAACTACCTGCATTTGAACAAACCATTGTCCCTGAATTTAAAGGGGCTGTTAGAGCTGTTTTGAAAAAGATTCATCGTCCTTCTATAGGGGTTAAAATGGGTGAAATAGCTAATTATAGTTCCACATCAAGTCCAATGGGACAACTGAAGAAAATGTTTGGGTAACGAAACACACAGAATGAGCAATTTTAATATTAAAATTGAAGAGTTACCATCTCTAGAGAAAAGTTTCCGCCAAAGTATTGACACATACAAATCACCACTATTACTTGACAAATGGAATCACCTAGTATAAAATACTAACTACCGGTAGTTAGTATTAAGGATGGTGAATTATGAAAACAAAAGATTTAATTATTGAAGAATTTATAAAATCCTTTGGTGAAAATGGATTTGAAGGAACTTCTGTTGACTATCTAGCAAAGCAAGTTGGCATAAAGAAAGGTTCTATTTATACCCACTATAGTGGAAAAAATGAAATATTTACTATTGCCTGTGAAAAAATACTAGATAAATGTATCGTTGCTATAAAACAATTGCTTGAAGTAGAGAGGGATAAACCATTAGATGAACAACTTTTTATTTTGCTTAAAACTGTCTGTCTAGAAAGTGATTTTTTAACCGCTGATGAGATAGCTTTCAGCAAGCGCGTTGCAATTTTATCTAGCAGTGAATTGTTGTCGCTTGTAGATAAATTATTAGCAAAATATGATAATTTTATTGACGACACAGTATCACGAATTTTTATTGATTGTGCTAAACAAAAAATGTTGGCAGAAGAAGAGATAACGTCTGCCATAAGTGTATATCGTATGTTGTTGGAAAACTTATATATTGATTCATTAGCAAATCAAAATTGTAATGAAAAATTGAATCATTTATGGAGATATTTTTGGAAAGGTGTTTGCAGTTAAAAATTAAATAAACTTGATTGGAGGTTTAATTTTGGAAATTATTAAGTATATTGGAGCAGCATTTTCAACTTGGTTCATAGGTTTTTTTCCTTATTTTGAAATTTATATTGCAATACCTGCAGGTTTTGCAGCCGGGCTAAATTGGTTTGACGCTTTTTTATGGGCTTCACTAGGAAATTGGATGGTTATTCCGTTTGTGGATATATGCTATGAATGGTTAATGAAATTTAATTTCATGAAAAAAATCATGGAAAAAAGTCTAAATGGAAAATGGGAGAATCGCATAGAAAAGCATGGTGCATGGGTTATACTTTTGTTAACTCCTTTAGCAGGTGTTTGGACAATAGGTGTTATTGCTAAAGCACTAAAGTTTAATCGAGCAAAACTTTGGATATATAGTGCAACTAGTGTTGGGATTACTGGATTAATTATTACGATATTAATTATAAATGGAATTACCCTGAATAATTCATAGTACCTTGTCAGAACAGGCATTTATCCCGCTTTGATAAGGTTTATCACTCTATTCCTTCTTCACCCGTTGGGTGAAGAAAAAAATATACAAAAAGAGCACACTCTATGTTATTGTAAAGTCGATCAAAACAACAAAAACAAGAGGTGTGCTCAATGTCAACTTTACAAGAAAAGCAACTACAATTCAATCCCCATTTGGTTATGTCAAACGATGGCGGTCAATTATCCAATGATTCCGGTCTCCTTTTACTCTTTGAATTTTTTCATAAGATCAAGTTCAAAGAGCTGGTTAACGAGTTATTGCATATTGACGATTCAAGAAACTATTGTACACATGACTATATTGATTTATTTATGCAGGTTCTTGTGCAGTTAATAGCCGGTTACTCAACGGATTCTTCAGCCAATTGGCTACGTCACGATCCAGTTTTTCAGCAGGGGCTAAATAAAACGACCTTAGGTTCACAGTCGATGGTTTCTCGTTTTATTCATCAACTGTCGGAGGAGAATATCGTTCAACTTCAATCAATTGCCAAGGCATTGACCACTATCTATATCGGCCAAAAAAATACACAGCATATGATCATTGACGTGGATTCTACTCACTCAGACACCTTCGGAAAACAAGAACAGACTGATTTCAATACTCACTACGGAACAACGGGTTATCATCCCTTAGTGGCTTTTGATGGACTGACTGGTCTGTTTCTGGGTGCCGAACTTCGTCCGGGCAATGTGTACACGTCTAACAATGCAGAAGTCTTTTTAGCAGACATCATCTCTCAACACAAACAGCACTCATGCGATATGTTTTTAACTGTCCGAGGGGACAGTGGCTTTGCCAAACCTGAGATCTATGAGTTATGCGAGCAAGAAAAAGTGAAGTATATTATTCGTTTAAAAGTCAATGCACGACTGAAGAACATGGCTCAACAAAAGGTCCTTTACGGACCAGATACAGACTTTACACATAAAGAATCACAGTATTTCAAGATTGATTATCAAGCTAAATCTTGGGAAACGGTTCGTAAAGTAGCTGTAAAGGCCACTCGAGAAGCTGGCGAACTCTTATTTACGACGTTTGAGTTTATCGTATCAAATTTCGTTGATATACCTGCCCAAACAGTGTACAAGCTCTACCAAAAGAGAGGGACAATGGAAAATTATATCAAAGAAATCAAACATGGTTTTTCCTTCGACAAGACCGATAGTTCAACGTTTCTTGCGAATCAGGCTCGCATGATGATGAGTTGTATTGCCTATACAGTCATTCATTTGATGAAAGAGCTAACATTCCCAGATAAAGAGAAAAAATCAACGGTGGCGACTATTCGGTTTAAAGTTTTCCACATTGCTGGAAGGCTGACACGACATGCGCGTAAAATAAAAGTCCGCTTGTCCACAGGTTACGTTTTCTCTTCACTGTTCTGGACAATATTGGAGAATATTCAACAGCTGGTTCTGTTGCATTAGCTACTCCAGAAGATCATATTAATTTTTTGACGATTGTAAGACCAAGGGGTCTTTATACTCTTTTTTCCATCTTTTTGTTTTCGATCTAATCGAGAAGGATATAAAGTGGCATGATAGACAGTTAATACTTAAAAATGTCTAAAAAAGCAGTGAGTTTAATAGAAATAGTTATCCACATTTAGAGGTATGAATAATTCAGGATTACTCCAAAGAAATGCAATTTGACATATGAATAATTACACTATATATTGTAATTGTGAAATGGAGGAGGAAATAATGGAAGAAAATTGTTATACACCTAAACCTCAGCTAACGGATCGTCCTTTGTTGGATATAGATTATGCGGAGGGATTGAGCGAAACGTTTAAAATCCTTTCAAACGGCACGAGGCTTCGGATATTACACGCAGTGAATCGAACACCAAACATATCCGTTACTGAGTTGGCTGAACAACTCGAAATGAAACCTCAAGCCATCTCTAACCAACTTCAACGATTAGATGATAAGGGCATTGTTCGTTCGTCTCGTGAGGGAAATTTTATTCGGTATCGAGTTGTTGATCTTTGTGTAACCAGCCTTTTACACGAAGGATGGTGCCTAACAGAAGATTTACCAAAATAGGAGGAGATTCAAAGTGGAAAAATGTGCACGCTCTAACTGTAATTGTCTTATTGGTGAGAACAAAGTAGAGGTTGATGGAAAAGTTTATTGTAATCAAGAATGTGCAGATCATTGTACTGATGAAGTTTGCGAGTGCAAAGATTGTAGCTGTGCAACTGCATAATTGAATAATAATGAAGGTTATCCTGTGCAACTATAGGATAACCTTTTTTGTACATAGGCTATCCAACGATAGGGTGCATTATTTAATGCAAACTCTACAAAAGGAATTTTCCAAACTATTTTCCTATCACCTATTGTATATGCTTTATGGGATGTTCTAAGAGCATTTGTGGTCACAAAAAATATTTAACAATTTTAATTTTGATATCAAATCTATACTTGAAAAACACGGAGTAGTAAAGGATGAACAATATGTCAGACTTATTATTACTACCAGATCTTAAAACAATAGAACCACCACAAGAAAATGAATCCGACATGATGTTTAAAGTGGAAGCAACTTTTCCACCAGTACGTTGCCCTCAATGTGGCTTTGACAGGCTATATAAACATACATCAAGAAAGCAACTAATCATGGATCTGCCTATTCGTTTAAAGCGAGTAGGATTACAATTAAACCGCAGACGTTATAAATGTCGTGAATGTGGCACAACTTTTTGGGAACGCCTTATATCCATTGACGAAAAGCGTAGTATGACTAAAAGGCTTATAAGGTCTATTGAAGAACAATCTCTGTCTAAGACCTTCGTAGACGTAGCTGAAAGTGTTGGTGTAGACGAGAAAACTGTTAGGAACATCTTTAAAGACTATGTGGCATTAAAAGAACGTGAATATCAGTTTGAAACTCCTAAATGGCTTGGTATTGACGAAATACACATTATCAAGAAACCTCGTCTTGTATTGACCAATGTAGAACGTAGAACTATATATGACATAAAACCCAATCGTAACAAAGATACGGTCATTCAACGCCTTTCTGAAATTAAAGACAATACATATATCGAATATGTCACAATGGATATGTGGAAGCCCTACAAAGACGCAGTTAATACAGTTATACCTCACGCTAAAGTAGTTGTAGATAAGTTTCATGTAGTCCGAATGGCTAATCAAGCCTTGGATAGTGTTAGGAAGTCTCTTAAAGCCAATATGACAGCCAAAGAAAGTCGTACCCTTATGCGTGAGAGGTATATCCTTCTTAAACGAAAGCATGACTTGAATGAACGAGATTCATTCCTTTTGGATACTTGGTTAAGTAATTTACCTGAACTAAAAGAAGCCTACGAACTTAAAGAAGAGTTCTACTTGATATGGGATACAGATGACCTTGAGCAAGCCAAAGATCGTTACAGGTATTGGAGACAATGCTGTTTATCCAGCAACTCTAAAAACGCCTATAAAGACCTATTAAGAGCCGTAGACAACTGGCAGGATGAAATCTTCAATTACTTTGATAAAAGGCTCACTAACGCTTATACAGAGTCTATAAATAGCATCATTAGGCAAGTAGAACGAATGGGTAGAGGGTACTCATTTGAAGCCTTACGAGCTAAAATAATTTTTAATGAAAAGCTCCATAAAAAGAGGAAGCCACGATTTAATTCAAGTGCATTCAGCAAAGCTATGTTATACGATAGTTTCAATTCGTATCAAATAACAGACCGAGACAAAACAGGCAACTATGGTGTAGATTTTTCCACACTTATTAAGAAATTGGAAAAGAGTAACTTATAGGCCCTTTTCCACCATAAAATCCGAATACCCTAAACTTATTAAAAAAGGTTATATAAAAAGAGAAAGATGCAATGAAGATAAAAGAATATATTATGTTGATTTAACTGAAGAAGGTAGAATTTTTATAGAAAAAGTTTTTAAAGAACACGAAAAATATTTATCAAAACTTTTTCAAGAAATAGATAACAATGATAAAAAAGATTTAATTGAAAAATTAAATTTATTTGAAAATGTTGCTAAACAATACAAGGAGTGATAATTGTGGTAAAAGATTTTTATACAGCTATTGAAAAGAGAAGAAGTAGATATTCTATAACAAATGAATCAACGATTTCAGATGAAAAAATAAAAAATATTATAGAATACGCTTTGAAACATACCCCTTTTGCATTTAATGCTCATAATGGAAGAGCAATTTTGTTATTAGGTGAAAATCATGACAAGTTATGGGATATCACAAAAGAAGAATTAAGAAAGATAGTTCCAGAGGAAAACTTCCAAGACACTAGCGATAAAATAGATTCGTTTAAAAATGGATATGGGACTATATTATTTTTTGAAGATACAAAAGTAGTAAAATCACTTCAAAAAGACTTCCCTTTGTACAAAGATAATTTCCCTGTTTGGTCATTACAATCATCTGGAATGCTCCAATATAATGTTTGGACATCCTTATCAATAGAAGGACTTGGGGCATCTCTTCAACACTATAGTGAAGTTATAGAAAATAGAGTAAAAAAAGAATGGGAAATTCCTTCTAATTGGAAAATGATTGCACAGATGCCTTTTGGAAAACCAGCCAACGAACCACCTGAAAAAGAATTTGCTGATATTGATAAATTTTTTAAATTATATGATTAAATAGCTCTATAAAATGATAGTTTTTAATTTAAAAACCAAATAATATGTATTGAATTTCATAAAAAAAGTGCCTGCGAAAGCAGGCACTTATAATTTATCGAAAATTACTCAGGGAATTTGGGGTGATTAAAAGTTTCTCATTAATTCAGCAGCAACGTTAGAATATTGGTTCATGATGTTTTCATTTGCACTAGGTATTTTGTTATTTCTTTTAGTCATAATAACTCCTCCTTAGAAGTAAGTATTTATATTTTCACTACTATTATAGTTCGTGAAGTAAACCTTATGTCAACAGTAAAAACATAGTAATTTATGTAAAGCTTCAATTAAATATGGGGTGCACTCCACTAATTATTTTGTAACATAAAAAAATAACGCCCACTAAGGGCGTTATAGAATTAATTTATAAATTTTTCCAAGCTTCATCTTCTTCCTTTGTTAGCCAATCTTTTGCAAGGCTTTTTTCGCTTGCTTTTGTAATATCTTGAATTTTATTGTGTTTTTTAAACATTATAAAATCTATATAATCGGAGATTTCTTCTAACGTATTTTCTGGTAATTTATCTATTTTTTCTTTTAATTCTTTTTTATCAACCATAATGCCACCTCCATCAAAATTATATCATTTTTTAATAAATAGTATTATAAATTATTCATATATCAATTGATTAATTTATTTACATCAATTTGTTGTATAATCAAAGTAAATAATATGTCTATGAGGTGGTCAGATGAATAACACCAGCAATATAATCGATAACAAAAATCAAAAGATGTGGGAGTATTTAAAAGATAATATTGAAGAGGGATCAAAATTGTCCATAGTATCAGCATATTTTACGATTTATGCTTATTATGAGTTGAAAGAAAAATTTGATGATATAGAAAGTTTAAACTTTTTATTTGGAGAGCCAAGTTTTATAAAAAACATGGATTTGGACCAAATGCAATCAAAAGAATTTACTATTGAAGATAATTCTACTAATATAACAATAAAAAACAGACTAAAACAAAAAAAGGTTGCAAAAGAATGTGCAAAATGGATAGAAGAGAAAGTAAATATAAAATCAATGGTAAAACCCAATTTTTTACATGGGAAAATGTATCATATCGAAAAACCAGGAAGAGACCCAAGAGCAATTACAGGCAGTTCAAATTTCACTTACAGTGGTTTGGGTTTTAAAAATAGTCACAACATAGAATTAAATGTATATCTTTCAGATCAAAGAGACGTTAATGAATCTAAAAAGTGGTTTGATTCCATTTGGAATGATAACACAGGATTAGTCGAAGATGTAAAATACCAGGTACTAGAATATTTAAATAAATTATATAAAGATAACAGTCCTGAAATAGTTTATTTATTCACACTATACAAAATTTTTGAAGAATATGTTGAAAATCAGGAAAAATATACTCAACAAGAAGATTTTCAAGAAACAAAAATCTGGAATATGCTATATGATTTTCAAAAAGATGGAGTTAAAGCAGCCATAAGTAAAATAGAAAAGCATAATGGATGTATTCTTGCAGATAGTGTGGGGTTGGGAAAAACATTTGAAGCTTTGGCGGTTATAAAATATTATGAAATGAAAAATGACAGAGTTTTAGTTTTATGCCCAAAAAGGCTATATGAAAATTGGAACACATATAAAGGAACCGTGGATGACAATATATTGATTGAAGACAAATTCTATTATGACATATTCTTTCATACAGACTTGTCTAGAGATAAAGGTAGAGCGGCTAATGGGTATTTTTTAGAAAAAATAAATTGGGAAAGATATGATTTAGTAGTAATAGACGAATCTCACAATTTTAGAAACAACAGAGCTATAAAAAATAGAGTAACAAGATACGAAAAATTAATGAATAAAATAATTAAAGCTGGACAAAACACAAAAGTGTTAATGTTAACAGCTACTCCAATAAACAATGATCTAAGTGATTTGCATAATCAAATCAACTTTATTACAAAAGAAGATGATCAAGCTTTAAACAAGCAGAATATTGATAGAATATCTTCAGTAGTAAAAAGAGCACAAAGAAACTTTGATAAATGGGCTGAAGAAAAAAACAACGGTTCAAAAATAAATCTTGTTGAAGAAATGGATTCCGACTTTTTTAGATTATTGGATGAATATACCATATCAAGGTCGAGAAAACATATAAAAAAATATTATGATATCAATAAAATAGGTAAATTTCCAAAAAGATTAAAACCTATATCAATATACTCTGAATTGGATACATCTAATCAAGTCATGAATTATGAACATCTTAACAATAAGATATTAGAAATGGATTTGAGTATATATTATCCTTCAAATTTTGTTAGAAAATTAAGCCAAGAAGAATACGCAGAAAAACATGATACCATAGTAAAAGGGGGTACAGGTATACTAAGTCAAGCAGATAGAGAGCAAAATTTAATACTGATGCTTAAAACTAATTATTTAAAAAGATTAGAAAGTTCAGTACATTCTTTTAGGCTAACCTTTGAAAGGTTGGCGAAAAAGCATGAAAATCTAATAAACAAGATTGAAAATTACAAGGAAAATAGAGAAGAATATAAAGAAATAGATTTAGATTTGAATAAAGAAGAATATTCTGAAGAAGAAATGGATTTATTGATTGAGGGTAAAATAAACTTCAATCTAAAAGAAATGAGAGCTTCTGAGTGGCTTGAAAAAATAAAAAGAGACTATAAAGTTATCAAAGAATTACTAAAAGAAGCTAACAAGATTAACTATTTGTTGTATACTAAAATTACCGGGAATTGCAAAGTAGTATTCCCGAAAGTTGCAAACTAAAATTCCCTATTATTGCAGAATAAAAAAGTCAT
>NZ_QAXS01000056.1 GCF_003053565.1 Halanaerobium saccharolyticum | reverse complement strand
ATGAAAGGAGCCCAAAATTCACTTTAATTTTTCCCTATTGGGTGGCTGCGAAAAAAACTTTGCAAAAACCGGGAATTTTAACTTGCAAAAAACAACAAAAATATTGTTGGACATAGAAATCCATTCTCAACCATTATTTCTAAATATATATTATGAATATTATGATAGTTATTAAATACTTTAATATTATTTAGATTACACATAAAAAACTAATTATTTCCCACCCATTAACTTAATATTATTTTCTTTAATTCATCTATGTTATTAGGAATTGAAAAGTTTAGTTTAGAATAAGCTTTAATAATTACTGTTTCTAAATCTAATATTTTTACTAAGCTAATTATAAATGATTTATCTTCGATAATCTTATTTATTGTAAGTAAACTAGTAGAAGTAGTTGATATTATAATGTTATTACCAGATAAACTATATCCAACAACCTCAGATGGTATTTCTTTTTTTATAAAGAAAATATTTTTATAATCTAGCTCTAGTAACTTAATAAACTCTTTTTCTTCTCTCGGGTGATATTTAAAATAAACATCTTTATTTTTTTCTTTTGAATACTCTATTATCCTTTCTAAAATATAAAAATAATTTTGTTGAATAGTTTTAACGAATTCATACTTGTCAAGAAAAACAATTATGGAATTTCTTGATACTTCTATTTCATCAAATAAATTTTTATAGACAAGCTTTGCACCATCAGCAAATTGTGTATCTGTTATTTTTTTTACTTTTTTTTCTCTTAATTCTTCCCTAATTAATTCAGGATATAAAACAAATAATTCATCTATGTAATTATTTAAACCTAAAATACTTACACACTGTCCATAATCATTTAAATTAAAAATCGCTTTTTTAGTTAATGATTTTACTTTCCTTTTCAAATTTCCACATTCTTTATAAGATTGATTATAAGCTGCAGAACCATCTTCTATATATATAACTTTACACTTTCTTTTTTGGTTGACTAATTCAAATATTTTTTGATCTAAAATAATATTATTATTAAAGGTGAATACTTTATCAAAGTTTCTTTTCTTAATTATTTTTTTTAACTTCTTAATGTTTATATAATATAAATAGATTTTCTTAATAATATTAATGTCTTTTAAAACTAAATTACCTTGCAAAATTTCTATTTTTTTAAACAAATGTGAGAAGTTATTTGTATCAACACTAGAAACATCAAAATCTTCAAATATTATTAAAAAATTATCCTGCTCTACTAATTGTTTTGCAAAACCCACCGACAACATAAGGTGATATGGAGTATGCACTAAAAAAATATTATTCATACTATCCCTCTTCCTAAAAAACAAAATATTATTAAATTTTTAACTAAATTTATCTTAAAATTTTCTTTGAATACTACTCCTGCAGATAATCATTTAATATCTTTGCTGTTTGAGATGTTTTCTACTTCAGCATTACTTCCGCAGTATCTATTGGATTTAATGTTACACATTCAGGCTGGGTCTAATCTTTAATATCCCCTGACCATCTCTTTCTGGACGTTCTGCTTTAGCATTTAAATATGTTGCATTTCTCTTTTTCTTGATTTCTATATCAAGCTCATAATGCTTCGGGGAGGATGCTAGTAATTATACAGGTGGACAAACTCAACTGCCCATTCTCTGGCTTTGTTTAGCTCTTTAAAGCCTTCATTGGGATAAATTGATTGTATTTCATTGTTTTAAACAATAACTCAGAATAGGGATTATCATTACTTACTCTTGATCTTAAAAATGAACTCTATACTCCCAATTTCTCCAATGTTGCTAAAAATGCTGCTGTTTTCATTGGTCTTCCATTGTCAGAGTTTAAGCACCAATGGTTTATCTTTTGCTACTATTCCCTGAACAGGGATATCAAGTTTTAATTATTGTTTATTTCTCAAAATAAAATAATAAAACATAATAATAAAAATAGTTAATTTGAAAAAAATTAAAATTATATAAATATCTATTGTTTTTAATATTGTTAAATATATAGCTGTTCCCAATAGAAGAATTGAAAAATCGATACCTGTTTTCTTTAAATTAATAACTTTTTCTCCTATTATGAATCTAGCATTAATATAATGAAAAAGAAACAAAATCGCATAAGATACAAGTGTAGTATAAGCTGCAGCAATATATCCAAATTTAGGAATCAACCAATAGTTCAAACCAACATTTATAAACCCAGCTAATAAAGTTGCTGTTGAGATTAGAACTGTCTTTTTTCTATAAAAAGAATAATTAGCAAATAAGGTATAAAAGAAAACAAAAACATAGCTAAGAATAATTATTGGAACTAGATCTAAAGCACTATAATATCTCTCATCAGCAAGTACCATAACAATTTCTTTTGAAAATAAAATCAATGAAATTGCTGCCATAAAAATATATTTAGAATAATTAAATGCCAAATCATTTATTTTATTAAAATTATTTTCTTTTAGATTATCAAAAAAAATCGGAACCCAGGCTTTATTCATTGCCATAACAACCACATTCATAATCATACCTATATTATACGCAAACGAATACAAGCCAGTATCTGAAGAGCCTGTTATTTGGTTAATAGCTATTCTATCAAAATATGATAATATAAATCCTGATAAAGCATGTGGAATTAACGGTATTCCAAGAATTAACGAATATTTAACATATTTAAATTCAAATTTAAATTTACTTAATTTAATAAAATAAAAAATTGCCACAATAAAAAGTATCCCATATACTACTAATTGTCCATACATTCTACCAAGATAACGCTTATCAGTTAGCATATAAACCCAAATTATTGAAATAACTAACATTGAAACACTTTTACTAACTGACAAAATAGAATATCTTTTACTCTGTTTGCTAGTTTGCAAATATGATAAAAACATTTTTAATGGAATATTAAAAACAGATACTATAACAGCTAACATAAAAATATTAACTTCTATTTCTATTAAATTAGAAATCTTAACCTTAAATAAATTAATAATATATAATAAAAGAATGTTAAACAAAAGCAGAAATAAAATATTACTACTTATAAATGCGCCAAACTGTTTTTCTTCTTCATGATAATATCTAGCAACAGAACCAGAGAAATTAAGCCCAAAAAAAATAGTAGCAATAGAAATAATAGAAGTAAAAATAGCTAAAATACCATATTCATCAGGAGTTAATAACCTTGTGAAAATTGGAACTGAAATAAAAGCCATTGCTTTAGTAAAAAATTCTGCTGACATATAATTTTTAGCATGGTTTATAAATTCAATATTTTCTTTTCCTATAATTTTTCTTAAATAACTTTTAGTTTTAACTATAATATTCATATATAAATACTCATTTCTTCAATAATTAAATTGTTTTGAAATTATTATTTAATGAAAGACCATCAATTAAATTAGTCCGTTTTTCTACTGTTTCTTTAATTCCAAATTTAATATTTTTACTTTCAAATCCTAAATTAATAATATTCTCATCATCTAACTTCTCTGCAACCCTAGCCTGATTATCAGCCTGTAATAATACTAAAGCCGGAGTCTTAGTAACAGCTAACTCATAAAGAGTACTTCCACCAGAAGAAATAGCCATATCACTTCTAATCATTAATTCACTCATCTTTTTAACATTGAAATTTAATGCAATATCTAAACTACTTTTTTTAACTTCTTCTATGATCTGATCTATGTTATCAAAAGAAGGACCAATCACAACATCAATGTGCAAATTTTCTTTATCTAGATATTGAGCATCTATTTCATCTAAATCTAATTCATTAAATGCATTTATTATTTTTGGAGTCAAGTTTCTTAAATCATAACCACCAACAGTAACTAAAATATCTTGGACCTTATCTCTCACTTGAATATCAGGAAGATTTCTAAACTCTTCTCTTAAAAGTAAATATTCCATCCCCAATCTGAATTCAGTATCTCCATAGTAAGATTCATAATCTAAATCTTCAGCATATGCATTGCCATTGATTACTACATGTGAAGGAAATGCAAAAGGTGCATGGTCATGGATAGTAACTAGTTTATCAACCACTTTTCTCATTTCAATAAGATAATTCTGATCTATCTCATAAGAGTCAGTTATTAATTTCTTTACTTTCCTCTTTTTGATTATATCTTTAACTTCTTCTATTTCTTCTTCATATGATAATTCTTTATCTATAACTACGACTTCAAAACTATTTTCTTTTAATTTATTTACTGCTGTTGGGTCATTTTTAGTAATATAGAAAACTTCTTTGTTTTCTGGCTTTTTCTTTAAATCATTTGCTAAAGCTATTGTTCTCATTATATGACCCATACCAATATCTTTACCACCATCAACTCTTAAAACAATAATTTTATTTCCCATTGAAAATATCCCCTGTTTTTAATTTAGTTTCTGATTTAAAATCAGTAATTAATAATTGATTACTTCCACACTGAACTAAAAAACTATTATCTCTAAATTCTATAACTTTACCTGTTTTATGACTCTTATTCTCAGCTTTAATAACCTGGGCTTTCCAGATCAAAATTTTACTCTCATCTAAATATGTAAAAGCTCCTGGATATGGATGGGATACAGCTCTAATTAAATTAAATATTTTTTCTGCGGAATTCTCCCAGTTTATTAACCCATCTTCTGGATTCCTTTTTCCATAATATGAACCTTCTTCTTTATTTTGTTTTACTGTTTCATAATTGCCCTTTTCAATTAAATTTATAGCCTTATTAATCATTAAAGGATATTTTTCTTTCACCATCTCTAAAACATCAGATATATAATCATCTTTTGTTATTTCTATTTCTTCCTGCAAAATTATTTCTCCTGTATCAATTCCTTCATTGATAAAGTGAACTGTAACACCAGTTTTTTCTTCCCCTTTTATTATAGCCCAATTTAGAGGCGCTCTCCCTCTATATTTTGGTAACAAAGAAGCATGAATATTAATACATCCTTTATCTGGAATATTGAGCATCTTTTTTTTGAATATTTGGTCGAAATTAACTGAAATTATTAAATCAGGTTTCAAATCATTTCTAACTTTACTTACAAATTCATCACTATTAATATTTTCAACTTTAAACAAGTCAATATTATATTCATCAGCTACTTTTTCAAGTCCTTGGTACCATTTTTTATTTGTATCTGACATAACTGCAGCAATAATTTCCTTGTTTTGATTTATTAAATATTTAAGAGTGATTCCCCCTAACTTATGACCACCAAAAAATAATATTCGCATTTTTTACTCCTTAATAATATCCCAGATAAGTGGTTCACCTTTATCAATATCTTTTATAACTTTTTTACCTAATACCTTATCCCAGTGTTTTGGTTTTAAACCATATCCTGGTCTAATGATTTTTATATTATTTTCTGTGATTTTCTCATCTGCTTTAATATCATTTGTTACAAAAATTGATCTTCTAAACTTTCTGCTCTCTTTTTGTTTTTCAGTAAGAGAATAATCAATTTTACCTATAGCTCGTTCTGCTGCTCTTATATCTTCAACCATATTTTTAAATTCATCCGGCTCCATTGAAAAGGATGAATCAGGATTTTCTATTTCTCTGCTTAAACAAAAATGTTTTTCTATAATTTTAGCTCCCATAGCTATACTGGTAACAGCCGCTACTGAACCTAACGAATGATCAGATAAACCTACAGGAAGATTGAAAGTTTCTTTCAAATGACCTATTTTTTTTAAATTCATATCATCTGGAATTGATGGATAGGCACTTGAACAATTTAAAAGTGCTAGTTTATCATTACCATTTTCTCTTATTACTTTAACGGCATCTTCTATTTCGCCGAGGGTTGCCATTCCAGTTGACATAATTATTGGTTTATCTTTTTGAGCAAGATATTTTAAGAAAGGTATATTAGTTATACTAAATGAAGCAACTTTATAAAAATCAACATCCAAATTTTCTAAAAAATCAACTGCTTCATTTTCATAAGGTGTTGAAAAAAAATCAATACCAATTCTTTCAGCTTCTTTTTTTAAATCTTCCTGCCATTCCCAGGGAGTATATGCTTTTTGGTAGAGACTGTATAAATTTTCACCTTCCCAGGTGCCCTTGTCTATTTGAAACCATTTTTTATTTGAATTTAATGTTATAGTATCTGGTGTATATGTCTGTACTTTTACACAATCAGCTCCTGCTTTTTTAGCAGCACTAATAATTTTCAAAGCTCTTTCTTTACTACCTGCATGATTAGCAGACATTTCAGCAATTATATAAGCAGGATTATTATCTCCAATTTCTTTGTTGTTTATTTTAATAGCTTTCAAACTATATCCCCCTTCAAATTAAGAAACATAATCAATTTTTATATCATTAAAATTATATTTTTTCGTAATTTCAGGCCACTTTTCCTTTAAAATCGACATTTTAACTATATCATGAAATTCTCCATTTTTATAAATATGTTCTTTTAGTACCCCTTCAACTTCAGAACCATAAATTTTATGTAAGCGAACTACTTTATTATTAAAACTAAAAACTTCACACCATAATTTATTCAATTTTAATGTTTCAAAAACAAATTTATAGAGATTCAATTCCAAAGACTTAGCTAATCCTTTACCTCTATAATCTAAGTTAGCTATATAATATGCCCAACCACATCTTTGGTTTTTATTATCAATTTCATATAAGTTAATTAGACCAATATCTTCTCCATCAGCATTAATTACCCAATATAAACAGGTATCATCATTAGAAACTTTCTTAAACCACTTTTTTTGTTCTTCTAGAGTTATATCAGGATCAGTATACATATATTTAGTTATATTAGGATCCATTCTCCAATTCATAATCATTTCTAGATCATCTTCTTTAATTTTTCTTAATTTAATTTTCATTAAATCAACCTCACTCTATTTTAACTTCTTTTGTTTTATCTTCTCATTAAGTTTAAGTAATTCTTTATTATTATCTAAAAGCTCTACTATTTCATAAAGATAAAAATCATGTTTTCCATGATATAATTTATCATAAATAGCTTTTATTAGTTCATAATCTTCTTTAGTATCTAAAGTCAAACGATAACCTGATAGATCTTTCTCGTTTTTATAGTAATATATATCATCATAATTTTCATAGATAAAAGGAGTTACATGTTCTCTCTGATGTTTTTTTTCTGCTTTATTATAAGCTTCTTCTAAAACTTTAAAAGAAAAAGCTTCAGTATCTAAGCCTCTTGGATAAGTTCTGTTTTTTAAATCCGATCCAGCATTAGTTACTAAAGTATAATTATTTTCATTATAATATGCAATTATCTCATCTACAACCTTAGGATCAATTAAGGGACAGTCAGAAGTTATTCTTACTACAGTTTCTACACTATTTTTTGCTGCAGCTTCATAATATCTTTTCAAAACATCTTCCTCACTACCTCTAAAAGCTTTGACTCCCCATTCTAATGCTTTTTCATAGATTATTTGATCCTGTTTTTTAGTAGTAGTTGCTATTATAATTTCATCAATCAATTCTGATTGTTTTATTCTTTGAATATCATGCCATAAGACAGCTTTTTCTTTTAAATCTTTCATTACTTTACCCGGTAATCTTGTTGAACCCATTCTAGCCTGGATTATTACTCCTATTTTATTAGATTTCATAAAAACACCTATTTCTGATTTTTTCTTATAACTTCTTTTGTCCTTTTAATTACCTCTTCAACCTGTTGATCAGACATTTTAGGATAAAGCGGTATAGTTATTATTCTTTCATAGAGGTTTTCCGCATTCGGGCATATTCCTTTTTTATATCCTAAACTTTGATAGTATGGATGGTAATATACCGGAATATAGTGGACATTAACACCCAGATTTGTATCCCGTAAATCTTTGAAAACTTTTCTTCGATCAGCAGTTAATTTTTCTAAGTCCAGCTGGATTACATATAAATGCCATGCTGAATTAGTATCTTCAAGCTGTTCTGGTATGATTATACCTTCAAAATCATTAAAAGCTTTGTTGTATTCTTTAACTATTTCTTTTCTTCTTGCTAAAAATTTATCTATTTTTTCTAATTGACTGATACCTAAAGCACACTGGATATCAGTAATCCTATAATTATATCCTAATTTCTGCTGTTCATGATACCAGGGACCGTGACTTTCATTAATATATTCACTGCTGTTTTTTGTTATCCCATGTGTTCTGAATTTAATTAGTTTATCATACAATTTCTTAGAATCAGTTGTAATCATTCCACCTTCACCAGTAGTTATATGTTTAACTGGATGAAAAGAAAAAGTTGTCATATCTGCTATACTGCCGATTTTTTGGCCTTTATATTCTGCGCCAACTGCATGAGCACCATCTGCAATAACTGTTAAGTTATATTTATCAGCTATTTTCATTATTTCATCCATCTCACAAGGCTGACCTGTAAAATGAACTGGAATAATTGCTTTAGTTTTATCTGTTATTTTTTCTTTAATTGATTCTGGATCAATATTATATGTATCAGGATCAATATCAGCAAAGACAGGTATTCCGTTTTGATAAATAACTGAGTTAGCTGAAGCAGCAAAGGTTATGGGAGTAGTAATAACTTCATCATCCTCTTTAATACCAGCTGCGAAAATTGCTGCATGTAGAGCTGCTGTTCCATTGGCTATAGCTACTGCATATTTTACATCCACATAATCAGCAAACTTTTCTTCAAACTCTTTTATCTTAGGTCCTGTTGTTAGGTAATCACTTTTAAGTGTTTTTGCAACAGCTTCTATATCCTGTTCATCTATCCACTGACTGCCATAAGGTATAAATTCTTCAGTCATTAGTCTAACTCCTCAATTAATTTCCGCATTTCTTCTACACTTAACCACTGATCATTATTACCACTATTATATTCAAATTCTTTGTCTAACTTCTTCCCTTCGGTATGGTTGGTGTTATTCCACCATTCATAATCAGGTTCTATTATATAATGATCTTCAAATTCTATTGTATGTCTTGAGGAAGCTCTTGGAATCATTACCTCATGAAGTTTTTCACCAGGGCGGATTCCTACTATTTCTTGTTTGCATCCTGGAGCTATAGCTTCAGCAAGATCAGTTATTTTCATACTTGGAATTTTAGGAACAAAAATTTCTCCACCCTGCATTTCATCTAGAGCTTTTAATACTAATTTAACAGCATCTTCTAAGGTAATCCAAAATCTAGTCATTCTATCATCTGTTATTGGTAGAGTTCCTGTTTCTTTCATTTTTTTAAAGAACGGAATCACACTACCACGGCTTCCCATAACATTACCATAGCGAACAACACCAAATCTTGTGTTTTTACCACCCACATAGGCATTACCTGCAGTAAATAACTTATCAGAACAGAGTTTTGTTGCCCCATATAAATTTATAGGGTTAGCAGCTTTGTCAGTACTTAAAGCTACAACTTTCTCTACCCCTTTATCTATAGCTGCATCAATTACATTTTGAGCACCATGAACATTAGTTTTAATAGCTTCAAAAGGATTATATTCACATTCAGGTACTCTTTTTAAGGCAGCCGCATGAATAACAATATCAACACCATCAAAAGCACGGTATACTCTTTCTTTATCCCGGACATTTCCTATAAAAAATCTGAGTTTAGGATGATTATTAAACTTAGATCTCATTTCAGCCTGCTTTAGTTCACCGCGGCTTAATATGATAAGCTTTTTCACATCATATTTATCTAAAATCATCTGAGTGAATTTTTTTCCAAAAGATCCGGTTCCACCTGTCACTAATACTGTTTTATTGTCTAACATTTAAACATCTCCCTCTTTAACTAAAATTTTTATCTATTTACATTTATAAATATTAAGTCATTAATACTATTATTACTTGATAATATTATATTTTTTTATGTCTTTTAATTCTATCTCTGAGTCCCAATAATAAATTGCTTTATTTTTATTATTTATTTTTTTTAATTTTTCTTTATTATCTATTATCTCATATTTAATATTTAATCCATTTAATGTATTAATTACTAGATCAAAAATTTCATCACTCTTTGTTTTATATACATATATTTTTTTACCCTCAGCGCTATGTTTCAAAGCGAGTTCAGTGACTCTATTCTGTAATTGCTGAATGGCCTGATATGATTGCTTTATGTAGTCAATAGTCTTTTGAGTCTTTTCTTTTATTCCTTCAGGAGTCAATATGTACTTTATATTTCTGGAATTTAGTCTCTCAATCTTAACTAATCCTTTTTTAGCACATTTTTTTATCAGAGTATTAACTAGACCAACTGAAAAACCTGTCTGCTTAGCTATTTCTCTTTGGGAAGGACTATCTTCTCTATCAAGTATTGCTAAAACATCTGTGATTTTTTCATCCATATATTAACTCCTTCCATTTTGTGCTATATAAGTAATTTATAAAGAAAAATTTTCTATAGAATCATCAAGTATATCCTGAGTAATTCCAATATAACATAAGGTTATAGCTGGTTCTGAATGATTGAAAAGCTTCTGCAGCAATGCCACATCTTTATACTTCTTATAATGATGATAGCCAAAAGTTTTTCTGGTAGAATTACAGCCTATACGTTCTAATCCAGCCTTTCTGCCAGCGGTACTTATTATCCTGTAAGCTTGAAACCTGGACAAAGGTTTGTTTTTGCCAATCCTACTCTGAAAAAGATACTCATCATTATCCATATTCTTCATATATTCATTAAGCTCTTTCCGAAGAACCTTATTTATCAAAAACTGCTTATATTTTGAAGTTTTCTGTTCCTTAACAATAATATGCTTTTTATCTCGTATATCATCAACTTTAAGCCGCAGGAGATCACTAACTCTCAATCCTGTATTAATGCCAACCAAGAACATCATATAATTTCTGTAACTTTGTTTAAGTAGATCTTCTTTTATCTCCTTTATATTTTCAGTATCTCTGATTGGCTCCATACGATTCATTTGATACTCCTTTTAAGGAACATTTAAGACATCGGTTGTCATTGGAATTATATGTAATTAACTGACTGCTCCAACTCTTCCCTCTGTCTATACAATTAAGCAAAAAATCTTATGTTCAATTAGTTAACAACTTTGATTATAATACATAGTTACTGTAATCGCAAATGTTATTTTAACTTTCGACAAAACTTTCCAAATTAAGCGAAGAATTACTTATAACAGTTCTTTTTTAGCCTCATTTAAATAAAATTAGCCAAATATCTCCACCCTGATATTTTATTTGATTTAGGTGGAGACGAATGGCTATGCTAACTGTTTTTTTACCCAGTTGTTATTTCTACACTTTAACTTTAAATTATCAGGATTTATCTGCTTATAAGTCTTAGTGGTTAGCTGTAAGTATTTTCCATCTATATCCTGTATATATACCCATTTACCTGTAAAACCTGATATAAAACCTGTTTTACCTATTTTTGAAATATATACCTTATCCCACAAAGCCCACTTTTTACCATTCTTGATAATCTCTTTAGTGTTTTTAGGGCGGCGTTTTTGATTATGATTTATTTTATCCCCCCTGCCTGCTCTTGGAATAGCTTCATGTAAGGAACGTTTCTTCTTGCGGACTTGTTTTATATATATTGGAGTAATATAATCTTCTACCGATTCTTGGTGCATCGCTATGGCATCATTATAGTGAGTCTTAGATAAGCCTAATTCTCTACGGTTTACATTAGTTATATGACCATAAGTGAAATTTACTTTGTCCCCATATTTTTTTGAAAGATCACTGTAAAGCTTATTCTTAATTATATTCATGAAAGTTGTATACTTAAAGGTGCTAGAATTTCTATTTTCTAAAAGTTTATCAACATTTTGGTGTAATTTGTTATCTAAATCATTATTATGAATTTTTTTATGACATTTACTATGAAGCAAGGCCAAATTATCAGGAGTATCAGTACCTCCATTTTTTTTGGGAACTATATGATGAACATTCCAGGTATCATCTCCTTTAAATTTACTACATAACTGACATCTAGCATCTTCTCTGAAAATAAGATATTGTTTTACGTTTTCATAACCGTATTTATCTCCTTTTTGATATTCTTCACCCTCTATTTCAGGATTCTTAATTTTATGAATGTCAAAATTAGCAATTTCCACTGTGAGTTCATAATCTGGAAGATACTTAGTAAGTTTATTTATCCAATTCAATATATGCTTGTATTTAGATATAACTGAAGGTGGTAACCATCCTTTTTTACGTTTGCGATTATTAAATCTTGGCGGGCGATAACGCTTATTTCTATAACGTCTACCTCTTCTATATTGCCGCCGTTGCCTCAATAAGTCAGAGACTCCATCTCTCAATTCAATGGTTCCTTTATGGATCACTTTACCATTTACAATGATAGCAAAGCCCTGATATTTACCTCCAGTATCAAAATATATCTTAACTTGCTGTGTTTTTCTGAAATCAACTTCGTATAACAAACGAATAGTAAAAGGATCTTTGCATATAACCTCAGCCATGTTATTATCAAGCAATCTTCTTACTTTTCCATGCCTATTTGTAGGTTGTAAAGTTTTTCCGTCTTTAGCTACTACTCTTACCAACATAATCCATCCTTTCATTAAGGAATTTAAACCCCGTTAAGGCGGTCATAAGACCGTAGGTGTAACTGTTTTCCCTTTCTCAATGTTATCTAGGTTTGTTATGCAGATGAGACTGTTCCTACCACTCAGAACTGTTTACCCACCCGCGATAGAGCGACAGACTAGGGCATTATCCGAAGGTATCATAGCCTAAATAACGTAGCTATTCTAAATAAATAGATAGCTTAGAGTAGTCAACTAGAGGCTTTTAGCAAGCCACATCTAAATCATAGATATGATTTAGAGAGGTAGTTGATAGTCTTTCCAAATGTCTCAACTGAAATCTGCTGCAGCTTTTGTTCAGTAAATAATATCTCTTTCAATAATTTTTGCTTCATTTCCGCATTAACCCCGGTCGGAGCTTCTCTAATAACTTTAATTTTTTCATTAATAGTATCGAAACTCTCTATTATTTCCTTAAAATCTTCTCCCAAATCACCACTTTTAGCCAGATCATCTTCTAAGAGCTTTCTATTGATTATCATTTCAGAAACTTCTTCTATATTCAAGTTAGGATATTTCTGAATCAATTTCTTCATATCAATGCTTTCTTTTCTTGTTAGATTATATTTCATAATTGCATCTAAAAATTTAGTAGCAGTCTTATGATCAACTGTTGAATCTAAGCTTTTAGCAAGATCTAGGTGAGATAATGTTAATTTAGCTCCTTCTTTATTATTAAAGTTGTCTATAATAGCCTGCTGATACCTTTCCTCATATTCCAAAATAATTAACCAGAGTGTGATTGTTGTTCTTGCAATCCCTAACTTTTTGCTGGCATCTCTTTTGGTTAATCCTTCCTCTTCGATATAGCTGTTTAAAATTATTGCCCGTTCCAGCGGATCTATATCATCAGGCTGCAAGTTTTTGATTATCTCTATTTTATCTGGTGTCAATTCAACATCATCCACAACTATAGCTGGTATTTCAGTTTTTCCTGTTTTTCTATTCGCCTTTATTCTTTTTTCTCCGCTTAATTGAAGATAACCATCATCAATTTCTAGCAGGATAACCATTTCTAAAATACTAACCTGAGAAATGGACCTAGCTAATCTCTCCCAGCCTCCCCTATCAAAACCTTCTGGATAAAGGGATGGATTCTTCTTAATTTTATCTATCGGCACCCTATCAATTCTGATCATTTTCAAATCTCCTTTCTAAAATCATTTCAATATATTTTTACTTTTGCTACTCAACAATAAATTTTATGTACCTTATTCTCCATTTAATTATATCTGCTGACTTGAAATACTACAAACTTTTAAAGTTAATAAAGAAATCCAACATCCTGATCCGCAAGTATAGAATAAATTTTAAGATGATTTGAGCTTCCCCCATTAAATTAGACACATAGTTTAGACGTTTTTCTCTCATTTTCGTAGTTTTCCGGACTTTTATAATCCAGAGTAGAATGCATTC
>NZ_QAXS01000055.1 GCF_003053565.1 Halanaerobium saccharolyticum | reverse complement strand
TTTATCCTAACAGGAAATATATGTTAAATAATCTTACTGTTGTAGATCATGTCCTAAAATATATGATCTACTGCTGAATTTTATGTCTTGTAACATAATTTAATATATAAAAGAATTTAGGAATAAAAGAGTAACTAAATTAGAAAAATCATTATAAGACTGCTCCTGCTGAAATTGCGAGATTTTGGCGGGATTTTTTTGTTTGTGTGAGGGTAAGGCTTTTTATAGCTAACGCTATAAAAATGCTAGCAGCAGAGGCTGCTGTTGGTGTTAAGTAAGATTTTACATGTTTCTTTGCAATAATAAGGAATTTTAGTTTACAACTTTCGGGAATACTACTTTGCAATTCCCGATAATTTTAGTATATAAAAATAAATATGTTAATTAATCATAAATTGTTTGATAACTAATGACTAATAAGTTATAATTAATATAGAATGAACTAGATTGAAATTAAGAATTTAATATTTCCTTCTAACGATTGGCGGTGATTGTCATTTTTAATGAAGAATTAAGCCGAGTTAAGTTTTTAATAGAAGATGGTCGAGATGTCATTAATGACTTTATTGGAGGAATAGAAAAGAAAGAAGCGGAAAAGGTAATTAGAGTAATTAATCTTTTAGATGATCTTGGTTTCAAAAGATTAATTCTTACAGAAATGTGTGCAGGTGTCGTTGGTTATAATAATTTATGGTATTTGCGAGCAAAGTACAGATCTAATATATACAGAATATTTTTCTTCAAATATTTTATTGATGATCACGAGGTATATATATTAGTACATGGAATAGTTAAAAAAACAAATAGAACTCCTCCAGGTGCAATTAGCTTAGCAGATAGAAGAAAGAAAAGAATTATAGCTGAGTTAGAAGGATAAATATTTCTGATATGTACTCCATAATATTAGTTATAAGGGAGGTTTAAAATACAATGGGAAACAAATATGAAGTTAGAAATAAGGATGATTCTTTTAAAGAATTAATTAAAAATAGAAATGATTTAAAAGATACAATTGAGGAGTTTGATCCTGTTTATGAATTAAGAAAAAAAATATTGTTATTAAGATTAGATGAAGGCTTATCACAGGAAGAATTGGCTGCTAGAGCAGGTATGAGACAGTCAGTAATATCTAGAATAGAAAATGGTGAAAGCGAACCAAGAATTAAAACAGTTAATAAAATTGCAAAAGCATTGAATAGGAAAGTAAATATAGATTTAGTTTGATTTCTAATCTCACTATAATAGGTGGGATTTTTCTTTTTTAAAAGCTTTAATTTAATGCTGCATAGTTCATGAACTCGAAATTATCAATTAGATGGAGATAGTTACGGATTGACTCACAGAGAAACCATTTTTGGAAAATCTTAGGTGTAAAATCTTAATGAGCGAAAAGTGTAAAATATTATTTGACATTCACAGTAGTATTGATTTCATTAAATAAATTGTTGGAAATGGCTAAAACTGATCCTGAAAAACAAGGGATTCTAGATAAAGCTATTTCCTTTTTTTATTGTGAACGGAATAAAGATATAGAAAATTTTATAAAAAATGGAAGCAGAGGCTATGATAGTACTGCAGTTATGCTAGAAGAAAAAGGAATCACCAGGACTTATTTTTTAATTGATGAAGACAATTTTCAGGAAACAAATGAAATACTAGCTTATTTTTCAATTACATTAAAAGAATTAGAATTTACTGCTGATATATCAAGAAGTAGAGTTAAAAAGATTGATGGAATCAGTGGAAATCGTGATTCGGTTATTTTATATTTAATTGCTCAGTTAGCTAAAAATGATTTATATAGTAGTGAAATAAA
This sequence comes from Halanaerobium saccharolyticum, assembly GCF_003053565.1. Taxonomy (GTDB): domain Bacteria; phylum Bacillota; class Halanaerobiia; order Halanaerobiales; family Halanaerobiaceae; genus Halanaerobium; species Halanaerobium saccharolyticum_B. Next base: position 12,981 of record NZ_QAXS01000055.1, on the reverse strand, counting down.
AGGGGAAGAAATAATAGATAGAGCTATTAATATTATTGAAAGAAGCCAAAAACTTGTTGGAGGCAGAATTATTATGGTTGAATGTGAAAACAATGATTCTTTAATTAAATTTTATGAGGAACATGGTTTTAAAAGTCTACATGTTAATAATAGTAATGGTTTGCGTCAGTTAATACGAAATTATTATAAGTGATTTTAGTATGCCAGATATAATTTTTTTAAAATAATCATTTCATTTTTCAGAATTTAGTGTTATAATGTTAATATAATATAACAAAAATTAATTTATAAATAATATATAAGTTATATTTATTTAACATTATAAGGAGGTGCCATTATGAAAGTGGCAGAAGTAATAGCTAAAAATTTAAAAGAACTGCAGGATGAATTTAACCTCAACCAGACTGAAATGGGAGAGATCATAGGCGTTACCAGACAGACTTTTGCAAAGTATTTAGATGGAGAAAGAGTAATGGACAGCGGCAAATTATATAAATTAGCCAGATATTTTGATAAAGAGATTGATTTTTTTCTAAGCGAAAAATCAAAAAGAGAAAAAGTATCTTTCATGTTTAGAGCTGATGATCCAGAAAATAATTTTGATGACAAATTAAAAAATAAAATTGCAGATAAATTTAAATTGTATCACGAAATTATAGAACTGAGTGATGACCCTGTAAAAGATTATTTACCAGAAGAATATAAATTAAAAATTGAAGGTAATAAATTAAATAAAAAGGAGAAAGCTGCTATAGAAAAAATTGCAGAAAAACAGAGAAGATATATGGGGGTAGATGATGCCTTAAATATCAATGTCTTTACTCTTTTTGAAGAAAATAATATTAATGTAATCGCTCAGGAAATTAAAGATGCTAATTTAGATGCTGTTTCTGCTTACTCTGAAGATAAAGGAGCCTATATTTTTATTAATGACAGCAGAGATATTCCCGAAGAAAGGAAAATCTTTTCTGCAGTCCATGAATTAGGACACTTAATCCTTCATCGTGATCAATACAGCAAAGATATTAATGAGTTAAAATATGCTAATACTCGGATAAAAAATATAAGAGAAAAAGCAGCAGATCATTTTGCGATGGCATTTTTAGTTCCTGCTACTGTTTTAAAAAATTATGATTATTATTTTGATGGTTATATTGATCTGGACCTAATTATTGAGAAGAAGAAAGAATTTGGTGTTAGTGCAAAGTCTTTGATCATGACTTTAAATAAATATGGCTATATAAAGGGTAAAATATTAGGTGCTTTATTCAAAAAACTCAAAGAGGCTGGATATGATAAAAAAGAACCAGAACCTAGAGATTATATAAGAAAAAATGAAAAGCTATTTGCTCTGGTTAGAAAACTAGTTATTAAAGAGGAAATAACCATTAATAAGGCTGCAGAAGTATTAAATATTCCAGTTTTAGAAATGAGAAAACTGGTTAAAAAATGGAAGAATTATCAATACAGAACGGCTTAAAAACTACAAAGGAGAAACTATAGTAGTCGATAATAATATCCTAAACATGAGGTCTGTCTGTACTTTTGTTCTGGGTTTGCAATAGCTCTAGTTACAGTATCTCGATGTATCCCAAGTTCGCTTGCAATAGCTCTCTTGCTTTTATTTTGATTAAAATATAGAAAATATAGAAACCTAATATAAAATTATATTGTGCCATCTTTTTCAACTTTCTTACCTCCTGTTTATAATGATTATTGGATAAATCAATTATACAGGAGATGGTGTTGAGGTGGTACACTTTTAGTTTAGCATATGCAAATGAGATTAAAATGTTTACTACCGATATTAATCTTGCAGCTAAAATATTAACTAAATTATTAAAAAATGATAAAATAGATGAGAAAGAGTATAAAATGTTAATCGGAGAGTGCTGACAGCTAAAATAATTTGGAAATTTATTGAAATGATAATTGATTATAAGCTTGATTTAAGATATAATATACTCAAAGAAAGATAAATTGCTTAACTAACTAAAAATTGTAGTTTATGTGTGATCTATGTATTAACAAAAAATGTAAAATATATTATATTGATAAAGGAGGGATCAGGATGGCCACATCATCTTTTAATAAAGATTTTACACTTAATATTAAGAAGGCTGTGGAGTCATTCGAGAGAATTATTTCCACTCCCAATAAAAGTATTAAAATCGATAAAAGCCTCGTATCAGCTGAAAAAGAGCAGCGAGGTGAGCAGAAATTAAAACAAATATTATCTCGCTAAAAAGATTAATAGAAATGAGTAATGAGTCTAAAGCTTAAGAACTTATTTCTGTTTTTCTTTGTGAAAAGGATACAGATATTGAATATTTCTTAAAAAATAGGGCAATTCTTTTTGAAAAGTTAGGGAAGAGCAGAACTTTTTTTATTTATGATGAAGATGCAGATGAATTTAATATTTTTGCATATTTCACTCTCGCCATACAGGTATTAAGAATTCCGGGAGAAATGATTTCTGGGAGAAAGGCTAATTTTTTTGACGGATTTAGCTCAAAAATTAAGGGTGTTAAGATTACTGAATTTCCTTCCATATTGATTGGACAGCTCGGAAAGAATGAAATGTATCCAGATGCAATTTCTGGAACAGAAATCATGGAATATTGTTTGCTCAAAATTTTTGAAGGGCAACTCAGGCTAGGTGGAAGAATAATAATGCTGGAATGTAAGGATATTCCTTATTTGATTCGTTTATATGAACAGTTTGGTTTCAATGTGTTGGAGAAAGACTATGAGGATGGAGAACTTTTACAAATGCTTAAGATTCTCGAAGAAGATGAAATTATTGAATCTAAAGAGATATAAAAATGTAGCTATGTGAATGTCAAATAACATTTTACACTTTTCGCTCATTCCAACTGAAGTAACAAGAAAGCAGGTTCAACTCTGTATTAGAAATCAGGATTGTATAACTGATATTGAGGAGGTAGAAACAGATGGATACTAAAGAATATTTCAATAGAGCTAGTGAAAAATTAGAGAATATGAGTGATGAAGAATTTTTAGGATTATTAAAAAAATCTGATATCGATGACTGTCCTCTGCGAGATGATGTAAAAGGAGAATATCAGTTATCGTCTGAGAATAAAAATAAGAATTCTTATAAGTATAGTTATAAGATGGAAAACACTATTAAAACCAGTGTTTCTGAAACAAAAGACAGCAATTTATTAAGGGCGTCATAATATGAAAAATGATATAACGAGTAATTTTTATTTTGACAATTATATAATAAAGAAAATAGACTCGGGTTTTTTTCTGCAGATGAAGATATGAAAGCCGATGATTTTTTAACAATGTGTAAATATAATGGAGCCTCTATATTATTTCCGTTCTTAAGATCAGCAGTAGCTGATGTAACTAAATCAGCTAATATAACTCCTTTAACTTTACCGTTAATTAATGTAAAAAAATTTATAGATGACAAAAACTAATAAAAAATTAAATAGTAATGAATACCTACTCTCATCAGATTTCTATAATCCTGATGGGAGTTTTTTGATTTTACATCAACAAAGTCACTTAGTTGCAGCTCCAGTTTTTTTCTGCAATAACAGGGAATTTTAGTTTGCAACTTTCGGGAATACTACTTTGCAATTTTCGGTAATTTTAATACACAACAAATAATTATGTTACCTTTGTATTTATATATTGTTTAATTGTAACAAATATGTTACAATTAATATATAAGAACTTAAATGAAAGGGTGAGCATAATGATAAATTATGAAAAGATTGCAAAAAGGTTAAAAGAAGCTCGGCTGGATATGAATTATTCACAGCAGGAAGTAGCTGATTTAATTGGTAAAAAAAGAAGTCAAATATCCTATTATGAAACTGGTGCCAGAAAAATTAATTTATCTTTGTTAAACAAATTCTCTAACCTATATGGCAAAAGTATTGAATACTTCATTGGAGAAAAAACAGAGGAAGAACAATTAGAGATAGCTCACCGCTCAACTGATATTAAACAGGATGATCTTGAGAAAATTGAATGGGCCAAAAATTTTGTTAATAACTTATATGAGTTAAAAAATATGCAGGAGGTAAAATAAAATGATTAAAGCTAATAATCTCCTTGCTGAAACTCGAGCTATAGAAACCAGAAATGAATTTGGCTTGAGCAATACAGAAGCAATTAATATTTTTGAAGTTTTAAAATATAATGCTAATGTAAGTATTATAAAAATGTCAATTGAGAGTGGACTATATGGTCTTTTTATCAAAAAAGGTGAGGTGCAGGCGATTTTAATTAATATTAATACATCGCTAGGCCGCCAATATTTTACTGCAGCTCATGAATATTATCATTTAAAATATAATATTAATTTAAATGGAAAACAGAAGTCGCTAGAAAAAGAAGCTGATACTTTTGCCTCTTATTTATTAATGCCCCGAGAAGCCCTAAATTTTCATCTTAAAAAAAGGCTTACTAAAAAAAATAAAAGTAAAATTGATATTTCAGATTGTCTTTATCTCGAAAATTATTTTAAAATTAGCCACCAGGCACTTATCTTGAGACTAAAACTGGATAATCATATAAAAAATAAAGAATATCAAAATTTAAAAGAGATTAATATAACTAAAGCTGCTAAAAGATACGGATATTCAACAGAATTATACTCTAAAGTAAAAACTGATGCAGATATAATCGTAGAATCTGACTATGCTGAATTAGCTGAAGAAGCACTTGAAAAAAATAAAATTTCAGAGAGTAGATATAATGAGTATCTAATTGAAGGTGGGTATGGTTATCTGGTGTTTGGAGATGACGATGATGAGCTATGATAAATTAGTTTATAAAACTGATATAAATTTAGTTTTTGATAATGATTGTCTTGCTTCCTTTATCTGGGTTAAAAGAATGGATATTTTGGTTAATTTATATAATGGTAGAATGTTCATTCCTCAGGTAGTAGTTGATGAATTTAGCTTTATGAAAAGATATAGTAAATATAAATGGGTTTATGAAGATGTAGTAGATGCCATAAATACAGACCTGTTTAAAGTAATTAAAATAGATAGTGATCATGAGGCATTTTTTGAATATAATAAACTTGTAAAAATGGGTAAAGGGAAAGGAGAATCTGCAGCCATTGCAATTGCTAAAACAATGGACAATTATACTGCCTGTAATAACTTGAAAGATATTAGACCATTTATTGAAAATAATGAAATCAATAATTTATTTACTTTTGATATTTTATTTGAACATTATTATAAAAATAATATTTCAATAGAAGAAATTGAAAAAATAATATCTAAGATGAGAAACAAGAAGAGAAAATTACCTGATATTAAATTTCAGGACTATATAAAAGAAAATTTTCATAATATAATTTTTGATGATGTTTATAATGATCATAAAGATATTTTAGATGAGCTTGATTAGAGAAAAATTGCAAAAACATTGAATAGGAAAGAAAAGTAAAAATAGATTTAGTTTGATTTCTAATCTCACTGTAATAGGTGGGGTTTTTCTTTTTTTTAGCTTTAATTTAATTCTGCATAGTTCACAAGCCCGAAATTATCAATTTCGGTGGAAATAGTTAAGATTGACTCACAGAGAAACCATTTTTGGAAAATATTAGGTTTAAAATCTTATTTATCGAAAGTGTAAAATATTATTGGACATTCACAACAAAGTATTCACTTAGTTACGGATCCAGTTTTTTATTCTGCAATAATATTTGTTCATAAAAATGGGGTCAGTCTCGAATACTACTTAGCAGTTCCCGGTAATTTTACTATGCAATAAATAAAGATTTTTTACTATTAAACTAAAATAAGATATAATATTAGTATAAAAGTAAAAGAGGTGGTTCGATGAATTATCGGCAAAAATTAAATAATTTGATCGAAAAGAATGACGGCCTTATTCTTACTAAAGAACTGGAAGAAGAAAATATTCCTCGAGAATATTTATCTATTTTTTTAGAAGAAGATAAGTTGGAGAGGATCAAAAGAGGAGTTTATACAACTCCTGCTACTTTTAATGATGAGATGTATATCATTCAGCAAAAAAACTCCAGATTAATTTATTCTCATGAAACAGCACTTTATCTACATGATCTAAGTGATAGAGATCCTTTAGAATATACAGTAACTGTTCCTTATGGTTATCATAATCCTTATTTAAAAGATGAAGATATAAAAATTCATACAGTTAAAAAAGAACTTCATTTACTTGGAGTTATGGAAAAAGAAACCATCTTCGGTAGAAAAATTAAAGTATATAATAAAGAGAGAACAATCTGTGATATTTTAAAAGACCGTAATAACATGGATATTTCAACGGTAAATGAAGCTATTAGAAAATATCTAACAGGGAAAGATAAAAATTTACATTTGCTTTTGGATTATGGCGATAAATTAAAAATAAGCAGTGTTTTAAGAAAATATTTGGAGATGTTTGTATGAAAAACTTAATGCAATTAAAAGATTTAGTTAAGAATTTGGCTAAAGAAAAAAATATTAATAGTCAGGTGATTTTAAGAAATTATATGATGCAGCGATTATTATTAAAAATTGTAAATTCAGATTATAGAAATAACTTTATTTTAAAAGGTGGTATGTTAGTTGCTGATATTTTCAACAGTGGTATTATATTAAGTCACTGGAATAGATATAGGAATAAATTTAAATACGCAAAGGAAATCGAGTTTTCTAGTTTGGAAGAACAGATAATTAATGAATTATTCATAAAATAACACAAGAAAATAAAAAAGAACAAGAAGAGTAGTTTTCCTCCTTGTTCTGATAGCCAATATTTTCTTTCCAGTTATCTGATTCTTTTAATTCCCAGGGATCGCCACCATTTTCTTTAAAGATAATAAAATGGTGAAGCAATGATTTAAAATCTTCTTCTGAAATAGGTAAATCTTCACAATTAATTCCGCCCTGTTGATAGAACAGATAGAGCTCTTCTGAATCAATATTATATTTTTCCTGAAAATTTAACAAAACATTTTTTGAGTGTTCTGGTTCCTCGACAATTTCAAAAATATCTTCTAGATTTATATCCATAGAATCACCTCTTTTACTTACTATAATTTTATTTTAATAGCTTAGTAATTAATTTGCAAGGAGTTGGAAGAAATTGTTCTAATCTCTAGATGTAAAATTAGTAAGAATAGGACCGGACAAATGTCCTAAATATAAATTTATAAAGTTTATATGATTTTTTGTAATTTATAATTATTCTCACTGGAGTCTTAAAGACCTGGTGAGATTTATGTTTTGCAATTCCGGTGATTTTGTATGTAAAATAAAAATGTATTAATTAATACATTTAATTGACAAAGATGTATTATTAGTGTATCATTAACGTATAATAATTGATCATAAGAAAGGATGATCATATGTCAGATTATCAACCGCAGAAACATACTGATTTTGAGTTTGAAGATATACTCAAATACTTAAAAAGAGCCAAAATTGCTGTTGTTCAAGAAAAATATAATCTATCTATGAATAGAGAAAAAAATAAAAAGTTCAGTGAGGATTATAATCTTACTGCAAAGAAAATTGAAAATATAATATTAAATCTTGAGGTTGAAGACTTTTGTTATGCAGTGGATAATGAAAAAGAAGAGTTTTCACATGAGATTTTGTATGTTTTCTGCAGCAGAGAAGAGTTGAATTATTTTGGTGAATATAATGAGGTTGATATTTACATAAAGTTTAATTTAATTGACAGTGCTGGTTATTTATATATAATTTCTTTTCATGAACGTGAAAAATCGATTTCATTTTTGTTTAAGTAGTAACAAAAAAGGAGGGGGAGCAAATGAGAACTTTTTGTCCTGAGTGCCGAAAGGAAGTTGAGTATCAAATTGAAAATTCAGTAGAAAAAAAAGAAGTGCGCGGTCTGGAGTTTGAATATACCGCTGAAAGAGCTTATTGTAATGAGTGTGGAGCTGAAATTTTCATTCCTGAACTTCATGACCAGAATCTGCAAAAGATAGACCATGCTTATAGAGAAAAAGCAGGAATTGTTAAGGTTCCTGAAATTAAAGAGATAGTAGAACAGTATAATACAGGTAAAAGACCATTATCATTACTTTTAGGTTGGGGAGAGACTACATTAACCCGTTATTTGGATGGGGATATACCTTCAAAAAGTTATTCTGAAACTTTAAAAAAAGTCAAAGATGATTATGATTATATGAGACAGTTAGCAGAAGAAAATAACGATAAGGTTTCAGTTAAAGCTTTTAATGGTCTAATGGAAGCTATAAAAGATTTGCAGGATAATGAGCTGAAGACAGAAAAAAAGATTGATAGTGTAATTAAATATCTACTTAAAGAATTAGGTGAGGTAACACCTTTAGCACTGCAGAAGTTACTTTATTACAGTCAGGGGTTTTATAAAACATTTTATGATGAGTTTTTATTTGATAATGATTGTGAAGCCTGGGTACATGGCCCGGTTTATAAAGAAATATATTTTAAATATAGAGATTATGGCTATAACCCTATAGAAGATGAAAGTATTGAATTTGAAAATATTAATCTAACAGAAGCAGAAAAAGAACTTTTAGATAGTGTCATTGATAATTTTGGCTGTTATAGTGCTAAAACACTTGAAAAAATGACCCACTCTGAAAGACCATGGAGATTAACCAGAAAGAATTTAAAGCCGGAAGAAAAAAGTAATGAAATAATAAGAAAAAATCTTATAGAAGATTATTTTAAGGATGTTAATAATAAGTATCAGATGTTGAATGTGGAAGACATAAATGATTATAGTGAAGAATTATTTGTTAAAATAAAATAGTCAGGATAATATTTTATATGTTAGCAATTATCTCACTGAATTATTTAAATGAGATATTTTTTAGAAGTAAGATAGATTATAAAAGAGTGATTAATTTATTTGGTAAAAATGATAAATTAGAGGTTGACGCCAGCTTATTTAACTGCAATAATAACTATATAGAGGACTATTTAGGATGGTGAGATTATGATAAATCACTATGAAGGAACAGTGTTTAATACTCCTGCTAAAACTATAGTTAATACAGTAAATTGTGTTGGAGTAATGGGTGTAGGTATAGCCCTGGAATTTAAACTTAGATTTCCTGAAATGTATAAAGATTATAAAGATAAATGCAATAAAAATTTAGTTCGAATAGGCAGACCTTATATTTACAGTCATAGTGATGACTTATGGATACTAAATTTTCCAACAAAGAAACACTGGAGAAATAAGTCAGAAATAGATTGGATTGAAGCAGGTCTTAAATATTTTAGTGAAAATCATTCTAAAGTAGAAATGAAATCAGTTGCTTTTCCAAAATTGGGTACAAATAATGGCGGCTTAGACTGGGAAGCAGTTAAAGATCTAATGGAAAAATATTTATCTGATCTGGATCTTGATATTTATATATGTTTAAATGAGAAAAATGAAGTAGAGGGTATAGAAAAGAAAATGCTTGATCTTGTTAATAAAGCTGACCGTGAACATTTAATTAAAGAGGTTGGTATTAATGCAAAACAGTCTACAATAATAGTGGATAAACAACCTGTTCAGAGGTTTTGGCAGATAAATAATTTTAATGGGATAGGAAAAAAATCTTACGAAAAGTTATTTAGATACTATTATAAATTAGCTAAAAGCCAAAAAAGAGAACTAGTTCAAATGGGTTTAGAGATTTGACATCCTCCCTGCCCATTAATATGAGCGAGGCTTTCTCGGCGAAAGTAGGTAATTTATAATTTTTTATAATATAATGTATGTTAGGTTACCGCGTCGTGACCATAGAGACTAAGTGATGCTTAGATTCGTGTTGGAGGGCTTATTAGTCCTTCGTTTTTTGTTTAGATTAATTTGGTAAAAATTTTATTATATAGAGTGAAACTGAGGAGATGAAATTTATGCCTACTAGTTCTTTTGAAAAAGATAAATTTATAGTGACAGATCCAGATATGATAAAAAAAATAAATAAAGAGCTTTCTCGCGAAAAAAGTGGGGTAGAATTAAATAAAAAAAGAGATGATTTTGATAAAACTATGGAGGAATTGAAAAGAGGTAAAGAGTTATTAAAACAACTATAATTTATTTAAATAATTTCCTGGACCAAAAAGTAAATTAATTATATAATTACATTGTAGGGACATTATCAGTACGAAAAGGAGGATGGAAAAAATGAAAACAAAACAATTCCGTATTGATGAAAAAGAATGGAAAAAATTTAAAAAAATTACACATGATTCTGGTAGTAATGCAAGTGTTGAAATAAGAAGGTTTATTAAAGAATATAATAAGCGGAACAGTCACGAAGAAATTTTTAATGAGATTTATGAGGATCATAAAGAGGTATTAGATGAGCTTGATTAGAGAAAAATCGCAAAAGCATTGAATAGGAAAGTAAAGATAGATTTAGTTTGATTTCTAATCTCACTGTAATAGGTGGGATTTTATAATTAATCATTTCATTTTTCAGAATTTAGTGTTATAATGTTAATATAATATAACAAAAATAATTTTATAAACAAAATATAAGTTATATCTATTTAACATTAAGGAGGTTTCATTATGAAAGTGGCAGAAGTAATAGCTAAAAACTTAAAAGAGCTGCAGGATGAATTTAATCTTAACCAGACTGAAATGGGAGAGATCATAGGGGTTACAAGACAGACTTTTGCAAAGTATTTGGATGGAGAAAGAGTAATGGACAGCGGCAAATTATATAAATTAGCCAGATATTTTGATAAAGAGATTGATTTTTTTCTAAGCGAAAAATCAAAAAGAGGAAAAGTATCTTTCATGTTTAGAGCTGATGATCCAGAAAATGATTTTGATGACAAATTAAAAAATAAAATTGCAGATAAATTTAAATTGTATCATGAAATTATAGAACTGAGTGATGACCCTGTAAAAGATTATTTACCAGAAGAATATAAATTAGAAATAAAAGGTGACAAATTAAATAAAAAAGAGAAAGCTGCTATAGAAAAAATAGCAGAAAAACAGAGAAGATATATGGGGGTAGATGATGCATTAAATATCAATGTCTTTACTCTTTTTGAAGAAAATAATATTAATGTAATTGCTCAGGAAATTAAAGATGCTAATTTAGATGCTGTTTCTGCTTATTCTGAAGATAAAGGAGCCTATATTTTTATCAATGACAGCAGAGATATTCCCGAAGAAAGGAAAATCTTTTCTGCAGTCCATGAATTAGGACACTTAATTCTTCACCGTGATCAATACAGCAAAGATATTAATGAGTTAAAATATGCCAACACTCGGATAAAAAATATAAGAGAAAAAGCAGCAGATCATTTTGCGATGGCATTTTTAGTTCCTGCTAAAGTTTTAAAAAATTATGATTATTATTTTGATGGTTATATTGACCTGGACTTGATTATTGAGAAGAAGAAAGATTTTGGTGTTAGTGCAAAATCCCTGATCATGACTTTAAACAAATATGGTTATATAGATGGTAGAATATTAGGTGCTTTATTCAAAAAACTAAAAGAAGCTGGCTTTGATAAAAAAGAACCAGAACCGAGGGATTATATAAGAAAAAATGAAAAGCTATTTGCTCTGGTTAGAAAACTAGTTATTAAAGAGGAAATAACCATTAATAAGGCTGCAGAAGTATTAAATATTCCAGTTTTAGAAATGAGAAAACTGGCTAAAAAATGGAAGAATTATGAATACAGAACGGCTTAAAAATTACTCTGCTTATGAAAATGAAATAATAGAATTTAGTCAGCTTAAAGCTTGTTTAGAATTTCTATTTTCAAAAGATTCAAGCTGTTATTTGTCCAATAATTTAAAAAGTAAAATATATTCTTATTATAAAATTTGATAGATAGAATTAATCTCCTCAATCTTATTCCGCTATTTTTGTCGAATTCATTGAACTATCTTAATAGATAAAGTATAATAGAAAATGAATATATGCTAAAAATTTCAAGTTAAGATAGATTTGTTTTTAAACAGGGGGAAAATTATGAAGATTAAAGAACTAATTATGAATTCGATTCGAATTATTGGGGACATCATTTTTGTCAATTTAGCCTTTTTACTTGCCTTTAAACTCCGCTTTGGAGATACAATACCTGCTCAGAACTATAATGCTTACATGGAATTAATACCCTATATTTCAGTTTTCGCAGTTTTCTTATTCCAAATGTATAACCTCTACAGCAATCAATTAAAAAGAAGAATAGACGAGATATTTTATACTTTTATCCCAGCAACATTTATCATAGTCCTCTTTGTTGGGACTTTAACTTATCTTACTCATTCATTAGCTTTTCCCCGTTCAGTATTTTTAATTTCTTTTCCAGTTCTTTTTGTAACTATGATAGCCTGGAGATATTTAACTTTAGCTATTGAGCGCCTTATGTCAAAAAAAGAAGATATCATTATTGTCGGTCGAGGTGAAAACACTGCCAAATTAATTAAAAATATTGCTCATTCTATGCATAAAAGTTATAATATAAAAGATGTAATTATTGATAACTCTGATCATCTTAAAGATTTAGATTACATAGATTTTGATTTATTTACTGATTTTGATAATTTAGAAGATAAGCTAATGAATATGGAAGCAGACATAATTTTTGTAGCTTCTAACTTGAGTGAAAAAGAAAAAAAGGGTGCTTTTTATGCTGCTTTGGAGAAAGATTGGGAAGTATCACTTGTACCTGAATTCTATGAGATTATGCTCTCTGGTTCCAGACTGGAGCAGATTGGAGAAATGCCTATTTTTGAGATTATTCCACCTCACAATTCTATAGGTTTTTTCTTTAAAAGAGTGACAGATATTTTGTTGGCCTCAATTGGTCTGCTTTTAAGTCTGCCTTTAACTCTACCGGCAGCGATAGCAGTAAAATTAGAAAGCAGAGGCCCAGAGATTCCGCAAATGATTTTTAAAAAATAAGGAGAATACAGTTCAAACAGTATTCTCAGCAGTAGTTCCAAAATAAAGAATATTAGAAATAT
>NZ_QAXS01000054.1 GCF_003053565.1 Halanaerobium saccharolyticum | reverse complement strand
TTTATCCTAACAGGAAATATATGTTAAATAATCTTACTGTTGTAGATCATGTCCTAAAATATATGATCTACTGCTGAATTTTATGTCTTGTAACAATAAGCTCTTATTAGTTTCAGCACCCTTTTATCCTGCACTTTCCTGGCTACTAAAGACATCAGTTTATCATGTTGAACAGTATCAAAATACTTTTCAAGGTCGATATCGACCACCCATGTATAACCATCATTTATATATTCTTTAGCTTTATTTACTGCCTGGTGTGCATTCCTTCCAGCTTCCAGCCTTCTTTCCTGAGAGCAGCCTTCATATGAAGTTGTCTGCTTTCTCTGTGTTTCCATCGAGTTGTTCAAATCTAAGAAACCTCTTAATGTTTCATCCTTCAATCGATGTATATATCCATCAATCTACTATGACTTCTGCTGCATTCTGACAGTTAATCTCTTACATTACTGCAGAGTTTATTGCTTAGAAATTCATCACCACAATTTACTGTCAGACCTTCCCTGGTTAAGAATATTTACTTTCACTTCATCTATCCGCTGTATTTACACTTCCTGTCTTGAATAGTTTTGGGCTTTGTTTTGTTAAGCAAACTCATCCCCAGAATTGTGCCTTCTATACAGTTCGTATTCCTCAGACCGAAGCTTTGCCTCCAACTTCCTTCAGATTCCATCTCACGATGGACACCCTTGTCTTCAGCTAGTGGTTGGCACTATTAACCCCCACATCAGACTTTCACTGATTAGCAAATATTCATGCCAGGCAAACTTAAAAAACCCTGCTGTTTAAACAGCAGGGTACTTGTTTTATCTAGATTTTATTTTAAAATATTCAAATTTATTCAGATACGCTAACCGGATTAGTCCAGCCGCGAGCTTTTTCTTCGTTTTCTTCAACCCATTTTCGGGCAGCTTCTTCTTCTTCCATTCCATCTTCGATCCAGGCCATAACTTCAGCTACTTCATCAGTGGTCATTCTAAAGTCATGGAAGAAACTTACTACTTCCGGATGTTCCTGAGCTAGCTGTGGGTTGTGGAATGTATAAACATTTTCTTTAGAACCATAAACATTATTAGGATCTTCTAAAAACTTAAGATCAAACTTGGCAAATTTATAGTGGGGTCGCCAGCCTGTTACTACAATCCATTCTTCTTTTTGAATTGCACTTTCTAAAGAACCAGTCATTGCAGGTCCACTGCTTGTTAAAAGATCAAAATCTAAACTATATTCTTCAATACCTTCTCTAGTTGCCTCCATTACTCCAGCACCAGGTTCAATTCCTGTGATCTGGCCATCAAACTTATCACGATGTTCATTCAATTCTTCTATAGAATCAATATCAACATATTCCGGGACCACAAGTCCTATCCTTGCACCTTTGTAATTAGGTCCAGTTTTAATAATATCATCTTTATATCTTTCAATATAACTTTGATGTGTCAGCGGCAGCCAAACTCCCATAAATGCATCAATATCACCTTCAGCTAAAGCCGCATAAATTGGACCAACTCCAACCATTGTTGTCTCTACATTATAATTCATCATTTCTTCCAATACTTCCACAGCAACCTGAGTCTCCGCAACTGTTCCAGCCCAGTTTACATAACCCAGTTCAATTGTATTATCCTGAGCCTGTGTCTCTGTTGGCAGCAAAGCCATTCCTGTCATCAGCAGTGTTATAATCATCAGCGAAGCAAAAATCGTTCTAATTTTTTCCATAAGTAAAAAACCCTCCTTAAAAGTTTATTGTCTTTTATGAGCATTTTTGACCTTGTATAAGATTGTAATTTGATTAGAAGCGATTTGTTCTTTTAGAGAATAATTTGCTCCTGTTTGCTCTTTCAACCACTTTTTATTATAACAAAACTAAAAATAATATCAAGTTTATAGATAAATATAGGTACCAGATACCAGAAATCTTTTTAGGTACCTGGTACCTATCGTCATTTACTTTGATTCCAAAAAATCAGGCTCAAAAACAAGAACTAAAGCCGGAAGAATCAACAACCCTCCAATTAAACAGGTGGCAATAGAAACTGTTACTAAAAAGGCAAAGAATTTAACCGGTAAAAATCCGGAAACAAAAAGAACTGAAAATCCAACTATTACAGAAAGAGCATTGAAAGTTATTCCCCGGCCTGAAGTTGTTAGAGTCTTAACTACCGCCTCTTTTTTGGATAAATTTCTTCTTTCTTCGCGATAGCGCCAGAGAAAATGAATGGTATAATCAACTCCGACTCCGATCATTATCGAAGAAAGCATAGTGGTAATCATATCGAGTTTGATATTTAAAAAGCCCATCAGCGAAAATAAAAAGACTAAAGCAGTTATCAGAGGAACTGATGTATAAACACCGGCTGTAAAAGATTTAAATAAAAGCATAACTACAGCTGCAACCAGGATTATTGAAAGAAAAAGACTGATTATCTGGCCTCGAACCACAGCATTAACCAGCTCAGACAGCAGATCACCAAATCCACCTATCAGAGGGAAAGTGCCAGCTTCATAATTTTGAGCCTCATTTTGAATTTTATTGAGAACTCCTCTTATTTCTTCCGTGCTGTTAGTTTTAATTCTAGCGGTTATCAAAGCATTTTCTTCTCTAAAATCAATCAGTTTATCAAGATCACCTGACATTGAAAAAAGAAGTAAATACTGAGATAAAGCAGAATCTGCTTCCGGTATTTTTTCAAATTCTGGCTGCCCATTGTGGAGTTCTTTATTCATAGTTCTAATTATTGTAGAAACTGCGCTTACTTCTCCTACATTCTTAAATTCTTCAATTGCCAGCTCAAAATCACTGATTTTCTGCATCATCTCCGACTGAGTAATATCACCCCTGGCAACTACAGAGATAGAATTTGCACCACCAAAATGCTGATTTACTATTTCTGTGGCCTGCACAATCTCAGACTCTTTTTCATAGAAATTAATTGGGTTGGTGTCAACCTGCATCTGCAGCATCCCGGCTGAAAGAAACAGAATAATTAAAACACTAAAAATTAAAATCCTTTTAGCGTTTTTGCCAACCAGATTAGCGATTTTAAACAGGATCCTGTCTATAATTCCTTTTCTGTTGATTTCTTTATTATTTCCAGCCCCAAGCCCATAATTTTTGAGTGGAGTTTTAACTTGTAGCAGAGATAAAACTGCCGGGATAAATAAAAGGCTGGCTAAAAGTGCAAAAGTAATTCCGACACCTGCCAGCACTCCCAGTTCTCGAGCCGGAACAATAATATGACTGGAAAGTGAAAGCAGACCAACAATAGTTGTGACTCCGGCAGCAATTACTGGAGCTCCCAGCTTTAAAACAGAATTTCTACTTAACTGAACTGAATTTTTCTGCTCAACTGCCAGTTCCTGATAAGCTGCAATAATATGAATTCCGTAATCATTGGTTACCGCAATTAGAATAACCGGTAAAATAACTGTCATCAGCTGAAACTTCCAGCCCAGAAGCGGCAGCAGAGACAAAGAAAAGATTATTGACATTATAACAACTGTAAATGGTAAAATGACACCCCGCAGCTGTTTAAAACAGAGGAAAAGAAAAATCAACATAATAACTAAGCCCAGCGGCATTAAAAGCCTCATATCCTGCTGCATAATTTCTGCATTTAAGGCTCTTATGATTGGCAGTCCGGACTTTAATATACTTTCTTCAGCTGGAAATTGTTCGTCTGCTTCTGCCAAAATAGTATTAATTTTTTTCTTGATCTCTGCATCATCAAAGTCTTCAGCCAGTATAACAGCAATATTAACTGCCTTAAAGTTTCTGGCAAAAATCGAACCCATGACCAGTTCGCTATTTGCAAGCCGCTCTCGCAAATTTTCTTTTCCAGCCGCGTCTGTTGGAATCGTACTGACAGCGCTTTCTATCAATAATTCATCATCTCTACCCTCAATAATATTTACTGTAAAGGGACTGTTGACCTTATCAACTTCTGCCAGTTTTTCTAATTCGTCTGAAATAAAACGAAGTTTCTTGAGCAGTTCAGCCTCCAGCACATCTTCTGCCTCTACTGTCAGCATAACCATTTCTGTACCACCAAAAATGTTTTCAATCTCTTCTATTTTAGTTCTAGAAGGCATCGACTCCGGAATCTGACTCTTAATTGCTGTATCTACCTCGATTGCCTGTAAATTATAAAGTGAAAAAAGTGTTATTAAAATAAAGATTAAAATTACTGGAAGCGGATGTTTAACTGCCAGTGATGAAATTTTTTCTATTATCTTCTGCAGCATTCAGATCAGCTCCTCTGCTAAAAGTATTTACTTAAAGAAAGATAGATAAGTTCCTGATTTAGTCGATTTAAACTGCTTTCTCTTTTCTGATTAAGCTTAATAACGGCTCCACTTTCAAAATCAAGGCCTTCATTTAATGAAAAGATAACTTTCGGCCGGACCAGAGACATTCCTGCTTTAAGGTCAGAAATCAAATTGAGCTCCCAGTTATGAAAATTGGCAAAAGGTTTTTCGGCCCTCAAAACCAATAATTGATTTGCCTCAGACTGAACAGGAGGCAGCTGCTGGTAATAATACTGTCCCAGAAGATAAAGATTATTATCGAATTTATAATCCAGACCAATGATTAACTCATTGGTGTTTTCCAGCCTGGAATCCTGATAATCACTGTAGACAACTTCGGAAAAAAGGCCTATATTTTTGCTGCTAAAATCTCCCTTAAAATCAAATCCAATTTTATTAACTTCCGGATAAAAATTACTTGCTCCTGGAACTGTCTGCAGGCTATTACCGCTAAAAACAGAGGCAGCAAGATCATAACCCCGCCAGCGCCTGCGGATTAACTGGACTGCAGTCTGCAGTTCATCAATTTCTGCATGTTGAGTTAAAACCCCTGTCAGCTGCCAATTAAAATTAGGATAATAGGCTGCTCTGATTCCATCAACTGCCTCCCGACTCTGAAAAGGATCAATTGCACCCTGATCAATTGGATTAAAATAATTGAGAGGATTAATGTTATAGGAACTGCCCCAGCTAAAATTCTGTCTACCCAGCCTCCAGTCAATCTTTGCTGTATAATAATTTAGATAGGCTTCTTTAAATTCAAACTCAAATTCTCTCTCTTTTTGATCCTGCTGATAATAGCTTTCTAAAGTTAAAGCACTTTTTAAATAATAGTTTAAATCAGAACTTAAATCCTGCTGAAAGTCTAATTCCAGCCAGCTCTGGTCCTGCCACCTTTCTGATTCCTGTTCATAAATTACTGAAGTGCTCAATTCTCCGCTGTAAGAAGCTGCACTCAGATTAAATGAAAGGATAAGGCTTAAAATTAAAGTCAAAACTAAAATAGAAAGTAAATTATTTAGTTTGATTTTTGGGCTGATATTTTTCATTATTGCTTACCTCCTCTAAATTCTGCAGACTAATTGACTTATTGACGCTGCAGATAGCGGGTTGTAAAGATACCGGGGTCAAGTTCTGGATCAAAATCTACTTCCACCAGCTTTAAAATTGTCCTGCTTTCTCTCTGAACATTTTCTACCTCTATTCTGCGGGCCAGTCGGTTACCATCAATTTCGTCAAAGTTACTTAAGGTGATAACCTTTAACAACTCCTCCTGCTGATCGTAATACTCTATTTTCTCTGCCAGCCAGAGGTCTTTTCTGACCCACATTTTGCCATAGCTGTAGTCAATATCCGGATCAGTAATCTTCAGATGTAATTCAATTATCCCAGTATCTTCCGATATGATTTCTGCCTGATAATTATCTCTAAAATTGGCTCCACTAAAAATACTGAGATCATTATAAGTTAAATCTGAGCCCACAAAATTACCATTTTTCTGACTCCCGGATATTTTCCTGACCGAACCCAGTGCTGGTAAATAGAGATACATATCTTCCTGATTATTGGTCTGATCATCCAGGAGCAAAAAGGCGGTGCCGCTGATATCAGCAGGTTCAGTAAACTGCATTAGAGACCGCTCAACTTCTCCTTCCAGTCGATAATTATTAAGTTCTCTGCTTCTCATATCACCAGAACTGCTGTATAATTCCATTTCCATCTTCATCTGATGACTGTTAGCCTGCCTTGAAGCTTCTACCTTTTCTAAAACCTGATCTCCATCTAATTCCTGAGCCAGACCGAATTGTGATAAGAAAAAGAATAATATTAGCAAAAATATCGTAATTTTTTTAAACATTTTGGCCTCCTTTTTAATCTGTCCTGATAGTTTTCCAGAAAAATCTGATATGTTTTTGAGTAGCTTTTTTTAGTTCCTCAAAATCATCCAGTTCAAAAAGCAAAAAACGCAGTCTATAATAAATCAGTGTTCCGACAAATTCGTTAGCTGTAAAATCCGGGTCCAAATCACTTTCTATTTTCCCTTGTTCCTGCAGCCTGCCAAAAAAGACTGAAATCCTTTCAATATTATTTCCCATTCTATTCTGCAATCGCTTTTTAACTACTGGATTATTATTTTCTTTAAGCATCATTTTTAAAAGTTTGACTTTCTTTTGATTCTGCATCTCTTTAATTACAATGCTGCCAAAATAATTAAGAGTTCCCAGAGGATCCAATTCTGCTTTCTGAAATTTATTTTGAAATTTTTCGGATTTTAAATTCAGAGGAGCCAGGTAATTAAATAATTCCGAAAAGATTTCCTCTTTGCCGCTGAAGTGATTATAAATTGAGCTGCCCTTAATTCCAACTGCTTTTGCAATTTCCCGCATTGAAGTACCGTGATAGCCCTTTTCTGCAAATAAGTCTAATGATTCATTTAAAATTTTTTCTCGGGTAGAGTTCACTTTTCCACCTCCAGTTTAAAATTTCATTTATTAATTGCCTTATTTCTATCATCTATCATAGTTTAATTATAACTAACGTTTGTTAGTCTGTCAATAAATATTTTTACTAAAAGTGGATCAAACTGAATCCCGGAGCTTATCCTTAACTCTTCGATGATTTCCTGGTCACTCATTGCCTTTTTGTAATTTCGTCCGTATTTCATTACATCATAGGCATCAACTAGGGCAATTATCCTGGCTGCCAGAGGTATATCTTCCCCCTTTAAAGCCAGGGGATAACCACTTCCATCCCACCACTCATGATGAGTTAATATTCCTTCCGCTACATCGACCATGTCTAAAGAAATATAGGCAATTTGAAAACCTGTCACCGGATGTTCTTTGATCTGCTGCCACTCATTTTCATTTAAAGGTACATCATTAAATAAAATATCATTCGAAATAACTATTTTTCCCAGATCATGAAGCTCAGCCAGCAGCATCAGATCCTCCAGCTTATCTTTCTCAAGCTCTAGTTCTTCCCCCAGTAGCAAAGCGGTCATTTTTAAACGCTGACTGTGCAAATATGTATTATAGTCAGCTTCCTTAATCATCTTTTTCAAGAGACTGGAATAACTGTAACCAAAATTTATACTTTTAACATAACTCAAACTCTCCATTTGTCTTTTCCATCCTCCTGTCTTTAATAAAATTACTTCCCGGCATTTCTTTTACCCTTTTTTTTAATTCTGCTGCTCGGTCACTAATTTCCAGATGATTTTTTAACTTTCGATCACTATTCGAAACTATCGCAATTGAAATTGAAGTCAGAGGGGTATTAACAATCTTATGCTGACGATCAGGGCAAACAAGATATCCTCTCAATAAGTCTTTGCTTTTAAAAAATCTACAAATCCCTAAATCAAATTTTTCAATGATTAATTCTGCCAGGTATTCATCATCTTCAGCCGCAGTGATTATTACAAAATCATCTCCTCCAATATAACCGAGAAAAGTCTCACCCATAATTTTTCTGGCACAGTTATTAAGTACTTCCGCAGTGTAATTAATAACCTCATCTCCTTTACGATAACCATAGCTGTCATTATATGCTTTAAAATTATCAAGATCCAGATAAAGAACAGAAAACTTTTCTCCTGTGGACGCCTCATCGCTATTTTGGAAACTTTAAGAACTGACTCATCAAAATCTATAATCAGCGGCTTACTATCCATAACTGCGTTTACATTTTTCTGCATATATAGATTATAGCCAAATCTGCTGCCCAGACGATAAAAAAGCTTATCTCTCATAACCAATCCAGCTGCCCGCTCTTCTTTAAGTACAACAATACTCTGGATATTATTGAGATTAAAAATGTCTACCAGATTTTTGGTCCTGGCAGAGATTGGCACTGTCACTCCTCTATTTTCTCTAAAGACATCTCCTGCTTTTATCGATTTCATTTCCTCACCTACTTTAAGCAAAATTCACTTCTCCTTTCCTAAATTATTCTTTAAGTCAATCATATCGCCCTATTATTACAGTATTGTAACTTCTAAATTAACAGTATGTAAATAATTTTCTGAAAATGTTAAATGCTTTTTAGAAATTATTCTTTATAAATAATACAATTATAAGTGGAATTAATTTTGGGTTTTTTAATTACAAAATTATGGAGGTAATATATATGAAAAAGAAAGTTTTTTTGCTTGCATTAATCTTGATTTTTGCTTTATCACTTTCAGTTCAGGCACAAATTAGAGTTGGTCAGTTTCCACAGAATGTAGAGGATGAATATGTCTTGAGCCCTGAAAATATTGAAGTTGAAGTCTGGCAGCAGAATCTTGATGTCCCCTGGGAACTAGTTTTTCTGCCTGAAAGTAATCGAGCCTTAATTACCGAAAGAGGTGGCAGAGTTCTGCTGGTTGAAGACGGCTCGCTGCAGGATCAAAGTTACCTGGAATTATATATTGATTCTCGGGGAGAGGGCGGTTTAATGGGAATGGCACATCACCCCGATTTCCCAGAAACCCCATATATTTATCTGATGTATACCTACACCAGCAGTAACGGTGAGCTATATAATAGAGTTTCCAGATTTACTGACCAGGGTGATCAGGCAGTTGAGGAAGAAATTATTATTGATCAGATTCCAGCAGGAAACAATCATAATGGAGGTCGTATTGCCTTTGGGCCGGATGGAATGCTTTATATTACAACTGGAGAAACCTTTACCCGAGAAATTGCACAGGATTTAGACAATCTGGGAGGAAAAATTCTGCGTCTTACTCCAGATGGTACAATTCCGGATGATAATCCATTTGGAAACTCTCCTGTCTACAGCCTTGGCCACCGCAATCCCCAGGGAATTGACTGGCATCCAGAAACCGGAGATCTCTTTATTTCTGATCATGGTCCTTCCGGTGAAGATGGTCTAAGAGCAAAGGATCGAATCAAAGTTGTTGAAGCAGGAAGTAATTTTGGCTGGCCGGACAAAATCGGTTATTTCGAAGATAGTGAATATGCAAATCCACTCATTATGTGGGAAGATACTGTGCCACCTTCTGGAATGACTTTTTATCGTGGAGATTTATATGTCGGAACTTTAGGCAGTGAGTCTCTAGTTAGAATTGGATTTAGCAGAAATAATGATAATTTTAAAGTTGATAAAATAGAACATCTATTCCGTGATGCCAACACTTCTATTTACGGCAGGATTAGAACTGCTGTGGTTGGCCCGGATGGTTACCTTTACTTTCTAACTAATAATCGAGATGGTCGAGGTCGTCCCCGCGAGAATGATGATCAGATTTTGAGATTTAAACTGGATGAATAAGCACAAATAAATCTATATTCTAGAAGAAAGCTGATGTTAGAGCTGCTGATTGGGTTGAGAATTTCATCTAAATGTGAGATATGATAAAATATAAATATGAAGTCAAAAACTAATTATCATAAGGAGTGAGAAAATGATGGATTCCCAACTCAAAAAAGCAGTGATTAATCACCAACAGGAAGAAATTAAAGAATATCTCAAGGAGCTAAAAAGTGATACAAGTTTTTCGCTGGCCTCATTGATTGAAGGTTTCTTACCATTAATGCTGATGGAATGCAGCCTGCGTTATGGATCTTTTCATTTTGTCAAAATGAGTCTTTTTTTGAGAGAACTTTCTCAGAAAAATTATTTTTCCAGAGAATCTGAACTGGAAATTGCCAGGGTTGTAATGCTCGGTTTATCAGAAAGACATTTTATTAATCTTAAAGCAGATAGTAGCGGTTATAAGGAAAACGAGGTTAATCAAAGAACCTATAGTAAACTGATTGAAGAAATAAATAATGGGAACTCCCATAACTCCTTTTATTATGCGCTTGGAATTCTGGAACACCAACCTGAAAAGCTAAAAGAGTATCTTATTAACCTTGGTATGGAAAGAATTCCGGATAGCCTGGGCCACAGTGTAAGCTGTTTTTTTCCTGTGATGAGAGATCTGGTCAATCATCACAAAGATGTTTCAGCAGCTGGAGTTTTAAGTTATGTAATGTATCTCTGCCGCTTCAGCTACCAGAGTAAATATAATTCTGATCAAGTAAAAAACGAAAAACCAGCTCCAGACAATCTAGAAGAACTCGGTTTAAGGGCAGCTTCAGGCAGTGGAATAGTTAACTTACACCATATGATTACTTATTACACCTTTTTTATGCTGGAAGATAGCTCATTTTATCAAGAGCTTCCTCCCTACATCATCCTGGAAAATTACTTTGGCAGTAAAAACATTGAGCAAAAACGCCTGGAACTTGCTAAAAATAATCAAGGAAAAACTCAAATCGCAGAAAATTATCATCAGTTTAAAGATAATTTCTCTCTGAAAAGTTATCAAAATGATTTAGATTTCCTCTTCCATAATCTTGCTGAGAATTATAAAAAAACTATTAGTCATCTGCATCAACTGTTTGCTGAATATTATAATCCACACTGGAATCCCCATTACTATACTGGTCTTTACTGTGCACTGGGGCTTTATAAATCAGAAAAAATTAAAAACAATAAAGTTAAGAAAATGGCTGTAATTCAGGCAGTTGAATATTTTGCGGATAATGTGCTTTAAGATAATAAAAAGCCTTCTTAACTTTTTAAAAAGTTAAGAAGGCTTAAATATTATTTAATTTCTTTTTTCAGTTCATCTACAGAAGCTCTTTCAATTAATTTAGTTGAAACAAAAAATCTAATTGGAATATCTAAATCTTCGTCCAGCCCCTCGATTTTCTCAACTAATCTTTTAACTGCCAATTTTCCAATTGCTGTTTTGGGAATATTCATTGTAGTCAGGGGAGGATTCGTATAGGCAGCCATATCAATATTATCATAAGAAATTATTGATATATCTTCTGGAATATTTAAGCCTTCTTCATGAACAGCTCGCATAATTCCAATTGCCATTTGATCACTCGCTGCAAAAATTGCTGTCGGAAGCTCTTCTTGCTTTAATAACTTCTGAGTGGCTCTATAGGCCGGTTCTTTTTCCCAGCTGCCATCAATAATCCATTTGTTTTTCCATTCTAAATTGTTTGCTGTCATTGCCTTCTTAAAACCTAAAAATCTTTTTTCGTGATAAAAGTCAGGTGCTGATTTTTCTGAAAAAGATCCTCCAATAAAAGCTATATCCCGATGTCCCTTATTTATTAAATATTGAGTCAAATCATAACCCGCTTTTTCTCTCTCCACTAAAATGATATCTCTATTTAAATCATCTTTGTAAGAATCAATAAAAACTAGATTTTTAAATTTTTCTTTTAATTCATTTAAAAGTTCTTCTTCTATGAAATCACTAACTACTATAACTCCAGCTAAATCTGAAGAAATCACTTGATGACGGGTAGACTGCTTCTGTATATCTTTTTCTGAAAGTGAAAATGCTAAATCATAACCTCGTTCTTTTATTTCATTTTCTATCGCTGTCAAGATTACAGAAAAATAAGGATGATTATAAATATCAGGTGTCATATTAAAAATTAAACCAATTTCTTTAGTTTTTTTAGTACTAGCACTGCGCTTTGAACTCTTATGATAACCTAAGGTTTTAACATATTTCCAAACTCTCTGTTTTGTTTCTTCATTTACAGGACTTTCCTGATCATCATTTATCACACGGGACACTGTAGAAATAGAAACACCCGCTTTTTCTGCAATATCTTTAAGTGTTACTCCCATTATAAAGCCTCCTTATAACAAACTCTAGTTCCATTATAGCATTATTTAGGCAGAGATTAAATAGTATTTAGCTCAGCCCTCACAGATTGCTTTTAGTTTTAGTTAAATATTATAGAGAAAGTACATCTTCTTATAATATAATTCTGCAAAGGCTGAATAACTACTATTTAGAGGGTATATATTAACTCTTCTTTAAGAGAAGAGTTAATATCAATTTTTATGAATTTTAATCAACTTAGATTATTATTATTTATATTTGTCTAAATCTCCAGACTCTGGAAGAAAAGTCTTCTTTTAAATAGGGAACTTTGATACCAAAATTCATCAGCTCATCCCCACCATAAATTTCTCCACTATTTAGCTCTTTATAATCCCTGTCAGGATCTAAGCCTTTTAGTTTTAAGGTCTCCTCTTTCGGGTTGGGAGTCGCCAGCACCTGATAAAATCCTGCCAGCACTTCTTCCTGATCCTGACTGAGATAAGACCAGGCAGTAAAATTGCCTGCAAATGGACTCCGCAGTCGGTAAAAGTCACCAAACTGCACCAGCTCTCTGATCTCCTTATAGTTATTAACCTGCTTTTTGACGGCTTCCATTTCTTTTTCATTTAATTCTGTAAGATCAAGTTCATAACCTAAGTTGCCGAAACTTGCCACATCATAGCGCATTTTAAGTGAGGTACTGCGCTCTACCTGGTGGTTTGGAACAGCAGATACATGGGCACCCATAGAAGATGCAGGATAAACTAATGAAGTTCCGTACTGGATCTTTAATCTTTCAACTGCATCAGTATCATCACTGGTCCAGGTCTGCGGCATATAATGGAGCATTCCCGGGTCAAAGCGGCCGCCACCACCGGCACAGCTTTCAAACAATACTTCCGGAAAGCTGGAAGTGATCTCTTCTAAAACTCTGTAGAGTCCCAAAATATAGCGGTGGTTTAACTCACTCTGGTGTTCAGCCTTTAGCTCTAAAGAACCGTATTCAGTCATCGGTCTGTTCATATCCCACTTAACATAGGCAATGTCTGCTTTCTCTAAAATAGCAGATACCCGCTCAATGATGTAATCCTGAACATCACTGCGGCTTAAATCTAAGATTAGCTGCTGCCTGGATTCTGATGATTTTCTTTCCGGGACCTGGATGGCCCATTCTGGATGCTCACGGTATAAATCACTGTCTGGAGAAATCATTTCCGGTTCAAACCAGAGACCAAAATCCATCTCCAATTTATTAATTTCCTGAGCTAAATATTCTAATCCTCCGGGCAGCTTCTCTTCATTAACATACCAGTCACCCAGTGAGGAAGTATCATCATTTCTTTTCCCAAACCAGCCGTCATCAAGGACAAAGAGTTCAAGGTCCACTTCTGCAGCAGCTGCTGCCATCTCTAATATCTTATCTGTATCAAAATCAAAATAAGTACCTTCCCAGTTATTGATCAAAACTGGCCGCTGCTTATCTCTATGTTTACCCCTAACCAGTCGGCTTCTGTATAACTGATGAAAGTTTTGAGACATTTTATTTAAACCCCGATCAGAATAATTCATTACAACTTCTGGTGTCTGGAAGCTTTCTCCACTTTCTAAAAGCCAGTTAAAGGTAAAGGGATTAATTCCCATTGTTAATCTTGTTTTACCATAGTGATTGCGCTCTGCCTGGGCGATAAAATTAGCAGAGTAAACAAGACTGTAACCATAGGCCTCTCCTCTGTACTCATCAGTCTCCGGCTCAACCAGAGCCACAAATGGATTCTGCTGGTGGCTGCTGCCCCCTCTTTTGCTGTCAATTCTGGTTATTCCCTGCTCCAGAGGACGGCGGATAATATCTCTTTCTCTGCCCCAGGCTCCGGAAAGCTGCAGCAGCTCAAAATCTTTATTCTCAAAATCAACACTCATTGAAAGTGCTCTTTTAAGATTGAGTTTCTGCTGACCCTGATTCTTAAAATTAGCCGAGCGGGTTATTATTGGATAATCATTAAAGACTGTATAACTTAAAACTACCTCCAGATCAGTTACCTCATCATAGAGCGTTATCTCCAGAGTTTCTGCTTCAGACTCTTTTTCAACATAGGTTGAGGGCAGACCAGCTAATTCTTTTTTACCACTGTAAATTTGATGATCCTGATATTTTAGGTCACTGATAATTGAGCCGTTTTCTGCTTCAGTTTGATAGGCTGGCTCCCTAAAATCAGACTGGCCAAAAGATGGATACTCACGGGCTATATTTTCTAAGATAAAGCCGGTGTCATCTTTTAAAGCATAAGCCTCATAGGGCCGGTGCTGAGAGATATCATAACGAGCTAATCTTTCAGCTTTTTTAATTTTTTTACCCCAGTAGAGATGGCCCAGCTGACCATTTTTTAGTATTTTTATTACATAACTTATTTCTTCATTTTTTAAATGAAATATTTTCTTTTTTAGATCAAATTTAATTGACATTTTAAAGACCTCCACTCTAAATATATAAATTTGTATCTTTAATTATATTGATACTCTTTAATCTTCTAACAAATGACAGGCCGCAAAATGACCAGCACCATATTCCTTAAATTCTGGTTCTACCTCTGAACATTTAGCAAATGCTTTAGGACAGCGGGGATGGAATCTACAGCCTGAAGGTGGATCTACCGGTGAAGGTACATCTCCTTCCAAAATTATTCTTTCCTTTTTCTTTTTTGGATCAGCTTCTGGTATTGCTGAAAGCAGTGACTGGGTATAGGGATGCTTGGGATTATTATATAAATCATCTTTATCCGTTAATTCTACAATCTTACCCAAATACATTACTGCCACTCGATCACTAATATGCTTAACTACACTTAAATCATGAGCAATGAACAAAAAGGTTAAACCAAATTCTTTCTGTAAATCCTGCAGCAGATTTACTACCTGAGCCTGAACTGACACATCAAGTGCAGATACCGGCTCATCAGCGATGATAAGTTTTGGATCTACTGCCAG
Source organism: Halanaerobium saccharolyticum (assembly GCF_003053565.1). Classification (GTDB taxonomy): domain Bacteria; phylum Bacillota; class Halanaerobiia; order Halanaerobiales; family Halanaerobiaceae; genus Halanaerobium; species Halanaerobium saccharolyticum_B. The sequence continues at coordinate 474 of NZ_QAXS01000054.1, read as the reverse complement.
AGCTCTGGCTACACCAATACGCTGACGCTGTCCACCACTAAATTCGTGGGGATAGCGCTGCATATACTCTGAACCAAGCCCAACCTTTTCTAAGAGCTCTCTCACCATTTCATTTCTCTCTTTTTTACTTGCAGCTAAATTATGCAAATCTATAGCCTCACCTACAATATTACCAACCGTCATCCGAGGATTTAGGGAAGCATAAGGATCCTGAAAAATAATCTGCATTTCTTTTCTTAACTTTCTCATCTGCTTTCGATCATAAGTTAAAATGTTTTGTCCTTTAAAAACTATTTCTCCTGCTGTTGCCTCTAATAAGCGAAGGATTGTTCTACCAGTTGTTGACTTTCCACAACCTGATTCACCTACCAGACCGAGGGTTTCTCCTTCTTTTACTGCAAAGGAGATATCATCAACAGCTTTTACATGAGCTACTGTTCTTTTAAATACTCCTGCTTTAACCGGAAAATATTT
>NZ_QAXS01000053.1 GCF_003053565.1 Halanaerobium saccharolyticum | reverse complement strand
ATAGGGGTGTTTTTGTATTTTTTATGACTACTTTTTTGAGCTTCTTCCTATGTTTATCAAGGTTTTATTACTAAAACCTAACGCCGAAAGTTGAGTAGTTTAATAGTTTATCTTTTTTACATTTAGACTAACAAAATTTTAAACTACAAAATTGGAGTGATTATTTATGTTATTTGAAAAAATTAAGTCACCTGGACTTGCTCATATTTCTTATCTAATTGGCGATAAAAATGAAGCTTTAGTTATTGACCCCAGAAGAGATATTGATATTTATTTAGAAAAAGCTGTGGAAAAGGGTTATAAGATTACTAAAGTTCTTGAAACACATCGGAATGAAGATTATATTATTGGTTCAAATGAGTTAAATGTTAAAACTGGAGCTGAAATCTGGCATGCAGATCAGAAGCTTGATTATCAGTATGGAAATCCGGTTCAGGATGGCCAGGAATTTAAGGTCGGTAGTTTAAAGATAAAAGCTTTACATACTCCAGGCCATACCCCTGGTTCAATGTCTTATGTTCTTTATGGTTATGAAGGAGATCCCTGGATGGTATTTACCGGAGATGCTCTTTTTGCAGGAGATGTCGGCAGAATAGACTTTCTGGGAGAGGAAAACTTAGAAAAGACAGGAAGCTGGTTATATGATTCTATTTTTAATAAAATATTGCCTCTTGGTGATGAAGTTATTCTCTGTCCAGCTCATGGAGCAGGTTCGGTTTGTGCTTCAGCTATTGCTGAAAGAGAATGGACAACTCTTGGAATAGAAAGAAAGCTGAACCCTAAATTGCAGGTTGAAAATAAGGAAGAGTTTATTGAGTTGGTTGGTGAAATGCTCGAATACCCTCCCTATTTTGAAAATATGGAAGAATCAAATTTAGTCGAGAAAGAACTTTTGGCCAACTATAAGCAGCCTGCTCCTCTTTCAGCTGCTGAGTTTGCTGAGGCAGCAGAAGATGATAATACCTATATTATTGATGTGAGAACTGAAGTTAGTTATGCAGCTGCTCATGTGCCGGGCTCAATTTCAATTCCACTGCAGAATCTTCCCAGTTTTGTTGGCTGGTTCATTCCAGTGGGAGCAAAAATTTTGCTGGTGACTGAAGGTGATTATCCCAAAGAGGCTGTTAAACATTTATACAGGACCGGTTATGATAATATTCTCGGTTATTTAAGTGGGGGAATTATTAACTGGCATATGGCTGGGAAGAAAAGTGAATCAGTTAATACTGTTACTGTGGATAAACTCTGTACACTGCTGGATAATGATCCCGAAGACTGGTTTATACTTGATATTCGCTCAGATGATGAGCTGCAGGAAGAAGGAGAAATTAAAGATGCAGCACATATTCACTTAACTCAGCTTCCCCAGCATTATGATGAGCTGCCAGAAGATAAGCCGTTATATATTTTCTGTGGTAGTGGTTTGAGATCGATGACAGCAGCAAGTTTATTAAAGACCAATGGCTTTATTAATCAGAGGGTAGTACTTGGAGGGTTAACTGCCTGGAATTCAACTACCTGTCCAATAATTTAAATACTTCATAGTAAATACGGCCCGAAAGAGGGTCGTATTTACTATGAAAAACAAAGAAATAATTAAAAGATTGTTAAAAAATTCATTAAATAACTTGACTTTTTAGTAACTATATCGTATTATTTAGATAAAGTAGGACAAATGGAGGTAAGAAAATGCCTTTTTTTACAAATGAAAAAGCAGCAGAAGTTTTAGAGGAAAATTTAAAAATTTTAGAGGGCGAGGCTGATTTGCTTAAAGCTCTTGCTCACCCGATCCGGCTGGCGATTGTTAAGGGGTTAATGAATGAGGAAGGCTGTAATGTTTCTGAAATGCAGCACTGTTTAAAGATACCTCAGTCTACACTTTCTCAGCATCTGGCAAAATTAAGGGAAGCTGATATTTTAAGCAGTGAGCGAAATGGACTGGAAAGAAATTACTATGTAGTAGCTGAGCAGGCCAAAAAAGTGGTCAATGTTCTCAGTGATTTAAAATTAGATACATAAATGAACAATTAAAGGAGCCCAGCTGGGCTCCTTTAATTTTATCCAATAAGTTCTTCAGTTTCTTCCATCTTTTTGAAGATCCTTTTGAATTTAAGTCTTAACCAGATTGAGGCTGGCAAAATACTGGCAGCCTCTGAGATTGGAAAAGCAAACCAGAGATATTCCAGGCCAAAAAATTCTCCCAGCAAATACATTACTGGCAGCAGGACAATGATCTGTCTTAAAAAAGAAAAGACAAGACTCGGGAAGCCATTGCCCAGGGCCTGAAAGGTTGTTGAAATAATAATTGCCGGTCCAATCACTGGAAAGGCAATACTTATTTTTTTTAATGCGTTAGTACCAATCTGAAGCAGCTGGGGATCACTATTAAACATTTTTATTAATAGTTCAGGAACAGTCTGGAAAATGATAAAACCAGTTGTGGTAAAAGCAACTGCAACTAATAGAGTTGATTTAAAAGTTCTTTTCATTCTTTCTGGATTATTATGGCCGTAATTATAGCCCATTATCGGCATATAGCCCTGATTGAGGCCAAAAACCGGCATAAAAACAAAGGACTGGAGTCTGAAATAAATTCCGGCTGCTGCAATTGCAGTACTTCCAAATCCGGCCAGGATTCTGTTCATTCCTCCAAGCATAAAGCTGGCTAAAAACTGCATCACCATCGCTGGAAAACCAACTACATAAATATCTTTTATTATCTGCAGATCAAAAGAAAAATCTTTTAAAGAAATCTGCAGTTCATTTTTTTACTGAAAAGCAGAATATAGATTAAAAAACTTCCACTGATAATTCTGGCAGCAACTGTTGCAATTGCGGCTCCAGCTACCCCCATCTCAGGGAAAATCCAGATTCCAAAAATCAAAAAAGGGTCAAGAATGATATTAATGATTGAACCAATCAGCATGGCGACCATCGGTGTAAAGGTATTTCCCTCTCCCCGCAGAATATTATTGCTGATCATGGGGAAGAACATAGCTAGTGAACCAATAAGAATAATTTTGATATATTCACTTCCCATCCTAATCAAATTAGCTTCACTGGTAAATAACTGCAGAATTTGATCAGCAAATAAAAAGCCTAAAATTGCGACTAAAACTCCGTAAAAAAGAGAAAGCATAATACTGTGTTCAGCTGCATTAACAGCTGCATGGTTATTATTTTCACCCAGGCGTCTTGAAATTAAAGAACTGGCGCCAACTCCGGTACCAACTCCAATTCCAATTAAAATAATTTGAATCGGAAAAGCCAGTGAAAGTGCAGATAAAGCATCAGTACTGATTCTACCAACATAAATACTATCGACCACATTATAAAGTGCCTGAATTGCCATTGCTATAATTGAAGGGACAGAAAGCCGCATTAAAAGTGGAATTATTGCCTCTGTACCAAGTTTTTGAGAATTACTCTGCATCTTAATTTCCTCCAGTTAATTATCATTTAAAATAAGTTGTTAAAAAAGATATTAAAGGTATACTCAGTGCGGCCATCAGAGTTGATAAAAAGAGGCTTTCTGCTGCAAAAATATAATTTCCCTCATATCTCTCAGCAAAAATAACTCCATTGGCAGCAGCAGGCATTGCAATCTGCAAAACCAGAATGGTTCTTATTGGATCTTCAATATTAAAGAAGTTTAAAATAAGCAAAGCTGCTGCAGGTATTAATAATAATTTTAAAGTTGAATAAGCGATTATGTTTAAATCTTTAAAGATTCCTGAAATTTTAATTTGAGCCAGGCCACTACCGATAACCAGCATTGAAAGCGGGAAGGTAGCCTCTGCCAGCATGTCGACTGCTGTCATAACAGCATTCGGCAGCTTGATTCCGGTTAGCATCAAAAATAAACCAATAATGATTGCAATTACTCCATTATTAAATATATCTCTTAAATTGATTTTTTTATTTTGATTGTCACGTAAAAAGAGGCTGGTACCATAAGTCCACAAAAAGATATTAAAAACTACCACTCCAATTGAACCAAAAAAGATGCCATTTTCAGGAAATATAACATCTATTACTGGCAGTCCCATATAACCTACATTACCAAAAATAAGGAAAAACTTAAGAACTAATTTTTTATCTTTTGAAATGGGAAAAAACTTTGTTATGATTGAGGCTAGAACTATTAAAATCAGGTAAAAAGCAATCCAGTATAAAAATAGATCAAAAAAATCTCCCAGCATTTTAGCAGTAATATTGATCTGGAGCGAGGAAATTAGCATAGCCGGCAGAATCAGATCTAAAAGCAGTTTAGAAATGGCTCCAGTTTCTTTCTGATCTAAATGTTTGCTGCGTCTGAGAAAATAACCGACAGCAATTAGTAAAAATAATGATATTATTTGAGTTATCACAACCTGAAAATTCAATGAACTGCCTCCTTGGAAAAATCATGTTAAATTAAATAAAAATTTTATTCTAGAACAGTTTAAAATTTATTTCTAAATCATAAATATTCTATCAAATAATTCTACCACAGAAGCATTGAGCTGTAAAGCCAGCTTGATAAGCAGGAGTTTTTTGTGATAAACTTGATAGGGATAAACCAGTAATTATTTAATAGAGTATATTATATGAGGAGTGCCAAATTTGAAAAAAGGTGAAATTAAAACTTTTAGAATAGAAGATTTAGCCCACGGTGGAGACGGAGTTGCCAGAGCAGAAAATGGAATGGCTGTTTTTATTTCTCTGACTTTACCCGGGGATCTGGTAAAAGCTAAAATTACTAAAATAAAAAAAGACTACGCTTTTGCCCGGTTGATAGAAGTTATAGAAGCTGGAGCAGGCAGGACTAAAGCTCCCTGTCCGGTTTATAATGAGTGTGGGGGCTGCCAGCTGCAGCATATAAACTATCAAAAAGAGCTGGAATTTAAACAGAATAATATTAAGCAGTTAATCAACCGGATAGCAGAAATTGAAGATTTCAAATTAAACGATGTACTGGCTGCAGCTGATGATTTCCGCTACCGCAATAAGGCTCAATTCCCGCTGAAGATGGATGAGGATGAACAGATCACTGCCGGATTTTATAAAAGGGGAAGTCACGATATTGTTCCCAACCATAATTGCTTAATTCAGCACCCATTAATCAACAGAATTTTAAGAATCACTCTGGAAGAATTAAATAAATTTCAGCTCAGTGTCTATGATGAAAATTCACTGCAGGGACTGCTCAGGCATCTGGTGATTAGAGTTGGAAGCTGTACTAACCAGGCTTTGCTGGTAATGGTCACCAATGGTGATGATTTTATTGATAAAAATTTAATTGCCCGGACTCTGATTCGCAAAATACCGGAGTTGAAGGGTGTAGTCCAGAATATAAATACTCAAAACACTAATGTTATATTTGGTAAAGAAGATATTCTTTTAGCAGGTGAAAATAAAATAACTGAATATATCGGCAGTACGGCTTATTTAATTTCAGCCAGGTCATTTTTCCAGGTTAATACAATGCAGGCAAAAAAATTATATGATACTGCGGCAGAATATATCGGAGATGATAACAGTGCCAGAGTAGTCGATGCCTTTTCCGGCACCGGCAGTATTGCCCTTTATCTGGCAGATAAGGTAGAAAAGGTATATGCAGTTGAATCTTTAAAATCAGCTGTTAAAGATGCCAGAGCCAATGCAAAACTAAATAATATAAATAATGTAGATTTTGAGCTGGGTCTGGTAGAAGATAAGCTGCCAGAAATCATAGAGAGAGATCAAATTGATTCAATTATCTTTGATCCTCCCCGAAAAGGACTGGATGAAAAAACCATTCAGCTGCTGCTGGAAAATGAAATTAAAAAAATCATCTATATTTCCTGTAATCCAGCCACCCAGGCCAGAGATTTAAAAAGCTTAAAAGAAAAATATAGACTGCTTGAGATTCAGCCTGTAGATCTTTTTCCACAGACCTATCATATAGAGTCTGTAGCCTTATTAGAGCTTAAAAATTAAAATTAAAAACTTAGAGCTGTCTAAATTGGAATTATACTGACTTTTTCAGCCTTAGAGTGTAAATTAATAACTTGCTAAATGGCTTTAATTTATGATATATTATTATAAAGTTGGATTTTAATTTAAAGAATGAATAAACTCCATATCTGGAGGTTAAATTATGAACTTATTTTTACTGATTGTATTTTTGCTGGTTGGAATTGCCGGCCTTATTTATAATGTTGATGCGGGAGTCTTTATCGGACTCGGTTTAATACCCTGGCAGATATTAAAAATTAAATTAAAACGAAAATTTGTTTTAACTGCCATAATTATTAGTTCAACTGCTGGACTTGGCTATTTTATTTACCATTCTAAATGGCTAATTGCTGCTTTGTTTGTTTTTATCCAGCTTTATAATTACTGGGGATATTTAAATATTGTCAATGAATAAAAATTAAATTTGAAAAAAGGATATGAAGGAGGAATAAAAATGCCGACATATTTATATGAGTGTGAGAACTGTGGTAGATTTGAAGAGTTTCAAAATATTAATGATGATGCTTTAGAGGAATGCCCGGAATGCAGTGGTGAGGTTAAAAGAATTATTGGTTCACCAGGAATTATTTTTAAGGGATCTAATTTTTATGTTAATCAGGATAAAAAGGATTCAACTAAGGCTAAAGAAAATAAGAGTGAAAAAGTTTCTTAAAGCTATTTATAGAGCTATTTAGAAAGTATTAGCTGAATGAACTAAAAAATCACACAAATAAGCCGGCCTTAGTGCCGGTTTTATTTTTTCCAGGCATCTAAAAAAGAAAGTGGGTAAGCAGATGACCATTGTAGCTGCAAAAAAATGTGAGATATATCAGACAGAAGAATTGACTGAAAAAATGAGTTTGCTGCTGCAGGAACTTGGTGGACTTAAGAGATTTGTTAATTCTGGTGATCGGGTAGTTTTAAAAACTAATCTTTTAATGGGTAAGTCTCCTGAGGCAGCAGTGACCACCAATCCAGAATTTATAAGAGTTCTGGCCAGAATGCTTAAGGAAATTGGTGCAGAGGTGGTGATTGCTGATAGTCCTGGTGGACCTTTTAATGATAAGCTGCTGAAAAGAGCCTATCAGAAATCAGGTCTTTATCAGCTGGCTCAAGCAGAAAATATAGAGCTGAATTATAACACTGATTCCAGAAAACATGAATATCAAGAGGGTAAGATTAATAAGTCTTTTCAGCTGGCATCATATCTGGAAAATGCTGATCTGGTAATTAATCTGCCGAAGTTAAAAACCCACGGCTTAACAATGTATACTGGCGGAGTAAAAAATTTATTTGGCTGTATTCCTGGAGTTTTAAAAGCAGAATATCACTTAAGAATGCAGTCTGTTTACGATTTTTCGAGAATGTTAAATGATCTGGCAGGGCTGGTGGCACCCGAATTGACAATAATGGATGCAGTTGTAGGTATGGAAGGAGAGGGTCCTTCTAATGGCCGGCCAAAGCACTTTAATTATTTACTGGCATCAACTTCTCCTTATTATTTAGATCTGGCAGCAGTTAGCTTGCTGGGAATTAACCCTGAGGAGAAAGTTCCTTCAATTAAGGCAGCTCTGGCAGACGGGATAATAAAAAAAGAAAATTTAGAGCTCAGGGGTGATCAGCTCCAGGCTCCTGCTGAAGTAGAGATTCCAAAAATTGAAAAGGAAAATAATTTGCTTGATGCAAAATTACCAGATTTTTTATCAGATATTTTAGAAAAATTTCTGCGTCCCAAACCAGTTTTCAAAGCCGACAAATGTGTTGGCTGCAGGACCTGTGCTGAAAACTGTCCCCCTGAGGCAATTACAATGGTTGATAATTTTCCAGAGGTGGATTTAGAAGAATGTATTCGCTGTTTCTGCTGTCAGGAACTCTGCCCATATGACGCTGTTGAAATTAAATATCCACTGCTGGCAAAGTTGTTTTTTTCAAACTAATGGAGGTTTAATAGCTAATGAAGATTGGAGTCGTTTCAGATACACACCTGCCCAATGCAGGTAAAGATTTTCCGGAAGAATTGATTAAGGAATTAAAAAAAGTAGATTTGATAATTCATGCTGGTGACCACTGTGAGTTAAAATTTTTAAATAAGTTAAAGTCAATTGCAGAAGTTAAAACAGTTGCTGGAAATAGAGATAGTTATCAATTACAGAAGAAGTTAAAAGATAAGCTTACTTTTGAAGCTGGTGGGAAGAAGATTTCTGTTATTCACGGCCACCAGTTTCGAGGCAGAAATATTCTGCAGGGATTAAATTACAGTTTTGTTGACAGTGATATTATTGTTTTTGGACATACACACCGACCTTTTAATGAAAGAGTTAGTGATAAACTATTTTTTAATCCAGGTTCACCTACTGATAAACGCCTGGAAAAAAACTATACATTTGGTATAATAGAGATTGAAGAAGAAATAAAAGCTGAAATTAAAATTTTGAAGGAGGAATCTTAATGTCAGTACATGATACAGCTAGAAGATTACAGCGGAAATTAAAAAATTCTGATCAATATCAAAATTATCTTGAACTGCGTAAAAAGGTGTTGGCAAAAGAAGGGTCAAAGAAAATGCTGCGTGATTATCAGAATCTGATGATGGAAATGCAGACAAAAAGAATGTCTGGAGAAGAATTAAGTGAGGAAGACAAAGAAAAATTGCAGAACCTGCAGAATTTTATTGAGATAAACAATAATGTAAAAAAATATTTAGAAGCAGAGTATGCCTTAAGTCAGACAATCCAGGATATTCAAAAAATAATTTTTTCTGACATTGAAGTGGGAATTCCAGAAGAAGAATTGAAGTCAGAAAAAGATGAATCAGAAGTTGAAACTGAATAGAAAATCATAAATAAAAAAAAGCATCCCTTTTGAGGATGCTTTTAAAATCTTTTTTAGTATTAAAGGCCTAAAACTTTTTGAATAATTAAACAGGTTTTACTTCTTTAACACCATCAACATTCTGTTTTAAAGTTCTCTCGATACCATTTTTTATGGTTAAGGTTGACATAGGACAACCACTGCAGGCTCCTAAAAGCTTAACTTTAACAACACCATCTTCAGTAACTTCGACGAGTTCAACATCGCCACCATCAGCCTGAAGACTTGGTCTGATTTTATCAATATATTTTTGTACTTCTTCTTTCATTCTTGCACCTCCTAAATTGACATTTGATTATATTATACAAAAAAACTCAAGATTTTACAAGCCTAAATTTAAAGGAATGGTTTAAATGTCCAATTTTGTCCATCTTCACAATCATACAGCCTTCAGTCTGCTGGATGGAGCAATTAGAGTGGATTCTCTGATTAAAAAGACAAAAGAATATGAAATGCCAGCTGCTGCTATTACTGATCATGGAGTACTCTATGGGATGATTGACTTTTATCGAAAGGCTAAAAAAGAGGGGATTAAGCCGATAATTGGAGCGGAAGTTTATCTTGCTCCCGGCAGCCGCTTTGAAAAAAGCCGGAAGCGCTATCATCTGGTACTGCTGGCTCAAAACAAGCAGGGCTATCACAATCTAATTCAGCTGGTTTCCAAAGCCTGGCTGGAAGGTTTTTATTATAAACCCCGAGTTGATAAAGAGCTGCTGGCAGAGTACAGTCAGGGCATAATCTGTTTATCTGCCTGTCTGCAGGGGGAGATTCCTCAGCTTTTACTTAACGGCAACTATGATCTGGCTAAAAAGGCAGTTTCTGATTATCAGGCTATTTTTGGCAGTGAAAATTTCTTTTTAGAACTGCAGGATCATAATCTGCAGCAGGAAAAAGAGGCAGCACAGGGGTTATTAAGACTGAGCCGAGAAGAAAAGATTCCGGCTGTTGTAACAAATGACAGCCACTATTTAAATAAAGAAGATGCTGAACTGCAGGATATTCTGCTGGCCCTGCAGACTGGAACTACTGTCGATGATGAAAACAGGATGACCTTTAGCGGGGAAGAATTTTATTATAAGTCTCCAGCTGAGATGAGAAAACTTTTTCCTAATTTTGAGTCTGCCTATCAGAATACGGTTAAAATTGCAGATAGAGTAGAACTTGATCTTGATTTTAATCATTTTTATCTACCCGATTATCCTGATTTAGGGGAAGAGAAATCGCCGGAGGATCTTTTGAAAAAATTGTGTTTTAAAGGTTTGGAAACAAAGAAGATGGATTCTAATCAACAGGCAGTAGAGAGGCTTAAATATGAGCTTAGAATAATATTTGAAATGGGTTATGCAGCTTATTTTTTAATTGTCTATGATTTTGTGAAGTATGCAGAAGATAATGGAATAATGGTCGGGCCCGGGCGAGGTTCAGCGGCCGGGAGTCTGGTGGCTTATCTCTTAAATATAACCAAGGTCAATCCCTTAAAATATGGGCTGATTTTTGAGCGTTTTTTAAATCCGGAGCGGGTAACAATGCCGGATATTGATATTGATTTTGATGAGAATCGGGATCAAATCATCGAATATGTAAAGGAAAGATATGGAACCGAAAGAGTTGCTCAGATTGGAACCTTTGGTACCATGGCAGCCCGAGCGGCAGTCAGAGATGTCGGGAGGGTGCTGGCCATCCCCTATGGTAAAGTTGATCGGGTTGCAAAGCTAATTTCTTCTCGCAAGGGAATAGAGCAGTCTGTTAAAGATCAAAACAAACTACAGGAGCTGTACCAGAATGATGGAGAAATTAAAGAACTGCTTGATTATGCCAGAGGGGTAGAGGGCCTGCCCCGCCATATTTCGACTCATGCAGCTGGGGTAATCATCGGGGCTGAGCCGCTGGCTCAGCTGGTACCTCTTCAAAAGCAGGATGAGAGCGTAATTACTCAGCTGCCGATGGGAGATCTAGAAGCACTGGGGCTTTTAAAGATGGATTTTTTAGGCTTAAGAAATTTAACTGTGATTAAAAACACTCTGCAATTAATCGAGGAGCGCCGCGGTAAAAAACTAGATATTGATAATCTTCCCCTTGATGATCAGGAAGTATATGAATTTTTATCTACAGGTAAAACAGCCGGTGTTTTCCAGATGGAGTCCTATTTATTTCAATCTTTAAATAGAAAGATGAAGCCGGATCGCTTTAATGATCTGATAGCCATGCTGGCTCTGGGACGGCCGGGACCACTGGGGAGTAATATTGTTGATGATTTCATTGATATCAGGCACGGCAAAAAAGAGGCTGAGTATCTACATCCTAAATTAAAGCCGATTTTAGAAGAAACTTTTGGCATGATTTTATATCAGGAACAGGTAATGGAGATTGCAAGTACTCTGGCCGGATACAGTATGGGGGAAGCTGATCTTTTGCGCCGGGGTATGGGAAAAAAGAAACTAAAACTTGTTGCTGCAGAAAGAGAAAAATTTGTTAAGGGTGCGGTGGAGCGAGGTATTGCAGAAGATACCGCTCAGGAGATTTTTGATCAGATGGAGTATTTTGCGGGCTATGGTTTCAATAAGTCACATTCCACTGCCTATGCTTTTCTGGCCTATCAAACTGCTTATTTAAAATATCATTATCCAGAAGAATTTATGGCTGCCCTTTTTTCTTCAGTCATGGGAAATCAGGATAAAATCTCAGATTATATTAAAGCTTCCCGGGAAATTGGACTCCAAATTCTGCCGCCAGACATTAATCAAAGCTGTCATGATTTTACTGCTGAAGCTAAGGGAGAAGTCCGCTATGGTTTAAAGGCAATTAAAAATGTAGGATCAGCTGCAATTAGCGCTTTGATTAAAGCCAGGGAAGAAAAAGAATTCAGTTCTTTACTTGATTTTCTCAAGCGGGTTGATATTTCTGCAATCAACGTTCAGAGTCTGGAGGCCTTTATTAAAGCAGGTGCCTTTGATCAGATTGCTGTCAGCAGAGCTTCACTGCTTTTAAATTATGAGGATTTATATAATAAGTATAATAATTTATCAAAACATCGAGCCCAGGGACAGCAGTCATTTGCAGAGTTATTTGAAGATCAGAATGAGTTTATGGAAGATGATTTAAATTATACTGAGGTTGATGAATTGAAAACTGAAACTATTTTAGAGCAGGAAAAGGAATTTCTGGGAATCTATCTTTCAGCACATCCTTTAGATCAGTATCAGGAAAAACTTAAATATTTAAAAACTTATTCGTTAGCTGAAGTTATTGATGCTTCCGAAGGCCAGAAGGTTTTAACAGCAGCTTATTTAATTAATTATAAGGAACACATAACAAAGCGGAACAATAAAATGGCCTTTTTAACAGTCAGTGACCGAGATGATAAGATAGAGGTTATAGTCTTTTCTGATCTTTTTAGAAAAATTAATTTTGATTTAAGAGAAAATAAAGGTCTTTTGATTTATGGAGAAAAAAGTGATGGACAGCTGATTGCTAAAAAAATAATTTCTTTAAATCAAAAATTGCTCTTGATGAACATTTCGGAGCTTTCTCAAAGAAGAATTGCTAAACTAAAAAGATATTTGCTAAAAAAAGAAGGTAATGTACCGGTTCTGTTGAAAAGAAATAATAAGCTGATAATTACTGCTGATAAGTATAACATTGACAGCAGTCAGCAGACCCAAACTGAACTGTCTCGGGCGATGAAAAAATCTGAGTATAAATTTCTTTAAGATTGGAAATGTTTTTAGTTTCTTTGACTCTGAGTCGAATAAATTTTAAAATGTAGCTAAACTTTGTGTTAAAAATGTCAAAATTTCTTGACAATGCTTTTTTGCTTATTATATTATTAAGTGGATAAAGGAGGAAAAATTATGGATGTTAATGCTGATTATATTTTAATTAAGGCTCTAGAAGATGGAGTTACAATTATTGGTTTAACCAGAGGGAAAGATACCAAATTTAATCATACAGAAAAATTGGATAAGGGAGAAATCCTGGCTGCTCAGTTTACCGAAAATGTTTCTGCAATGAAAATTAGAGGTAAAGCTGAAATTATGAGTAAGCACGGTAAAGTGAATTCTGAAGGCAAATAAAGGCTTTGTTTTCTGATCTATTCGGGTCAGAATTTGAAAGGAGCTTATAAATGTGGCAGGTAGTATATATAGCTTCCTCAAAAGAGGAAGCTGATAATATTTTAAAAATTATGGAAAAAGGAGGCTTTATGGTTCAGGTTGATGATGCCGGATCTGGTAGTTATCAGATCAAGGTACCGGCAATTGAAGCTGAAGAAGCCTATTCCTGTTTACATAAAAATTTTTAATTGGAGGTATAGTAATGAAAAAAGTCGCAGTACTGACAAGTGGAGGAGATGCTCCAGGAATGAACCCTGCTATCAGATCAGTAGTTAGAACAGCTATCTACAAGGGTCTGGAAGTAGTTGGAGTAAGACATGGTTATAAAGGTTTAATTGAAAAAGATTTTTTTCCAATGCAGAGAGGTTCAGTTGCAGATATTGTTCAGCGTGGTGGTACAATTTTACTTTCGGCACGCTGTGATGAGTTTAAGACAGAAGAGGGCAGAAAAAAGGCTTATGCTAATATGAAAGAAGAAGGCATAGATGCCCTGGTTGTGATTGGTGGAGATGGTTCTTTAAAAGGTGTCCAGAAGATCAATGCTGAGAGTGATATCAAAGCAGTAGGTATCCCCGGCACAATCGATAATGACCTGTCCTGCACTGATTATACAATTGGTGTTGACACAGCTATGAATACTATTTTAGATGCAATCAATAAGATTCGAGATACAGCCACCTCACATGAAAGAACATTTGTAATCGAATGTATGGGGCGTGATTCCGGTTATCTGGCCTTAATGACAGGTCTGGCTGGAGGAGCAGAATATATTCTGGTTCCAGAAATTGATTTTACACCACAAGAAGTTTGTGATAAAATTACACAAGGATTTGACAGAGGTAAGTTACACAGTCTAATTTTAATTGCCGAAGGAGTTAAGGCTCCATTTGCTGATTTAAGTGAATATAACGGCAGTCCCGGAATGGCAATGGGAGATTTAATTAGAGAAAAAACTGGTATGGAAACCAGAGTAACTATTTTAGGTCACCTGCAGCGTGGTGGAAGTCCAACCGCTACAGATAGAATCGTTGCCAGCCGCATGGGTGCTAAAGCAATTGACTTATTATTAGAGGGTAAAAGAGATAAAATGGTCAATTATAAAGATAACTCAATCGGTTACTGTAAGATTGACGATGCAATTAAAAAGACTGAAACAATAAATATGGATATTTATGAGCTAGCAAATATTTTATCAATGTAAGTTAATAATTGGGAGGTTAATATGAGAAAAACGAAGATAGTATGTACTTTAGGTCCAGCAACAAATGATAAAGAAATAATTAAAGAAGTGGTAGAGGCGGGAATGAATATTGCCCGGATGAACTTCTCTCATGGAGATCATGATGAACACAAACAGAGAATTGATATGGTTAAAGAAGCAGAAAAGGAAACAGGTAAAACTGTAGGTTTAATGCTTGATACCAAAGGCCCTGAAATTAGAACTGGAGAAATGAAGGGTGACAAGATTCAGCTGGAAGCAGGTACTGAGCTTATTATTTCTAAAGAAGATGTTGAAGGTACCCCGAAGAAAATTTCTGTGTCTTATAAAGATTTAGCTGAGGACATGGAAGTTGGTAATGAAATTTTAATTGATGATGGCCTAATTGGTCTGGAAGTTACAGCAATCGATGGTGATGATGTAGTAACTAGGGTAGTTAATGGTGGAGAGCTTGGTTCCCGCAAAGGTGTTAACCTGCCGGGAGTTAAGGTAAGCCTGCCTGCTTTAACAGAAAAAGATATTTCTGATATTCGTTTTGGTGTAAGCCAGGGAATCCATTTTATTGCAGCTTCCTTTGTTCGTAAAGCAAGTGATGTTATTGAAATCCGTAAAATTTTAGAAGAAAGCGGAGATGAAGACATCTTTATTATTGCAAAAATTGAAAATCAGGAAGGTGTAGAAAACCTTGATGATATTTTAGAAGTAGCAGATGGAATTATGGTTGCCCGTGGTGACCTGGGAGTAGAAATTCCACCTGAAAAAGTACCAATAGTTCAGAAGATGATGATCAGAAAGTGTAATGAAGCATCCAAACCTGTTATTACCGCAACTCAAATGCTGGATTCTATGATCAGAAATCCTCGTCCTACAAGAGCTGAGGCTTCTGATGTTGCTAATGCTATTTATGATGGAACAGATGCAACAATGTTATCTGGAGAATCTGCAGCCGGTAAATATCCTGTAGAATCAGTAAAAACAATGGCACAGATTGCTCTGGAAGTTGAAAACTCTGAAAGTTACAAAGAAAAATTTGCAGGTAAATATGAATTTGCAGCTGATTCTGTAACTGCTGCAATCTCACTTGCTACCTGTCAGACTTCCGAAGAACTGGGAGCAGAAGCTATTATTACCTCTACCGGTTCAGGTCTAACAGCCCGTACAGTTTCTAAATATAGACCTCAGACACCTATTATTGCCGTTACTCCAAATAAGAGAGTATTACATCAGCTGGCAATGACCTGGGGAGTTTCTCCATTATTAGCAGCCAGAAGTTCTACAACTGATGAAATGATGGAAAATGCTGTTTCAACTGCTTTAGATCATAAATTAATTGAAGAAGGAGACTTAGTTACAATTACTGCCGGTACTCCTGTTGGTATTTCTGGTACAACTAACTTAATTAAAGTTGATGTTGTTGGTAAACCAGTTGCTAATGGTCAGGGAGTTGGCAAAGGTATTGTAGTTGGTCCTGCTAAGTTAGTTAAGACAGCAGAAGAAGCAATGGATAAAATTGAAGAAGGAGACATTATGATTGCTCCAATGACTGACCGTGACTTTGTACCTGCAATGAAGAAAGCAGCTGCAGTAGTTACCTACAGTGGAGGCTTAACCTCACATCCAGCTATCGTTGGTCTAAACATTGGTATTCCTGTAGTAGTTAATACAGGTGATATCAGTGATGACTTTAAAGATGGTGAAACAATTACTGTGGATGGAGTAAGAGGCCTAGTCTACAGAGGTCAGGCACATCTTAAGTAAATTAAAATAAAATATTAAAAATAAGTCGAGGGCGAATGTTATTTCGTCCTCTTTATTTTTGTCTGGGGGATAATCAAAAGTTTAATTTAACAGGAAATCTAATTTATTTGCTATTTTTTTACCTCAGCGCTTTACAACAATAAAGTAATAAAGTATAATAGAGTAAAATAAGTCGAGGGGGAAGAAAATTGAAAAGAAATTTATTTAATATTTGGCTCTTTGACAAATGTTGTGAAATCTAAATAGCACCGTTTGAATCAAGTTATCTCTTTAATTTTTTGAATTGCTCTTAAATACTTAGCAATGAT
>NZ_QAXS01000052.1:11626-18171 GCF_003053565.1 Halanaerobium saccharolyticum | reverse complement strand
AGGGGGAGGGATTCCTGCATTTTATGCGAATTCCTATCCTGACAATTATGATAACTATTAATATTTTTAAAAAAACTATTAGATTTGACGTAACGGCAAATCGTGCAGGAGGTTAAAAAATGAAAGATGTTTATTCATTAAATAATGAAGGTCAATTTATTATAAAAAATTATCAGGAGCAGAAAACATTTGCCAGTTTTCTGCCGGGAATTGCAGGTAAATTTGGAATTCCAATCTGGGCCTTTTATGTAAATCGAGGTCAGGGAGTTGCCAGTTTTGGCTCGCGGAATAAGGATAACGCCATCATGGAGTTTTATCCGGCCAATAAATCCTATCAGAATGTGGCAACAAAAGGTTTTAGAACTTTTATTAAGTTGAAAGATGAAAAGAAAGTTTACGAAGCATTCAGAGATTTAAATGAAAATATCGAAAGTAAAATGACAATTGCTCCTGATTCTTTAAAGATTGAAGAAGAAAATAGTGAGCTGGGTTTAAAAACTACAGTCAGCTATTATATACTGCCCAACGAAGATTTTGGAGCTTTAGTTAGAGAAGTGAAAGTTGAGAATACATCTAATCAGGAAAGAGAGCTTGAAGTATTAGATGGAATGCCGATTTTAGTTCCTTTTGGGATTGAAAATGGAGCCTTAAAAGAGGTCAGTCAGACTATTTCTGCCTGGGCTAAGGTTGATTCTTTTGAGAGCAAAACTCCATTTTATAAGCTGAGAGCTTCAGCTGAAGATGAGGCTGAAGTTAAGCAGATGACAGCCGGTAATTTTTATATTTCCTTTGCTCACGATAATGAAAACGAGCTGCTGACACCACTGGTTGATCCGGATGTTATTTTTGCCGAAAAAACCAGTCTGGAAACAGCACCCGGCTTTGAAAGAGGAGAACTGGCTGGATTTAAGGGAGAGCAGATTTTAGAAAACCGCTTCCCATCTGCCATGGCAGCAGCTAAAAAGAAATTAAAGGCCGGCGAAAAATTGGAGCTTGCTTCAGTTTTTGGTAACCTGGCTGATGAAGATAGACTGAGTGAAATTAAAGATAAAGTATTAGAGCCTGATTATTTGGAAGAAAAAAGAAAAGAATCAAAAAAGATTCATAATTATTATGCAGATCATATCTTTACAGTCAGCGGTAATAAAGAACTTGATGCTTACAGCCGTCAGACTTTTATGGATAACCTGCTTCGAGGTGGTTTCCCCTTAACATTGGGTCAGGAAAACAAAAAGACCTACCATATTTTTTCCCGTAAACACGGAGACCTGGAGAGAGATTATAATGAATTTCTTTTAGAGCCGACCTATTATTCTCAGGGAAATGGTAATTTTAGAGATGTTAATCAGAACCGACGCTGCGATCTCTATTTCAACCCGGAAATCAAAAGAGATAACCTTAAATTATTTGCTGATTTAATTCAGACAGATGGCTATAACCCACTGGTAATTGAGGGCAGCAAGTTTATTTTAACTGAGAGTAAAGCTGTTGATAAAGTGATGGCTGAGCTTGAGGGTGAGGCAAAAGCTGAATTTAGACAGCGTCTGGAAAAGCCATTTACACCTGGGGAAGTAGCTGTTTTTATCGACAGCCGCAAGCTGGAACTTAAATCTTCACTTACAGACTTTATCGACCTTGTAGTTGAGGAAGCCGAAAGCTGGACAGAAGCTAAGTTTGGTGAGGGCTACTGGATTGATCACTGGACCTACAATCTTGATTTAATCGAAAATTATCTGGCTTTATATCCGGAAAAGAAAAAGAAACTTCTATTTGAGGACTTAGACTATACATTTTACGATTCCTATGTTCGGGTTAAGCCCCGCAGTGAAAAATATTTCTTAACTGAAAATGGAGTTCGTCAGTATAATGCGGTTGCTGCAGACAAGAAAAAGCAGGAAGAAATTGCTGCTCGCAGTAAGTTTCCATATTATCTGCGGACTAAAAAAGGAGAAATTTATAATACCAGTCTGTTCAACAAGCTCCTTACTTTAGTGCTGAATAAAACTGCCAGCCTTGATCCCTACGGAATGGGAATTGAGATGGAAGCTAATAAGCCCGGCTGGTATGATGCTTTAAATGGTCTGCCTGGTATTTTTGGTTCATCAATTGCTGAGACAATGGAATTACTGCGGATGGTTAGATTTATGTCAGAAGCTCTATCTGAGCTTAATCTGGAAACAGAGATTGCTCTGGCTGCAGAAATTGCTGATTTTCTGGCCAATCTGGATCACCTGCTAACAGAAGTGAAATCTGATCAGGACTTCCTATACTGGCAGCAGGCCGGTAAGATTAAGGAAGAATACCGGGATAATGTATTTGCTGACCTGGCCGGTAGAGAAGTGGCAGTGTCTACAAGAAAAATAATGAGCTTTTTAAATAAAGTTGAAGCCAAACTTGAGCGGGCTGTAAAGCTGGCTGAAGAAGATAATGGACTCTACACAATGTACTACAGTTATCAGGTTGAAGAATATGATAAACTTGGTCAAAAATCAGAAAATGGACTGGAAAGGGTAGCAGTTAAGAAATTTAAGCAGCACCGACTGCCTCCATTCCTGGAAGCTCAGGTAAGAGGGATGAAGATCCTAAAAGATGACCAGAAAGCTAAAAAGCTTGCCGAAGCAGTTCAAAATAGTGAACTGTTTGACGAGAAGCTTAAAATGTACCGAGTTAATGGTGACTTGAGTGCAGAAAGCTATGAGATTGGAAGAGCGAGAGCCTTCAGTCCTGGCTGGCTGGAAAACGGATCAATCTGGCTGCACATGGAATATAAATATCTACTGGAACTTCTAAAAAGTGGTTTATATAAGGAGTACTATCAGGCAATCAATGATGCGCTGGTACCTTTTCAGGATCCGGAAAGATATGGCCGCAGTATTTTAGAGAATTCTTCCTTTATCTTAAGCAGTTTAAATGGAGATACTAAAAACCACGGTCGCGGTTATATAGCAAGACTCAGTGGTTCAACTGCAGAATATATCAATATGTGGTCCCTGATGGCCTTTGGTGAGCAGCCGTTTAAATATCAAGACGGAGAATTAATCTATCAACCGGAGCCAAAATTAAGTTCAGACTTATTTACAGAGGAAGAAAGAGAAGTAACTCTGCAGTTAAGTGAAACAGAAACAGCTGAAGTAGTGATTCCAGAAGCAGCTTTTGCCTACAGATTTTTAGGACAGACTCTGGTAATCTATCATAATCCGAGCCGAAAAGATACCTTTGGTGAGGATAAAGCAGAAATTGCTAAATTTAAATTAACTGCTGCTGATGGAAAAGAGTTTGAAGTCGAGGCTGCCGAACTAAGAGGAGAAACAGCAGAACAGATAAGAGATGGAGAAATCAAAAGAATAGACATCTTTTTTGTACCCGGTACCTAAATCGTTTTATTGAACCTGGTTAAAAAGAATTTATTCACATAAGGGATTAATATTTTCCGCCTGGAATTCTGAGCATGAAGTCTAAATCGATTTCTTGAAATGTGATGCAAAATGCAGGATATCCAGGCTGGGAAATATTTAATATAAATTAAAGCTAAAACTAAGAGCAAAAAGGGAAAAGAAATGCTGCCGCTAACCCCTATTGGCGGCAGAAGGCTTTTTCCGATTCCAAATTTTTTCTTTATGTCGAAAAAGAAAGAAAATTGTAAATTATGTTTTTAGTTAGCCTAGTGTTATAATTTTTAGTCTTTTAATTTAAAGGAGGTGATTGCCGGGAATGAAAGCAGATTGGAAAGGAAATTAAAAGAGCCACTCCCTTTAGGGCTACAGGCGTCCAACCAGTACCTAAAGTGAAGTGACCTTATATAATTATATCATTTACATAAGAAATTACAATCCTTTCTGATGAATAATAACTAAGGGAATACAAGTTCGTCTTTTAGTTAACTAATTTAAAATAAGTTTATAAGGGATCTTTAAAAGATCAGAAGAAATTAGTTTTCTAATCTATTTTAAATTTAGTTCAGACTGAAAGGGAGGAAAATATAAATGAAAAAAGTATCTATTTTACTTATTTTAGTAATGGTTTTGACTTTTGCTGTAACAACAACTGCTCTGGCAAGTGTAAATTTTAACGGAGCAATGTATTTTATATTTGACGAGTTTACAGAGGTTGATGGGAAGCAGTTTTATTCAATGAACGGGAATACTAATATTTTTGGAACTGGAGACTGGAAGCAGTCTACAACTGATAATATGAATGATAACCGGGAAAAGTTTCAAAATAAGTTAATTTTAAATATGTCTGCTAATATCAGCTCAAATATTACAGCAGATGTTAGTTTTGAATCTTTAGTGGATGAATTTTTAGGTTATCCTAATGGAACTGGAGTAACAAGAGGACAGGAAACTATGACTGTGAGAGATAATAATCCTGTGCTTTTAAAAGATCTGACTGTAACTGCAGATACTGAGGATGCAAAAATTGTAGTTACCAATAACTTTAACTATGATTTTAATCCGCGGGTCCTGGCAACACAGTTTGAAGATAACTGGGGAGATTTAACACCTTATGGTGAAGGTATATTAGTGGAAACTGAGTTATCTGATGTTGGGACCAGGGCTTTTATTTTCCAGACAAGTGAAAGTGAAACTGGTACAGCAAGTGCAGATGGTGATGATATTATTATTGAAGCCAATGATGGTGTATCAAGACCTGCAGACAAAATTGTTTATGGAGCGGATTTCAAAAAAGGATTTGCTAATGGAAGTGCAGGATTGCTACTTGTAAATACTCATGATAAGGGTACTGATACTAATTTCGATGATGACTATAATACTACAGAGGATTATGACTTAGATAAAGATATTTTAAGGCTGGCACTGAATGGTGAATATAGAATTGGACATCGTATTTTTCTAGATGGTGAATTTATTACAGCTAACTATGGTGATGATGTTACAGAAGTTGTTAATGCTCGAAATACACCATGGGCTCCACCAACTCATGAAATAGATAGAGATGGAGATACTAATGTTGTTGAAGTGGGAGCAAAGTTTATTCCACTGCCAGATTCTCAAATTAAACTTAGTTATACAAATGTCGGAGAAGATTATGTGGCTGCAGTAGGAGCAGATCATTCTATGGATTCCTGGCTTGGTAATTCTAGCTTCAGTTTTGAAGATGGGACTGGATATAACAAAGGCTTTGCTGTAGAGGGAAGTTATTTATTGCCTGTAAGATTATATCCAACTGCTCGTTTAGAGTACAGTGACTATGATAAAACCCTGACTGCCAAAAATGAGAATGAAGATACAAATGAAAAAGAAACCAAATTAACTTTAGAGGCTTCAAGAGGTCCCTGGGCTGCTGAAACTTCTTATAGAACTAAAAGCATGACTAATAGCGGCAGTGGAACAGTTGAAGAAACTGATATAACTTACAATGACTTTAACATTAATGGAAGTTATACAGTAATTGAAAACGAAAAATTAACTACTAACTTACGTGGAGACTTGAATTACTATACTGGTGATGATGAGACAATAGACCAAAACTTTTCTACCGAAAATAGAATTAAATTAGGTGTAGGAAATACCTATGTATTAAATGACAAAGTTACTTTAACTGGTAGCTATGACTTAGGCTACGCTACAGAGAATAATGATGTATTTGAAGATGCTAATGGTAGACAGCATTTAATTAAGCTGGGAACAAGCTATCAGGTATCTGCTAATACTACTTTTGATATTCTCTATAAGTATGACAATTATGATCTAAATAGACCGGAAAATATTACAACTGATGCTTTAGTAAATTCTGTTTATAAAAAAGAAGCAGAACATCAGTGGTATGATGGTGGCGAAAGCTGGGAACACGGTTCTGATCACTGGGTTGCTAAGTGGGTAGCTCCAGGTTATGATGGTTATACAACTCATGAGATTAAAGCGACTTTTACAGTTAACTTTTAATTATAGGTAAACTACAGGAGGTAGAAAATTGAAGAAAATTGCGATATTAATGGTTTTAATGATGGGATTACTGGCTCTGGCAGGTTGTAGTAGTGATAATGAGAGTGTAATGGTTGATTATACATTAACAACAAATGTAACTGATGAGACAACTGGTGATCCAATTGAAGGAGCAGCAGTAGAGGTTGATGGAAAAAAAGAGACAACTAATGCTAATGGATTGGCACAGATTGATTTATCTTATGGTGAATATAAAGTTAGTGTTAGCGCTGATGGTTATGGAAATGCTTCAGCTCCAGTAAATATCAGCAATTCAGATAGTAGTTTAGATATTGCTTTATCTGAAAGCTCTTCTGAAGATTCAGAGGGCACTTCAACAACGATAGTAAATTTTGATGAAGCAACAGCGCCAGAATTTAGAGGTTTTGGAGGTGCATCAGGAGAAATAGTAGAAGATCCTAAGGATGCATCAAACCAAGTGATGAAATTAATAAAACCTAATACTGCAGAAACCTGGGCAGGAGTTACAGTATCTACAGGATTAGATGACTCTATACCAGCAGTACCTTTTACAGATACCAAAACAAAGGTAACAGTAAAAGTTTATTCACCAGAAGTTGGAATGCCAATTAGATTAAA
>NZ_QAXS01000052.1:0-11531 GCF_003053565.1 Halanaerobium saccharolyticum | reverse complement strand
GATTAGATGACTCTATACCAGCAGTACCTTTTACAGATACCAAAACAAAGGTAACAGTAAAAGTTTATTCACCAGAAGTTGGAATGCCAATTAGATTAAAATTTGAAGATGCTTCAAATTCTGAAATTACAGTAGAAGCAGAAGTGAACACAACAGTAGCAAATGAATGGGAAACATTAACATTTGATTTTTCAAATCAAGCAGAAGGAACCGCAGCATTGGATCCATCGCAAACATATAACAAAATATCAATATTCGGTAATTTTGGAACTTCTCCAAGCTCAGAGCAAATATTCTATATAGACGATATAATTTTTATAGATGAAGAAGAACCTTCAGATGATACGTCAACGATAGTAAACTTTGATGAATCAACAGCACCAAAATTTACAGATTTTGGAGGTGCAACTGGAGAAATAGCAGAGGATCCTAACGACTCATCAAATCAAGTAATGAAATTGATAAAATCTGCTGGTGCACAAACTTGGGCAGGAGTTACAGTATCTACAGGAGCAGATGACTCTATACCAGCAGTACCTTTTACAGATACCAAAACAAAGGTAACAGTAAAAGTTTATTCACCAGAAGTTGGAATGCCAATTAGATTAAAATTTGAAGATGCTTCAAATTCTGAAATTACAGTAGAAGCAGAAGTGAACACATCAGTAGCAAATGAGTGGGAAACATTAACATTTGATTTTTCAAATCAAGCAGAAGGAACCGCAGCATTGGATCCATCGCAAACATATAACAAAATATCAATATTCGGTAATTTTGGAACATCTCCAAGCTCAGAGCAAGTATTCTATATAGATGATATAGTTTTTATTAACTAAATAAAGTATTATTAAATAAAACATTTTCGCTGAAGATGATTTTACTTCAGCGAGAATGTTTATCAAAAAATAATCAAAATGATTAACAGATTAAATATAAGGTTATCTTTGAATATCTAATTAATAAGTATAATTTCTATTAAATGGATAGAATATTTTAAAGATATTGGAGATTTAATGATATAAAATATTATAGAGATATAGATGTCTATTTTTAGACTATTTAAAAAAAAGTATTTTCTAATAAGAATTAGGAGAAATTCTATGACAAAAAATAGAAAAAAATTGTTTTTATTACTCATCTTAATATCAATGCTTTTAATATTAACTGCCTGTAATGGTGGAAGCAGTGACAGCATCAGCAGTCACACTCTAACTGTACAGGTTGATTATAATCAATCTTCTCCACTTATGATTGAACTCTATGATGAGGAAGAAATGGTTGCCAATGAAGAAGGAGACTCAGCTCAGTTTGAAGTAAAAAATGGTACTTATACTTTAAAGGTATACAATGACTCAACTGCAAAATCAAAAAGCGTAGTTATCAACGGTAGTGACCATACTGTAGCTGTATCATTTTTAGATCCTACAATTCCAGAAGATGACTGGGAACCTGGTGCTGGCTGGAACCTCGACTGGAGCGATGAATTCAATGACGGGGATTTTGATACTAATATCTGGACAAGACAGCGATTGATGACTCCTTTCAATAATGAATTGGAAAGTTATACAGGTGAGCGATCAACAGCCTATGAAGAGAATGGTTATATGGTATTGAAAGCAACTTATGATGGTGGAGCTTATGATCAGCAGGGTAACTATACTTCAGCCAGGGTTATATCTAATCCAGGAGGTCAGGATGGAGACTCTGGAGCTGATGGAAAAACATTTAAATATGGGAAAATAGCAGCTAGAATCAAATTACCTGGTGGTAAAGGTATCTGGCCAGCATTCTGGATGTTGGGAGATAATATAAGTGAAACTGGTGGTAGTACATCTTGGCCGCAGTGTGGTGAAATTGATATTTTAGAAAGTGGAGCTAAAGGAGATCCAAATTATGGTCAGGGAACAGTTCATGGAACAGTCCATCGAGATCCTGGTACAGAATCAAATACTGCAGGATATAATGAACCCGTTCCAGCTGGATCATATACTCTAGCAGATGGTGAGCTATTTAAGGATGACTTTCATGTATTTGCAATAGAGTGGGATCAGGAAGAGATTATATGGAAATTAGATGGAATTGAATTTGGAAGAAAAGATATTTCTTCAGATATTGAAAATGAATTTCATAAGAATTTTTATGTGCTATTCAATATTGCTGTAGGAGGCCACTTTACTGATACTCCTGATGAAACAACAGGTTTTCCACAGTATATGTATATAGATTGGATTAGACATTACACTAAATAGTTAGATCTTAAAAATACAGGCGGCAACTGGCCGGGCTACCCGGATTCCACTACAGAATTTCCACAGAAGATGTATGTTGATTGGGTAAGAGTTTACAAGTAATAAAAATTTGAAGGGATGAAAATTTAATGACAAAAAAAATTAAAGTTATTCAGACAGCAAAAGATACAGAAGACAGATTGACAGAAAAGAATACACTAGAATTCAAAAAAGAAACGGTTGCTGCTTCAGCGGCCTTTGAAATCAAACGGGACCAAAAAGCTCAGTCGATCACTGGTTTTGGTGGGGCCTTTACTGAAGCGGGAGCCTACACTTTAGCCCAGGTACCGTCAGAATTGAGAGATGAAGTATTAGAAGCATATTTTCATCCTGAAAAAGGAATCGGCTACAGCTTGTGCAGAACCCACATTAACAGCTGTGATTTTTCACTGGGCAACTATGCCTATACAGAAACTGAGGGAGACACAGAACTTCGAGACTTTGATCTTTCCCGGGATGAAGAATATTTAATTCCTTTTATCAAAGATGCAATGGCAGTTGAGGGAGCAGAATTTAAGCTCTTTTCCTCACCCTGGAGTCCACCTGCCTGGATGAAAACAAACGGTAGGATGAACAAAGGCGGTAAATTAAAAAAAGAATACTGGCAGACCTGGGCCGACTATTTTGCCCGTTATATCAAAGAATATCAGCAAAGAGATATGGATATCTGGGGTGTGACCATTCAGAATGAGCCGATGGCTGAAACTCCCTGGGATAACTGTATTTATGAAGATGAAGAAGAAAGAGACTTTGTTAAGGTCTTAGGACCAACTTTAAAAGAAGCGGGTCTGGAAGATGTTAAGATTATGGTTTTTGACCACAACAAAGATATTATGAAATCCAGAGTTGATACCATTTTCACTGATCCGGAGGCAGCTAAGTGGGTCTGGGGAGTAGGTTTTCACTGGTATGGTGAAGATGACACTAAAGATATAGTTGATGATGAGGTTTTAAGCTATACCTATGAGACCTACAATAAGGAACTGGTCTTTACTGAAGGCTGTAATCCCCTATTTGATGCAGATGATTTTATTGGAGAATGGTGGACCGGTGAAAAATACGGACGCCATGTCATCGCTGATCTAAACCATTATACAACTGGCTGGGTTGACTGGAATCTCGTTCTGAACGAAGAAGGTGGACCAAATCATGTTCAAAATTACTGTGATGCGCCAATAATTGTGGATACTCAGAAGAACAAAATCCATTATAACAGTCCCTACTATTATCTGGGTCATTTCAGCAAATATATTAAGCCTGGAGCCACAAAAATTGGGGTTGCGTCAGCAAATGATGAGCTTTTGATTACAGCCTTCGAAAATCCAGATCAGACTACAGCAGTTGTAGTTATGAATGAAAAAGATGAGGCACAGGAATTCAGCTTAAAAGAAGAGGGTCAGGCAGTTAAAATTACAATTCCGGCTCATGCGATTCAGACTCTGGTTTATTAAGACTATGAGATTATTTTCACTTGTACCCGGTACAAATAGGTACAAAAATTATTAATAAAAGGGTGATAAAATGTTAAAGTTAAAGAAAAATTTTTCTGTGTTGTTAATTGTGCTTTTAGCTTTATCTTTTTTCAGTGCTGCTGTAAGTGCTGAAAACATTTTAGGTAATGGTGAATTTACAGAGGATATCAAAACTATCAACAATGTAACTGACAACGGTGGCGGGAATTTTGCAACCGAAGATAACTGGCTCTTTTTAGAGAATGCTGGAGCTGGTGTTGGAGAAATAGATAGTGAAATGTTTAAAGTATCTGTCTTTGAGGGCGGCAGCAATACCTATTCGATTCAGCTGCTGCAGGCACCGGTGGAAATCAAAAAAGGCTACAAATATAAAGTTGAGTTTGATGCTAAGGCCTCAAAGCCGAGAGAGTTAGAGTTAAAAGTTGGTGGAACAGCAGATAGAGGCTGGGGCTCATATGTCGGCGGTAAGGGAGAAACAGGAGGCTTTGTAGCAGAGCTTGACAGAGAAATGAAAAGTTATGAATTTGAATTTGTAATGATTGAAGATACTGATTCCAAGTCACGAGTAGAATTTCAGCTTGGTAAAAACACTGGTACAATCTGGCTGGATAATGTCAGCCTGACAGAAGTCGGAGAAGCATCTGCTGATGAGATTCCAGAAGAACAGAAAAAAAAGTGGGTTTATAATAAAGACTTCTTCTTTATCTTTAATGTAGCTGTTGGTGGTAACATGGGTGGTCAGGTCGATACTGATTTCCCTAAAGAAATGCTGGTTGACTACATTAAAGTTTATGATCAGGACGGTAACTTAGACTGGGAAGATGACTTTGATGGAGAAGAGGTTAATGAGGATTACTGGACCTATGAAGTAGGAAACGGTCATAAGCAGGGTATTCCTGGCTGGGGTAATAATGAGCTGCAGTATTATACTGAAGGTGAAAATGCACATGTTGAAGACAGTAACTTAGTAATTACAGTTAGAGAAGAACAGCGCAGTGATCAGTATGGGGAATATGATTATACTTCTACCAGAATGATTACTCAGGATAAAGTTAATATGAAATATGGTCGAGTTGAAATCAGAGCAAAACTTCCTGAAGGACAGGGACTCTGGCCTGCATTCTGGATGTTAGGTTCAGATATCACTGAAAACCCATGGCCTGGCTCCGGAGAAATTGACATGATGGAATTCATCGCCGGTCAGACAGATGAGGTTCACGGAACAGTTCACGGTCCCAACCACTATGGTGGTGGCGGAATTACCCAGCACTATGTTTTAGATGAAGGAGATTTTACTGACGGCTATCACGATTTTATTTTCGAATGGACTCCAGACGAAATGAGATGGTATATTGATGATGATCAAGAGCCATATCATGTTGTAGAAAGAACAGATGATAATCAGGCTCAAAGAGGTGGAAATCCTGAAGAACCAGAATATACTAAAAACGCGGTTGTCAATGGTGAATTTAACAGCTCAATTTTAGATAAAATGAGCAGTTCTCCTGATAACTGGTATGTCTGGACAGGAGAAGGTGGCGCAGTTAGTGATTATGGTGTAGAAGACGGTGAATTTAAAATTGATGTTTCAAGTCTTGGTAATCAGACCTGGGCTATTCAGTTTGCTCAGTATGTCGATCTTGATGCAGGAGACTACAGATTGAGTTTTGAAGCCAGAGCAGATGCTGAACGCGATATAATTGCAATGGTGCAGGAAGACGGTGGAGACTGGAAAGTTTATGGAGAAGCACAGCCTACTTTAACTTCTGAAATGAAAAAATATATAGTAGATGTTTCTTTAGCTGCAGCAGACATACCTAAATTATTATTTTCATTAGGAAATACTGATAATGGTGAGACAACTGCAGTTTATATCGATAATGTTAAATTAGAAAAATTGAACTAAAAATTAAATAGTTAGAATAACAAAAAGGCTAAAACCCCTAAGCAGGGTTTTAGCCTTTAATCATTTCTAATAATTCTCAAGTGCCCGGTACCTACTCAGCAACAATAGCTTCAATAGCCGCCAGTTCTTCATTGGTAAAGCCAGTATTGTTTAAAGTACCAGCATTTTCAATAATCTGCTCAACCTTGCTGGCTCCAACTAAAACAGAAGTTGCTCCCTGTTCTAAAATCCAGGCTAAAGCCATCTGTGAGAGGCTCTGTCCTCTGTCAGCAGCAATATCGTTTAGCTGTCTTACTTTATCCAGCTTTTCTTCTGTAATGCTGTCTTTTTTCAGAAAGCCGCTTTCTTTGGCTGCTCTTGAGTCTTCTGGAATTCCACCCAGATATTTATCAGTCAGCAATCCTTGAGATAGCGGTGAGAAGATGATTGAACCCATTCCTACATCTTCCAGGGTTCCTAATAGATTTTCCTCTTCTGACCAGCGATCAAAGATAGAATAGTTAAACTGATTTAAGAGTAAGTCAACTCCCAGCTTATCGGCAACTTCTACTGCCTTTTTTGTCTGTTCGGCATTATAGTTAGAAATACCGACATATAGAGCTTTTCCCTGATCCTGAATCTGTTTTAAAGCACCAATAGTTTCTTCAAGTGGTGTATCAGGATCTGGACGGTGATGATAAAAGATATCTACATAGTCAAGGCCCATCCGCATTAAGCTCTGGTCAATACTTGAAATAAGATATTTGCGAGAACCCCAGTCTCCATAAGGCCCCGGCCACATATAATAACCGGCCTTGGAAGAAATAATCAGTTCATCTCTGTAAGGAGCGAAGTCTTTTTCCAGTAAAATCCCCATAGTTTCCTCTGCAGAGCCAGCTGGAGGCCCATAATTGTTGGCAAGATCAAAGTGGGTGATTCCTAAATCAAAAGCTTTGCGCAGCATTTTGCGGGCATTTTCTAAGGTATCAACTCCACCAAAATTGTGCCAGAGTCCTAAGGAAATTGCCGGAAGCTTGAGACCACTGTTCCCAGTATAATTGTACTCCATTTTTTCATAACGATTTTCGTCAGCTAAATAAGGCATCAAAAAACCTCCTCTTATGATTTTTAATTCAAGACATTTAAAAAACTTCAACTAAAATATAATATATTTTAAAAAATTTACTCAATTCTACTATTAGTATATCAGAAAAATCGATTTAGTTAAATGTAAGTTGATTACAATTAGTTGATAAAAATTGATATTAATAATTTAATTTGATTAGATAATATAGTATAATAAAAATGATAGGGCATAAAATGACTGATATTTATGATTTTGAAGCTTAATAGAATTTTAGTAGTAGTGAGATATAGTTGACTAATTTACTAAACTTTATTAAAATATAGATATACTAAAAACGGTGGTGGTTAAAATTAAAGATAAACGTACAATCTTTTTATTTGTTGGCATCATAGTTGCTCTGCTTGTCTGGAACCTCAGCATTCCCGGTCTTTCTTTAGCTGGACGGAAAATGTTTTCCTTAACTCTGATGACAGTTATTTTTTGGGCGGCAAAGGTGGCTGACTCTGCCTATATCGCAGCGCTATTTTTGATGTCAATGCTGATTTTTGAAATTGCACCCGCAGAAGAAGTGCTTTCACTCTGGACTTCCCAAACTGTCTATCTGGTAATTGGTGCCTATTTAATTGCAGCAGCGGTTGAGCGCTCCGGTCTGGGAGAACGAATAGCCTATAAATTTATTATTCGCTTTGTTGATTCTTACCGGTCGATTATAATTTCTATTTTTGCTTTGACCTTCCTCTTAAGCTTAATTATTCCTCATCCCTGGCCGCGGGCTTTTATTATTATGTCTGTTATGTCAGTCGTCATTGAAAATGCAGGAATTAATCAAAATGACGCTTCTAAAATTGGGCTAACTGTTTTTGCAGCTTCAATTCCGATTTCGATGATTTTTTTAACAGGAGAAAGCACACTCAATTTTATGACTCTGGAGTTTGCTGGAGTTGATTTAAGCTGGGGTGGCTGGCTTTTGTATATGGGAGCTCCAGCAGCACTGGCAGCTTTATTAACTCTTTTTGTGATTTTAAAATTATTTAAAGCCGAAGAAAAAGTAGAGATCAATAAGAAAAAGATTGGTCAGAAACTTCTGGACCTGGGAATGATGTCAGCTGAAGAACAGCGGACTGTTTTCTGGCTGATTGCAGCTGTTGTATTATGGATGACTGATTCTTTTCATGGAGTTGAACTGGGGTGGATCACTTTAACCATTGCTGTGATGATGAGTCTTCCGCTCAGTGGAGATATTCTAAAAAAAGAAGACTGGAATCAGGTTCCGATTAAGGTGCTGATTTTTCTAACTGCAGCAGTAGCAATAGGTAAGGTGGGATCTTTAACCGGGATGAACCAGTGGCTAGCTCAGGTTGTGCTGCCGGCAGAGACTCCTGGTAATATGCTCTATTTTGCTCTGATGACAGCAGGGATCTCAATTGTTTTACATATGTTTTTGGGCAGTGTAATCGCAGTGATGGGAATTGCAATTCCTGCTTTTATTATTTTTGCTGAAAGCTGTGGCATTAACCCTTTAGTTCCAGCTCTCTTTGTTTACACTGCAATTGGAACTCATTATATTCTTCCTTTTCATCACCTTAATATTCTGGTGGGAATGGGTAAAGAAAATGGAAACTACTCCGAAAAAAGTGTAATTAAACTCGGAATACCACTGACAGCAGTAGCCATAATTACCGTGATCTTTGAATATTTCTGGTGGCAGTTTACAGGTTTAATTTAATTTTTTTGTAATTAAAATTATCTTAGAAGCAGTAAAAATGAAAGCAGCTTATAATTACTAAAAACTGCAGCAAAAAGCTAAACTTTTCAGAAAATTTGTGGTATAATAGTAAATGTTGGTTTTTAAGTGTTAACCCGTATAATTTAACGCCAATGGCTGGGACATCAAATCAGTAGATTTTACAGGGAGGGATATTATGGAGTACGGGATTTTAAGTATTTTACCACCGTTAATTGCAATTTTACTTGCTTTAACAACAAAACAGGTTTTTATTTCACTGATCTTAGGCATTTTTTCGGGAACAATGATTTTAACTGACTGGTCATTTTTTGCAGCAGTCAACATGACTTTAGAAGAGATTGTGGCAATTTTTTCTGAAGCCTGGATTACTAAAACAATTATATTTTCATTTTTAGTTGGAGGTTTGATAACTGTAATTTCTGCCTCAGGTGGAGTGCAGGGTTTTATTAATTATCTTACCAAAAAAAGAGATGTGGTTAAGGATAAAAGGGGAGCACTGCTTTTAGCCTATATTACCGGTCTAATAATCTTTATTGAATCATCAATAACCAGTCTTGTATCGGGTACAGTTGCCAGACCTTTAACAGATAAATATAATGTGTCGCGTGAAAAACTGGCCTATGTTTGTGACTCAACTTCAGCTCCGGTCTGTGGATTAATCCCACTTAACGGCTGGGGAGCAATGCTGATGGGAGTAATTGGAGTTCAGATTGCCAATGGTGTTGTTGATGGTAATTCAGCTGAGCTGCTGGCTAAATCACTGCCTTTTCAGTTTTATTCAATTATTGCTATTTTGGCAGTTGGTTATTATATTCTGACAGGAAATGACTGGGGTCCGATGGCTAAGGCAGAGAAGAGAGCTTCGGAAAAGGGGCTGCTTTTAAGAGAGGGAGCTACTCCGATGGTTTCAGAAGAGGCAACAGCAACTCCTCCTAAAGAGGGAGTTACTCCAAAGATGAGAAATATGCTGCTGCCAGTTTTTGTTTTAATTGCAATGATGCCGCTAAGTCTATACATAACAGGTGAAGGAAATATTCTGCAGGGTTCAGGCTCAACCTCAGTTTTTTGGGCGGTAATTACTGCAGTGGCTTTTGCCGGTTTCCTGTACGTTCTGCAGGGGATCATGTCCTTACAGGAATATATTGATTATGTTTATCAGGGAATTGGAGCAATTGTTCCGGTTGCTATCCTTTTAATCACAGCTTTTGCCATAGGAAATGTGATTGGCTACCTCGAAACAGGAGAATATATGGCTTCTTTAGTTGAAGGAAGAGTAAGTGGAGCTTTTGGTCCGGCTATAGTCTTTATTATGGCTTCACTGATGGCTTTTGCTACTGGAACTAGCTGGGGAACCTTTGGAATTATGATGCCGATTGGAATTCAGATGGCTGTAGCGATGGGAGCTCCTCTGTATCCTACAATAGGTGCAGTAGTTTCTGGTGGAATCATGGGAGATCACTGTTCACCAATATCTGATACTACAATTATTTCTTCAATGGCTTCTGCCTCAGATCATATTGACCATGTAAATACTCAGCTTCCCTATGCGCTCGCTAATGGGGCTGTAGCTCTGGTGCTTTATCTGGCAGCCGGATTTATAATGTAATAATTTCCAGGTACTGGGTACTTAGCAAATAATGGAAATTTAGAGGAGGGCTTAAACTGCTCTCCTTTAGTTTTGCTTAAATTATGATATAATATAAAAAAGTTAATAAATCTTAAAAACATTGGGTGATAAATTTATGATAAAAGCGGTAATTTTTGATATGGATGGAACAATTATTGATTCAGAACCGATTTATGAAAGAGTAAATGAAGAGATATATGAAAAGTATGGTTTTAACTTAAGTCAGGAAGATTATGACCGCCATATGGGGGCCAATCTTAAGGATATCTGGACAGACATTTTAGACCGCTATCAGGTTAAGGATGAGTACTCACATTATAAGATTGAAGATTTTATGGAAGACCATATTCACAGTTCTTATATGGGGCTGGCTGAAGCTGAAGATTTAGAGCTGATGCCCGGAGTTAGAGATTGGTTTGAATTCTTAAAAGATCACGGCTATAAAATGATTGTTGCTTCTTCTTCCTATGAACCTGTAATTGAGCATGTTTTTCAGCGTTTTGGACTTGAGAATTATATGGAAGGCTATGTTGATGGAAATGCTATTGAAAACGGCAAGCCTGCTCCTGATATTTTTCTTGAGGCGGCAGAAAGGTTGGGGGTCAAACCGGAAGAATGTATTGTTATTGAAGATTCGGAGCATGGTGTAAATGGTGCTCATAAAGCAGGAGCCAGGGTAATTGGCTTTAATCGAGCTAAGGATGAAAGCCAGGATTTATCCAGAGCTGATCTGATCATTGACGAATTTAATCAGGAAAATTTAAATGAAATATTAAAATAGTATGTATAACAGTAAACCGGATGCTTAAGCATCCGGTTTTTAATTAGAAAATTTTTAGTTATAGTTAATCTGAGCTGTTAGTGAACTATCATTGGAGCCGGTAACTGTAAGCCTTAATGTATGAGATTCATCCTGGAGTAGTCTAAGATAAAATTCTTCAAAAGTTTCATCAGAGTTGTATTCATCATATTCTTCAGGAGTAAATATTTTTTTTAGATCAAGGGTATATTCAACTGTTTTTGAATGCTCTCCTATTACTGGCAAAGTAATATTGACTTCTTTTTCTTCATCAAAAATGATTTCATCATTTTCATCAATTACTTCTATTATTAGATTATTGAGGCTGAGGCTTCCAAAACCTTCTGTTGTAACTGTTAGCTCTAAATCCCTACTTGTCTCATTTTGACTAAACTCAACTGGATTGGGATCTAGCTCAAGCGAAATCCCTGCATTCGAACAGCCGCTTAAAATCAATAAAGAAGCTAGAAAAATCAAGATAGAAAGTGATGACTTTTTGGAATTCATAATAAAAACTCCCTTCTTTATTCACGTTACGTCAAATCTAATAGTTTTTTTAAAAATATTAATAGTTATCATAATTGTCAGGATAGGAATTCGCATAAAATGCAGGAATCCCTCCCCCT
>NZ_QAXS01000051.1 GCF_003053565.1 Halanaerobium saccharolyticum | reverse complement strand
AAGGAACAGTAAAACGCTGGGAACAGCACATTATTAACTATTTTAAAACTAGAATAACCAACGGATTTGCTGAAGGATTAAACAACAAAATCAAACTAATTAAAAGAATTGGCTACGGTGTTCCCAAAGTTGAAAACTTAAAACGCCGAGTATATTTATCATTGCTAAGTATTTAAGAGCAATTCAAAAAATAAAAGAGATAACATGATTCAAACGGTGCTATTTAGATTTCACAACATTTGTTAAAGAACCAAGTTAATGTTATGCTGAATAATAATTATAAGGAGGTATGACAATTATGAAAAAATATTTATCAACTTTTTTAGTTTCACTGCTGATCTTAACTGCTTTAATGCCGGCTTCACTGGTAGGTGCCCAGGAAAATTCAGATTTTAGACAAGTCATTCAGAAGATTTCTGGCAACCAGAATCTTAACTCACAGGAGAAAGAAAATATTTTTGATAAAGTATTTGACCTTCATTATGATGAAGGTGTCAATTTGGACGAGATATCTCAGATATTAGACTCCAATGGCAGCTATGATGACCTGGATAATGATTTCGATAATTTAGATGACCTCTACGATGATGACGACAGAGATGATGATGACGACAGAGATGATGATGACGACAGAGATGATGATGACGATAGAGACGATGATGACGACAAAGACGATGATGATGACAGAGACGATGATGATGACAGAGACGATGATGACGATAGAGACGATGATGACGATAGAGACGATGATGACGATAGAGACGATGATGACGATAGAGACGATGATGACGATAGAGACGATGATGATGATAGAGACGATGACGACGACGATGATGATGATGACGATGATGACGATGACGACGAGCGTGATGATGATTAATTAACTTTAATTTAGAATTCGGACAAACTCCTCAGCAGCTATTTTAAAACTGCTGGGGATTTTTCTTTTTAAATGTTTAACAATTAACTGCATTCAAATAAAATTCCTGCTAAACTTCTGAGCGAATGATTAAAAAATAATGCGAGGAGTTTTGCTGATGAATAAATCTTTAAAAAAGTCATATCTGATCTTTATCTGGCACGGGTTCTTTTTAACTTTGACGATGTCAATGATCGATTTTAATACAGTTTTTCCTTCCCTGGTTTCAACTCTGATTGATTCTAAAATCATTTTTGGACTTTTATATTCAATAATGCTCGGGGCACCCCGAATTTTCAACATTATTTTCAGCCATTATATGAATGGCTATGACTACCGCAAGAAATTTCTGCTGATTGGAATTTATTTGAGAGCTTTTTCCTTTTTGGGGATGGCTGGCTTTACCTACTATTTCGGCAGCAGCTCACCTGATTTAGTTATTATCTCTTTCTTTTTCTGGGTACTTGTTTTTTCAATCTCCGGCGGTTTTGCCAGCATTTCTTATGGAGATATAATTGCCAAAACTGTTGCCAGTGAGGAGAGAGGAAAGCTCTATGCCAGCAAACAGTTTGCCGCCAGTCTGGCAGCCTTTATGGGAGGGATGGTTGTTCAGAACATTTTCTCAGGGGATAGATTCGGCTTTCCTTTAAATTATTCAATAACCTTATTTATTGGATTTGTCGGTTTAATAATTGCTGCTTTAGCCTTCTGGTTAATCAAAGAGCCTCCGTCTGTCAGCAAAGACGAGGATCTGCTTTCACTAAAAGAATACATTAAAAAGGTTCCCGGGATCTTAAAAAAGGATAAGAATTTTGCTTCTTTTATAATCATCGAAAATATGGCAAGCTTCAGTTTGATGCTGCTGCCTTTCTATATAGTTTATGCTCAGGACAGTTTTGGAATTGGCTCTGATTATATCGGCAGATATCTTCTATTTCAGATTGCAGGGACAATAGTTTCCAATCTTTTCTGGGGCTATATTTCTGACAAATTAAATTCTCAGGCTGTAGTTAGAATCTGTATTCTGGGTGGTGCGGTGATTCCGATAATTGCCCTCCTGCTCAGTAATTTTGGTCCAGAAACCTATTCAATAATTTTCTTTTTAATTGGATTTTTAATCAGCGGCCGCAAAGTCGGTTTTGAGCCCTATCTCTTAGAAATTGCCCCTGATGACAGAAGAACTGTCTACTTGGGGATTAGAGGAACCTTAAACTTTTTAGTTGTGCTCCTGCCCCTGATGGGAGGAATATTTATTGATTTATTTGGCTATCTATTTACCTTTATCCTTGTTTCTGCAGTGATGTCTGCCGCCTATTATCTACTTAGAAAGGAAAACAGCGCCTCATAATTAATTGGATTCATTTTTTGAAATAATTTCAGCTTAATTATTAAAAGCCTCCTCAGTTTTAAGAGGAGGCTCTGTTTTATCATAATTTTTTGTCTGAATTCTAATCGAGGAGGCTGTCTTTTCCATCCCAGACAATCTTTCTGTAATTTACAGTATCTGTAGCACCTTCAGTATTAAAGATTAAAACAATTGAATTTTCATCCAACTGCAGCTCATTTTTTAAACTGCGCAGATTTTCCTTTTCCATCAGTAAGGATAGAAGTCCGAGACCAACTGAACCTGATTCCCCGGAAA
The DNA here is from genome assembly GCF_003053565.1 of Halanaerobium saccharolyticum. Classification (GTDB taxonomy): domain Bacteria; phylum Bacillota; class Halanaerobiia; order Halanaerobiales; family Halanaerobiaceae; genus Halanaerobium; species Halanaerobium saccharolyticum_B. The sequence continues at coordinate 16,494 of NZ_QAXS01000051.1, read as the reverse complement.
TAATCTGCTTATCATCAGCAATCGGATTGGCCAGAATTCTCATTCCGCGGGAGGAAACATAGTCATTGCAGGAAATGAACATGTGGGCATAATCCCTTAAGATCTCCCAGGCTAAAGGATTGGCTTCTCCGCAGGCCAGCCCGGCCATATCAGTTTTTAGATCCCCTTCAACTTTGTGAGTCTTACCGTCAGAGTGAGCAGCAGAATTGAATACACAGGCAGCCTCATTTGGCTCAATAATTGTAGTGATTGGATAGTTGTCAAACTGGTTGATATAATAGCCGAGGATAGAGCCGGCCATCGAACCCACTCCTGCCTGCAGAAACATATGAGTCGGCTCCTCAATTCCTTCCAGTTCCAGCTGCAGTTTGATCTCTTCAGCCATTGTGGTATACCCCTGCATAATCCAGGTCGGTATTTTTTCATAACCCTCCCAGGCTGTATCCTGCACCAGATGCCAGTTATTTTCTTCAGCTTTTTTGATTGCATAAGCAACTGTATCATCATAATTTAAGTTGGTAACAATTGCTTTACCACCTACTTCACGAATGGCATCCACCCTTTTTTGCGCAGATCCGTCCGGAAGATAAATAACAGCCTGGTGGCCGAGATGATTTGCAGCCCAGGCAATTCCCTTGCCGTGGTTTCCATCAGTAGCAGTGATAAAAGTGATATCTCCCAGTTCTTCTTTAGCCTCTTTACTCTTAAGCATCTCAAAATTTAAATTTTCAACATCTCTGTCTAATTTTTCAGCCAGTGATTTTGCTATTGCATAGGTACCTCCTAGAACCTTAAAGGAATTGAGGTTAAATCTATATGATTCATCTTTAACATAGATGTTTTTAATCCCCAGATATTCAGCCAGATGTTTTAAACTGGTCAGTGGGGTTGCTCTGTATTCTTTAAAAGAACTGTGAAATTTCCTTGCCCTTTTTGCAGCCTGAGCATTGAGAAATTCCGGCTTTGAGCCACCTAAATTATCATTTTTGATTGATTTAATATCGATTAAGTCATCCTTGCTTTTCACTATAAAAACTCCTTTCATTATTTATTCAGTCTTCTATTTAATTAAATCAAGTATAACACAAATAACTTTTAAAGCAATAAATTAATAACCCGGAAGCGGGTGACTTTTGGCTTAGTTTGTTATAAAATAGAAGTGCTGTCTTATATTTATTTTAAAATTGGCTTGAGGAAGGAAAAAAGATGAGAAACCTTTTGTTTTCAATTAATGATCTTTTCAACAGAAAAAATTTATATCTTTTGGTTTTTTTCAGCGGCATATTATTAATAACTGGAATTTATCACTTCATGGTATTTCACTTAATAACAGAATTATTTAGTGTTTTTGTTGCTTTTGCAATTTTTATGCTCGCCTATTATTCCAGGGAAAGAATTAATAATAATTATTTAATAATTTTAGGAATAGCATTTTTGTATATCGGGTTATTTGATTTGATCCATACTTTAACCTATAAGGGAATGGGCATCTTCGAATACAGTAGGGCTAATCTTCCCACTCAGATCTGGTTGATTGCCCGCTATCTGGAAAGCTTATCTATTCTGGCAGCGGTGGGCTTAGTTGCCAGAAGAAAAGCTATTAAATTTAAGCTGGTTTTTAAAATCTATACTTTTGTCAGCTTAATTTTTGTTTTTAGTCTCCTTATTGGCGTTTTTCCTGATGCTTTTTTGGAGGGCAGTGGTCTTACAAATTTCAAAAAACTAAGTGAGTATTTTATCGCAGGGGTTTTACTTTTATCGCTTGTAATCAGTTTTATAAACAGGAAAAAATTTGACCAGAATATTTATAAGCTGATGCTGCTGACAATAACTATTACAATTATTTCTGAACTTTCTTTTACTGTTTATGATTCAGTTTATGGAATTGCCAATATTATCGGTCACATTCTAAAGTTCATTTCCTTTTATCTGATTTTTGAATTGATGCTCAAAAAAATAATAGTCGAGCCCCAGGAATTTATTTTTCGCAAATTAAAGCTTACGACAGAAAAATGGAATTTAGCCGCAGATGCTGCCAATCTTGGCCTCTGGGAACTTGATTTAAAGAATGAACAGTTAAATTATGATCAAAATTTTATAGAAATGCTTGGTTATAAAAAGGATAAGCTTAAAATAAATCTCAAAGAGTTTAAAAAATATCTTCATCCAGAGGATCTGAAGCAGACAGAAGAAAAGCTGCAGAACTTCATTAAAAGCGGTGAGAACGTTATTAATTTAGAATATCGCATTAAAGTAAAGAGCGGACAGTATAAATGGATGAGCAGTACCGGACAGATTACAAAAAGATCCGAGGAAGGGGAAGCTCTAAAAATGATTGGTATTCAGCAGGATATTAATCAGAAAAAGCAAAGTCAGCAGCAGCTGGAATACCTATCTTTTCATGATAATCTAACCGACCTCTATAATAGAAGGTATTTTGAAAATGAGATGGACAGATTAAACTATTCAAGAAAATATCCACTGAGCATTATTATTGGAGATTTAGATAATTTAAAAATTGTTAATGATAATCTGGGCCATAAAATGGGAGATAAATATCTAAAAATGGTCGCTCAAATATTTAAAAAGCTTTTAAGAAGTGAAGATTTTGCTGCCAGAATTGGTGGAGACGAAATAGCTGTAATCCTGCCAGAAACTAATGCAGAAGAAGTTGAAAATATCTGCAGCAGAATTAAAGAAAAATGTGAGCAGCTTAAAAAAGAGGATGCTGACTTTAGGGATTTATTTCAAGTTTCTTTAGGCTGCCACACTTTAAATAACAGTGAGCAGGACCTTAATCAGGCTTTCCAAAGGGCTGACCAAAAAATGTATCAAAATAAAAGAAAAAATAAGAGCACAGTAAAATAATATCTTAATAAAGATGTTAGTATTTAACTGCAAATTGACTCCTGTTTACTTATAATATTTATAAATTATAAATAAATAGGAGTTGTTAGTTTGATGATGGAAATTTTAGTATTATTAATTGCTGGATTTGGAGCTGGAATAGTGACCGGACTGGTTGGTGCTTCAGCTGTTGTAATTGTAACTCCCTTTCTGGTAATCTTTTTAGGTTATGATCCTTATTCAGCTATTGGTATCAGTCTGGCTACTGATGTAGTTGCCTCTTCAGTTTCAGCCTATACATATAAAAGACACGGCAATATAAATATTAAAGGGGGACTTTTAATAGCTTTTTCTGCAGTTACGGCTGCCGTTCTGGGGAGCTGGTTATCTGGAGGGATGAATTCTGCTGCTTTAGGTGGACTGACAGGAATCATAATTTTATTAACCGGGATTTCTTTTAGAAGAAAGCCCATCAATCAGCGGGTGGAAGAGTTTAAAGAAAAATTTGATCTTAAATTCTTTCGAGAAAGAGAAAAGTTAGCTTCAGTCTTATTTGGGACCCTTATCGGTTTAATGACCGGAATTTTTGGTGCCGGTGGTGGAGTAATGATTCTAATGGTTTTAACCTTTGTTTTAGATTATAAAACTCATATTGCTATCGGTACTTCTGTTTTGATTATGACTTTTACCGCTCTTTTTGGTTCAGCCAGCCACTTTATTGTCGAACAGCACCTTCCATATTTAGAATTATTTTTAAGCAGCTCAGCAGCTTTTGCAGGTGCTGTAACAGCTGCCAGTTTTGCCAATGGAGCTTCAGAGAAAAGATTATCGAAAGCAATCGGGACTGCTTTTATATTTCTCGGTTTAATAGTTATTTTAAATTAGTGTAAAACAGTTAACTTATTTAAAATCAGATTTTAGTATAATGTACCTAAGCAAATAAAAAGGAGGCTGTTATAAGATGAAAAGATTACAAGAAATGGCTCTAACTATGATGTTAGCTAATCCTAATGCAGGTGTAGAAGATTTTGAGAATCTGAAGTAAAAATATTATAGATCGTGATAGTAGATCCCCCACAGATATGATTAAATTCTGAGGGGGATTTTTTATATTTATATTTATCTGCCCCAGTAAGCAAAAGCTTTTGCTGCTGAGTAATCTTTAAAAATTGAAAAACATAAATTTTGTGTTATAATCAGTTCAATATTAATAATACATAGAAGGTGTTTAATTTGGAAAAAGAAAATGGACTACAGTATAAGTTTTTATTAATAATTTCCACCGCCTATCTGGCAGTGGATATCAATATTCAGGGTGTTTTAGCGTTAATGCCCTTTATCAGAGAAGAATTTGTATTAAGCAGCTCCAGAGCCGGCCTGTATTCTACCTTTCATTTTCTGCTGGCGACAGCTGTTGCAGTTTTCAGCGGCAGAATAGTTGATAAAATTGGCTCCAAAAAAGGTCTGGTTGTGGGGACCGGTGTGCTTGGAATTTTAATGCTGCTGCAGTCGCGCTCGCCCAATTTTACTTTGATTTTAGCGCTGGCCTTATTATCCGGCCTCTTTTTCAGCATCATAACTCCATCTTTAAATAAAGCTGTCATGCAGAGGACCACTCCTGAGAACCGAGCAACTTCCATGGGAGTTATGCAGATGGGAGGAGGAATTGGTGGTTTTACAGGAGCAGTGTTTCTGCCTTTTCTGGCAGAAAAAATTGGCTGGAGAAATGCAGTAAGTTTTTCCGCCCTGATCGCTATTTTAGTGGGCATCTTTATCTTTATCTTTTATAAAGAAAAGGGAGCTGCTGGAGGAGAAGCTGCTGATTCAAAAAATGATCTAGATTTTAAAGATTCAATTCTAAAACTTTTTCAGAATAAAGATCTGCTTTTTGTCTGTTTATTCGGTCTGATCTTAGGATTTAATTCTGGTGCCATACCGGCTCACTACACACTTTATTTAACCCAGGACCTCCCTTTAAGCCGGACCTCTGCTGGGTTTGCTTTTGGTCTGCTGCAGATTGGTGGAATAATGGGCAGACCTCTCTGGGGATGGATCAATGATAAATTCTTAAACGGCAGCAGGAGCAGGGGACTTGTGATAGTTGGAATCGGCTTAACTTTGGTAATGCTTTATTATTTTAGAATTATGAGTGCTCTGGAGCTGCCGCTTTATCTTATCTACTTAAGTTCTTTAATTTTAGGCTTTGTCAGCCTGGGCTGGATGGGATTATACTTTACAACTGTGATTGAGCTGGCCAGCGAAAAACTGGCCGGGATCGGGACAGGGCTTTCACTGGTTTTTATCCGCTTTGGAGTTTTACTCAGTCCACCACTTTTTGGACTGCTGGCCGATTTAAATAACAGTTATCAGCTCAGCTGGCTGGGAATGGCTCTAATTACCGGATTTTTCACCCTTGTTTTCGGCTTCATCTACAGAGATAAGTTTGCGGAAGTTTAGAAATTAGAACTATATCTATAAACTGTGATATATATCACCGACAAAACTCCTCTGGTTGATTATAGTAAAGTATAGTAATTAACTATAAATTAGATTGAGAATGGTTTTCAATTAGTTAACTATAAAAGGATAACAATCTGAGGGGGAAATTTTAATGCTGATTAAGGCAGAAACAAAGCTTGATGCTATATTAAATGAATATCCAGAATTAAAAGAAACATTAAAGGAAATGTCACCGAAATTTTCAAAACTTGATAATAAGATGGTCTATAATACCGTGGGAAAATTCGCTCGAGTCAAAGATATTGCCAAAATGGGTGGTTTTTCGACCTGTGAGGTTCTGCACACTCTAAATAAGGTAATTGGGATGGAAGAAGAACTGGCTGCCAGCTTTCCGGAATGTATTGATGCAGAAATTTTAGTTGAAACAGAAAAGAATGAGCAGCCTGAGTGGCTGAGTGACCGCGCAGAGTTTAAGGAAATGAATGTTATCGGCAGTGAAGAAGATCCGCTGGCTGATATTATGAAAAAAGCACAGTCTTTAAAGGCGGGAGAGGGTTTTAAACTGGTCCAGATTTTTGAACCGATCCCCTTAATTAATATGCTTAACTCTCTCGGTTTTGAGCACTACACCGAGCAGATCAATGATTTTAAATTTGAAATATATTTTTATAAAAAAGAAACTGAGAATTCTGAGGCAGAAGAGCATCAGGCTGGAGACAAGGTGCTGGTTGTAATTCAGTCGGCAACTCCGGTTGTCTATCCAATTATCATGAAGCTTTTAAAGTCAAAAGAGCTGATGGATAAAATTGAAATTAAAGAGCTTAAAATGTGGGATAAGGCAGAAAGTCATATGAGCTGGCTGATGAACGGAAAGGCGGATATTACTTTTTCGGCAGTTGTAGCAGCAGCCAAGCTCTACCTCAACGGGATCGACCTGCGGATGAAATCAGTCAATGTCTGGGATAATTTCTATCTCTTAACCCGGGGCTACCAGGCTGATAACTTTGGCGATTTAAAGGGACACGAGATTCACGTGCCGCTGGCCAAGGGAACACCTCCCTTTGGAGTTACTAAATATCTGATGAAGAAAAAAGGCTATAATCCTGATGATTTTGATTTTGTCTTCGGCCAGCCCTTTGGTCGTCCGGAAGAACTGAAGGCTAAATTTGTGCGGGGAGAAATTGATACTGTGCTCTTAAGGGAGCCGGAGGCTAGTTTTGCCCTCAAAGAGGCAGAAGATGCTGTGGTTTCCATTGCCTATAAGGACCTCTGGCAGGAAATCCATCCGGAAGCAGGTAAACTTCCCAATGCCGGTCTGGTATTTAAGGACGAATTTGCTGACCAGCACCCGGAGATTGTGGAGCTTTTTATGAGAGAAATAGCAAAAGCAATCAGAGAAATTAACGAGGATCCGAAAAAATCAGCCGAGGAGAGCTTTGATATTATGGGGCAGACTCCGGAGGCTGTAGAAAAGTTTTTAAAACGGGTTACTTTTGATTTTAAATCCGGCTCAGAAAACGCTGCTGAAATAATTTATTATCTAAAGGTGCTGGCTGAAGAAGGTTCTTTTAAAGCAAAAAAAGACCTGTCAGAACTGGAAGAGATGTTTAAATAAAAATACTGAATAAATTGAATAGCTGGTTTAAATCCTCTGTTAGAGCCTCTGGGTTCTGCAGGGGATTTTTTTTAAAGGAAAATTCTTTCTGGCGGCTAATATTAATAATAGAAGGATAAATAATAATCTGGATTATTTTTCAGCGGCAGAAAACTGCTGCAGTCAGTGCAGGATCCAGAAAAAATAGTTTATTTTCAACTGAAGGAGGAAGATAATGAACGAATCAATGAAAGAATTATACCAGAAATCAATAGAAGTTTTAAATAAGAGAGGGGTAACAGTTGAAGATATTGCAGAACTTGTCAAAAAGCTGCAGGAGTCATATAACCCGGAGATTACTCTGGAGGAATGTATAGAAAATGTGGATTCAGTTTTAAAGAAAAGAGAGGTGGCACACGCAATTTTAACCGGGGTGGCAATCGATGAGCTGGCAGAGCAGAAAAAGCTGCCGGAGCCGATTCAGAGTATTATCGATACTGATGAGGGTCTTTACGGGATTGACGAGATTCTGCCGCTTTCAATTGTCAACCTCTACGGTACTATCGGCCTTACAAGTTACGGCTATCTGGATAAGGCAAAATCCGGGATAATTAAGGAGCTGGACACCAAAGAGGACGGTCGAGTTAATACATTTCTCGATGATTTAGTGGCCGGTATTGCTTCCGCAGCTGCCAGCCGTTATGCCCATGGAGAGGGAACTGAATAATTTAAATTTTTTAGGGACAGTTTTAGAAAGGAGCCCAGATGAAAAAGATAGTAACCTTTACTTTAAATCCGGCTGTTGATAAAAGTTCCAGTGTTGAACATGTTAAAGCAGAGGATAAGCTCTACTGTGACCAGCCCAAATTTGAACCTGGTGGTGGCGGAATTAATGTCTCCAGAGCAGTTAAAAAACTCGGAGGCAGCTCCCTGCTTCTCTACACCTCCGGGGGCTTTACCGGTAAAAAACTTGCAGAACTGCTGGCTCAAGAAAATTTAAATACCGGGGCGATAGAGATTGAGGCAGAAACAAGGGAAAACCTGATTATCAATGAGAAGACTTCCAATCAGCAGTACAGATTTGGCATGCCCGGTCCAAAAATTACTGCAGAAGAATATGATAAAATTTTTAAAACTTTAACTGAACTTGATCCCTTTCCCGATTATCTGGTGCTCAGCGGCAGTATTCCCCAGGGAGTAAGTACTGATATTTATGCAGAGATGGCAGCCCTGGCTAAAAGAAAAGGGGCAGAGGTAATAGTTGATGTTTCTGGCCCGCCTCTAAAGTCAGTGATCGAAGAAGGAGTTTATTTAATCAAGCCAAATCTGGGAGAATTTCAGGACCTGGTGGGCAGGGAGTTAAAGGATGAAGATCAAATTAAAGAAGCGGCCTTAAAATTTGTTAAAGACAGGTGCTGTCAGGTGATTGTAATCTCTATAGGTGCCGGAGGGGCTCTGCTGGTTAGTGATCAGCAGGCTGAGTTTAAAAGACCGCCAACTGTTCCCATCAAAAGCAAGGTAGGAGCAGGAGACAGTATGGTAGCCGGTATAGTTCTGAGCCTGGCCCGGGGAGAGAGCCTAAAAAATTCATTTTACTATGGACTGGCTGCCGGTTCTGCAGCTGTAATGACTCCGGGGACTGAGCTCTGTACAAAAGAGGATACAGATAGGCTTTATCAAAAAATTGTAGAAGATCAATAAGCTTTAGATGATAGGGGTGATTAAAATTAAAAATTTCATAATATTTTTACTCTTAATCATACTAATTTTATTACTGCCGGCAGCAGCAGCTGCTGAAAAAGATATTCTGGTACTGCACTCCTATCATCAGGGCCTGGAGTGGACTGATCAGATTTCTGAGGGAATCAGGTCCGTTTTTCCCTATCAGAATGAGGTCAAAATCTATTATGAATATCTGGATACCAAAAGAAACTTCAGCCAGGAATACTATGACAAGTTGATTTCACTCTACCGGGAAAAAGCCAGAATTATTGATTTTGATGCAATCATAGTTTCTGATAATGCAGCTTTCGACTTTATAATTGAATACGGGGAGGAATTATACCCGGAAGCCCCGGTAATATTCTGTGGAGTCAATAACCTGAATAAAAATTTTTTAGAAGATCAGCAGGATATTTGTGGGCTGGTAGAAAAAGCCGAACACAGAGCTAATCTCGATTTGATTTTAAAACTACATCCTGCTTTAAATAAACTAATTATCATCAATGATCGGACTCTGACCGGCAAAAATATCAAAGCAGAACTCGAATTGATTTTGACAGAATACGAGGATCGGCTCAATTATGAAATCTGGGATTCTTTTACCATTCCTGAACTGCAGAACAGACTGCTTAAAATGGATCAAAATAATGTAATTTATCTGCTGGTATTGAATCGAGATCAGAACGGCAATTTTATTTCCTACAACCAGGGAATTGAGAAGATCAGGGAAGTCAGCCAAAATCCAATTTACGGCACCTGGGATTTTTATCTCGGTAAGGGAATAGTGGGCGGCAAGCTGATATCTGCTCAGGAGCAGGGACGGCAGGCTGCTTTAATGGCAGAGGATATTATCAGTGGAGAAAATGATTTCAGCGGCCAAATAGTTGATGATATCAGCAGCAAATATTATTTTGATTATAATCAGCTGCAGAAGTATAAAATCAGCCAGGCCGAACTTCCTGCGGACAGGGAAATAATAAACCGGCCGCAGCCATTCTGGGAGAGAAATTATCAGTTTCTATACTGGGGTTTAATATTTTTGAGTCTGGTGATAGTAGTGCTGCTGTTTGTCTTTTATTCTAAACATCAAGAAAGGCAGCGGATCGAGAAATTAAACAGGGAATTAGAAGAAAAAGTAGAAGAGAGAACTAAAGAGTTAAGAAAAATGTTAATCACAGATGACCTGACAGGGCTGCTCAGCAGAAGACGGATTTTGGACCTTTTAGAAGTTGAATTAGAAAAATGCAGAAGATATAAAAGGGAGCTTTCACTGCTGATGCTGGATCTGGATTTTTTCAAAGATATTAATGACAGCTACGGCCATCAGTTCGGGGATCAGGTTTTAGAAAAGATAGGCACTATTCTGCAGCGGAACACAAGAAAGCTGGATTTAGTCGGCCGCTATGGTGGAGAAGAATTTTTAGTTATTTTACCGGAAACAGATTTGAAAAAAGCAGCTCTGGTGGCAGAAAAACTGCGTCAGAAGATAAAAAATGCAGAAGTTACTGGTCGAGATTTTAAGCTGACAGCAAGTTTTGGAGCGGTTCAATTTGAAAAAGAAAGCAGTCAGCAGCTGATAAAAAGGGCAGATGACCTCTTATATAAAGCTAAGGCAGAGGGGAGAGATCGGGTAGAAAGCTAGAATATTTTTTAGAGATATAATTTTATTCGGATTTAAGCGGCTTTTTAGATTGAATAGATCCGAAATCTCAAGATGAATTTGAAATAAAAATATATATTCAGGGAGAGATGAATGATGAATAAAACAATAATAATTTTACTTCTGGTAGTTTTGCTCTTTTCAGCTTTTAAGACAGCAGTTTTAGCTCAGAGTTTAGAGCACCAGTTTGAGCTCGGCATCGGGGCTGGAGATGGTTATACAGAATACAGTATAGGTGATATTGATACCGCTCAGTTAAATTATGGCTTTAAAAGTCGGCTGGAATTTCCCCTTGCTGTGGAGATGATCAATTTAAGCTATAAAAATAATCTAACTATGCCGAAGCTTAATATTGGTGGGATTTCTCTCAAATTAGAAAAGAACTTAAGTGATGATGCTGGAACTTTTAAAGACTCCGACTGGCTCTATACTACCGGAATCAATAATAAAGATGTAATTGGTACTTCTCCCACAGAAGTAAAGGATATCATCAGGTGGGATTTTAAAATCAGAAACGAGTGGCTCAGAGCATCAGACAATCTCGACTATACTCTGCATTTAGGTTATAAGCAGGATAATTATGATCTTTTATCTTATGATTTAAAAAGAACCTATTTAACTGATGCTACTGATGAACCGGAAGGAAAAACTACTAATTATGAAGGGGGGAATGTTAACTATCAGGCTAAATATGACATTCCCTATCTCGGTTTTGATTTGAAGACTAAAAATAACGACAAATTTGATTTAATTTTAAGTGCTGCCTATTCCGACTGGGTCAGAATGAAAGATGAAAATAATTATTTGCAAAGTGATATGACGGTTAAAGGAGAGGGAGAAGGAAATTCAATTCTGGTCAACGGCAGGGCAAGTTATAATCTAACTTCAGCAGCAAGTCTGGTTTTGGATGTCGGCTATAATAAGACTGAGGTTGAAGGAAGCCAGAATCAATTTCACTCTGATGGAACTATAATACGAGATATTTATTATGAAGCAGAACAGGAATATACAAATATCAGTCTGGGGCTGAACTGGACATTTTAACTAATTAAAAATATAAGGAGGTTTTATAATGCACAACACTGAATTTATTGAGACTTTTGATTCTCAGAAGCTCTTTCTGCGCCGGGATCTGGTTGATGATCCGCAGGCTGTGGTGATCATTGTCCACGGCTTAAATGAGCATCAGGGCAGATATGATTATTTTGCCGGCAGGTTGAATGGAGAAGGTTTTTCAGTTTACCGCTTTGATAATCGCGGCCACGGCAGATCTGATGGTGCTCAGTCCTATATTGAGGATTTCAATACCTATTTAGATGATGCGGATACAGTTTATGAACTGGTCAAAAAAGAAAATCCTGAGCTGCCAATTTTCATGCTCGGCCACAGTATGGGTGGTTTTATTGCTGCCGGCTATGGGGTTAAATATCCAAATAAACTGACCGGACAGATCTTAAGTGCTGCAGCGACCAATGAGCTTGAGGCCTTCAAAGAATTAGAAGAGCTGAGCCTGGAGGATAATCCAGAGATGAAGCTCCCCAATGAGCTGGGTAAATTTGTTTCCAGATCAGAATATGTAGTTGATGACTACAAAAAGGACCCCTATGTTTCTGAATTTACTACTTTAAAACTGATGAAGGTTGTCTTTATCGATGACGGAATACCCTGGCTGGTTGAAAATCTGGCTCAGTACGAGTACCCGGTTCTAATCCTGCACGGTGAGGGAGATAAGATAGTTGATCCGAGCTGTTCCGAAAAGTTCTATGATTTAATTGCTGCTGAAGATAAAAGCCTAAAAACCTATCCTGAACTCTACCACGAAATCTTAAATTCGGAAGAAAAAGAAACAGTGATTAATGATATTCTAAACTGGCTGGAGGAGAGAGTGTAGACTGGAAAAAATAGATAATGATGAGTGACCAATTGCTCTTCTCTAAACGAGGAGAGCTTTTTATTTTTAAAAATAATTTAATGAGCATTTTAAAAGGAATTAATTTCTTTTTACAGAATAATATTAGTTAGGCTGTAATAGCAGTCTGATCTAAATTCAAGAGTGAAAAACTCATTTGTTATTAAAAATTTTTAGAACTAACCAAAATAAAATTAAAACAGGAGATGAATATGATGGGTAAAATAGTAGAAAGATTTAAAAGATATATAGCAGTAGATACAAGGTCTGATGCTGATTCAGAGACTGTTCCCAGTACCAAAGGGCAGCTCGAACTTGGCAGACTTTTAGTGAAAGAATTAAATGAATTAGGTTTAGAAAATGTTAAGCAGGATCAAAATGGATATATTTATGCAGAGCTGCCCTCTAATACAGCTGAGGAAGTTCCAACTATCGGCTTTATAGCCCATCTGGACACCAGTCCTGATTTAGATGGTCAGGTGACTAATCCCCAGCTGGTAGATTATCAGGGAGGAGAGATTCAATTAAATGATCAGTACAGCCTGACTGAAGCTGAGTTTCCAGCCCTAAAAGAATTAAAAGGTAAAACTCTAATTACCACAGATGGAACAACCCTGCTGGGTGCTGATGATAAAGCAGGGATAGCTGAAATTCTAACTGCACTCGATTATTTAATTTCAAATCCTGAAATCAAGCACGGATTAATTAAGGTCGGCTTTACACCTGATGAAGAAATTGGCAGAGGAGCAGACCACTTTGATGTAGAAGCCTTTGGAGCAGATTTTGCCTATACACTTGATGGGGGACCACTGGGAGAACTGGAATATGAAAACTTTAATGCAGCTTCTGCTGATCTAAAAATACAGGGTAAAAATGTTCATCCAGGTACTGCTAAGAATGTAATGGTTAATTCAATGAAAATCGCGATGGAATTAGATGCTATGCTGCCGACTGCAGAAGCACCGGAACATACTGAAGGCTATGAGGGTTTTTATCACTTAATTGATATCGATGGTAGTGTAGATTATACTGAATCAAGTTATATTATCAGAGATTTTTCCAAAGAAGGTTTTGAAAACAAGAAGGCCTTAATGCAGCAGGTGGTGGATTTTTTAAATAATAAATATGGAAATGTAATTGAAGTCAAGATAGAAGACAGCTACTACAATATGAAAGAAAAAATTGAGCCTCATTTTGAGATAATTGAGCTTGCCAAAAAAGCAATGGAGGAGCTGGGGATAACTCCGGATATTAAGCCTATCAGAGGTGGAACAGATGGTGCGAGACTTTCCTATATGGGACTGCCAACTCCCAACTTATTTGCAGGAGGCTATAACTTTCACGGCAGATTTGAATTTATTCCGGTAGAAAATATGAAAAAAGCAGCTGAATTGATTGTTAAAATTGCAGAAAATGCGGCTCAGAAATAAGAAAAGTTAATCTATTTTTAAGTTTTAACTGTTATAATTGAACTATATTAATATTAAAATTTCTAAGCATATCTAGGAGTGGAATAAATGGAATCTAATATCAATAAAGAACAGCTGATGAACATAGCAGACCAGTATGGTTTTAAAGAATGGCGGGAGCTGATCTTTATCCATGAGTCAGCAATCGAAGAAGTAAACACCAAACTTAAAATTTTAAATAACGAATTTAAAATAATTCATGATCACAACCCAATTGAGCATATTAAAACGAGAGTTAAAAAACCTGACAGCATTATAGAAAAGCTGGAGCGCAAAGGCTATGAGGTCAACATTGAAAATGCTAAAACTAAGATCAATGATATAGCTGGAATCAGGATTATCTGCTCTTTTACCGATGATATTTATAAGATTTTAGAAATGATCAAATCTCAGGATGATATTGAGGTTTTAAAGGTCAAAGATTATATCAAAAATCCGAAAGAAAATGGCTACCGGAGCCTGCATCTATTAATTCAGCTGCCGATCTTTTTAAGCAGTCAGGCCCGGATGACTAAAGTTGAAATTCAGACTAGAACAATTGCCATGGATTTTTGGGCCAGTTTGGAACATAAGATCTATTATAAATACAAAAATGATGCTCCAGATGAGATTCCGGAGAAATTGAAGGAGTCTGCCGAAATGATCAAAAAACTCGACCAGCAGATGCTGGATATCAAAAAAGAACTGGATCAGTATGCAGCATTAGAATAAGCTGCAGCTTATAAGGATTTATAAATAGCCCTTCCTTTTGCCGGGACAGCTATTTCCAGATAATTTTTACCCTGATCAGCTGCTTTCACCTCAAGTTCTTCCCCAATTTTCTCTGCAGCAGAAGAGTAAACACAGATGAATTTTTCGCCGGGCAGATGAATTTCACTGTCGATTAAGACTTTGACTTTTTGAGCTTTATCTAAATCACAGTTTACTGCTAATAGAAATTCACCCTGACTGAAGATCCTTGACCAGGCAATAATTTCTCTGCACCTTGCTTGATCTGCCCGGGGAAGGTGAAAATCCTTATTTTTTATCTCTGATATTTCTCTTAAATACTGCCGGCCCAATCTGAGGTGGATATACTCGTTTCTAAGTTCAGCCAGTTTTTTCATCTCCTGATACACAGGATGTTCACTGTTAAAAAAGCTTCTGTTTCTGGTTCTGAAGGCACCAAATTCTCCCCCAAACATTGATTCTCTAACATATTTGTCGTGGTCTCCACTACCGTCAAAACCCTGTTCAGTTCCATAATAGATGCAGGGAATTCCGGCAGTAAAGAAGTTTAAAAAGACTGCATTTTTTAAAAGAGGAGCTGTTTTTTTATCTGCTGTAAAACGCTCTTTGTGTTTTGGTTTATATACCATATCATGGTCGTCAAACATTGTAATAACTCTTTTATGATACCACTGATTTTCACCTTCACTTAAAACCTGAGAATTGGTAAAAATAGAAAAATAGTTTTCGGCTGCGGAATATCCCTTGGCGACATTTTCAAGAATTTCCGGGATTTTATTGATACCAAGTGCTGCATCAAGACCTGTGTTTTCACAGATGGACTTTGCAAATTCCATCCCACCTGTAATTTCTCCTAAGATATAAAAATCCTTTTTACCCAGAGTCTGGGTAAATTCTTTAATTTCTGTGACAAAAAAGCGGACAGCACCTGGATCTAAATGTTTTACTGTATCCAGTCTAAAACCGTCTAAATCTGCATAAGCTATCCAGTATTTATAACACTCTGTTAAAACTTTTAGGGCTTCAGAAGGCTTATAATCATCTACCCTGCCAGAACCAGTATTGATATTTTTTAAAGAGAAAAAATCTCCCTCCCTAAATTCTGGATCGCTGTCCCAGTTTCTAATATAACCTTTTTTGCTGAAGGTATCTAAATTGAAAATTTCCTGAGGCCAGACTCCCCCTTCAGGCCAGGTAGTGCTGTAGTCAGGATTATTTGGATCAACAACTGCTTTCCCATCTTTATCCCTGAAAGCTTTAACCGGATACTCCTGACCGGTATAGAAGGCATCTTCTGCATCATAAAGCAGCACATCAGCTGTGTGGTTGATTATTACATCCAGGATAATATAGATTTCCTTTTTGTGAGCCTCAGCAACCAACTTCTTGAGCTCAGCTTTGGTGCCAAAATGAGGATCAATCTCTAAAAAATTCTGGGTTCCATAGCCGTGATAATTTTCTGAGTAAACTGGCTGTTTAAGGACCGGGCTGATCCAGAGCACACTCACTCCCAGTTCTTTAAGGTAGTCCAGCTTATCTGTTATTCCTTTTAAGGTGCCACCAATCCATTTTTCTCCACTCTCCAGCCACTTCTGTCTGGCTGCCTCAGTTTTTAAGGCATTTTCATAATCATTTTTTTGATCATAGAGGGGATATTCTTTTTCAGATGCGAATCTGTCTACAAGCAGAAAATAAAAGATCTGTTCATCCCATGCTTCCGGAGACTTCTGATACTCTCTTTTTTCAGTAATTTCTTTTAAATTAAAATCCTCTATACTTTTCATAAGCTGCCTCCTTATGTTTTAGGCATTATCTATTATTTATATTCAGCAAAATTATTACTTTTCCTTTAATAAAATGCTGGAATAGAGCTGAAAAAGGATTAGATTTCTTTTTGAAGAATAAGATATTAGTAGAGATTTTATTAAACTTGAATTCGGCAAGTAAAAAGTTAAAGTAGTTCTTTTTAGATTTTTGCCGTTAAAAAATCATTTCAATCTATTAAAATTAAATATTTAGTCTTAATTTAGATAACCAGTTAAATAAATTATCCAGCTCCCAGATTTCAGACGCACTTAACTAAACTATGGTTTTCATAGCTTAA
>NZ_QAXS01000050.1 GCF_003053565.1 Halanaerobium saccharolyticum | reverse complement strand
AAAGGATAAGGTAGTGACTGAATATTCTGTAGATAGTATATGTTCTCAATAACTTAAATTTGACAATGCTTAAATATTTTTATGCAATGCTAGTGAAAAAAATTATTCTACAGTATAATCATCAATATCTATTGCATCCGGATCCTTTTTTTCTTTCTCTATATCTGGATCGCCACTTTGATATTTAGCAAGTAAATTTTTTAAAATTGGCCACATCAAAACAAAGACTGCAATATCATCCAATTGACCTAAAACTGGAAAAAAATCACCCACCAGGTCAAAAGGAAAAATAAGGTAGGCAACAGGTACTAAAAAAAGCGCCTTTTTACTCAGCTTAACATCCGAATCCTTCATTAAACGAATTATATTTACTACAGTTGCCAGGCTTTTACTCATTATTTCCACCTCATTTTTTCTACTTTCTAATGATTATTATACAACATTTTTTAGTGAAAAACAAAAAAGGAACAGTTCGAAAACTGCTCCTTCTGCTAATCATTATTAAATTACAATTTAGACCGAGATTAAAATGCTGGTACAACAGCACCTTCATATTCTTCTAAAATAAATTCTTTAACAGCTTCTGACTGAATAATCTCAGCTAAAGTATTAATCTTTTCACTGTCCTCATCACCACTGCGAACTGCTATTACGTTAACATATGGTGAATCACTACCCTCCATAACTAAAGCGTCTTCCAGAGGGTTTAAGTCAGCCTCCAGAGCATAATTGGTATTAATAACTGCACCTGCAACATCAGGTAAGACCCTTGGTAATTGAGCTGCTTCCAGTTCCTCAAATTGTAGATCTTTAGGATTTTCTACAATATCAATTGGAGTGGCGTTCAAGTTTTCTGGATCATCTAATGTAATAACTCCTTCATTGTGCAGTAAGATTAAAGCTCTACCTTCATTTGAAGGGTCATTTGGTAGGGCAATTGAAGAACCCTCTGGAATTTCATCTAAGCTTGTGTACTTATCAGAATATAATCCTATTGGCTCCACATGAACTTTAATTGCTGAAACTAAATCTAGACCACGATCAGCGTTAAACTGTTCTAAATATGGTACATGCTGAAAGAAGTTAGCATCAATACTGCCGTCATCTAAAGCAATGTTTGGAGTTACATAATCAGTAAACTCTACTATTTCCAGTTCAATACCTTCAGCTTCCAGATCTTCTCTAATAAACTCAAGAATTTCCGAATGCGGCAGTGGTGTTGCCCCAATCTTAAGCAGGTGACCATCAGCCTGAACAGCACCAGCAAATACGAAAGTCAAAATTGCTAAAATCAAAATTGTTTTCTTTAACATAATTATCTCTCCTCTTCTACTTGTTATAAATTTATAAATTAATTCTGACACTATATATTTTGTCAGAAATAATTCCACGCTTCTCTTCTATCTTATGTTATTCTAAATCAAAACATGATAATAGTAAATATTTTACCACTTAGGCTCTGTGATCAAAAAATGAAGCTATCTGATTACCAAAAAATTGAATTAACTGCACCATAACTACCAAAATAACAATAGTCTCCAGCATAATAGCCAGCTGAAAACGCTGGTACCCATAGCGGATAGCGATATCGCCGAGACCACCCCCACCAACTGCTCCAGCCATGGCTGAATAACTTACCAGACTAATTGCTGTCAGAGTCAGGCCGAGAATAATCGCCGGCAGTGATTCTGGTAATAAAACTTTAAATACAATCTGTAAGGGGCTGGCTCCCATCGACTGAGCTGATTCGACAACTCCCTGATCAATTTCTAAAATCGCATTATCAGTGACTCTTCCCATAAATGGAATTGCTGCCAGAGAAAGTGGAACTACCGCTGCATTGGTGCCAATTGAAGTCCCAACTATCATTCTGGTAAAGGGAATAACTGCTACCATTAGAATAATAAAAGGAATCGATCGCCCAATATTAATTATTCCATCAAGAATAAAATTTAACGGTTTATTGGGTAAAATATGGCCCTGTCTGGTGATTGTAGTTAAAATACCAAGTGGAATTCCTCCTACTATCGCAAAAAATAATGACATTGCCACCATGTATAAAGTTTCTAAAGAACCGCTAATCATTAAATCATTGTAGCGGGCTAAATCTGTAATAAAATTAAACATTATCCAACACCTCAACTCTTAAATCCTGACTCTTTAGATAGGCAATACTTTCCTCAATATTGGTCAGCTGCCCTTCTAAATCAAGCACCAGAGTACCAAAAGGAACACCCTGAATTTCATCAATATTTCCATATAAAATATTTGCGTCAACTGAATAATGTTTTACCAGATCAGAAATATAGGGGTCATGTGTCTTTTCTCCCACAAAGGAAACTCTAATTAATTCTCCCGGTCTTTCTTTTCTAACATATTTAACTATGCGCTCCGGCAGATCAAAATCAATAACTGAACTGATAAACTTTTTGGTCAGCGCTTTCTGCGGCTTTGAAAAAATATCAATTATTGATCCTTCCTCAATAATTTCTCCAGCCTCTAAAACAGCAACTCGATCACAAATATCTTTAATTACTCCCATCTCATGGGTAATTAAAATAATTGTCAGGTTCATCTCATCTCTAATTCTGCCTAAAAGTTCAAGTACAGATTTAGTACTTTCCGGGTCAAGCGATGAGGTCGCTTCATCCGACAAAAGTAAATCAGGGTCATTTGCCAGAGCTCTGGCAATACCTACCCTCTGCTTCTGACCTCCAGAAAGCTGAGCTGGATAATGATCTGCCCGATCTTCCAGGCCGACCAGTTCAATTAATTCTTTTGCTTTTTGACGTCTTTTCTTTTTTCCCACTCCTGCAATTTCAAGTGGAAAAGCTACATTCCCCAGGACAGTTCTTGAAGAAAGAAGATTAAAGTGCTGAAAAATCATACCAATCTTCTGCCTGGCAGCTCTTAAATTCTGAGAGCTGAGTTCTGTCAGATCTGTACCATTAATATTTATAGTTCCAGAAGTAGGCTCTTCCAGTAAATTGAGCATTCTAATCAAAGTACTCTTCCCTGCACCACTGGGTCCAATCATTCCAAATATCTCACCATCAGCAACTTCCAGGTTGAGTCCATTGATTGCCTCAACTTTTCCCTGAGCTGCATGATAGTGCTTAGTTAAATTTTCAATTTTAATCAATACTAATCACCCTTTAAAAAATAATAAAACTGCTCCAAATATCAAGAGCAGTTAGAAATGAAAAAAATCCTCCTGAGAGGATTTGATTGCCTCTCATCTATCATTCCCTTCTGGAAATGCTGGAATTAGCACCTTACTAAAGACTTTAAGTAGGTTGCCGGGTATCAAAGGGCCAGTCCCTCCACCGCTCTTGATGATTTTTATTTTCTTTTTAAGTTATATAGTAGTTTATCACTCAATTTTAAATCTGTCAAGTACTTTGTTGGTACCAGGTACAAAACGGCCGTTTTGTACCTGGTTATAGTGAAATAAAGAACAATGCCCTATATAACTTCGACATTTTTTCGCATCTGAATCCCGGAACCGCCTTTTTTGCTTTCTACACTGGTAAAATCAAGCCGCTGCTCAGGCAATTCATATAAAAATCTGGAAGGAACAATCTGCTTGTACTGCCCCTGTTCTCCGGAAACTTTGCGATTTGAAAATGATATAAAGAGTAATTTTTCAGCTCTGGTCATTGCTACATAAAAGAGCCTCCGCTCTTCTTCTACAGCATAGGGATTTGAACCTGCTGCCTTTTCTTCCAGACTTTTTAGATGAGGAAAGACTTCTTCCTCTGCTCCAATAATAAAAACAACTGGAAATTCAAGTCCTTTGGCTGAATGAGCAGTCATTACTTTGACCTTTTCCTGAGTATCTTCGCTAATATCCTTATCTGAAATCAATTTGTTAATCAATAAATAATCATAAAGTCCTCGCCCGGGATTATTTTTTTGAAAATCTGCCATATCCTCTAAAAACATGTTCATATATTTTTTTCTCTCTTCTGGACTGTCAAGCTCTGCCAGTACATTTTGATCAAAATCTACCCGCTGATAAAGCTCAAGAGCCTTTTTATGCATTGCCAGCTTTTCATCCCGCAGATCATAAATGCTGTCAATAACCCGCCGCTGAAATTCAATAATATTAGCCGCCTTGTTATTTCCAATTCCCTTAACAAGAGTCGGACTCTCAAAAACATCAGTAATTTTCAGATTGTGCTCTCTGGCATATTTGTTAATTTCACTCAACAAAATTTCTCCAACCCCGTGAACCTCAATTCTAAAAAGCCGCTTTAAAGCCAGCCTGTCATTAGGATTAACCAGCAGTTTAAGATAATTGACAAAATAGCGAATTTCCTGGCGGTCAAAAAAGCTAACTCCTCCTACCAGCTGATGAGGGATTCTAAACTTTGGCAGCTGATTCTGCAGCTGCATCGATTGAAAATGGCTGCGGCACAAAATAGCAATATCACTTAATTTATAATTATAAAAATCAACAAGGTGATTAATCCGCTTACAGACATATTTTGCCTCAACAAGAGGACTTTCTGCTCGAGCTATAAAAATTGGAGCCCCATCGTCAGCTTCAGTCCAGGCTTCTTTAACCTTATTCTGACTGTTATTGTTTATCAGTTGATTGGAGGCTGAAATAATATTATTGGAGCTGCGGTAATTGCGCTCCAGCTTAACAATTTTAGCTTCTGGATAGTCATGCTCAAATTCTAAGATATTACTGATATCAGCACCCCGGAAGCCATAGATTCCCTGCCAGTCATCACCAACCACAAAAATATTATTTTGAGGTCTGGCCAGCAGAGAAACCAGATGATACTGAGAATGGTTGACATCCTGATATTCATCGACCTGGATATACTTAAATTTATTCTGATATTTAGCCAGGATTTCTGAATCAGATTCTAAAAGTTCAATCGTCTTTTTAATCAAATCATTAAAATCAAAACAGTTATTATTTGTCAGCACCCGCTCATACTCCTGATAGATTCTGCTCACAATTTGATAAAAATGTTCAGAACCCTGATTTTCTCCCCGGGCATATTCCTCAACCAGATCAGCCGGCAGTACGAGTTCCATTTTGGCCTTAGAAATAATATTGAAGACCAGCTTTGGATCATATTCAGTCTCTTCCAGGCCAAATTCAAAAATAATGTCTTCTACTATAGCTATTGAATCATTAGTATCATAAATCAAACAACCTTCAGAACGATTTACCTTCTTTAAATTTTCCCGCAGTATCTTGAGGCAGATACTGTGAAAAGTACCGAGGTTCATCTCATCTATAATCTCTGATCCAATCAATTTGCCAATTTTAGCTTTCATATCATCTGCAGCCCTGTTGGTAAAGGTTACAGTTAAAATGTTTTTGGGGCTTACACCACTATTGATCAGATTGGCTGTTCTATAAGTTAGGGTTCTGGTCTTACCGCTTCCTGCTCCAGCCAGAACTAAAACCGGGCCTTTTAGCGTCTCTGCGGCTATTCTTTGTTTTGGGTTTAGATCATTTAGTAAATGACTCATTTTTAAGCTCCTTCTATTTTCAGAATTTTATAAGTTAAAACAAAAGAAAGCCGCCTGCTGATAAAATTTCAATCAACAGACAGCTGATATTTTTGATGCAACGATTATTAATTATATAGAAGTTTATTCTAAATTACAAGTCTGATTTCTGTCATATTTTTTAAAGAAAGACAGCAGCTTAAAAAAACTTAGCTGCTGTTTACTTTCTCTTATCTAATTTCTTAAATCACCGCATATTTCGACATATATCGGGTGGTTCACGGTGCATGTACATTATTTATACAGCTTAAAGTACTCTGCTTTAGAAGGTATATGACCCAGCACAGCCACACAGCCTGCTACCTGGGCGCTGCCGAGATAGGTCCGAGAATCAGAAGGTCCAATCCGGGACTGATAATTACGAGTGGTTGTAGTAAAGGCTGTAGCACCAGAGCCAATTCTCCGCTTGTTACCCATACATAATCCACAGCCCGGCATAATTACTGTTGCACCTGCATGAGTCAATTTAGCCATTGTTCCATCCACAATCAATTCCTCGTAAATATCACGGGAAGCAGGACCGACAACTACATTCACTGACTGAGGAATTTGGTGACCGGCAATCACTTCTGCCGCCTCTTTAATACTTTTTAAATCTCCCCCAACACAGCTGCCGATATAAACCTCATCAATTTTCTCTCCTGCAACTTCACTTATTGGAGCAACATTGTCAGGGTGATGGGGCTTAGCAACTAATGGTTCAGAAAGTTCTTCCAGAGGAATTTCAATTTCGGCTGCATACTCTGCATCCTCATCTGCCTTAAATAAAACTGGATTTTCTAAATACGCTTCAATTGCCTGAATAGTATTTTTAACCGAAGGAGAAGTCTCAGCATCCGGCCTTGACTTTAAATATTCCAGGTTCTCCTTTATCGTTTCTACAGTAACCTGATCAGAAGGTACAACTCCAGCTGAAGCACTTCTTTCGGCAACAGCATTTGTTAGAATATAGCGCTCATCAGAGCTTAAGAAGTCAACACCCTCCATTTCAATAATGCGGCCATTATAAATATCTTTACCCACAGTTTTCTCTGCATAAATGACCAGAGCAGATACCAGGTCACGAGCAGTAATCCCTGCTGGTGGACGGCCGGTGAATTTAACTTTAACAGATTCATCCATAGTCAGATCCTGTTTACCATATTTCATAACTCCAGCCACAATATCTGAAGCAGCAGGGAATGATACTCCTCTTGGAGTTCTGGTGTGGGAGTCTCCACCGACAATTACGTCAGTCGGCAGCACAAAGCGGTTACCAATTGTATGAATAATCCCCTCACCTGTCTGCAGACAGACACCTCCGCGCTCGGTTACAAAATCATGTAAAAACTTATGGGTATCTCTTTCAGCACTGGAAGGACACTCACCAGTATGACAGAGAGACTGCACAACAAATTCAGCTCCAAAATCTCCCCCGGCCATTGATTGATATTCATCCATAGTCATGGGCCCGGTTGTATCCTGAGAAAAAGCACCTCTCATTTTAACCTGGGCTGTTTCTCCCGGCAGAATTGTATCCTTACCATCAAGACGATTGTAGGCTACAATTTTTTGGGCAAGTGTTTGAGCCGGCTTTGTTTCTTCTTCAACTACATTTTCTTCAGCAGGTGTTTTTACACCGCCTGTTTCAATTCCATTTTCCTGACAGTAACTTAGAGCCATTGTCTGCAGCTCATTACCGGCATCAAAGTAAGTCATTCCACCGGCAGCGATCTTTTTCATTTTATAGTCAATCGGCAGTTTAATCTGCAGCTCAAATTCGGATTCTGAGTCAGGATTAACAACCAGCTTTTTAGAATTTAAGTTGACTTTTAAACTATCTCCCTCTTTAATTTCAGTGGTGTCAGCTTCCAGCGGTAGAATCCCCGAAGCCACCAGTGATTCTTTAAAAATAGGGGCAAAACTTTTTGCAATTACTACCCCACCTCTTTTCTTTTCAGGTTCACCTTTTACCGGTTCACCTAAAAGCTGCTGCATGGTATAAGTAGCAGATTTACGGGAAGATCCCTCACCTAAAGCTTTTCCAGCTGTGAAAAAGACGCTTTCCGTTTTTTCTGCTTTAGATTTTAAATTATTTAAACGTCCCCACAGGTTTTCTTCGTCATCACGACCATCCATTACAAACTGAGCGTGGCGGGGTTGATCAGTTCTGCTGTTAGCGTTTTTAGATGGACTTAAATGACCAGTTGTAATATTATCACCGACCCGGAGTGAAACTCCCTGATATTGATCAGCAAGCTCCCAATTTTCTGCAAAATCTCTGTAAGCCCAGCTCAGCATCAGTTCATCAATTTTCTTCTTAAAATAAGGGTTTTCTGCTGCCAGTTCTTCAAGCTGCTCAAAATCTGCCTGAGTAACAAGTACAGTTCCCTTTAAAATCTCAGTAATTTTATCTCTATAAATTTCTTTCGCAAAAAGATCAATCAAACTGGAGGTAGCTGCTCCTCCCTTCATCTCTGCCAGCAGTTCAAGAGCCTGCTCTGCAGATAGATATGGATTTTCTTTTTCTCTAATTTTTGCTTCTTTTATAATTTCAGTCAGTCCATCAGCCTTAGCATAAGAAGCAGGAAAAGTTCCGCGCTTAACCTCTTCCCTTAAAAGCCTTAATACAAGCTGATCTAACTGTTCCTTTTTAAATATCTCAAAAGTTTCCTTTTCTAGTCCTTCTACTTTAAGTCCGGCAAAAAGAGATTCAACCTCTTCAGCCTCCAGTGGACGGGGGTCCAGTCCATAAGCATTTTTTCTCTCTACTGCCTTCTTCTTATATCCTTCCAAACAGTCCAATAAATTTTCCAATTTAGCTTCCATTAACTATCTCTCCTCTCTTATCCAGTGCCCGCTATCCCGGGCAAGCTTATATTAATTATAGTTCGGCAATAATTGCTTCAGTAATTTCATCAGTTGTGGCACTGCCGCCTAAATCACCTGTTAAGACTTCACCTTGATTGAGAACTGCAGAAGTTGCTTTTTCTATTCTTGCTGCTGCCTCAAGCTCATTCAGATGTTTAAGCATTAAAACTGCTGAAAATAAGAGGGCTACCGGATTTGCCTTGTTCTGACCGGCAATATCAGGTGCACTGCCGTGAACTGCTTCAAAAACTGCAATCTCATCACCAAGATTCATTCCTGGAGCAAGTCCCAGACCTCCAATTAAACCAGCACCTAAATCAGATACAATATCCCCGTATAAATTAGGCATTACAAGCACATCATACTCTTCAGGATACTGAACCATCTGCATACACATATTATCTACAATCTTATCATCAAATTCTATTTCAGGGTGAGTCTTTTTATATTTGGCAGCAACCTTGCGGGCTTCTTCTAAAAAGAGACCATCACTAAACTTTAAAATGTTGGCCTTATGCACAGCAGTTACTTTTTTGCGGCCTTCCCGGACTGCGTATTCAAAAGCTCTTTCTGTGATCTTGCGGGATGCCTTGCGGGTGATAATTTTAATGCTTTCTGCCGCCTGGTCCCCTACATAATGTTCAATACCCACATAAAGTCCTTCGGTGTTTTCTCTAAATACTACCATATCAATATTTTCATCTTTGGCAAATTTTTTGGCATGTACCTTCAGCGGACGCACATTAGCATATAAATCTAACTCTTTACGGATAGCCACATTAACACTTCTAAATCCACTACCTACAGGTGTTGTAATCGGACCTTTTAGGGCTACTTTGTTTTTCCTAACCGATTTAAAGACTTCCTCCGGCAGAGGGGTGCCATATTTATCCATAACTCCTGCACCAGCTTCTACCCTCTCCCAGTTGATTTCAACTCCTGCAGCGGCAATTATTTCTGCTACTGCCTCCGAAATTTCAGGTCCAATTCCATCTCCAGCAATCATTGTTACATTATGCATTCTCTTTACTCACTACTCCTTTTTGATTATTAAAATAATAAAATAATATTGTCCCAGTATTTAAAACTCTCTGCAGCTCAAATTCACTAATAATTTGCATTTGAAAAAAGCCGGAATTTAATCCGGCTTTATCTTAAAAATGATCAGCTACTATTGAATAACTGATATTTATTATAGCACAGAATGGGCATAACTTTCCAGCTTTTCAAATTCAGCTTCAGTCATTCCTCTGTCTCCGGGTAAAATTCCAGGTGAGTTCTCTCCGTGGTAATCAGAACCACCGGTTATTAAAAGATCAAGTTCCTCTGCTATCTGTTTATATTTTTTTGTAATCTTTTCATTATGTTTGGTCTGATAAACTTCAACACCTTTCAGACCAAGATTTTTTAAACGAGCTATTTCTTCTTTGTCCAGAGCCTCTCCGTGATTGATAATATAAGGGTGGGCAATTACAGGAATTCCGCCTGCTTTTAAAATAACCGCTATTGCTTCAACAGGCAGTACATTTTTCTTTTCAACATATGCTTTTCCACCACCTGCAATAAATTCTTCAGTAAAAGCATCACCAATCTCTTCTATATAACCTTTATCAACCATTGCTCTAGCTACATGCGGCCGCCCCAGACTAACTCCAGTGGCATATTTTTTGACATCTGCAAATTCTAATGGATAACCCATCTCAGATAATTTTTCTATCATTTTATGAGTTCTTTCAACTCTAGAATCCAAAATAGCTTCTGTTAAACCAAGCAGGGCATCATTTTCAGGGTCAACAAAATAACCTAAAATATGATATTCTGCTTCTCCTCTATAAGTAGAAATTTCAATACCCGGAACAACTTTAAGTCCCTTTTGCCGGCCCAATTTCTCTACTTCCTTAACAGAAGTCATATTATCATGGTCAGTAACAGCTATAACTTCTAAATCCAGCTCTATACATTTTTCTACAAGTTCTGCCGGTGTGGAAGCACCGTCTGAAGCAGTTGTATGCATATGCAGATCAATTTTCTTTCTTTCGCTAAACATATCTTTAGACATAAAATATCAAGCTCCTTAAGAGTAATTTTTAACACTAATTAACTTAAAAAGAGATTTGATTACTCTCTGCTCTTAAATTTTAAATACTCTCTCTAAGATACATTTATAGTTTATCAGAAAAAGTTTAAAATATCATTAAAGTTGAGCAATTAATTCAAAATAATCTACTCAGACTTAAATATACCTTGCTTAAATAGTGAAATTTACTCTAATTAACTATATTCGCCCCCTAATATAATACCAGACTAAGCCGACCCATTCATGCAGTGCAGATAGATTAGCTGTCAGTGCCCCTCGATTGGGGAGATAATCAAGCCAGCTAAATTGGTGGTCATAGATAAACCCTGAATGGACTACTAAAAAATTAATATTTTGAGCTTTAAAAACAGCTGCTGAGCGCAGGGTATGATAGGCTGAAGTAACAAGATAAACTTTTTCAATTTCATTTTCATCAATCCATTTTTTTAAATAAGCTGCGTTTTCAAAAGTTGTTTGGGCT
The DNA here is from genome assembly GCF_003053565.1 of Halanaerobium saccharolyticum. GTDB lineage: Bacteria > Bacillota > Halanaerobiia > Halanaerobiales > Halanaerobiaceae > Halanaerobium > Halanaerobium saccharolyticum_B. Next base: position 8,295 of record NZ_QAXS01000050.1, on the reverse strand, counting down.
CTGTCTTCACTTATATAAAATTCTTTTTCCATCCCCAGTTTTTCCAAAAATTCTGCTGCAGCATCGGCTTCGGAGATTGTCTCCTGGCCAATAGCAACTCCCCCGGAATAAATCAGAGGTGTATTTAGTCGTCGGTGAAGTTGATAGCCCTTAACTAATCTCTGCATACTGTGCAGGGAAGGTTTAGCTTCTTCCCGGGAATAATAATTGAGGCCACCTCCGAGAACAACTATTGGATGTCTTTCAAAAGCATTAACTGATATTTTCTCTGCATAGTTTTCCAGCGGATGAAGCAGCAGCTGAACCCCCGCGGCAGTTGAAAGCAGAAAAAACAGCAGGAGCATAAATAGAGCTAAAAGTTTTATCAGCTTAGATTCTGATTTTTTGAATAAGTAAACAGTCAGGATAAATAAGATTAATACAAATAATCCCGGCGGCATAATTAAAGAAGCAATAATTTTTTCTAATGCTAACATAATTTCCTCCTCAAAAAAACCCCGCCAGAAGCGGGGATAAATTTAATCACTAAATTTGTCTATGACATCCATCAGCTCTGCTATGATCTCTTCTTCTCCATCTTCCTGAGAAATAGCATTTTTTACACAGCCATTAACATGACGGTCTAAAACTTTAAGAGCTACTTTTTTTAAAGCTCCCCGGCAGGCATTGATCTGAGTTAAAATGTCTACACAGTATTTTTCTTCATCAATCATCCGCTGCAGACCTCTAACCTGACCTTCAATCCGCCTCAGCCTTACAATTAAATTTCTTTTATCCCCTTCTGATAATGAATTCATTCTTTCACCCCACAATTCTAACTATCCAATTCTAAAATTTGTATTAATCAAGATCTGGAAAAAGCATTTCTAAAAAATCCAGTCTTAAATAACTGTCCATTGTCTCAAAAGTATCCTTATTTTTAATTTCTCGATCAGTAGTCTGATATTCCACCCAGGCCATCGCCGACCAGGAAATTCCTCTCATTGCTGAAAACTGATTAAAAAGCTTTAAAGCAGCCTTTACTTCATGATATCTCGAATCCATTTTTCTTTCTTTGAGGTAATGATGTAAAAATTCCTCTTCTTCTCCCTGGTTGAAAATAAAATTACTTTTCCAGAGGGTAGTTGTCGGCACCATAAAATGACTTAAATCCTGCAGAGGGGTGGTAACTAATGGCTTTTCCCAGTCTACCAGATAAGCAAGATCGAATTTATCATTAATTAAGAAATTATTTGAATTAACCTCTGTATTGACTATTGCTTCAGGAAAAAAAGACATTAATTCTGATTCCTGTTCTTTTTTTTCAGCCAGGTCAGCTTTCATTTTTAATAGGAATTTCTTGATTTTAGAATCTCCCAGCTCAGAATCAAAATAGCTATCTAAAAGTGAATCACACTCATTCCAGATAGCTGTAAGGGGTTTTTCTTCTCTAATCAACCTTTCAGTTCCAGCCGTATCTAATTTATGAATCTTAGCAAAAACCTTAGCAGCTGCCTTTAAATCTTTCTGATAATCTAAATGTCTCCCCGGTAAATATTCCATCAAAAGTAGTCCATAGTCTATTTTTTCTTTTGATTGATCTAAATAAAAAGGCCTTGGAGTTACTCCAGAAGGTGCAAGTTTCTGCAGGGCAGAAAACTCGTATCCTATCTAATCATCAAGGTTTATCTGACTGCCGAGATTAACCCTCAGTACATATTTTTCATCCTCATCTTCAATTAAATAGTTAATATTATATTCACCCTGGGCTAAGAAGTTTAATTCAGCCCGCCGACTAATCCCTGTTTTAACCATAAAATCTCTATCTCTAATATATTTCTTTAAATCCATTGTTAATTGATCCTTAAAAGACATACAATTTACCTCCATCACTATTTATAAGCAAAAATTTTATCGATAATTTTTTTTGTATTATGTGGATAATTTAAATCTGAATTTATGTTAATTAATTTTGATCTTAAGTCAAGTAATTCCTTAAAAGTGTCAACGTCTGATGCTTCCGGTAAGAAATGACTTTTCAGATTATGCCGGCTAGCCTCTTTAATAGTCCTCTCTAAAACTGATTGATTTCCCCAACCTTCAAAATTAAAAAGTGACTTTTCTGGTTTTTTCATACCTAAAAGATAATAGCCTCCGTCATCAGAAGGACCAATCACAATATCCCGTTCTTTTAAACCTGCAAGTGCTTCTGTAAAAATATCAAGAGCCAGGAGGGGAAGGTCTGAGCCGGTAATAATTACAGGCAATCTGCTTTTTTGATAGGCATCAGCAACAGCATTATACATCCTCTCACCCAAATTTTTTCCACGCTGAGGAATCCGAATAAAATCAGTGTCAATTAAATCTTTAAATAGATTTTGATTTACTTCCGGTGTATAGCTTAAATATAGATCCAGTCGAGAATAAACTCCTTTTAAATTCAAAAATTTAGAATTAATATCTTTTAAAAAAGCCCTGTGTAAATCAGCGCATTCTTCTGCTGTCAAATGGCTTTCTAGCCTTGTCTTGGTTTTCCCAGCTATTGGAGCTCTACTCATAAGCACTAATGAAGCCTGCAAAATAATCTCCTCCTGTCTTATTTAAACTATCGCGCATCACGATATATGGCTTTTAATTTTGCTGGACTCCAGCCCAGCAAATATAAAATTTTTATTTTATGCATCAAAATAATTGTTTTTAGAACACCATATTCTTCCCAGCGTCTGGCAGAGGTATAAATTTTTTATTCAGCATCGCTATAACCTTCCGGAATAATTTCTATTTGATCCCAGGCAGAAAAAACAAGATCCTTAAACCTCTTAGTATCAAGAATTGTTGAAGGCAGGTTGATAATTCCAGCATCCTGCAGTTTTCCTTCTGCTTTTTCTGTTTTAATCTGACCAATTTTTAAATCTTCAACGGTGGATACAAATTTTCTTTTATTATAGGGGAAGATTTCCGGAGCTATCATATAAACAACTGCTACTACATCCCACATATAAAAACCAGTTAGACCAATCATTTCAGATGAATAATCATACCAGTGTTTTATTTTATCAGTAATATAGGCCCGGACAGCTTTGTTCTTTGATCTATTTACCCGCCGCCATGATTTTTCACCAAAACGAGCAGCCAGACATAAATTCCCCGACATTAGAGCAACCGGAACCTCTGCTTTAAGAACTCTCTCTGCAGCTTCTGGATCACTGGTAAGATTAAGTTCATCAATTGTATCCTCACCAAATTGAAGCAGCTCGGTTACACCACCCATGATAATAATTTCCTTTAAGTTCTTAAAAAAATCATTGTCAATTTTCCAGGCAGCATAAAGATTTGTCAGTGGTCCAATAGCAATCAGAGTTATCTCATCTTTATTCTCAGCAGCCGTTTGAGCCAGAAACTCAGCTGCCTCAGTCTGATGATCACCAGCTTCTGCAGCCCCTTTTAAATGTTTTACCTGATCTTTTAATTTAAAATCATTAAGCATGCCTTCAGTGGTATTATAAGTATCTTCTAAATTACTGTTACCAAATACACTTGTAACAGCCATTAGATCAATATCCGCTCGCCCCAGTAAAAATAAAAAAGCAAGGCCGTCATCTACATCTTTTTCATTAAGCCCAATTGTATTATCACAATCTAAGATTACTTTTTTCATTTTATCCCCCTAACAGTCAATTTTTTTCTATTCTCTCTTAAATTTAATTTCAACAAAAATCAATAAAATCCTGCCTTTTTAGAATTATATGATTAATTTAGCTAATAATGATGCAAATTTGTTATTCAAGGTATATAATAGTTTATGAAGGAAAATTAGTATTTTAAGGGGGAATAAGAGTGAATACTGATAAAAAAATTATACTTATCTTGAATTCAATTATTATAATTTCTATATTTTTTAGTTTCACGGCGCTTGCTGTCTCAGAGAGAGGTTTTGAAAATCCTGAACTTTTAATTTCAGCAGCAGAATTAAACGAAAAACTTGAAAATGAAAATAACAGGCTGAAAATAATTGATGTCCGGAACAGTGCCAGATATCTGCTCGGACATTTACCAGAGGCAGTTAGTATGTGGTCAGATGATTTTTCTAATCCCGAAGGCTGGGTTGAGGGTTTAATTGCAGAACCTGAAGCTTTTAGTGCTGCAGCACAGGAAAAGGGAATAAATAATGATTCAGAAATCATAGTCTATGATGAAAACAGCGGCATCTGGGCAGCCAGACTCTGGTGGATTTTTAGGGTTTATGGACATCAAAATGTGAAAATTTTAGAAGGCGGCTATGATAACTGGAAGGCTGAAGATTTTGAAACAAAAATGCTGCCTAACTATCCAGAGGAAGGTAATTTTGTGGTTAAAGATGTTAAAAATGAATGGATCGTTAATTCTGATACAATAGCTGAAAACCTTGATAATGAAAATTTTGTAGTTTTAGATACTAGAACTGAGGCTGAATATTTAGGTGAAGAAACAAATTCTGGGGCTCCCCGTAAAGGCAGAATACCGAATTCTATTCACCTTGAATGGGATTCAGTATTAAATGAAGATTATACTTTTAAATCTGCAGCTGAACTCAAAAAGCTTTTTGAAGAAAACGGGATAACTAAAGACAAAGAAGTGATTGCTCCAATGTGCCACACTGGAGTCAGAGCAGCTCACAGCTTTTTTGCCCTCAAACTTATAGGTTATGAAAACCTCAAGTTATATGATGAATCCTGGGTAGGCTGGAGCAGCCGCAGTGACTTACCAGTAGAAAAGAAATAGTACGGTAAAACTAAGGGAAGAATATCAGTTCTCTTTTCCCAGAAAATTTTTGTTACTAAATAAAGCCAGAGTCTCTGACAGTGACTTTTCTGATTGAAAATACTTTAAGGTTTCAGCGATTAAGCTTTGAGCTGATTTAATTCCTCGATTGAAATGTTTTTCAAACTGCTGATATTTTTCTCTAGACCAGACTTCTTCCCTATCATTAAGGGCATAACTGTACTGACTTAAATCCTGAGGCAGAAGCAGATTTAAAATTTTAAAAAGATAATATTTTAAATAACTGTCTGTGCTGAACAGTTTGTGATATTTACGTAAATCTAAATACGAATCCCAGATTAGTTTTTGATCCAGACTTTCGCCAAGAACATTTTCAAAAATCAGCTGATAAAAATAATTTAGGCTGGCCCGGTATTCCTCTTTTAATTGATAATATGGCAGGGGGTTGACTGTTTTAGGATTTTGATTCCATTTAGCTTCCATTATATAAATATCGATACTGGCCTCAATTAATTTATGCTTTTCTCCGCGGCCCCCATTTTTTATAATAAAAGGATGACACTCTCGATCCAGAGCGTAATGGGAGATAAAACCAAGCAGATAAACCAGATTATTCTGCCAGTATTCAGACTCGGGGATCTCTGCCTGAAGATAAATAGCTTCTCTCTTAAATGAAGTTAAAAGCTCGGCAAAGACTTTTCTGCCGCTGAGCTGATGAACCATCTCCCCTTTTTCAGGACCCACTTTTGCTTTCTGCCAGGGTAAAAAATCATTGTAAAAGAAAAAATCTGCTCCCTGACAGCCGTAATTAAAAAGCTGATAGTTCTGGTTTAAAAGTGATTTTAGCTGATTAGCTTCCAGACCGGCCACTATTTCCTCTCCCGCAATTAAATGTGTCCAGAAATCAGGCATATTATGACCTCCCACTAGTTTTAAGCCTCAATATTTTTTAATGCTTTAACTTTTGGCTTCCTGTTTACCTTTTTCGACATCAACTCTACTCAAAAATATCATACCCAGTATGAAAAAAGAAGCAACTGCAATAATTCCATAACGGCTGGAGCCGGTTAGCTGTCCTGTATAGGCAAAAACGGTGGGGCCAACTATAGCTGCAAATTTGCTGGAAACTCCAAAAAAACCAAAAAACTCTGCTGATTTTGCTTCCGGTACCATAGCTCCATATAAAGAGCGGCTTAAAGCCTGAGCTCCTCCCTGCACCATACCTACAATCCCAGCCAGAATCCAGAAATCAAGAGCTGAATCCAGAAAATAACCGTAAAAAGTAATTCCGGTATAAATAATTAAAGCCAGATAGATACCTTTTTTAGCTGTTATTTTTCCAGCAATTTTGGCAAAGATCAGGGCAAAAGGTATCCCGACAAATTGAGTCAAAAGGAGTGCACCTATCAAATCAGTCTGGCCGATTCCAACTTCGCGACCATAAATCGTCGCCATCCTGATGATAGTTCCAATCCCATCATTATAAAGCCAGAAAGCCAATAAAAACTTCCAGAGTTCTCGATACTTGCGGATATGGACAAAGGTTGATTTCAGCCTGCCAAATGCCATTTTAGTATATTTTCCCAGGGGAATTTTTTCGACTCTTTTTTCCGGGTCAGGAAGATATTTAAAAGCCGGTAGGGAAAAGATAAACCACCAGATGGCAACTGTAACAAAAGAAATCTGAGTTGCTGAAGTAACTGAACTGATCCCAAATAAAGCAGGTTTTGAAATCATCAAAAGGTTTACGGCCAGCAGCAGTCCTCCTCCCAGATAACCAGCTGCATATCCCAGACTGGAAACATAATCTATGGATTCAGAATCACTGACATCTGTTAAAAAGCCGTCGTAAAATACATTTCCTCCTGAAAAACCAATATTAGCAATAATAAAAAAGAAAGAAGCAAGTAAGTAGTTGCCTTCGTTGACAAAGAACAAAAGTGCTGTGCCGGTAATACCCAGAAAGACAAAAAACTTGAGGAAAGACTTTTTCGAATCAGAGTAATCAGCAGCTGCCCCCAAAATTGGAGAAATAACTGCAATTATAAGCATAGCAATTGTTTGAGTATAACCCCAGTAGGAAGTAGCTAAATTACCGGGTAAATTGATCCCGGCTACATCTTTATAAAATATCGGCAGCACTGTGGCTAAGATTACCGTGGCAAAGGCGGAATTAGCCCAGTCATACATGGCCCAGGCATAGACTGTTTTCTTTTGTTTATCCATTAGCTCACCCTCTTTAAAATTTTTGAAAGTTATTTGATAAATATTAAACTAATATTTTACTGCTTATTGTTTAATAATTTGAGCAGCTTATTTCTAAACCGCTGGTCATCTGCTTCAGTTCTTTTTTTATGACTGGTATGGCGGCCACTGCGTTTTCTTTCCTTAAACTGGCGGTGTCTTTTGGCCAGAAGTCTTTCGATATTCTGATCGGTAAATTCGCGTCCAGAAAACCCGAGTACTTTAGCTTTTTGGCTGAGAGAAAGGGCTGCCAGTCCGTAATCAGAGGTAATAACCAGGTCACCTGCTTCAATTTTATTACAGAGCACCATATCTACCGATTGAAAACCCTGATCAACTACTTTTAATGTCCCATAGTCAAGCTGATGCTGATGATTGAGGTCTGTATAAACTATTAATTCTATATCCACTGCGGCAGCAACTTCTGTAACAATTGAAATCACCGGACAGCCGTCTCCATCAACTAAGATCCTCACTGTTTTTTAAACTCCACATAGTCAAGTTCTGTTTCTGAATAGCGAGCCAAAGTATAAAGCAGATCAGAAAGACGGTTAATATACTTCTGCAGATCCCTGCTGATATCAGCTTCGCCTGCCAGAGTAGTAATTCTGCGCTCAGCTCTCCTGCAGATTGTCCGTGCCTGATGCAGAGCACCACTGGCTTTTGAACTGCCGGGAATGATAAACATTGATTTTTCCTTTTTATTCATCTGATCTAAATAGTGATCAATTTTTTGCTCCAAAAACTCTATATCTTCTTCAGTTATTTTCTCCGGAAAACTCTCCCAGTCCGGTGTTGCCAGCTCACCCGCCAGGTTAAAAAGCTTACGCTGAACTGAACGAATAATATTATAAACTTCTTCCTCTTCTACAAAATTTTTGGCAAAACCAAGTGAAGAATTGAGTTCGTCGATGGTACCATAGCTTTCAACCCGCAGTGAGTCTTTAGCTACCCTTGTGTTGTCAAAAAGACTGGTTGTTCCCTTGTCTCCGCTTTTAGTATAAATTTTCATTTTAATCCCCTTTCTAGTGTGCACCTGTCGCTCAGTAATTACCACCATTTTATCGCCTCAGCATCTGAGTTCTATCAGAAAAAGACAGTTCCTAACTGGATACTGCCTGGATTACATTTATTTCCTTTAATTATAGCACTTTAAATCTGGAAAAACAAGAATTAAAATCCCTTTATTTTTACTAAATCTATTAAAGACTATCGACTCAACTTTCGGCGTTAGGTTTTAGTAATAAAACCTTGATAAACATAGGAAGAAGCTCAAAAAAGTAGTCATAAAAAATACAAAAACACCCCTAT
>NZ_QAXS01000049.1 GCF_003053565.1 Halanaerobium saccharolyticum | reverse complement strand
GAATGCATTCTACTCTGGATTATAAAAGTCCGGAAAACTACGAAAATGAGAGAAAAACGTCTAAACTATGTGTCTAATTTAATGGGGGAAGCTCAATCATTTAATCTGTCGTTAACCATCTTTTCATCATCAAATTCAATACTATCAATTTTTAACATCTACTAAACTCCTCTCTAAATATGATTATTTTCTTTCATACTGCTATAATTACCTTCATTGCCAACTATGATATGATCAACAACATTGACCCCCAGTATCTTACCTGACTTAACCAGCTTCTTAGTAATATTAATATCATCACTGCTGGCGTCTATATTCCCACTCGGGTGATTATGACCTAATACTATACCGGCTGCATTCTGTAGAATTGCTCTTTTAAATACTTCCCTCGGTGTAACAAGACTTGAATTTAAAGTGCCGGTTGAAACTTCAAATAATCCAGTCACCTTATTTCTGACATCTATAGTCGCCATGACAAATACTTCTTCTGATCTTTTATCTAATTCAGCTACTTCAATAAACAAGTTCCTTGCTGCTATAGGATTATTGATAGTTTTATCAATATCATATCTGCCACCATTTTCTTTAACCACTCTCAGTGAAAACTTCTGTATATTGACCATTATTATCTACTCCTTTGTATTTCAATCTTTTTAGTCTAATTAACCTCTGTTCCTCCAGCAACTCTAATTCATCCATCGGCTCTGCATAAGGTCCCAAAGCTTTTTTAGTTCTCCAATCATCACTGGGCACTCCGTTAACCGGCATTTTTATCACCTCATTCAGCTTTCACAAACTTCTATTTCTCCAGCGTCAATAACCAAATCCAGCTTTCTATCAGTATCAACTGCTCCCGGAATCACATCTATATCACTTAAGCTCTCAAACGTTTCGTTAGCATATTTATCAATCAATACTTCTAATAATCTATTCTGATCTGTCTGGAGTAATTCAAGTGCTTCCTCTTCATCTGCTGCTTCAACTATTAATTCACCACCATGATATTCTCGCCAGCTGCAGCTAACTTTGAATTTAGGCATCTATCATCATCCTTTCTCTTTAAGCCATTTTCTTAAATCTATTCAATATATTTTTAAGCTGTTTAAACTGGCTATCACTTAAGTCATCTATTGACATGTGCTTTTCTTTATCTAAACCTTCCTTTTCTTTTACATCCCTTAAGTAGGTAAATAAGTCTTTCCTTAAATTTTTATTGTCGCCGACTATATCCTTAATCTCTTTTTCTCTCCCAGATAGCTCAGCTTCTATTTCTATTGGATCTTCTTTATCATCAGATTTTTTATTTTTCTTAGAATACGGCTTTCTAGGATTCTTTTTATCCTTCTCATTTAACCGCTGCACATCCATTTCTTCAGCAGTTACCAGTCCGGAAACAGTAAAAGCTCTTTTTAAAGCCATTGATTCAGCTACTTTTAATATCATAGCTGACGGATATTGGCTCCAGACCCTGGTGCCGGCAAAATACTCCTGAAAAGGAGCAAAGACATAGACAGGATATTCTCTATCTTTACGATAGACCAAAGCATAAGCTCCAATAATATCTCCACGATTGGTGCCGTATTCGTGATCTATACCCTGAGCTTTTCTTCTAAACTTATCATTTTCTCTAACCACATCTGACACCAGACCGTTGTATTCCTCATGTCTGTCAGCTATTTTTAGATAACCATCTCTGGAAGTCATAATCGTCGGTTTTCCTTTGATCTTCCAGAAGAATATCTCTTTATTAAACGGATCCAGACCATAGGTTTTAGCAATATGCAGAAACATTCTTAGTTCATCAGTATTAGCATCACTGGCCACTGTTCTTTTAATAGTCTCAACTTCCTTTTGAGTGAAACTGATCAATTCCTTATTCCTGCTTTCAATATCAACAACTTTATTTTGAGCACCCATTTAAATAACCTCCTTTAGCTTTTTATCGGCTTCTTTACTTTGCAGCAGATAATCATCACAGTAATTAATAATCTCGGAAGCTAAATTGTCGATTCTTTTTAAACTCTGCTTTAAATCATAGGATTCTTTGTACAAAGCCAAATATTTATCTGATTTAATATCTACACCATAGTTATCCATTACCACAAAAGCAGCAGCTTCAGCTTCAATTTCTTTGACTTCTTTACTTAATTCAGGTTCATCATCTTGATGGAGTAGTTCATGTCCTAATTCATGGACTAATACTCCCGATCTTTCAGTCTCGTTGAGTATTTTATTAAGTATTATCTCCCCACCTCTAGAATAACCTTTTAGAGCTTCTGGAAGCATCTTTAAAGTCAGGATTATATCCTTAAAATCAGTATATTGAGTCAGTGGTTTGTATAGCCTGCTGCAATCATCAGCAACTGAGATATCTAGATTTGGCAGTGGGTCACCTTCAGTCTGACTGACATCAAAGACATTAACCGGCCTAAAATACATTCTCTTAACTTCTTTTTCTACTTCTTTTAGCTTTCCACTAACTTTTTTCTCTTCAGTAACTTTCTTTTTATAGGTGAAGGGTGCAAGTATGGAAATAGCTTTTTCACCTTTTTTGACATGACGGTTAAATTTCTTCTGCCACTGTTTGTATCCGGCAACGTAACTTGCATCAGGTTTCTGCATCTGGATTAAAATAGAGTTCTGATAGCTGTAGTTATGAAACTTACCCAAAAATTGGAGCATCTTCTTAAACTCATCTGACTCTCTAACTGAATCAATCCTGTTATTCAGTTGCTCTAATAGCTTTTTAGTTTTATTTTTACTCATTTCATTACCTCCTTAAAAAAGCCCAGCCGGTTAAGGCTGAGCTTTAAGTGTTTTTATTCAATTTTTCTTTTAAAATTGACCAGCTTAAACATCAGTCTTGACTTTAAATTTCTCACCTCGTTCTATGACTTTGATTCCTGCAATAACCTCACCGGTATCAACTACTACTGCTTTATCACCTACTACTTTAATCTTCTGCTTCAGCTTCCTCTTATCAACTCTCTTTTTAACCTTAACAGCATCTTTTAGATTCTTTTCTGCAAACTCCAGCAGCTTATCATTATCATATTCCCACTTATCTCTCTGCTTTCTAAACTGCAGCTGGCCGAAGGGCAGTTTATGAGTCTTAAGTTCCGGATCATCATCTTTTAGGTCCAGTGCGTAATATTTAAGCTTCATCTCTAAATATTCTATATCATTATTCAAGCTGCTGTTTTCAGATTCCAGCCAGCTGTTGACCTCATCAATCTCTTTTTGAATAGCTTCAATTTCTGTTTCAGCAAACCCCTCGTTGTCCTGCTTCTTCTTTTTTAGGTGCCTGATCTTCCTCAACGCCCAGTTAGCTTTTTGGTCATTATCTATTACAAAATAGTCTTCTTCTTGTTTCTGATTTCCCACCTCTGGCTTTAATTTAAAAGCTTCCATTGCTACCTCCTTTACTTTTTTACTCCTTTACTCTCTCAGCTTCAACATCATTTAAATCTTCACCACAGTAAGGACAGATCCATTCATTTCTTCCTGCACTGTAGCTTTTACCCTTGCACTCCGGACACTTCTTTACATACATCTATTTAACCCCTCCTAAGCTGATTTAGTTTTTAGATAGTTATCCTTAATCAAATCTTTTAGTATTTCTTTAACCGGCTTATCTCCTTTATCAAGCACCGGCATAATTACAGCCTTAACTTGATCCTGATTATTTAAGATGAAAATAGGGTTCTTATTGTCTTTTGCCTTGTATTTCACTCCATATTGAAGTAGAAATTCATAATCTCTGTTAAACATACCAATATCATTGCCGGCCTTAAATATTCGAACTTCATCACCTGAATCATTTTTCTTATAAAAGTCAGTAATTACTGCTTCATACTTAGCATTACCAACCTGGCTGGTAACTGTTTTAGTATTCAGCTTATTTTCTGCAAATACATTATCCCCAGCAGAAGAGATAGTTCCTTCAAAGTTAAAGGGTATATCTGCAGTTGACTTGTAGCTGTTGTATTTAGCGAAGAACTTGCCGAATTCAGCCTCGTTAAGCTTTACCATGATGTAAGTGTCTGTTACGTTATATGACCCATCCTCAAACTTCTCAATAATTACATCATTTTTCTTTCTAATCAGCTTTGCTATTTCTTTGCCGTCAATCATTTTATCTACTCTCCTTTATAATTTTTTTAAGACAAATAAAAAGACCTGCCGGTTAAGGCAGGTTAATAATTATTAAATGCTATTCTACTTTACTTGAAACTGCTTGGTAGTTCACTCCAAAGCTCATCAAAACTAACTCCATATTCACTTGAAATCTGATTAACCGCTTTAGTTGTTTCAACACCAATTAAGACTAATTTTACAACTAAAGCAATTAGAGTAACTATAGGTACCTTATTCATTTAACCATCTCCTCATATTATATAGTTTTCCTCTTTCACCTATATAATATATAATTGTAATCTGATTAGATTGATTCTGACGGCAAATAAATAACCACCCCTGTTACAGGATGGCTATTTATAATATCTCCTTATCTTTATCAATCTATATTATCTGCTTCAGCTATAGTCTGCAGCAGTTAGCAGGATAATTTGCTGTAAATACTGCTTTCAGACAATCATCCTAATCTCTACTTAGCCAGTTAAGCGACTGGATAATAAATTCATCCTATAATCATCTCCAATTATGCTAGATGCAGATATTTGAGTGATTAATCTCAATTCAGAGTAATTGCCTGTTTGTAATCTCTTTGGTTTTCTGCTTGCTTATTATCTTCCAGAGATCCTGCAGTATCCACAGCAAAATTTACAGGGTAGTAATAAGCTGCTGTAAATCTTAAGCCCTAGAATCAAGCCTTATTGCCTCCAGCAAGGGATTCCTGCAGTAATGCTTTGAGCAAGTTTCAGTCTGCAAATATAATTTTTCTAAGTCATTGTTGGAGTATTTCAAGCTAAAAAGTTTCCCCTTAAAAAAAAGCCATATATAAAAAAAATAAACCCCTTCAAAAATTTAAAATAATATTTTTTTTAATATAGCGGTTTAATATTTACTTGGTCTTTAAGTAAATATTAAACCCTATGGAGATCTTTAAAAAGAAAAACATATTATGCAAAAAGAAAAAGCTTCTTATTCAGCACAAACTGCTTCAAATATTTGAGTGCCTAAAATTCTTCTAACAAGCAATTAGCAGAGTTACATTTCAGATCAAAATATAAATTAACCATAAGGATTTTCAAAAACATAAATTGCCTTCTGATATTCATCTTCTAGTTTATTGTACTCACTATTACTTAAATCGATTATAATTCTTTTAGGATGCTTAACAACTTTCTTAAAAAAATCTTCTGCAATTTTTTGAAAGGTCATCCTTTTATGTTTAAGTCTATTTCTTAACTCTTGATGAATTTCTTCACTAATTCTAAAGGTAACAGTAGATTCATCCGCGTCTCTATATAATTTCCTTTGATTTGTTTCAGGCATAACACCTGGACGATCTAATTTTAAATTTTCATTTAAATAAATATCAACAAACACTTCACCCATTTTTTGTATTGTAATATCATTTTCTAATGATATTCTTTTTAAATTTTGATGAATTTCCGGATCAATTCTGAAAGATAAAGTCTTTTTTTTATCAGATTTCAAATTAAATTCTCCTTCCATTTCTTAAAGCTAAATTATCATCTAAATATGCTAAAATAAATTTTTCTATTTCTTCCTGAAATGAAATATCTTTTCTTATTAGCTTTAATTTAATTTCTTTATAATATTCTTTTTCAATTCTAAACGTCAGTGTTTTTTCAAGTAAATTTTTATCAATAGGTTTTTTATAATAGTCATAATTTTTAATCTTGATGTTCCCTTGAATATAATTTTTCAAAATATTATCAATTAAATTCTGAAAACTCCTCTCATTTTTAATTAACTTAATTTTTAATTTTTTATAAATTTTTCCAGTAACTCTAAATGACATATATTTCCATTCTTTGCTCATTTCGCCACCCCATTTATTAATATATATTTATTATAATGATTTTTTAAAAAATAATAAATAAAATAGTAATTATTAAATATTATTATAAAAATATTTAATAAAAAAATAAATATTATATATTATTTAAATAATTTGATAATATAACATATATAATATTTTAATAATTCTTATTAATAGAATTAATACACCTTGCTGGAATAATTGTAATAAATTTCATTAGTTTCTTTATGTAGCATTTTTTTATCATATATTACAATTATAAACCCACCATATTCACATCTGAGACTTTTAAGTGTTCGTTCTTTTCTATAAAAAACATCAACTTCTTTTAGATTTAGCTTGCTTAAATCACAGTCTTCTCTTCTGCTTTTTAGATCAGCCTGATTAAGTTTATAATCCATTCTATATCTTACATTTTTATAAAACTTTAAATATCTTGCATTATTATAAATATATTTCATTAAAGTATCAAGATCATTTTCTACTGCTCGATAAGTGTTTATGTATTTATCAATAAATTGATTTCCTTTTTCTTCTAGATTCATCTCTTCTTCTATTTTAGAAAACGCCTTTTTTGCAGCCAAATTTATTTTGTCTTTTTCTGAAGAATAAGCTGCTTCAATTGAATTGAGTTTTATTTTTAGAGAAAAATTAAGACTGCGTTTATTTAAAACAATTTCTTTTAAATCTGATGTTTTTAAGAATTCCATGAGCTTTTTATTTATATTGAACATTTCTCTATGAGAATAAATTGTATCAATTTTAACATTTTTATTTTCCCCAATTTGCCTGTATAAATTGAATTCTGGTAAAATTTTAGCAGGATAATAACTTCTAGCAATATTAAAACTAAATTCTTTATTTTCAAATTTATCAGTTGGGCTGATTCTTTTCTGCTGTTCATTTACTCTTTTTCTCATTTCTATTGAATTATACATTAAAAATTTTAAGTCTTCTTCTAATAAAGTATTTTGATCGAAGGGGTCTAATAATTTAACTAATCCAGAAAAATTCTTTTTTATAGCTTTTTTATCTCTGTTACTTAGAGAATCATCTAATTCAATATCATATTTTTTAAATATATCGCTGTTAGATTTAGCCCTAAGAAAACTTAAAAATTGAAATAAAAAATCTCGTGTTAATCCTAAGTGAGTTGTAAATAAATTTTTTCCATCAAAGTCAATTTCCCACCCTGGCAAATAACAGTGTATTCGATCTAAAAATGCTGTATCTTGCATAGGTTCTGGTAATGGTTTAAAAAGATGAGATGAATTTAAATAATGATTGATTGTTTTATTTGTATTTCCATTGAATATAAAAGATGAATCAGCTGGAACTGTTTCTTGATCAGCATTAAATTTACCGGCCTCCATATAACTTTTCATATATTGTATTAAATTATCATCAAATTTTACCCCTGTAACCTCATCAAATACAACAACATCCCATTTGCTCACTATTCCAAACTTTCTTTTTGCTTTATCATAAAAAAGCTGGGCTCTAGTAGTTTCTGAACCAGACAAGAGATATGAAGAAGAAGATAATTCATTATGTAAATAACTTTTGCCGGTTCCTGGTAGTCCTAGTTCTACTAAATTTATATTTTTTTCTACCAAAGGTAATAAGCGCATCAAAATAATTATTTTATAATTTAGCGGCATTTTAGTTTCAATTGGTTCAATTCCAATACTTCTCAAAAGAACATCTACCCAATCTTCTAGATCTAATTGCAGTCTTAGACCTTTAAGATTATCTTTTTGAACATCAAAATTTATCAATTCTAATGGTCTAACTGATACAATCTCATAATAATACTTCTTTTCTCCTAATAGCTTTTCGGCTTCAGATTTTTGACTTTCCCTATAAACTATATCAAAATCACACCATAATCCTTCATCAAGTAACTGCATGTATTCTTTAACTATACTCTCATCAATTCCAATATTTTGAATATCAGAAATTAATGTCTTAGCTATATATTGATTTATTCTTTCATGAAAAACAACTTCTACTTTATCTATCATTCGATATTTTTCTTTTTGTTCAAAAGTTTTAAACTTGATTTTTGATTTTATTGTCTGGGTATTATTATAATCAGGATAATTTTCTTTAAAAAAATCGTTTGTTTGATTTATAAGCACACGTAAATCTTCACTGTATAAATTACGTCCATAACCTTTTAAAAAATTTTCAACTAAAATATATTCAACTTTATTTAAGTCAAATCTATCCTTAATTCCTTTAAACATAACTACTTCTTCTACATGATCAACTAATTTTTCATCTAGCCAATCTCCAGATTCATACTTGATTTCTGTACTAGTCATATAACTATCTCTATTTAAACTTATATCATCCATAATTTAACCCCCAAATAACTTTTTTTCTAAAACTTAAACAATAATCATAGATTATTATAGTTTATTCTATAATGATGTACTTTACATTATAGAATATCAATATAGAATGAAATGTAATAAACTTGAGCCTATTTGAAAATCGACAAATTAACTACTCTGGGTATTAAGCCCAGAGTTTTTAATCAGCTTTTTATGTTTTTCCATATAATATATAATTACTTTTCCATTAAATGTTCTAGGATTATTGTCATGTTTTAAAACAAAGCTAATATCCAGTTAAAATCCACTCTATATTTTTAATCACTGATAAAATCAATAAATCCTTTATCTGCCTTACTACTTTTTACAATTTCATATCTCATTGAACTTGCACTTGCCAATTGCTTTGCATATTCTGATTTAGCTTCTACAACTGGATCTTCAACCATATAGTCTGCTTTTACTTCTACTATAATTTGAGTTCCATCTTCTGTTTCAACTAAAAAGTCTGGATAATAACTTCTCAATGCATTACTCTCCGGATCAATATATTGAATATAAAAGTCACTTTGATGATGAGTTAACATTCCAGTAAAAAATATCTTTTTTATTTTACCTTGGCCTAAAACTGACCAAAAAAGTTGCTTTTCAGATTTTGAATCAAAACAATAAGGGTTTAAATGGAAACTCTTCGATTTATGATTTCTTGCTATATCATCATCCTTATCTATTACATAGTCTGGTAAAGCTTTAACTTCATAATACCCTTCTTCAGGGTCTTTAATTAACTTAATTTCTTCTTTTTCTTCATGTTCATAACTTTCTATTTCATATAAATTATCTACTAATATTGGAACTATATGATCATATATTATTTCATTATATTGATTTACAAATTCTAATATTTCATTCCAACTTTCTTCACTTTTATTTAAAATTTCTTCTATTTTTATACAAGAATAATTTAAATATGTTGCTATTTCAGCAACCAAAGTAAACTTGCTGTATTCTCTTTTCTCTTTAAATCCATTTATCTCCTTAGAAACTTTAGTTCTATCATCAAATTCTAAACCATCTTGTTTTGTATGAATTAATTTGTATTTCTCTAAATCTATATTATTAAAATTAAAAGAAATAACTTCAGCTTCATCCTTTTCTTTTAATTTATAAAGCCTTTTTTGTCTCATTATCTTAATCTTTTCATTAGGCCTCTCAACAAAAACTTTATAAGTTTTTTTATCACTTTTTTTCTGTAAATCACCAATACCTAGTCTAAAGTTTTTCTTTAGTTCATTTTCTAAGATTTCATAGTTCTTTTGTGAAAGATATATATTAGCTGTTTTCTGAACATCACCAATTTTCCTTAATGCTCTCATTGTTGACTGTAATACAAACACCTTAGAATCAGGCTCCCTATACAATGCTACACTAAATAAAGATCTACAGTCCCAGCCTTCGCGACCTTTATTTATTAAAATCACAAACTGCTTATTAGATTTAGGTGTGTCAAGATTATTAAACTCTCTTATATCATCATTTGTAGTTAAATCTGTATCGCCAACATTTACTAAAATTTTATCTTGAGAAATATTGAGTTCTCCTAAAATTTTCTCTACTTCTGGTAAAATTTCATTTCTTACTTCTTTTATAGTTGATCCAAAAATTGCCATCTTAGGAAGCATACCTTCATGTCTAGAACCACTTTTACCATATTTCTCCCAGAAATCATTTATAGCTATTTTTAAAAACTCACTATTTCTGGTATTTGAATAACCATTGATGGTAACCTCTTTTAAATATCCACTATCAATTGCTTCTTTGAGGCCATAAGCATAAACAACATCAGGTAATATTTTATTATTAATATAGGGTGTTCCGGTAAAGTTATAGCAGCCTACTAAATTAGAATCTACCTCATCTAAATTTTCTGCTAATTTATTAATGGTTATTCTTAAACTAGTTTTTAAATCTTTTTTTCGATATCCTAAATCTCTAGTTAGATTCTTTCCAAATAAATGATGAGCTTCGTCAACATATATTCCTAATTGTTTTAATCTCATTATTTTCATGAACCTTTGATTAATATTAAACTTTCTTTCACTTAAATTAGAATCGAAATTATATAAATCTTTATTTTTATCATATACAGATCCTTCATCATAAATAGGATTAGTTTTATCAAATAGTGTTTCTGTAGGTGTTTTCTTTTTATGTCTGCGTTTTAATATAATTTTTTGTGTATTTGAAATTATTATATTATATTTCGAGTTATCTAATATGTTTAAAGATATATCTGTGTCATCTAAAAAATGAAACTTAATATTACTATCCAACCAATTAATATATTCTGAAGGTACCACTTTATCTTTCTCAAAAGTCTTTATTTCTCTTAATGACTCAAGGACAGTCTTATCAGGTGCAAAGACTAGAGCATTATGTAAATATTTTTCATCTTTAGGGAATTTATTGGCCAATATAAATTCATAGAATATACAAGTAGCCATCAAGATAGTTTTACCTGTTCCCATAGTTAATGCAAATATATAATTTGGATATAATTCTTGATAATAATTCTTCATTTCATTAAATATTTCTTTATATTCTTCCTTATCTAATGATCCAACTTTACCATCATAATTGAATTGTAATTGTTCCCCTGTTAAAGCTTTTGTCATTCTACCTTCAAATTTACCTCTTTCATTATACCAATCATCAAAGACTTTATGTAGAGGTTCGTTATTTAAGAATTCTTTAAGAAATATATACATTTCTAATGCTTCAAATTGAGGATCCCACAAGAATGAATTTACATTTTCCGGATTATTATAATCCAGAAATTTCTTTGAAATCCCTCTATAATACGTTTTTATAGACCCTTTATTATCTATATAAAACTGTCTTAAATATTTAAAAAAAGTAAAGCTTAATTCAGTCTTTTTTTTACTCATTATTTGCTGTCACCTCTAATACTTCAGACAATAAATCTGTTATTTTAACTCTTATTTCTCCTACATTTTCAGGTAACATGTATCTTCCTTTAACCAACTCATCATCTTCAGGAACATCAATAACATCTGGTTCTAAATATTCTCCATTATAATTCCAGTCAATCAATATTGATTCAACTAACTCTTTCCATTCTTCTACATTTTCTTTCATCAAACTAAGCTTCTGTAGAAGATTAAGTGGATAGAAGTTGTTTATTTCAAGAATTCCATTATTTATATCAATATCTACTTCCGAATCTCTTTTGAAAGTTAATTCCTTTTTATCTCTTAATATATCTACAACCTCAATATCTAAATTATAATTTACTTCTTTTTCCAAGTTAGCCACTAAATCAGGTTCATGTCCCATACATACTAACAACAATTCTTCCACTGGTTGATTAGGATTTTTATCTTTTCGTTTTTCAAATTCTTTATATGGAAAGTTAGCAATTAAATCATTCAAGTCAGCTTTAGTAGCAATTCTATTAATAGGCATTATCTTTACCATTCTTCCATCTTTTTCACCATCATATAGATTATTCCTTGTTAAAGGATTGATTTCTAACGCTTTAATTAATAATTCTTTTGCTTCTGTTGGATTACGGAAAATATCATAATTATTTACATTATAAAGCTCAAAATTCAAATATTTATCTTCTTCATTTTTACTATTACTCATAATTCGTTCCAGTCTAGATGTAGTCGTTTGAACTGCACCTAAATTAATATCAGCACCTAAAAATTTTCTTCCCATTTTCATTGCAACTGCTTGGGTTGTTCCTGACCCCATAAAACAATCGAAAATAATATCTCCTTTTTCAGTACTAGCTCTAACTATTCTTTTTAAAAGGCCAAGCGGTTTTTGAGTTGGATAACCCAATAATTCAGAACGAACTCTGGAAGTTGGATATATATCAGTCCACCAATCTTCTACCAACTTTCCTCTTTCCTTTAATTCATCAATTTTATCTTCATCTCCATCTGTACTATCAAATACTTGTCCAGTATTATGAATTCCACTTTTATAAGGTATATAATCTCCTTTAAAATCAAACTCATTTGTTTTTGAATAAAATAAAATATTATCATGTTTTCTTGGGAAATTATCTTTAGCCCCCGACGGACCAGTATAACACCATATAATTTCATTTCTCAACATATTTTCACCAAATATTTCATCCATAATACATCTTAAATGATGAGCCTTTCTATAATCACAATGCAAAAATATACTACCTTTATCTGAAAGTAATTCTCTCATTAATCTAAGCCTCTCATACATAAATTGTAAATACTCATCATTTGACCAAATATCTGTATACTGTTTTTCCTCAAAACTTGTGTAGTCATTATTAATTTTTTTATTTTTTAATTTTATTGTCTTTTTATAGTCTGCTTCTGAATCAAAAGGCGGATCTATATAAATTAAATCAATCTTGCCCCTATAATCTTTTAATAAATGACTCATTACCTGCACATTATCTCCCCAAAATAATTTATTCATCCATCCATTTTTTTCTTTTCCATACTTTTCTTTTATCTGTGCAGGAAAATAATTAGTATATTCAAAATCTCTTTTTCCTTGCCAACGAAGTCTGGGTTCTCCTTTTATTGGTTCGAATTGAAAATTTTCTACTGAATTATTAACTTTATCACTCATTCTATCACTCCATTATTTAAAATTATTATCACAAAAATGCCTCATATCACATTCTTGACATCTTTTTAAAGGTCTTTCATCCAAGTCAAATTTTTTGTTTTCTATTTTTTTTACTATGTTTGTGAAATTTTCAATTGTCTTATTAATTTCCTGAGAATTCTTATCAAAACTGATAAATGGATTACCTTCTGATTCACTTGTATAATATAAATGCATTCTGCTAACTTTTTTATCAATCTTTTGCTCAATTAAATGCGCATAAACTTCTAGCTGGTTTTTATATCTCATTATTTCATTCTTATTGTCTAATATATCAGGTTTTTCTTCAGTTTTAAAATCAATGATTTCTACTGTATCATCTTCACCTTGTATTAAGTCAACTGATCCTTTTAAAATATAATCTTCTTTAACTAATGAAACCTCAACCTCTGCTTCTTTTAATTGGGACCAGTTATTTTTATTTTTTTCGACATAATTAAGAATCTGTTCTAATGCAATTTTTTGTGTTGAAGGTCTTAAATATACTCTTTCTTTTTTTATTAAATTATTATAATTACTATTAAACCAAGCTTCAATTTGGTTTTTATTAATCAATTGTTCTTTGCCCCTTAAAACTGCCTTATGAATATCTTCTATAGTTTGATGAACTACAGTACCAAATATAAAGGAACCTTTCCTTACAGGTGTGAAATCTAATTCTTTAAAATATAAATATTGAAGTGGACAATTTTCATATAATAATATATGAGAAGTAAAAGAATATTCATTTTTTAAATCAACTTTTCCCACTTCTTCTAATTCTAATTTTTTTGGTTTAAACATATTTGACTTCCAAGAAGGTATATTTGCATAATATTCTTCAAAATATTTAGAAGGGACATTTCTTTGTCCTCTTCTATCAGCACTATTTTCTTGACAAGTAAGTACCAATAAATTTTCAGCTCTAGAAAAAGCAGTATAATAAAGTCTCCAAAAATCAAAATGTTTTATCTTATCCCAGGGTTCAAAAGCATCTCTTTTATAATAATTTTTTTGTAATTTCACTTCTAATTCATCATAAGTTTTTCTTGGATAAGAATATAAAGAATCTACAAATACAACTGGAAACTCTAATCCTTTTGATTGGTGTACAGTCATAAAAGAAATAGAGCCTGATGGTGCATAGTCTGAAGGATCTTCATATTCATCAATTCCACCATCCATTAAATATCTAAGGAAATTATTAAATAACCTTCTAATGTTCCTATCTAAATATTCAGGGACCAAAACAGATATATTATGTAGATACTCAAATTTTGTTAGCAAATTTGAAAATATAGAAAGATTCCTAGAAGGTCTCAAATCTTCAATTTCATAACCGTTAATATCTAAATATCTGCTAAAAAGAGGAAATTGTAAAATTTCATAAAATAAATCTGAAAAAGAATAATCAGTATTGCTTTTTAAATTTATATGTTTATTAGCTTTCTTTTGCATCCAATTTTTCAAATCACTATTCTTTTCTTTTCTTACTTCATTCGCAAAAAGTTCAAAACAATCATCAAAATACTCCCATTCTTTTAAATGAGCATTTTCATTCCATTTTCTTACCTCAGGAAATTGAGGAAATATAGATATTATAGCTCCTATCATTAACTTTATTTCTTCACGATCAAAAAACATATTAGAACGGGGACTATAAATATTTATTCCCATATCCTCTAAATCATTAGCCAATTTTGTTACTCTATGATTCCTAACTGATTTAAATAAAAAAGCAACTTGATTCCAATCATCTATTATATTTTTTTCTTTTAAGTTAATCAAAAACTCATAAACCTCTTCAGACCAATCATCTTCGTTGTTTTTACCAGAAACTTTTATAACTGTTTGATTTTTAGGAAATTCTTTATCTTGTTCTTCAACTATCTTATTATATCTATATTCTCCTTTATTATCTTCCCAAAATTCTTGGTCCATCCAGTTATTATAAAAGTTAATAATATTAGGATGAGATCTATAATTAATATCTAAATTTATCTGAGTACATTCATTATTTTTAAAGTTATTTGGAAACTCCAAAATATTTCTTATTGTTGCCCCTCGAAATCTATATAGACCCTGATCATCATCTCCTACTACACAAATATTTTCGCTTTCTTCATTTATTAATTTAAACAATATTTTTTCCTGTATTGTATTAGTATCCTGATATTCATCAACCATGATATATTTAATTTTATTGCTTAATTCAACTCTTATTTCTTTATTTCTTTTTAATAAATCAATGGTCTCTAATTGGATTGTAGAAAAATCAAGCATATTGTTTTCTTCAATTTGTTGTCTATATAAAATATAAGCTTCACCTAAAGCCTTTATTTCTTCATCTTCTGATTTAATTAAATCAGAAGCATCAATCATTTCTTCAGATATTTTATTTAACCAATATGCTAGTTTATTAGCCTTTCTCCAATTACTATATTTTTTATTAATAAATTTATCTGTAAACTCTTTATAATCATAAATATTCTGGTATAAAAAATAGTTTTGATCAAATTGGTCCATTAAGGTATAACTCTTTTTTAATCTAGTGAATTCTCTGTATTCTTCTAAAATATCTAGACAAATAGAGTGAAATGTACCAATATACATATCATAAATATTAAGGTCAATATTATTTTCAATTAACTTATTTGAAAGTCTTGTCATAATTTCTTGAGCAGCTTTTTCTGTAAAGGTTGATATAAATAAATTTTCTGGCTTAATATTTTTGGTTTCAATTATATTATAAATTCTTTCAATTAAAGTTAGCGTCTTACCTGAACCAGGACCTGCAATTATTAACATTGGTCCTTCAATATTTTCAACCGCCAGCTGCTGATTTTGATTTAAAGAATAATCCATAATTATTACCTTCTTTCATATGATAATATTTTAATTTCTCATATGCTCATGATAAGGTTCTAAACTATGACAATCTATACATAAAGCTTTCAAATTACTATATCTACAATCAGATCTGTTACCATTAATATGATGCACATGTAGGTTCTTTTTATTATCTCTCATATTTCTTCCACATTTTTCACAGGTCCAATTTTCATTTTTTCTATAAACCCAAGAGACCTTTTCCCAATCTTCCGGATACTCATCTTTGGGAGCATCATATTCATCAAATAATGGTATATCTTCAATTTGAGTTTCACCATATTTTTCAAAAAACTCTTTAATATCAAATTCCTCTCTATTCTTAGAATAGCTCAGTTTTCTCAAGCAATTTCTGCAAGGATATAATTCCCTTTCTCCTTCAACAGTTTTGCCATTATGCTCAACATTTACTAAAAACAAGCCATCATCTCTTTTTGTAGCAACATATCTTTTATCATATCTACCCTGATTTTTCATCTGCTTTAATGTTTTGCACCATGCTAAATGAAATTTAGGAAGGTCTGCTTTAGTATTAGAACCATAATAACTATATGTCCTTGCATCTCTTATATAAACCAAGACCCTGTGGCCTTCGTAGTTTAATGTACCATCATCATTTATTTCAATATCTTCTGGATTAATTTCTTTACCTGTAGTTCTAAGAATTTTATCCAGATTTGTTTTTTTCCATCCTAAACTTTGATTCCAATTATTTATTAAGCGGGCTCCCATAGTTTTTCTTAAATAAATAAACTGTTTTATTTTTATAAAGTCAGGTAGATTCATTATAAATCTCCCTCTCCAGAAATTTCTCTAATTCTTTCTTCTGCTTTTATTACAACTCTAAAATCAACTCTTCTTGACAATTGTTTATCCTCTACATTAGGTTTTTCTTCTTCGTAAATTAAATTACTAAATGACATTCCATTAGCAGTGACTGTACTTTTTAACCAATCAAATTTTTTCTTGCTTTTATCTAATGTTAATAAATATGATAAAACTTTTCTAGCTCTATTCTGTGATAATTCCATATTATTTAAATATGCTTCTTCTTCACTTCTTGCATTTTCCCATTCGCTTGAAGTGTGGCCTTCTATTCTAATATCTTCAATTTCATCTTTATACTTTTTTTGTGCTAAAATTTCTAAATATCTAGGAAAAAAGTCCTCTAATCTTTGTTTAAAAGCTTCAGTAAGTTCACTTTCACCCTGTTTAAACATAACATCAACATCTTTAAATCTCACTATTAAATAATTAGGTAATATTTCAGCATTCCAGTCTTCTAAATCATCTTCAAATTCAATCTGTAATTCTTCATAAATTTCTTTTTTGATTTCCTGATAATCTTCAGCTAGCTGCTTTATTTCTTGATTTTGCTGAGTAACTCTAAGCATAAAACTTATAGCTATCAGCATAAACACAAGCATTAATGCTGTCATCATATCAGATATAGAAATCCAATGCTCTCCATCTGAATGAGATTCGTTTTTTAATAAGTTTTTACTCATTGTAATTTACTCCTGCAGGCTCAATTTCCTCTGCTATTCTTACCACATCTCTTAATCTGTCTGTAAGTGGTTGATAATCTTCTACAAACTTATTTGATAAAGAAGCAAGTGATTTACCTAAAGAATTTAGCGACTTTTCTAATTCCTCTTCAAGAGCAGAATCTAAACTTTGTATGTTATCTTTTATTATTTCATTTTGCTCACGCCTCAACTTTTGGTTCATTTCATCAGCATTTTTGAGTATGCTTTCTATATTATTTTTAGCTTTTTGATCTAAAGTTTCAAAATTATCTAATATTCTATTAAAAGCATTTTCTTGTTTGCTTAGTATATTATCCGATCTTTCAATACTTTTTTCTACAGAATCAGAAAATCCTTTTGTTAGATCATCAATTCTTTGCTCAATTTTAGGAAAAGCTTCCTGAGCTTTATTTGATATCTCAGCAAATTCTTTCATTGTTTTTTCTAATTCTTCTTTTTGGTCAATTATACCCTTTAAAATAGGTTCTAAATTATCCGCTGCTTTAGTTATAGAACCAGACTTCTCAGCTATTTGGTCAATACTCTTACTAACTTTTTCTATAGCTTCAGTGTCTTTATTTAGTTTTTCTATTATTTTTTCAAAACTATCTACCATGAAAGCAACTTGTTCTTTATATTTATCCTGCCACTCTAGCATCTGGCCAACACCTTCGTTAAGCTGTTTAAAGTTTTCTCCTAAGTGTTCATTTATTTTAGAGTTAAAATCTTCCATAGCTCCTCTAATAGCTTCTACAAGGGCTTCTGTATTCTGTTTTGCCATTTCTTTTTGGAAAGCATCAAATTTACTAATTAATTCTTCCTGTTTTTCTAAAGCTTTAGAATGACTTTCTTTATTTATATTCTGAACCTCAACAATATTTGTTTTTATTTCATTATTTTTTTCTCTTAACATAGATAAATTATAATTTAATGATCCTTCATCATTGGTTTCTCCAGTCAATGATTTCTTGATTTCAATTAAAACTTCTCTATTTTCTCTAAATAATTTCTTCTGATTGGTTAAGATTTCATCATATTTATTCCTCATTTTTACTAGCTGGTGTGATAAATTGCCTTCTCCCTCTTTAACTAAATAATTCTTGATTTCTTCTAAATGACTTTCTTCATCTTTATCTAAAACACTAATCAGCTCGTCAATTTTTTTATTATTATTTTTTGAGCTTTTATCAATTGTTGCTACTATATCTTCTATTGTAGCTCCGGAATATTCATTATTATCTTCAAAGTATGTGCTTTTCATTTTTAAAATAAGGCTCAGTATAACCCCAGCAATAGAAGTTAAAAATGCTGTTTTTAAACCATTCAGTAACTGTTCAATACTGATCTGTATCTGATTAATATCAGTATCAAACCTCATTAAACCTATGAAAATACCAAAGAAAGTACCTAAAATACCCATTGAAACTAATATTGAGGGTATTTTATCATTATTATGAAACTTAAATGCTATAAAAACCATAATTCCAATATAGAATAAAGTTATCATTCCACCTATAGTGCTAAGAAAATCTAATAGTTCTGCTACCATATATTTCTGTCCCCAATTATCTGAATTTATAATTTTAATATCAATACCAATTATATTTACTTTTCAAATTATTTTCCCTCACCCTTTGAATCAATGATATTAATATTTAATGCCCCTAATCTATTTTCTAAAGAATCGACAAAACAATTAATTCTTTTTTCAATAAAGCTATCTAAAGCATCTTCTGGTAAATAATCTTTTTTTGCCCAATGTATTAATTCATTGGGTATTAAATGATCTTCAAAGACTTCATCTAATTCTTCTAAATTATATTCTTTTAAATAGTTAACAGGATTTTTATCACTAATTTCAAGATTAGTTTTTTGTGGTATATAAGCAATATTCATTAAACTATTTTTATTAACCTCAATTTCATCAGTAAAATTATCTAAAAAATTTAATGGAAAAATATGATGCAAATTAGGTTTGTCAGTTAAATGGTAATAAACATCTTTCAAGACTGAGCTGTCTTTATACTTCCAGTCTTTAGGCTCTTGACTGGATAATAAAGATAGAATTGAACGAGATAATCGACCACGTGAACTATAAGATGAATTTCTTAAGTCATTTTTATTTAATACAAAATCAGGAAACTCTACTTTTTCTCCTTTTTTAGCTCTTTCTAGCCAGTCTACATGATTTCTTAAATGAGTAGTGTTCCTTAACTTTTCCTCAGTATGAAAACTATAAAACCAAAAATATTTATTTAACAAACTGTAATTTGGATCAGGATTCTTATAAAAATAAGAAGCTATACTCATATAAAAATAACGAAATGGAACTAATCTAGGCCCTTTTAAATGCAAATGATTCTCAAAAAAATCAAAGGTTTTTAATATTGCTTTTTTAGCATCTTCCCATACTCTTTCAATTTGAGCAGCTTCCATTTCATTCAGGTATCGACTAGTAATATTATGTACACCTGAATTTTCAATGTTTTGTCTGATTATTATAGCCAAAATTTGTAAATAAGTTAAATTATCAATATCTTCAATAAAAAAACCATCATATTTATCTCTAAAATCATCTATTAATTCTCTTAGATAAAATCCTTCTTTATCTCCATTTTTTATTCTAAAAGTTTTAGCAACTACAATATCAAATATATCTAGAGCTTGACCTTCTTGATTTATTCTTTCAAATATTTCGCAAACCTCTGAAACTTCTATTCCCTTCAATTCAATAAAAGGAATTCTGTAGTTATCTAATACATTTTTTCACTAGCATTGCATAAAAATATTTAAGCATTGTCAAATTTAAGTTATTGAGAACATATACTATCTACAGAATATTCAGTCACTACCTTATCCTTT
>NZ_QAXS01000048.1:6043-20612 GCF_003053565.1 Halanaerobium saccharolyticum | reverse complement strand
ATAGGGGTGTTTTTGTATTTTTTATGACTACTTTTTTGAGCTTCTTCCTATGTTTATCAAGGTTTTATTACTAAAACCTAACGCCGAAAGTTGAGCTTATTATAATTATAAAGTATAATTATTAAAAATAGATGAAAATCATAAAACTCTTAATTAACTCTATTTATAATAATTTTCTACAATTAACTTCTACAGAATTAAATCATCTTTATGTTCTGCAGAATTATCAAATTCTTCTTTTTTTGTCTGATAACCATCACGGCCAAAAATACCATAGGTATAATTTTTACCAAGCTCAACTCCAGGCTGATTAAAGGTATTAATGTTAAGCAGCTCACCTGTTACAGCTGTCTGGAATTCAAAGAAGTAAAATAACTGTCCTAAAGTGAATTCATTTACCTCTGGAACTTTAACTGTCTGATTCATTCTATTTCTCTTATTTAAAGCAAGTTCTGTTGCCCATTTTTCGGTATTGATTAACTCAGCAAAGCTGTGGCCACCTAAATAACCAAGACCATCTAAGTCTTCATAGGCTCCAGGGATCTCTAACTCTTCAGCAAAGTTTTCTACTTCCAGGAAGGTAATGATTTTATCAAAAGGACCTTCCATATATAACTGGGCCTGTGAATGCTGATCGGTTGCACCTAAAGCTTTAATCGGTGTTGGACCAACATTTACGGTATTACCCTGACGGTCGACTTCTTTACCCAGTGATTCTGCCCATAACTGTCTGTACCAGTCAGCTACATCACGCAGGCGATCAGAATAAGGCATCATCACAGACATTACCTTACCTTTTTTATACGCCAGATACTGGATTAAGCCATTAACTAAAGCAGGATTTTCCCAGAAATCAGCTTCACGGCAGATCTGGTCCATATAAGCTGCACCCTCAAGCAGTTTTTCAATATCCACTCCGGTCATAGCGGCTGAAAGCAGACCAACAGGAGTTAAAACAGAAAATCTTCCTCCTACATTGTCTGGAATAAAAAATTTCTTCATATCTTCTCTTTCGGCGATTTCAATTAAATAACCTGAATCTTTACTGGTTGTAGCAATAAAATGCTCTCCAACCTTATCTTCTCCGACAGCGTCAGCAACAAATTTACGGGCCAGTAAAAACTGACTCATTGTTTCAGCTGTACTTCCTGATTTAGAAATTACATTAAAAAGAGTCTTTTTAGGATCAAGTTTATCCAGCAGGGCCTTAATTCCCTCAGGATCAACATTGTCACTAACAAAAAGACGTGGGTAACCATTACGTGCTTCTTCAAATAAATTATAGTGGGGATCATTAATTGCAGTCTGTACTGCAATATTACCAAGTGCAGATCCACCAATTCCTAAAACTACAAAGTTATCAAATTTGTCTTTAAGTTCCTCGGCAGTTTCCTTGAGTTCTTTAACAATCTCCCGCTGATTATGTGGAAGTTCCATAAAACCCATCTTACCTTCGGCTTCTTCCTCTAAAATATTCCGATGTGCCGTTAGTGCTCTATCCTTTGCTTCCTCTAATTCTTCTACTGTCATTCCATGTTCCTCACCAATCATTTCCGCAAAAACATTGTTAATATCAAGTTTCAGTCTTAATTCGTCCTTTGACTGGACTTTCTTCTCTGCAGACATCGTAATTCCTCCTTATATTCTTATATTGCTGCTTAGATTAATAATACTATCACAAGTATATATTTTTCAGCGGGATTTTGCAAGATTTTTTATAGGTGAAAGCACTCTTTATTACTCCTTATTCATCCATTTCAACAGAGCTTTTTGGTACCAATCTGTAATTAAATTAATTTCATAATAAAAAATTGGCCTAAAAAGCAAAAACCCTGCCGATTAAAGCAGGGTGATTAGAAATTATATTATTTTGCTGAATTTTGATCTGCATTAGAATTTGGAGATTTATCTTTATCTGCTTTGGCGAAATTAGAATTTTCTTTGCCATCAGAATTTCCTTTGCCATTATTAGCTTTATCCAGAGCATTTTTTGCGGCATTATTTTCTTTTGATTTTTCTACATCATTTTTAGCATCTGAATTGCTTTTTTCATCTTTATTTATTTGGTTCTGTTCTCTTTTTTCTTCTCTGGCTTCTTTTCTATATTCTGCTGCCAGTTGTTTTAATTCTGAAGTTTCTATATTTCCGTTTTCTTCAATAATAGAACTCAACTTTTCAGCAAATTCGGCTGTCTTTTCGCTGTCTTCCCGACTGAGCTTGCGCAACTCGAGAGCAGTCTGGAAGGCAAACTGGCCATCATCTTCTTCACTCTGATAGCTATTTATCAGTTTCAGAGCCTTTTCTTCTTCATAACCATTATTCACACTTTCTTCTATATTGTTTAGAATTACAAAACCCTGACCAAGATCAATCTCTTCAGCTAAAATTTTATCAACTACTGAAGAAATACTTTTAATATCCAGGCTTTCATCATATTCAGTTAGCTTTCTTTCTAAAGTTATTTTTTCTACACTGTTCAACTCTTCGGTTGTTTCCAAATCTGCAAGCAGTTCCTCTAGATTCTGATAATCTTCTTTAAGTTCATCTTCCATATCTTCTTCATCTACAGGATCTTCAGTGTTTTCTTCCTCTTCATTTACTGTTTCTTCTTCATCTGCAACAACTTCCTCCTGAGCATCTTCTGTTGCTTCCTGAGCAAAAGTTACCGCAGGAGTAACAGCAAAGACTAAAAGAGCCATGACCAATAAAAGACTTACTTTCTTTTTCATTATTATTACCTCCTTTTTCTAATATTGATTATAGTATATTAATGCACCCCAAACAACTTATATGGCAAAAATTCATACTTTCTTCATACATTTTCTCTGTTATATCGCATTTTTATGATATTTTTTAAAAATTGTTAACTACTTTACTTATTTTTGCTCATTTTAAACATATGATAATTATAAAGATACCCCTTAAGGGTATTATCAAGGAGGGAAATAAATGTACACACTTTATTATATTGCAGGAATTGCAGTATTAATTTCATTTTTTACAGATCGAGAAAGAACAATTAAGGGTCTGAAAATTGGCTGGAAAAAGTTCTCAAAAATTCTGGGAACCTATCTCAAACTTTTAATAATTTTATCGATCATTTTACTGATTTCAGATCAGTTTATTATCAATTATCTGGGAGGCCAGGCACCCTTTATTGGAATGATTATGGGGCTGATTATTGGCTCAATCACAATGATGCCCGGTTTTATTGCCTATCCACTGGCTGGAATCTTAGTTTCACGTGGAGTTGACTACATGGTTGTGGCAGCTTTTATAACAACTCTCATGCTGGTTGGAGTTGCAACTTATCCGGTAGAAAAAGAGTACTTTGGAATCAAAGCAACAATCTGGCGTAATATTGCTGGTTTTGTAATTTCGGCTATGATCGCTGTTGCGACAGGAGTCTTATATGGAGAGGTGTTAGTCTAATGGCTAAGAAAAAAAATAGTAATAAATTAAATTATATTATATTTTCAATTTTTATCGCTTTTATTGTTGGTTCTTACTTTTTAAATTTTGACCTGGGAGAAAGAATCGGCTCAAATTTCATGATTTTTGCCCGTGATATGGTCTCTATTTTACCCCCGGCTTTTGTTCTGATTGGTTTATTTGATGTCTGGGTGAGTAGAGAAAGTATTGAAAACAATTTTGGTCATACTTCTGGCTTTAAAAAATATATTTATGCAATCCTGCTGGCAGCAACTACAGTTGGAGGAACTTTTGTCGCTTTCCCGGTAGCAAATACTTTATACCATAAGGGAGCAAATTATTCTTCTATCTTTACCTATGTAACCGCAGCTTCCCTGGTGATGATTCCAATGAGTATTATGGAGGCATCGATACTGGGAGTTAAGTTTACTGCTATTAGAATTGGAGTGTCACTGCCGCTGGTAATTATCAGTTCAATTATTTTAGGAAACTTTTTCAGTAAAATAAATTATAAAATTCCTAAAGCAGAATAAAGTACAGATACCGTATATCAACCAAAATATATATTTTGATATGAAAAAGCAGCAGTTAAGAGGTTTTAATCCACCTCGAAACTGCTGCTTTTATCATTTTCTGTTTTCCAACTTTTTACAAGTACCCGGCGCCTAGAAACTTATTCCAGATAAGTATTCCAGAAAAATGGCTGCCAGCTGCCCTTAAAGTCTTTAAGTTCAGCTCTTTTGATATGCAGACGGCTGTAATCCAGAATATTGAAGTAAGGAACAGAATCCCAGAGCTTTGACTGCATTCTTTCCATTATCTCATATCTTTTTTCCTGGTCAACCTCGCGCAGCATTTCGGCAAAGATCTGATCCATCTCTCTTGATTCTTCGCTATCCCAGTTACTGATCCATTTATTGGTACCAGTCCAGCCCTGATGAATTTGAGGGTCCGGCACTATCTTAATAAATGGGGACAGATGTATATGCCAGCCTTCCTTTTTTGATCTTCTTTCTACAACAGTTGGGCGATCAAAGAGCTGCAGCTCTACATCTATACCGATCTCTTCCAGCTGATCCTGGATTGCAATTGCTCCCTGTCTTTCCATTTGATTATCCTGACCACTTAGAATAACAATCGGGTCACCATCATAACCAGCCTGATCAAGGAGTTCTTTTGCTTTTTCCGGATCATAAACCCCATAAATTCCTTCACCAGCATCAGGAACATGCCAGGGGTTTCCTTCTTCATGCAGAGCAGATTCTAAACGCCAGAACTGAGGATCACCAATCATTGCATAACCCAGCTCCTCAAAATCGAGAGCATAAGCGATAGCCTGGCGAGCATATTTATTGTCAAATGGTGCTTCTGCATTATTATAAATCAGCATTGACATTCGGTCCGGATAAATAATGACATTATCTATATTCTGATTGGCTTCAAATAAAGGATACTGATCTCTCGGCACTTCTTCAGCAAAGTGAAACTGTCCGGTCTGTACTCCAGACACCCTTACCTGAGCATCAGGAATAAAATTAAAGACAATTTCATCTAAATAAGCAGTACGCTTACCGGCAAAAAATGAAGCTTCTCTTGAACTTGGTGTATAATCTTCAAAACGGGTTAAAACGAGCTTCTGATCCGGCACCCATTCTTCATATTTATAGGGTCCGGTTCCAACATGACGGTCAATAACATCAGTGCCAAACTCATCTACAACTTCTTCTGCCCTCACCACAAATTTTTGATTGGAAACAGGTGAAGCCAGAATATTTAAAAATGGAGCATAGGCTTCTGCAAATTTAAAGCGAATATTAAACTGATCAATTTTTTCTACCTGATCAAAATATGGTGCCACAAGCTGGCCGCCATTATTTAACTCCAGCCATCTTCTAAAAGAAGCAATTACATCATCGGCGTCCATTGTCTGGCCGTTGTGCAGTTTAACATTTTCCCTCAATTTAACTTCATAAACCAGACCATCTTCTCCAACCTGATAACTTTCTGCTAGATGAGGAGTCAAATTTAAGTTTTCATCAAACTCAAAAAGTCCTTCGTAAACATGGTTCATCATCGCTGTAATCAAAGAGTCTGTAGAATTATCACTGTCTAAATGAGCCACAGACATCTGAAAAGCTGCGTTAAGAGTTCCTCCATAACGATCTTCTTCCTGAGCCAGAACATTAGCAGTCAACAACAGTGAAAAAACTAACGCCACTAAAACAACAACTGCAGTAATTTTTATTTCTTTTCTCATTTTTTCACCTCTCTATTTTTTAAAGTATTCTTTAAGTGTGGATCCAGTAAGTCGCGCAGTCCATCTCCCAGTAGATTTAAGGAAAGAACTGCCAGTACAATCATTATACCTGGTGCTAAAATCAACCAGGGTGCAACTACCATATATGTCCTGGCATCTGTAACCATGGCTCCTAAACTTGGCGCAGGCGGCATAATACCAACCCCCAAAAAGCTGAGTGCAGCCTCATCCAAAATGGCTAAAGCAAAATTAAAAGTAGCCTGAACCATAATCGGAGATGCCGAATTTTTAAGGATATATTTGAAAATAATTCTTGAGTCTTTTGCCCCTACCGCTCGTGCTGAATCAACATAATCAAGGTCTTTGATCGAGATCACTGCACTGCGGACTATCCTTGCCATTTTGGGGAAATAGGCAAAAGATAGGGCAAGAATAATATTTAACTTTCCAGCGCCCCAGATAGCAGCCAGTGAAATAGCAATGATTATCCCTGGAAAAGCCATCATGGCATCCAGAATCCGCATCACAATTTTGTCGAGTTGTGGGTAATAGCCTGCCGCAATCCCGACAACCCCACCAAAAATAACAGTTAAGATTACAACTGCCAGACCAACTCCCATCGAAGTTCGAATTCCATAAAGAATCCGGGTGAAAACATCACGACCAAACTGATCGGTCCCCAGCAGATGTTCTCTGGAAGGTGCCTGCAGCCTATTGCGGGCATCATTGCGCACAGGATTATAATCAGTCAGCACCGGTGCAAAAAGGCTTAAAAATGCTAGCAAAATCAAAATAATTATTGAAGTTGTTATATATGGATGTTCATATTTTTTATATTTTTTTAAAAATAGCAATTTATTACCCCTTAATGATAGCGAATTTTTGGGTTTAAAAATGCATAACTTAAATCTACAAATAAATTAATAATTACATAAATTACTGCCACAAAAATAATCGAAGCCTGAATAACCGGAATGTCGCGCCGCATGATAGCATTAATTGCCATAAAACCCGTACCGGGTATTACAAAAATAGTCTCAACTATCCAGGTACCGCCGAGCAGCACCGCAAAATTATGACCAATAACAGTAATCACAGGCAGCATTGAATTTTTTAAGGCATGTTTAAAAACTATAATTTTCCTTGATAAGCCCTTACTTTTTGCTGTTCTAATATAGTCCTGCTTCAGAGTGTCAAGCATTGCACTCCTTGTCATTCTGGCTATCAAGCCCGCCTGCATAAAAGCAAGAGTTACAGCCGGCAAAATCAGATAACGAAAACTCCCAAATCCAGCTTCAGTAAAAGGTTCATAACCACTGACTGGAAACCAGCCGAGGTTGACAGAAAAAACAAACATCAGCATTAAAGCCAGCCAAAAACTGGGAATTGAAATCCCAAAAAGTGAAAGAGTGATTGAAAATTGATCTAAGACTTTTCTGTGGTTCACTGCTGCCAGAATCCCTAAAAGTAGACCGGAAGTAATCCCCATCACCTCTGCCATTACAGCAATAAAGAGGGTGGGCCTTAGCCGCTCAAATAAAACTTCGGAAACAGGTGCATTTAAATACAGTGATTCACCAAAATCTCCTTTTATGATATTAGCCAGCCATCTAAAAAATCTCATAATTAAGGGCTGATCCAGACCAAGACTTTGTTCCAGCCTGGCTACTTCAGACTCTGTTGCCATATTACCGAGTATCACCCGCACTGGATCACCGGGCATTAAGTTCGTAATAAAAAAAGCAATTACAGCTACAATTAAAATTATTGGAACCAGAAGCAGTAATCTTTTTATAATATAATTCCGCATTTTTTCACTTCCTGATTATGACATCTCTGTATCTTTTAATTAATATTATCACAATAATATAAGTATATCAATCAAGAATAATTGTTAATTAAAAAGTGTTATATTTATATCTTATCACTCATTTTGTGTTAGGAGATGTCAATTTAATTACAAAAAAGCCACCGTCTTCACGGTGGCTGAATATAAAATCTTAAAATTATTAATTACTTTTAAAAGTAAATAGTATTTGATTAAGCTTTAGCAGCAAATTCTTTAGCAATTCTGGCTCCAACTACTGCATTATTTCTAACCAGAGCTATATTGGTTTCAAGACTTTTACCATCTGTAATCTCTTTAATTCTATCCAGTAGAAATGGAGTCAATTCTTTACCATTAATATTTTTTTCAGCTGCTTCAGTCAGAGCCTGCTCAATTTTTTCATTGATTAGAGAATATTCAATTTCATCTGCTTCTGGTACTGGATTGGCAATTAAAACTCCGCCTTCAAGTCCCAGATCCCATTTGGCCTTTAAGATATCAGCTGTGTGTCCAGGACTTTCCAGCTTATAGTCACAGTTAAAACCACTGTGGCGGCTATAAAATGCAGGTAGTTCTTTAGTCTGATAGCCAAGAACAGGTACACCAAAAGTCTCAAGTTTCTCAAGAGTTAAGCCCAGATCAAGAATTGATTTGGCTCCTGCAGCAATTACTGCAACTGAGGTCTTTTTTAGTTCCTCTAAATCTGCTGAAACATCAAAACTTTCTTCGGCTCCGCGGTGAACGCCTCCCACACCACCGGTAACAAAAATTTTGATTCCGGCCAGATCTGCTGCAATCATTGTTCCGGCAACAGTAGTAGCACCATGTCTTTTTTCAGCCAAAACAACCGGGTAATCCCGCCGACTGACCTTTACCACTTCATCTGACTTACCTAAAAACTCTATTTCTTCCTTAGTTAATCCAACTTTAATTTTACCGTCAATAATTCCGACTGTTGCTGGAACCGCTCCATTATCTCGTATAATATCCTCAATTTCTAAAGCTGTTTCTATATTTTTAGGATAGGGCATCCCATGAGCAATAATTGTTGATTCTAAAGCTACAACAGCTTTACCGGCCTCAATTGCTTCTTTAACCTCATCTTTGATTTCTAAATACTTCTCTAAATTTTTCATTTTTTACCTCCAATTATTTTAATAAATTTCTTTTAAACTAAACCTCTGTCAAAATTTCTATTTTAATTCTGCCAGATCTGGGTTACAGGTTAACTCTGATTTTACTGTTAAAGCTGAAGCCTTAATTCCAAGTTCTATAGCCTCTTCCAGCGGCAGTTTATTCATTATCCCGGCAGCCAGGCCTGCTGTAAGTGCATCTCCTGCCCCGGTAGTTTCTACAATTTCTTCACTATTAATCTCTGCTGCCTTAAAATGCTTTAACTTAGCTGAACCATTATCGTGACTTAAATAATAAGCTCCATCGTTACCTGTACTAATAATTAATTCTGGCAGATATTTATTATCTTCAAAAAAGTTCTGCACTCTTTTGACTCTATTTTTAAGACTTAACTTACGGCTATTCTCGGATTCTTCAATCTTTACAATATCCAGAACAACTTCTATTTCATCCAGATTTCCTCTTAAATAATCAATTTTTTCCAGCTTACCTTTTAATTTAAGTGCTTTTTCCACAGAAACTGCATCAGCTATTTTGACCATTTTCTTTTCCGAACATAGTTCTAAAAGATAGTTAATTGTTTTTTCTTCTAAGTTTGTGTCAAAAATCATCATCGCAGAAGTTTCAATTATTTTTCGCTTTTCCCGGAGATAATTGCTGTCTATTTCCTTTAAAATTCTCATATCATTTACTGCCCCGATTAAATCCCCCTCCTGATCAAGGTGGGCCAGATAGACTCCTGTTTTATGCTCCTGAGCAGATGAAATTTTAAAATGAGAGATATCTACTCCTGCATCTTTGGTCTCTTCTTTTAATTTTTGTCCAAAATGGTCACTGCTAATTGCTGTCAGTAGAACTACTTCCTGGCCTAAAAGTGCCATATCTTCAGCAATATTACGTCCTACTCCACCGGAGCTTTCCTCAATCCAGCCTGGACTGGAGCTTCCCTTAATATAGTTAGGGCTGTAACCTTTAATGTCCAGATTAGCCCCTCCAACAACTACAACTTTTCTTTCAGGGGCAGTGATATAACCTCTTCCCAGAAGATAGCCCTTTGTGCTCAAATGATGAATATAGGTTCCGACTGCTGATTCTGAAATCTCCAGCTGAGCTGCTATTTCTTCTCTGCTGACTGTGGCATCTTTTTTAATCAAATCAAGAACTTCTTTTTCCCTTTCTGTTAACTTTTCTATTTTCAGCACCCCCGTATTTAAATTTTTATTTACTTTATTAAATTATTGTTTAAATAAAGTATAACAGATCAGCAGCTTTTTGTAAATATATTTTTTAAATTTTTCTTATAAAATGAAAAAAACCGCCCATAAAGGGCGGCAATTAAGTACTTAAATTTTATTTCTTACTCTACAACTTCAATAGATTTTGAGCCTTCCCAGTGACCGTGCAGATTACAGAATGCATATACATTTAAGTCACAGGATTCTTCTAACTTAACTGTTAAAGTTGCTTCTGCTTTCATATCAGGAGTAAAGTCTACTCTGGCCAGATTTGCATAATTGGCATAGAGATCAAAATACTGAATATAGTGATCTGTACCCATTGGATGAGTAATTTCTTTACCAAAAGTAACTTTTACCTCAAAATATTCACCCTTTTTTACCTGATCAGGACATTGAATATAAGGAACATGCTTCTTTTCTAAGGCTGTCTTATCTTCTCCAGTGTTTTCTAACTTCTTAAGATCATAATAACCCATTTTAAATTCCTCCTCATAGTTTTTAATAATTACTTAATAAACTAAATCTACTTTATATCATCAAAGTAATTGAAAAATTTTAATCAACTTTACATTTAATTACTTAGTAAATTTGCGGAATTTGGAGCTTGGTTCTCCACAAACAGGGCATTTTTCTGGTACACCGTCTACCACAGTGTGGCCGCATACCTGACAGATACTTACATATTCTAATTCAATATCTTCACCATTATCAACATGTTCTTTAGCATCTCTAAAAAGCTTAGCGTGGATCTGCTCTGCTTCTAGAGAATAGTGAAATGAGCGTACTGCATCAGATTCTCCCTGCTCTTTAGCAACTAAACTGTAGGCAGGATACATCTGTTCAATTTCGCCTTCTTCACCAGCAATAGCACCAACAAGGTTTTCGGAAGTAGTACCGTAACCAAATTCTCCTCCACCAGCAACTAAAAATCCACCTTCTTCATTTTCGTGTGCTCTAAAGTGATTACCAGCGTGAACCTGCTCAGCATTGGCGATAGCTTTAAAAAGCAAAGCTACATTTTCGAAACCTTCTTCTTTAGCTTTCTCGCCCCAAACTATGTAGCGCTGATAAGCCATACTTTCTCCAGCATAAGCGGAACGTAAATTTTGAGCTGTTTGATCATTATTTACCATTTTTTACATACCTCCAATTATTGATAATTATTACTGTTAATAGTATAGCATCCCATATCAAGTTCTGTCAAGAACAATTACTGATAAATTTCAGTAAAACAGAATACTTCCTCTTACTATATATCATTCTATTTAAATCTAAATATTCCTGCCTCAAAACAAAAGATAGTTAAATTTTAACTCAATTTTAATATTTTTTCTAGCGTTTTTTGATTATTCAATTAATTTAGCAGTAATAAAAATCCAGCCAGAATTTAATCCAGCCGGATTGTTAATGCAAGTATTTGTTATTTATTATTTCTAAGTCTCATTTTTTCATTTAATATCTTTTTCCGCAGACGAATTGCCTCCGGGGTGATTTCAACCAGCTCATCATCTTCTATAAACTCTAAAGCCTGCTCTAAAGTAAACTTCTTGGCAGGTGCCAGATTAATAGAATCATCAGAACCGGAAGCTCTCACGTTGGTCAGCTTCTTATTTTTACAGGCATTTACTGTCAGGTCGTTTTCACGACTGTGTAGGCCAATGATCATTCCTTCGTAAACTTTTGTACCTGGTTCAATAAACATTTCGCCTCTATCTTCTAAATTAGAAAGGGCATAACCCATAGCAGTCCCCTCCTGATTGGAGATTAAAACACCATTTTTACGCTGTGGAACTTCACCCTTAAAAGGCTCATATTTTTCGAAAGAGCGAATCAGAGTACCCTCACCACTGGTATCATTGATAAATTCACTCCTAAAACCAATTAAACCTCTGGTTGGTACCAGATATTCTAAATGTACATAATCACCTTCGGGCATCATAGAATGCATGATTCCCTTCCGCTGATTTAATTTATTAATTACCGTTCCGGAATATTTTTCGGGCAGCTCGACCATTACCTTTTCTATTGGCTCATGTTTTTTACCGTCAATTTCTTTCATTAAAACCTCAGGCTTGGATACTGAAACCTCATAACCCTCACGGCGCATATTTTCTAACAAAATTGAAAGATGCAGCTCACCCCGACCGGAAACTTTAAAAGCTTCGGTGTTTTCAGCTTTTTCAACCCGTAAACCAACATTAACTTCTAATTCTCTTTCCAACCTTGCTTTCAAATGGCGGGTGGTTAGATATTCACCTTCCAGACCGGCAAATGGTGAATCATTTACCAGAAAATACATGGCCAGAGTTGGCTCAGCAATTTCGATCATCGGCAGCGGATCAACTTTTCCTACCTCACAGACTGTTTCTCCAATCGAAATATCCGGAAGGCCAGCAATTGATACAATTTCTCCACTGTGAGTTTCCTCAACTGCATTCTGCTTTAAACCTTCATAAACAGATAACTTTGTAATTTTACCTTTTTTAGTTGAGCCATCACGCTTATAGACTTCAACCTGCTGTCCATCTTTGAGAGTTCCTTTATACACTCGACCAATACCCATTCGTCCCAGATAATCATCATAAGCCAGGTCATAAATCTGCATCTGTAGGGGGTCATCATCCAAGTCCGGGTAACTATCAACAGTATTAATAATAGTCTCAAAAAGTGGATCTAAGTTTTCACTTTCATGATCCAGTTCATGGAAAGCTTTTCCTTCCACTGCAATTCCATAAATTACCGGGAATTCTAACTGATCGTCATCTGCAGAAAGCTCGATGAAAAGATCAATAATCTCATCGTGAACCTCTTCTGCTCGCTGATTATTTTTATCTATTTTATTAATGAAAACAATTGGTTTAATTCCTTTTTCTAAAGATTTCTTTAAAACAAATCTGGTCTGCGGCATAGGACCCTCAGTCGCATCTACAATTAAAATTGCAGAATCAACTGCTTTAATAACCCGCTCTACCTCAGAGGAAAAATCAGCATGACCTGGAGTATCAACAATATTGATCTTAACTCCATTGTGCTCGATGGCACAGTTTTTAGAATAAATTGTAATGCCACGTTCACGCTCAAGATCATTGCTGTCCATTATACAGTCCACAACTTCTTCATTCTCTCTAAACACTCCACTCTGATTTAAAAAAGCATCGACTAGAGTTGACTTCCCCGCGTCAACATGGGCAATAACCGCTAGATTTATTATTTCTCTTTTATCCACACTAAAAAACCCTTTCTCTTATAAAGTTATATTTAACTTCCTTATTTTTATCTTTCTTTATCTCAATTCACTCAAACCAAGCAAAATTTTAAAAATTACTCTATAATAATGCAATAATATAAAAATATTACATTTATCTACTTATAATCAGAAAAGCCCTGACCACTTAAAAAAGCAATCAGGGCTTTCAATTCTATTATAAAACTTTTATTTGCTTTATAACTTAACGATATTAGCAGCTTGTGGGCCGCGATCGCCTTCTACGATTTCAAATTCTACTTCTTGACCTTCTTCAAGGTTTTTGAAACCGTCTTCTTTAATTGCTGAGAAGTGTGCGAACACGTCGTCTCCGTCTTCTCTTTCAATAAAGCCAAAACCTTTTTTCCCATCAAACCACTTAACTGTTCCTGTGTAAATCATTAAATTATTCCTCCTAATTTTTCTCGATGGAAGTCTTACCTGTTTTTGTTTTCCATCTTTTACAGTTTAGCATTATTAAATGCTTCTGTCAACCATTATTTTAAATTATTTTTTTATTGCTTTTATTTTCTCTTTTATAGACCGGCGTTTAGCCGCTCAAAAACATTTTGTATTCTAAATTACAATTTTAGATCCTATTTTTGAATCCGGTAAATAAAGTTAATAGTTTAGAAAAGCTCTGTCCAATTAAATGAACAGAGCCTTAAATTCATAAAACTATTTATGCTTTATAATTTAACGATATTAGCAGCTTGTGGGCCGCGATCGCCTTCTACGATTTCAAATTCTACTTCCTGACCTTCTTCAAGGTTTTTGAAACCTTCTTCTTCAATAGCTGAGAAGTGTGCGAACACGTCGTCTC
The DNA here is from genome assembly GCF_003053565.1 of Halanaerobium saccharolyticum. Lineage (GTDB taxonomy): Bacteria > Bacillota > Halanaerobiia > Halanaerobiales > Halanaerobiaceae > Halanaerobium > Halanaerobium saccharolyticum_B. The sequence continues at coordinate 6,656 of NZ_QAXS01000048.1, read as the reverse complement.
CGTCTTCTCTTTCAATAAATCCAAAACCCTTTTTCCCATCAAACCACTTAACTGTTCCTGTGTAAATCATTAAATAAATTCCTCCTAATTAATAACGATGGAAATCGAACTTGTTTTTTCTCCATCTACTACAGTGTAGCATCCTCAGATGCTTCTGTCAACCTTTATTTTAAATTACATTTGAATATCTCTAAATTTCTCTTTTATAGACCGGTATTTAGCCGCTCAAACACTTTTTGTATTCTAAATTACAATTTTAGATCCGATTTTTGAATCCGATTTTAATAAAGGAAATAGTTTAGAAAAGCTCTGTCCAATTGAATGAACAGAGCCTTAAATTCATAAAACTATTTATGCTTTATAATTTAACGATATTAGCAGCTTGTGGGCCGCGATCGCCTTCTACGATTTCAAATTCTACTTCCTGACCTTCTTCAAGGTTTTTGAAACCTTCTTCTTCAATAGCTGAGAAGTGTGCGAACACGTCGTCTCCGTCTTCTCTTTCAATAAATCCAAAACCTTTTTTCCCATCAAACCACTTAACTGTTCCTGTGTAAATCATTAAATAAATTCCTCCTAATTAATAACGATGGAAATCGAACTTGTTTTTTTC
>NZ_QAXS01000048.1:0-5953 GCF_003053565.1 Halanaerobium saccharolyticum | reverse complement strand
ACATCCAAAACCTTTTTTCCCATCAAACCACTTAACTGTTCCTGTGTAAATCATTAAATAAATTCCTCCTAATTAATAACGATGGAAATCGAACTTGTTTTTTTCTCCATCTCCCATAGTATAGCATTCTGATATACCCCTGTCAAGGATTAACTTGAGTTATTTTAAAATTATTTAGTTTTTCTCTTTAATTCTCTATTTTTCTATCTTATATAATAGTGAGTTAATGTCTGTATTCCGGCGGTGTAGCCAGATAAGAAATAATCACAGAGGCCAGTGGTAAAATTAAAACCATTAATAAAATTTCTCGATAACCATTAAAATGATCAAAAGCCAGCCCAAAAGGTAGCGGTCCTAAGGCTGAACCAATAACCATAGCTGTAGAAAAGAACCCCCTGATACTACCCAGGTGTTTTTTACCAAAATAATTGGGCAGAATAACTGAAGTGCTGACTCCATCAAAGGCCATAAAGGAGCCGTGAACCACCGCATAAATTAAAAAGGCACTCCTACTGTCAGCTTTGATCAGCAAAAATACTGCTGCCACCAGCAGCACAAAATTAAGTGCTTTAATTATACTGGCCTTAAATCGATCTAAAAAATAACCACCTAAAAATGTAAGAGGAAATTTGACTACTGAAGTAATACTTAAAATATAGGCAGCAAAAGCTGCATTAAAATTCTTTTCGCCAATAATTGATACCATATGGAAGGTCATACCTGTATTAACCATGGAGGGTACAACAATAATAAAAATTAACATCCAAAATTATTTGGTCTTCATTGCCTGTTTTAATGTCCAGGGATCATTACTGATATGTACCTGAGGTGCAAACTTTTCACTGACCCTGTCTTCTTCCTCTTCCTCAAGACCATCTATTTTTAAGCCGATGTTTTCCGGTCGGTTGCGGACAAAAAACCAGCCCAGAGGTGCCATAATTAAAAATAAGGCCAGAGTCCAGAAGCGCCAGGCATTACTCAGGCCAAGGGTGTTAATCAGATAGTTATTTAGAGGTGGAATAACAGCAGCACCAATAACTCCCCCGATTCCCATAATACTCATTGCCAGTCCTCTTTTTGATCTAAACCAGTGCGGCACCAGAGTCTGCGGCCACAAGCCAAGTGATCCTTGACCAAAAAATCTCATTAGAAAAAATCCGATTAGAAGCATCACCGGCGTAGAAACAAAACTCATCCAGACTGCTGCCAGTCCGAGAGAAATTGAAATAATCACAATCATTTTTCGGTGGCCAAACTTATCAATATTTTTTCCCATAAAAGTTAAAATCAGGCCGGAAACTAAAGTCCCTGCAGAGTAAAGGGTTGAAACCAGTGAGCGGCTCCAGCCAAAGTTTTCTATGTAGTGGTCAATAAATATGGAGATCGAATAAGTCTGTCCCGGACCACTAAAAAAATAAGCCAGCGCAGCCATCACCAGCACCACCCAGCCGTAATAAAAATTAGTCTTAATTGGTTCATCTTCTTTTTGAATATTTAAGTGCATAGACAATTATCTCTCCTTATATGATTTATTATCTGCAATAAACTATATCATCTTAAGAAAAGATGTCAATTGAATAATATTAGTCTAAAAATTCAAGCAGCTTTCTATTTCTTTTTTCGCTGCTGCTGCCGATCCAGATTAAATGGCCCCAGAAATCATCAGCATATATTTCTGATCCTTTAATATTTGCTGCCGCATATTCTGCATGCTCAAAAGAAACTGATTTATCATATTTACTGTGCATAATTAAAGTAGGGACTTCTATTTTCTGTAGTACTTCCTTTTCTGTCTGATGCTCGAGATCATAAATGAAACCATTATCTGAAGCATAGCGGTTTATCATTTTAACTAATTCTTTTATATCAGAGCTGTCCATCTTAGTCATTACTTCTTTTTTAGAGAGCTTTGAAAACTGAGGCAAAAACATTTTTGCCAAAAAATTAGGAAAGTTATTAGCGAGCTTACGCAGCATAAACCAGGTCAGCTGCTGCAGTTTTGGGTTAAAAATAACTTTTCCTAACCTATAATCAAAATCATTTCTGCTCAGCCAGGCTTTGGAAGCTGCTGATTCTAAAACTAATTTTTTAACCCTTGCCGGATAATTGGCTGCCAGATAAATTGCGGTTGGCCCTCCTGCAGAAACACCAATCAAATAAACTTCATCTATTTTTAAGTAATCTAAAAGTTCAACTAGGGAAACTGCTGTTTCAGCTGCAGTTCTACCTGCTTCAACATCTGTTCTGCCGTAGCCCGGACGGGAAGGGGTTAAAATACTGCAGCCGGCAGATAAAAGCGGCTGATAACCAAAACTCTCCTGACAGTTAGAGTGACCACCGTGCAGATTTAAAATCACAGCTCCTTCTCCCCGCAGAGTATATTCCATCTTTCCCTTTTTTAGTTCAGCAATCTTAGACTCCATTTTTATCTCCTCCATTAAAGCTCCCAGATTCAAGGAACTCAGTCACAAGATCAGCAGTTTCTTCCTGAAAATGAATATCTTTATGGCCATAAGGTAAAACTATAAAATCTTTTAACCCAGGAATTTTAACTGATTTTACTCTAATCCGCCCGTCATTTTCTTTGATTAGAAGTCTGCCTAAAAATAAATTGCTTTTATTCCCTGCGATAGCTGCCATTTCAAAGTCACTGGCTGCTGCAAGCTCCAATTTTTTAACATTTTCAACTTCAATTGAATCCAGGGTTTTAAAAATACTCGTAAATGGCTTAAAATGCTTTTTCGCAAAATAAGCAAGCTTACTGCCCTGATTGGGAGAAGCTATTAATACTATTCTCCCAATTTTATTTTTATATTCAGTAACTGCTAAAAATCTTCTAATTAAAAGTCCTCCGGTACTGTGACCGACAAAATTTATTTTTGCTTCTGCTTCAGATTCTGCAATGATTTTTTCTACTTCTCTTTTGAAAAAAGGCAGGACTGATTTTAATTTTTTAAATGTTAGAGGCAGATTGATTGTAACTACTTCAAAACTCCTTTTCTCTAATTCAGTTTTTAAAACAAACATATCTTTTTCAGTTTTAAAATAACCGTGAACCAGAATAACTTTTTTCTTCATCTTTTCTGCCCCTTTATTAAAATAATTCTACTTTAAGGTCCAACTACTGCCGAAATCAACCTGGAGGTTAATTGAGCTGCTTTCTGTCCATCAACTGCTTGCTCTCTGTTATTAATTGTTACCGAAATAGCATAGATATCAGCAGCTTCTGATTTCTTTAATAGATGAGTAAACTGCAGTACCCCAGGCTCTGAGCCACCTTTATATCCTGCTAAATAATAATTTTTCTGATCAACCAGCCCCGGATTTATCTTTATTTCCGGTGCATCTTTTAACTCATAAATCATCTCAGCCAACTCTTCAGTGCTGAAATACCATTCCAGCTTTTCAATCAAAATAGGTTTATCTCCTACTTTAATATTATTAAGCTCCCGACTGGAAAGCTCGCTTAAGATTTTCCTCTTCTCACTTAAATTTGAATTTAAATATCTTTCTCTTAACTGATCGTCATCAGAAAATTTAAGCATAAAAAATTCTCTGGTCTTTAAAAAAGGAATATTTATATCTTTCAGTCCATCTTCCAGATTTTCTCTCCCCAGAAAATCTATTAAATGATCTGTAGCTGTATTATCACTCTGGGAGATCATTAAATTACTTAAACTTCTCAAAGTCAGCGGTGTACCGAAAGGCCAGCTCTGTAATATTCCGGACGGAAGAGATCTGTTTTTAGCTTCTAATTCTACAATATCACTCCATTTTTTATCACTCTCTTCAATTTCTTCATATAATCTTTTTAGAACCTGTAATTTAAAAGTAGAACCAACTGCCATCGATTTTTGTTCATTATACGAAAGAACTTTTTCCTGATTATTTTTAATTACTGAAACTGATAGCTCACCTGGAAGTTCCTTTAGTTCTGCTAAAATAGAATCTAAGTTATCTTCAGCCAGACTGTAGTTTCCAAACCAGAGCCCAATTATTTTCCCTTCGCTATTTAAAGTAATTTGAGCCGGAGCTGTTCCTTTTTCAAACTGCAGACTGTAGCCGTTTTCAATTTTTTCTGCTGCCTGAACAGCACCAAGTGCACTTCCATACTGATTAACAATTGCTTCAATCTGAGTTAGAGAAACCTGTTCTAGAAAAGAATCTGCAAAAAGAGTTCCCAGGCTTGCTGATTCTTTTCTGAAAATATCTTTTAAAACTTCTGCTTCCGAAGCTGCTTGAACACCAAGAGAGATAAATAAAAGTAAAACTAAAATCAAAATGACTAAATTAACTTTCATTAAAGCTCACCTCACATTTATTTTCTTATTAACTATATTAGACTTATCTTATTTTTTACCTTTATTTCAATCAACTTTTGCTTTTGATTTAGCTTTTAACTTTTCTCTTTCAATTTCAATCTGCTTTTTATCAATTCTCGCAAATAATATTTCTGACTCATTTATTTCTCTACCTGCTTTTAGTTTCAAATAATTCCAATCGGCTGCTTCCAGATTTAAAATCTCAGTGATCTTTGCTGTACTAAAAGGTAAAAAGGGCTGCAGTAGATTTCTTAAGTTAGCAATTGCTGCTGTACAGCTGTAAATTGTTTCTCTGCACTTAACCTGATTATCTTTTCGGCTGAGCCAGGGTTCTTTTTGATCAAAGTACTTATTTAAATCTCTGATCAGACTAAATATATTTTCCAGTGCCTCTTTAAATTCTGTATTTTCAATTCTTTCTCCAGTTTTGCTGTAAATACTTTTTAATTTATCAGCTATCACCGGGTCAATTTTTGCTTCCGGTATTTTACCAGCAAAATATTTCTCAATAAAGACTAAAGTTCGATTAATAAAATTACCAAAAGCAGCCAGCAGTTCTCCATTATGATTGTTGATAAACTCCTCCCAGGAAAAGTTGCTGTCTCTTTTTTCAGGTCCATTAACTGTCAGGTAATAACGGATAGAATCAGGATTATAATTTTTTAGATAATCTTTAACCCAAACTGCCCAGTTTTTGCTGGTCGATAATTTTTGGCCTTCAATAGTTAAATATTCACTGGAAACTATATTTTGTGGTAAGTTAAGATTACCCTGAGCAGCCAGCAGTGAAGGCAGAATTATTGTATGGAAGGGTATATTATCTTTGCCGTGAATATAATAAGATTTACTTTCCTCCTGCCAGAATTCTTTCCAGTCAGCATTATTTTCTAAAGCCCATTTTTGACTGGCTGTTAGATAGCCGAGTACCGCTTCTACCCAGACATATATTTTTTTCTGTCTGTAATTTTTAAGTGGAACTTCAATTCCCCAGTCTAAGTTTCGGCTGACTGCTCTATCTTTTAAACCTTCTTTAAGATATTTCTCGGTCAATTTAACTGCATTATTACGCCAGACCTCTCTCTTCTGCAGTACTTCGTTAATTTCGGATTCAAGTTCTGATAAAGCCAGGTAAAAATGTTCAGTTTCTTTAATTTCTGCTCTGTTTCCGCAAATTTTACATTTTTTATCCTTTAACTCAGCTGCTTCGATCATTGCTGAACAGCTTTCACACTGATCACCTCTTGTAGGCTCTCCGCATTCCGGACATTTACCAACAACATAGCGGTCAGCTAAATACTGTTCACATTCTGAACAGTAAAGCTGTTCAACTTTCTTTTTGTAAATATATTCATTCTGATAGAGCTTTTTAAAAAATTCTTGGTTCTTTAACAAATGTTGTGAAATCTAAATAGCACCGTTTGAATCATGTTATCTCTTTTATTTTTTGAATTGCTCTTAAATACTTAGCAATGATAAATATACTCGGCGTTTTAAGTTTTCAACTTTGGGAACACCGTAGCCAATTCTTTTAATTAGTTTGATTTTGTTGTTTAATCCTTCAGCAAATCCGTTGGTTATTCTAGTTTTAAAATAGTTAATAATGTGCTGTTCCCAGCGTTTTACTGTTCCTT
>NZ_QAXS01000047.1 GCF_003053565.1 Halanaerobium saccharolyticum | reverse complement strand
CAAATAATTAATTCAACGGAGCCAGGCAGATGCCTTTTTTTATTTAGATATTTTTAGATTTACATTTTTTTCTTCACAACATTAATTATACAACCAATTTGTTTAGAGATTAAAAGTAAAATATTTGTGATTTGCTGACAGATGTATTAAGATAAAAATAGTTAATTAAAAATTGAATAGTTTTAAATAAGGGTTTCAGTCATTATTTTAGCGTTAACAGCAAAAATAACTGGCTGGATTAAAACGGGAAAGAGGTGAAAAACCTCTGCGGTCCCGCCGCCGTAAGGTTTAAAGATAATCAAAACTGCCACTGGGAAAACTGGGAAGGCTGATTATTAACTGAACCGAGCCGGAAGACCTGCCTTTATTTATAAACACCATAAACTCACGGGTCATGAGGGGGTGTTGAGCAGATTTTATTTAATAAACTGCTGGCAGCAGCTAAATTATTTAAGACTTTTAGATAGTATGCAAAAGACTGCAGCTTATTTCAGCTTAAGAATAACGAGTTAATTTTAAATAAAATTCTGACAACTAACTTAAATTATTAATCCCTTTCGTGCAGAGCCTGTGCGGAGGGATTTTTTTAGTTTACATAAGTTTTGAAAATAAAATTAGAAATAAGCAGGACTATTTAAAGCAGCAGAGAAATAATTAAATATATAGCAAACACAAGTTCGAAAAAGGAGGAATTATGAATTTAGATTATGTAAAAAAACGTGACGGAAAAAAGGTAGAATTTAAATCAGAAAAGATTGAAAATGCTGTAGAAAAAGCAGCTGCAGCAGTGGATCAGGCTGATCCTAAAATTGCTGCCGAGATAACAGCTGAGGTATTATCCTATTTAAAAATATTTTTTAAAAATGGTGGTACTGTAGAGGTAGAACAGATTCAGGATCTGGTGGAAAAGGTTTTAATTGAAAAGGGATATGCCGAAATTGCAAAAGCCTATATTCTTTACCGGGAACAGCACAGCAAACTCAGGGACAGCAAAAAGCTTTTTGCAGATGCTGTAAACATTATGGATGATTATTTAGACCGCAGTGACTGGAAAGTAAATGAAAATTCTAATATGAGTTACTCCCTCCAGGGCTTAAATAATTATATTGCTTCTGAGGTAACTGGTCAGTACTGGCTGCAGGAGATATATCCCAAAGAAACTGCCGAGCTGCACAGCGGTGGTGATTTACATATCCATGATCTGGGTAATTTGAGTGTTTACTGCTGCGGCTGGGATTTAGAAGAGCTTTTGAGAAGCGGCTTTAGAGGGGTTCCAACTAAAATTGAAAGTGCCCCGCCAAAACATTTGAAGACAGCACTCGGGCAAATTGTAAATTTTTTCTATACACTCCAGGGTGAGAGCGCCGGAGCCCAGGCTTTTTCCAACTTTGACACTTATCTGGCTCCATTTATAGCCTATGATGGCCTTAATTATGAGGAAGTTAAGCAGGCGATGCAGGAATTTTTATTTAATATGAATGTTCCGACACGGGTAGGATTTCAGACTCCCTTTACAAATATTACCATGGACCTTGAAGTTCCCAGTTATTTAGAAGACCAGGCAGTTATAATTGGCGGTCATTATCAGGAAAAATGCTATGGTGAATTTCAAGAGGAGATGGATATGCTCAACCGAGCCTTTGCCGAGCTGATGATGGAGGGTGATGCCAAGGGCAGAATGTTTTCCTTTCCGATTCCAACTTACAACATAACTGAGGATTTTGAATGGGAAAATGAAAAGTTGGATCCGGTCTGGCAGATGACAGCTAAATTCGGGATACCATATTTTTGTTTGAGTGAAAATACATTCATCATAACTGATAAAGGATCCAAACAATTAAAAAATATTAATATCAATAAAGATAAAGTTTTAGGTGATGATGGTAATTTTTATAGAATAATTAATTTATTTAAAAATGAGCATAAAGAGTATATTAAAATAATTACCGAAAAACAACAAAAAATTGAATGTTCTAAGAATCATAAATTTCCTACAGATAATGGTTTAAAAAAAGCTGAAAACTTATCACTCAATGATAGGTTGCAGGAATATGGTAAACAAATTGTTTTTGAAAATGGGTTTATATTATCATATGAGAATCATCATCTTTTTGATATAATTGATAAATCAGGGGAAAAGATAAGATTTGAAAAAATAACTAAAAATAAAATTGATGATTTTTATTGTTTAAGAATTAGAAATAGAGAAAGAAAAAAGATTGACAAATTTAATTATGAACCCAATAGGTTTCAAACTACGTTAAAAGATATAAGAATTCCCCAAAAATTAGATAAAGAAATATTTGAGATGATCGGTCAATTGTTAGGAGATGGCTATTTATCAAAGACTAAAAACTCTATTCGTTTAACAAGTAATGATAGTGAAATTATAGATTTTTTTGTAAAGACCATCAATAATAAATTTGATTTAGATAGTTCAATTTCTAAAGCTGGAAACAGTGAGACATGTCTGGATGTAACTGTAAATTCAAAAATTTTAAAAGAATTTTTGAAACATATAGGATTAAAATTTGGAAGAGGAGATGAAAAAGAGATACCCCAAATTATATATAAAAGAAATGAAGAAGAAATTGGCGCACTATTAAGAGGACTATTTGATACTGATGGATCTATTTCAATAAATAATAGTGGAAATCCTATTATTACCCTTACTCTTAAAAATAGAAAGTTATTACAGCAGGTATTAGAACTTTTAATGTTTCTTGGAATAGCAGCATATTATAAGACTTCAAGAAAAAAATATGGAGAGATTAGAATTCATGGAGAAAAAAATATAAAAATTTTTAAAGATAAAATTGGATTTTCAATAACAAGAAAAGCCTGCAGGTTAATAGCAAAAGATAGTAACAAACCTAATTTAGGAGATAAGATCATAACTAAAAAACAGTCATTAAACGAGTTTGGTAAAGACTTTCGTCAATATAAGGAAAAAGATATATTTAGAGTAAAAAAAGATACAGATGGAATATATTTATTTGTAAATAAAATTAAAGAAACAAATAATTATGTAGAAATAAAAAGTTTAACAAATATAAAAAAAGAAATATCAACTGTTGACATTCATGTTAATAGTGAAAATCATTTATTTACATTAAAAAATAATGTGGTTGTTCATAATTCCAATTTTATCAATTCGGATATGGATCCAGAGGATGCAAGGAGTATGTGCTGCAGATTGCGCCTGGATAACAAAGAGCTTCGTAAAAGGGGTGGTGGCTTATTTGGTGCTAATCCTCTAACAGGGAGCATAGGCGTGGTAACTCTAAATATGCCCCGCATTGGTTATCAGGCTCAAGATAAGGAAGAATTTATGCAGCAAGTCTATTATCTGATGGACCAGGCAAAAGAAAGCTTAGAAGTTAAGCGTAAAGTTTTAGAAACCTTAACTGAGCAGGGATTATACCCCTACGCAAAATTTTATTTGAGAGATATTAAGAAACGCTTTGATCAGTACTGGAAAAACCACTTTAATACAATTGGGCTCAATGGAATGAACGAAGCTCTGCTCAATTTTATGGGTAAGGATATTTCTACTCCCGAAGGACAGCAGTTTTCTGAGCAAGTAATGGGTAAAATGAGAGAGCGCCTGCAGCAGTATCAGGAAGAAACAGATAATATGTATAATCTGGAAGCAACTCCAGCTGAGGGAACCGCCTATCGTTTTGCCCGTCTGGATCGAGAAAAGTTTGGAGATCAGATAATTGCTGCCAATCAGGAGCGGGTAGTTAAAGAAGATGCAGATCCCTATTACACCAACTCAACTCAGCTGCCAGTTGGTTTAACTGATGATATTTTTACAGCTTTAGAGCTGCAGGATGAACTGCAGTCACTTTATACGGGAGGGTGTATTGAAAAAGGTAATAAGGTTTTAACAAATAAAGGTGCAATTAGAATTGAAGAAATTGTTAGAGATTATGAAAATTTAAAACCAATTAAGGCTTTAAGTTATAATGCAAAAGAGGACAGATCAGAATGGGATTTAATTACAGATGCTATGTCAATAGATGTCAGTAAAAATAATAAGATAAGAGTTATTGCTGAAAAAGGTCTTGATATAACTACAAGTGACTGGCATCCATTTTTCGTATTAGAGAAAATATCAGTTAAAGATAAATGTCCAGTTTGTGGAGAAAAGGTTAAGGGAACAAAGTCGTTTTCAACCCATATAAGGTATAATCCTGAATGTAGAAAAAAATATAAAACAATGTTTAAATTTAAAGTTGTAGAAAAAAGAGCCGATGAACTAAATGTTGGAGATTATATACTTCAAAATAGTGAAAATTTATATCCCGAAAAAGAATCTTTGCTAGACAATGATTTAATGTGGCTTTTTGGATATTTTATTGGAGATGGCTCAATTAGTGAATATGAAGACAATCGTGGTGGTAACCATCTAAAAAAATATAAATTAAGATTTAATGATGAACACTTGAGTAATTTAGAAAAAGCTAAAAAAATAATCAATAATAAATTTAAGACAAATATTAATATAATAAAAAATGACAAACGGAGTAAAAAATTATTTGAACTAGCTACAAATATGTATTCAGTTAATGAATTTTTCTTAAAGTATGGTTTTTTTAGCGGCGAAAAATGTTATGAAGTTAATATTCCAGAGCAAGTAAAAGCTAATATAACAAAGAATAATGTTTATTCTTTGTTATCAGGTTTAATTGATAGTGATGGGCATATTAATAAGAAACAGGGAGATATAGAGTATTATACTGTTTCTGAAGAGTTAGCTGATGATATTGTTGAAATATTGTCCACTGCAGGTATCATGGTTTCTAAAGAGGATAAACCTAGCAAAAGAAAAAATGAAGTAGATGGATTTAGAATACGAATTCCAGCACAGCAGGCAACTAAAATAAAAAATAAGTTAACGATTACAAATGATGCAGATTTTCTTAAAGGTAAGTTATCTTTAAGAAAAAAAAGACAGCTTCCAGTTGTTAGGGTTAAGAAAACTAGTAAAATTGAAATAGAAGATAATGAATTTTATGATTTAACAACAGAAAAAAACCATAATTATTTAGCTGGAAATAGAACAATGGTTTTTATTCATAATACGGTACTCCACGGATTTCTAGGGGAGAAAATAGATTCCATCAAAGCCACTAAAAAACTGGTTAAAAGAATTGCTGAAAACTTTAAACTTCCCTATTATACCCTGACTCCATCATTCAGCATCTGTCCGGTTCACGGCTATCTGCCGGGAGAGCATGAGTACTGTCCTAAATGTGAGGCAGAAGCAGAGGCGGAAGAAAACCGCAGAGAGAAGCTTAAAGCAGAAAGTGAAGTTGAATAAATGAGACTGGCCGGATTACAGAAAACATCGGTTATCGATTTTCCCGATCAAATTTCGGCGGTTGTCTTTACTCAGGGCTGCAACTTTTACTGCCCTTACTGCCATAACAGTCAGCTGATTCCAATGAAAATTCCAGCTGAGCAGGAGTTGATGCCGGAAGATTATTTTTTCGACTTTCTTAAACAGCGGAAGGATCTGCTGGATGGAGTGACAATCACTGGAGGAGAGCCGCTGCTGCAGCCAGATTTAAAAAAGTTTATGCAGAAAATAAAACAGGATTATGATCTTTTAATTAAGCTGGACACCAATGGCAGCAGCTCGTCTAAGCTAAAAGAGCTGCTGGAGGCTGGGCTGATCGATTACCTAGCAGTTGATATAAAGTTCAGCTGGGCTAATTACCAGCGGCTAGCCCCGGAGGGACTTGTTACAGGAATAAAAGATTCAGTGGAGATGATTATTAATTCTGATCTTAATTATGAGTTCAGGACAACAGTAGTCCCCGGGCTCCATAATAGAGAAGAAATAGGACAAATTGCTCAGCAGATTGAAGGGGCAAAAAAATATTATATCCAAAATTTCAGACCGGTAAATACACTGGCACCTGAACTGAGAAATTCACGTTCTTTTGCTCCTTCAGAGCTAGATGAATTTAAACTGGAGGCTGAAAAGCACCTGGCTGATGTCCAAATTAGAGATTGAATTTGAGCCGGCATTGCTGCCGGCAGCTGTCTATTTTCAGTGTAGAAAGGGAGACAGCAAATATATTGGTAGCTTAAGATCAGAAAAATTAATTTAAGAGGAGGCATTAAAATGGCTAAAAAACAAAAGTGTGAGGTTTATTCTCGAGTTGTGGGGTATCTTTCCCCGGTATCTGAATGGAATAAGGGTAAAAAAGAAGAATTTAAAGATCGCAAAACTTTTAAATATAGTGAAAAATAAGGAAGTGACGGGATCTGTCGAAAAATAGTATAATTTAACTAATTAGTATTTTTAAGGGGCTATCATGATGGTAGCCCCTTTATTTTTTTCCTTTTTTGCAGGAATTTACATATTGAGCGAGAAAAGAATTAAGTGAACAGTTTTAATAATGAAATACTTTTTAAAAGAAATTTATTTTTTAGTGGAAGGGTGTAGAAATTGCAGGTAGAAAGAAAACAATGTCAGAGTTCAGACGAGTTAATAAAATTTTTTAAATCATTAAAAGATGATCCTGCTCAGGTAGTACAGGTTTTTTCAGCCAGATCTGAGTTAGTAAATAAAAAATTAATAGCTGCTTTTAACCGCTATTTACCCCTTTCCACATTAATGGGTGCCAGTGCAGAAGAAGTAATCTCTGAAAACAAAGTTAGCCTAAGTTCCTTAAACGCTGTGGCAGTGCGCTTTGAAAAAAGCAGTTTTAAACTTCTGCGAACCGAATCGAAAAGTAGAGAAAATGCCAGATTAATTATGGAAGAGATTGAAAAGGACACTAAGGCAATAATAATTTTTTCTGATGACCAGTATAATAACGGAGATCTGCTGGTTAAAGAGCTAAATAAGTGCAGTTTTAAACCTGTAATTGCAGGCGGTCAGGCAGCTTCGGGCGCTGAAAATGATTCAGGTTATGTTTTCGATAAAACGGGGATAATAAAAAAAGGCAGTCTGGCTTTGATTTTAAATGGAAGCCAGCTGAAGGCAAACTGGAATTACAGTATGGGCTGGGACAGCATCAGCCGCGAAATGGAGATCACCAGAGCAGAAAATCAGGTGGTTTACGAACTTGACGGCAGAAATATTTTCCAGGTATATTCTGAATTTCTGGGTGAAGATATTAAAAGTAAACTTCCTTCTGCTGCAGTTACAAAATTTCCGCTGGTTTTTAATCGCGGTTTTAAAAATGCCCGCTCTGCTATTGAGGCAGTAGATGATGGAATTAGATTTTCGGGTGAGCTTAAAGTAGGAGATAGAGTTAAAATTTCCTATGGGAGTTTAAATAAAATTTTAGCAAATTCAATGCGGCTCCAAAAAAGGCTTGACTTTCACCCTGAGATTTCATTAATTTATTCCTGTTCCGGCAGAAGTCAGTATTTAAAATCCCTGGATTCTAATTTAGGTGAAGAAATTAAAGTTGTTCCTTCTCCTAAAGCTGGTTTTAGTACCAATGGAGAATATGGAATTATAGACAGCAGCTATGAGTATTTAAATATTACAACCACAGTACTTTACTTAAGCGAAAAGAAGGAAGTTGTACATAAAAAGATTGAATTTGATACAGAGAAACCAGATCTAAAAATAGAGCATCTTTTTCACTTATCAAAAAAAGTTGTTTCGGAGCTGGAAATGATCAATGATAAGATGCGGAAAGCCAATCAGGCTACTGGAAACCATAAAGTAGAAGAAACAGCGGCCAGCCTTTTTAAAATGATTTTTGAAAACGAAAATTATACGGGTGGGATAGTGCTTAAAGAGGCCGAAAACCTTACCAAAATTTACCTTGATGAGAGTCTGGGGGTAGAGGCTTATAACACATTTAAGGCTTTCTGGCAGCAGCGGCCGCAAAAAATTAGCAGCCGAAATAATATCCTCGGTTTTAAAAACGCTTTTTTAATTCCTCTAACTGAAGAAGTGGAGGCTCTGCTGATTATTTTAAGTGATGAAATTGACCTTTATGATATTAAAAAGAACCATCTATTTATAGAGCAGATTCCAAATTATTTAAAAAAAGCAATTTTATATGAGAGTTTAGAAAGAAACTTAGCCAGCCTTTCAACCCTGGAGCAGACTTCTGATTTTCTCTATTCCACTCTTGATCTGGACCTCCTTTATGAAAGAATTCTGGATATAATTGTGGGTACAATGGGAATGTCAGCTGCAGTTATCTTCAAAAGAGATGAAAATCAGTTAAAAATGGTGAAAAATATAAATGTCAAAGAAAACAGTGAGCTGTATTTTTATTTGAAGGGCCATTATAAAGAAATTGCTGCTTCAGATCAAATTTTGATAGAAAATGAAGTTGATTTATTTGAAGATATTCAGACTTTAATTGCTATACCGATTAATCTAAACGATTATCAGGGTATATTATATGCAATGCAGTCTAAGTATCAGCAGTTAATTAATGAAAACCAGAAAAAGTTTATCAGAACTCTGGCCAATCAGATCCGGGTCAGCATTCGTAATGCCTTAAATCACAATAAGGTAAAAAGACTTTCGGTAACTGATGGGCTAACCAACCTCTATAATCACTCTTACTTTCATAATCAGCTGCAGGAGAAAGCGGGAGAAAAGTATTCAGTGGCAATTATGGATATTGATAATTTTAAGGATTTCAATGATCACTACGGCCATCAGGCTGGAGATCAGGTTCTGCGAAAATTATCGGAGCTTTTAAAGTCGGAAATTAGAGAAGATGATATTGTAGCCCGCTATGGGGGAGAAGAGTTTGTAATCTACTTTAATCTGGTTGATCAAAATACTCTCTCCAGAGTAATAAATCGCTTGATGCAGAATATTAGAAAACTGGAAATTGAATTTGAAAATCAGAAACTTAAGGTTACTGTTTCAATTGGAGTTGCTGTCAATCAGGAAGGAGAATATTCAGCAGAAAAGCTAATTAAACAGGCGGATACCGCTTTATATATTGCTAAAGGTGCGGGAAGAGACATGGTTAAATTTTACAGGAATCTGGAATAACTGGGCTGGAAATTTGAATTAAATTGTCGATAAACTCTCAGTAATAAACCCTTGAAATGGATTTTTTCTTATGCTATAATAATCATCGATGGGTGAAGTTTTAACTGAACGAACCCCAAATATAGAATTATTCCTAGGGGGAATGAATTAATATGATTTACACAGGTAAAGTAAAATGGTTTGACGCGAAAAAAGGTTATGGTTTTATTGAAAGAGAAGATGGCGACGATGTATTTGTACACTTCTCAGCTATTCAGGACGAAGGTTTCAAGACACTTGAAGACGAACAAGAAGTAGAATTCGAAATCGTTGAAGGCGACCGCGGTCCACAAGCTGAAAACGTTGTTAAGTTATAGAGTTTAAAACTGTATAAACTGAGACAACTTACCCCGTCCAGGGTTCTGGGCGGGGTTTTATTCCTTATATAGGAAATTATGCTTTTGCAGGAATGTGGATAACTTTGTAGAAGGATAAAAATATTATGAGCCCAAAACAAAGAAGAAAACGCATTAAAGTTAAAACAATATTGAATGATCACTGGGAAGAGTTTAAGATTAAACATCTTCCAGGTAGAGTGCCTGCTGATATGTTAAACCATGTAATTGATCAGGTAGAAAAATCCATGGAATGTGGTAACCCAGAAAATGGTTATGCTAAATATAAATGCCTGGATTGTGGTGAAGAGCATATTGTCAGCTTCAGCTGTAAAAGTAGATTCTGCTCCAGATGTGGTAAAGTCTATGTAGATAAATGGGTAGATAAACAGGTTGATATGATCTTAGATGTTAGCCATAGACATATGGTATTTACCGTTCCAGAAGAATTAAGAGGATATATTTACTGGCAGAGAGATATCATAAAAGAACTAAGTGATAAAGTAGCAGAATTAATTCAAAGATACATAGATAAAAAAGGTAAAATTCATGAATATGAAGCTGGAATAATAACAGTGGTTCATACCTTTGGCCGTGATATGAGCTTTAATCCGCATGTGCATGCATTAATAGCAGAAGGTGCATTAGATAAGTATCATCAGTGGAGTAAAGTAGGATATTTTTCCTACAAATATTTAAGAAAAGCCTGGCAGAAAGTGCTTTTAGATATTTTTAAAGAAAGATTTCCAGATAACCAAAAGGTTCAAAATCTAATTAGATATTTCTATAGAAGATACAAAGAAGGTTTTTATGTCAATGCAGAAAGTAGAATGAATAGTGCTCGAGGAGCAGCAAAATACATAGGAAGATATTTAGCCAGACCAGCTATTGCAGAATATAGAATTTTAGAGTATGATGGGAAAAAGGTAAGGTTCTGGTATGAAGATCATAAAACAAAAAAGAGAGTGGAATTAGAGCTATCAGCCATGAAATTTATTGGCAGAATAATAATGCATATTCCACCCAAATATTTTAAGATGACCAGAAGATATGGACTCTACAGAAGAGGTTACAACAAAAGAGTAAAAAAAATAGTTGCTCTCTGGAAATACATGAAAAGAAGACAATTAAGATTAATCATGCACCATAAAAAGACCATATCATTAAGCTGGAGAGAAAGAATGATAAAAAGTTTTGGAAAAGATCCAGTAAGGTGTAAAAACTGTGGTAAAGAAATGGTCTTGTATGAGATCTGGCATCCATTATATGATTTTCTGTATCATATAGAACATACCGATGATAGTGGAAGATATATTAAAAGCAATAGTTGGGAGGTTGATCCAAGATATGAAAGAAAAAAACTGGCAAGAAAATATGGAGATCCCATTCCATTCCCCAGAAGACACAGACAAAGAGTGGTATAAGTTTGAATGTCCCAAGTGTGGGGAAGAAGATGAAGTTCCAGGTTATGTGATAGATGAGTTTGCAATGGGAAAAGATTTGAAAGAAGGAGAAATGCCAGGAGTGGCATGTCCTGAATGTGGTGCAGAAATGAAGTTTAAATACACATTTGAAAGATAAAACCCTACTAAAGAAATATTAATTAACTTCTATAGTAGGGTGGCCGTCAGGCCATTTTGTTCTTAATTGACTAAAAATTCTAAAAAGTGATATAATATATATGCGAGTAATTATGTTTGACCTCCGAGAATGACGGGGTCGTTAATAAGTAGAATATCATTCATTGAATTGTTTGACCTCCGAGAATGACGGGGTCGTTAATAGGTAGAATATCATTCATTGAATTGTTTGACCTCCGAGAATGACGGGGTCGTTAATAGGTAGAATATCATTCACTCGTGAGTCAATATAATTACATGGCCCTCATTTTTATGAGGGCTATTTTTTTAGGGGGTACTTATGAAAATAGTTAAAATTTCTAATGAGTTCTATAATATTATTAAGTTTGATAAAGAAGCTTTGGATAAAGATACAAGACCCTATCTATTACTATTGAAACTTAAATATAACTGTAAATATATTGATTTTGTAATTCCTTTTAGATCAAATTTAAAACCTTCAGTAAAAAAATATAAAGATCAATATTTCCCTTTACCTCCAAATAAAGCTACAAAAAAAGGAAATATCCATGCAATTCATTATCTAAAAATGCTACCAATAAATAAAAATTATATTGAAAGATTCTTTTTTTCAGATGATCAAGAATATTTTAAATTTTTATTAGATTACATTCATCAAAATGAAAAATTTATAGTTCAAAAGGCTCAAACATATCTATATAATTATGAAAGTAATAAAAGGTATAATTACGCTACTGATATTGATAAAATACTAACAGTTATAGAAAATCAATGAGGGGGATTATATGAAAGATAAAAATATTCAAGATATTACAAAAGCTAGTGAAAAAAGTCTTGCAAAAGATTGGCTAACAAAGGAAGAAGATGAAGCTTGGAAAGATTTATAAATTAATGCTATAACGCCCTTAATGGGCGTTATTTTTTTATGTTACGAAAATTATTAGTGGAGTGCACCCTACATTTAATTGAAGTTTTACATAAATTACTATATTTTCATCCTTGACATTAGGTTTACTTCACGAACTATAATAGTAATGAAAATATAAATACTTACTTCTAAGGAGGAGTTACTATGACTAAAAGAAATAACAAAATGACTAGTGCAAACGAAAACATTATGAACCAATATTCAAAATATGCTGTTGAATTTTTGAGATCTGTTTAAGTCCACTTTTTTAAAGGAGGGATTGACATGTTTAGAAATAATAAAAAATTAGAAAGAAATTACGATAACGCTAGAGAAGATTTATATAATAACCATTCTAATGTCGTTTTAGAATTAATGAGATACTAATTTACCCTTAATCCCCTGAGTAATTTTTTCTATAAATTATAAGTGCCTGCTTTCGCAGGCACTTTTTTATTGTATTAAGGTGTTTATAAAATTATAAATTTCTTCTTCAGAAATATTATTAACTAAATATAGATTACCAATTTCTCGTATAATGTTAATACTAGGAAATTTCATAGATTCAAGCTCATAAATATTTAAGCCATGTGTGCTATTAATAGCTCTATAATAAAGATCATATAAATAAGAATTAAATAGAAAATATAACCCATACAATTCTTCTATCATGAAATTTTTTTTATGAATATAAACAAAATTATTCTCAAAAGAAATATATTTACTATCAAAAAAATTTTTAAAATATGGAATAACATTAAATATTTTTTTGTTATTTTTTGTTACTAATCTCTTGAATAAAAGATAATTATCATTTTTAACAGCATACTCGCGTACACCTTTATTTTCCATTGAAATATATCTATTTTTACCTTTAATATTATTAGAATAATTTAAGCCATTTTTACTAAAATGTCGACTTCTTATTAGTGGAATTGTTTTATTTTTTTTATAAGGAACTGTGAATAATTTGTATTTGTTTTTTGCCCTAAAAATAACATTTTGACCAACTTTAATTTTGAATCCTAAATCTCCTAGATTAAATTTGAATGATTTTTCTATTTTTTTTATTGTTTCAAATTCTTTTTTATTCCTTGGGACTAATATTATTGATTTCTTATTTTTTTCAGAAATAATGTTTTTTTGTTTTACACAATAAACACCATTATTATTGTATTCAATAATAGTATCATTTAACTTTCTTTTAGTAAAAGAAGTTATTATTATTTCTTGTTGTATTTCATTATTAAAAATTTTTTTTCTTTCATCAAAGCTATAAATTTTATAAATATTATAATTATCGATAATATAATTTCTGATCTTTTCTGAATATTTACCAGAAAAATAACTTTTAGGAGATAAAAATACACAATACCCATCATCTTTTAATAAATCAAGATTTTTTATTAAAAACAAATGATAGATATTAGGTTGGCCTATAAAAAAATTTATATACGTACTATTATTTGATATTTCTGTTTTCCTTATTTTTTTATACGGTGGATTAGATAAAATAATATCATATTTTTCTTTTATTTCCTGTTTTAAAAAATCCTTATTAATTATATTGAAGTTAATTTTAATTTCGTTTTTTAATCTATCTTTTAATTTGCTAATATTTGATGTTAAAATAGGAATTAAATTAGCATCAATTTCATACATATCTATTCTAACCTTCTTTACACAAGAATTCCTCAGGTTTAATAGAAGAGATAAAATTAAATTACCTGTTCCCGCTGCAGGTTCTAATATATTTAGATTATTTTTTTTATAAATATCTTTTCCAACAGATAATACAAGCTTTTTTGAATAATCAAAATCTGTAAAATATTGTGAATATCTTTTTCTATAATCTTTATTATAAATCAATTTATAATTTTTTTCATTTTCCGAAAATAATTTATATAGTTCTTTCACGAAATCACCTCATGAAAATTATACTATAGATTTCAAAAAAATTTATTCATAAAGATATTTTTCGTCTATCAAATAATCTGTAACTAGATTTGTCAAATAATCAAATAGAGTCATTACAAAATTATACGTAGAATTCCATTCATTAATAACTCTTTTTATTAAAATCTCAGAAAAGCTTCCATCAAATTGTCTTATATCAGGAATCGAAAATAAACTTTTATCTATTTGACCATGTACAATATAGTTCCTAACTTTATATATGGACTTTAATTTCTTTTCAATTGTTGGGATTTCATTAATGCTTTTTTCTGAAATGAAATCAACATCATCTGATACATTATATCTTGTTAAATTATAATTTAGTTCTTCTTCATTTAACCCAAGTAACTTGAGAAAATATACAATACCCTGATAATCAATAATAAAATTTTTTGATTCAATAAAAAAACTTTCATCATTGTTTAATATTGATTTGATTGATTCATATATTTTTTTTGATTGTGATTTTGAATTGGAAATCCCATTCACCTTTACGCTTAAATAAAAAACTAATATTTCTTTTTTTAAATCTTCTACTTTTAAATTAGCCTTTTTGAAGTAATCAAATATGAATTCTTTTATTGTATTCAAATAGCCTTCATAATGCACAAAAAACATCGGATAGGTAACTCTTAATTTAATAAATTTATCTGAATTATTTTCAATTTTTTCAATTTGTGATTTCAATGAAACTAACTCTTTTTTTCTTTTTGAAAGATCTCTTGATAAATTCTTTGAAAATAAATCTATTATTTCTTTTCTTTCTTCATTATTCAATGTCAAAAACCTCTTTTGCATATTTATACGTTTCTTTAATTCTTCCAAATGATTTTAAATTTGGTTTCCCAGCATATTCATAATATTCTCCAGTGCTTTTAATTTCTTTTATTTTATTTGCAAAACTATCATCATTTAGTATTTCCTCGCTTTCTAACAATGAAAATCCCCATATTACTACTTCGAAAACAAACCAAGAAAAGGCTCCTTTAAATTTTTCTTTATTATTGTCATAAACTTTAAAACTATATTCTTCTGATAAATTATCATATAAATAATTTATCAATTTGTCAAATTTATTCAATTCATAATCAATATCAAATAAATCATCAGTAATAATATTACTAATTTCATTATCGATAATATTATTAATTGGTTCTGTACTTTTTGCTTGTATTGATAAAATTGATTCTTTTTTATAATGAATAAATATAAATCTTATAAGTATTTCCATATCCATTCTTGTTGCTAACTTATTTTCAGAAATTACTATTAATGATTTAAAAATGTCGTTTTTTGTATAATCTTCTAACTTTTTATAACAATCTTCATCTAGCATTAAGATCAAAGCATTCCTCACTTCTTGACTAGTTAAATGAGATCCACCAGTATTCAATCTTTTAAATAATTCATATTTAGCTTTAGGATCAGAATCAGCTTTTAAAACAATCACTGGTAAATAAGCTCTTTTAAAGTCTATTTTTGTGGCGGTATCTATTGGATTACTGTCATCAGATTTTTTATCCCAAGTTTTACCTTCGAGATTTTTTAAAATTTTAACGCTTTCCAATATCAATGGCTCTTCTTCTTTTAATTTACCCGTAAAATGGTATATTGTCGATAATCTTTGCACACCATCTATTACGTCCCAAGTTCCTTTTTCAGTTTGCAAGACAAAAATAGCTGGAATAGGATAACCTAATAAAATAGATTCTATAAAATTAGTTTCTTGAAAGCTATCCCATCTAAATAATCTTTGAAAAGCTGGTTCCAAATTTATTTCATTATCCTCATATAATGATATAAATTCTCCTATAGACATATTTAAATAACTTGTATATACCTCTTTTCTTTTTGATAATATTTCATCTCTTAAATCATTTCCGTTCATAATAATTCACCCTTTTCTATTATTATTTTATTTCTATAATCATTTTGAGCAGTTTTTATTCTTTCGATGATTAATTCAAATTCAGCCTTCTTAAATTCTTCTGAGTTTAAATCTTTATAATTTATAATAATTTTTGTTTTTGATTTTATGATACTTTCTCCAACCATATCAGGAAGTTTATTGTCTTCATAATATTTTTTTAATTTTTTATCAAAATCTTGAACAACTATTTTTGGAAGTTTAAAAATAAGATACTTATCACTAGGTAAAAAATCGTAATTTTCTCTATTTCTATCAAAATTTTGATGTTCATAACTAATTCCAGAAAATAAATCTTTAAAAGTCATTGGTTGAGTAATTAATTTATCAAATGAATTTTTTTCATTTTGCATTTCGATTTTAATCGAATATGCTGGACCGTGGCCCACATTATACAAATATAATGTGGTATTATTTTTCCAATTGTTTTCTAAAAATTTTTCTGTAGGCTCAAGGATTAATATTGCTTTTTTATTATTTTGTTGTTCCTCTATATATCTTTTTTTTGATTCTTCTAAATCTTTTTTCTGTAATTTTAATTGTTCATATTGAAATAGCAATAACCCAAAAGTTGTTATTGAACCTATATCTCCTAAACTAATACTTTTATCCCATTCCAAAGATTCTAAAATTAAGGCTATGTTTATTATTAAAAAAAATAACAAAATATAGATCAATAGATTATCTTTTTTCATGTTAAGACTAATCCTTTGATTTTTTTAATGAATTTTCTATGACTTGTATTTCTTTTACTTGGCAATCGTTTAATGCTTTTTGAATCGTTGGATTTGATTTCATTTTGTTATAAACTTCTTCTATTTTTTTGATTTTTTGTTCTTCTGAACTTTCATTTATAGGAACTATAAGTTTTTCTATTTCTTCGTTTATATAGCTTCCGTCTTTTACCATTTCTTCTTTGAAATATAGTCCGTAAACCATAAGATCAGCGATTCTTTCAAAAAATAATATTTATTATTAAAAGTCAAAATATATTAAATATTCTTCAAATAAAATTAAGATATTTCATTTAATATAAATTTAATTATATCATTTTCTGACATAGTCATTTTATTATTTGATTTATTAAAAGCTTGAATATTTATTTTTATTCCTCCTCTAATATTTTTATCGTAATTTAAAATATGATATATTTCATTATATTCTAAATCATAAATAAATTTACATATAAACAAATCAATTAGATCAATACTTTTTTTTACTTTACTTGTGATAAATCTATTTCTATTTATATCGAAATTGCTAAATAATTCTTCCATAAAAAATAAATTTAAACTATTAATTATTTGATGATATTTTAGTACAGTATCTTTAGAAGGTACAGGAAAAAAATTTAAAATATCACTATTCATATGTCTTCCATCTCCATATATTCTAAACCAAAAATAAAAAAGTGAAGAGTTCATTAATAATATAATAAAATTTTTATAAACAGGATCAACATATAATTTTTTTATCTCTGAACTATTGTAAGGTTTTTTATTCCAAGCATTATACCAATAATTACCACTAGTTCTTATCCAAATATATTCATCATAATCATTACTAATAATTTTTGAAATGTTCTTTTTATTAAAATTTAATAATTTATTTAGTATTAATTTATTTTCTTTTTCCCCAATTTTCGGAAGCCTATGTTCCGAGTTAAAATTTTTTATAAATGGTAATAAATAATTATCAACTTTTTGATATTTTATATTATTAATATCAGGTGTATCTCTAAACATTTTACTAGTCATAAAAACGTTGCAAGAAGAATTATTAAAATTTTTCTTAAAACATTCTAAAATTGAAACTGATTGACTCATACTTTCAAAAATTCTACATTTATCCCTATCAAAAGTAGCTAATTTTACTAAATTAAACGTTTTATTCAATTGATATCTATTTCTTGAAAATTTTTTATTAAAAGAAATGGCATAAGTTATTATAAAAGATAATGTTCCATTATTTTTTGTAAGTTCAACAGCTCTTTCCAAAAACGGACTACTTATATCAGAAGTAGTAAAATATTTATAATATTTTTTTAATTCTATTTTATTATTTTTACTTAAAAGATTACCATAAGGTGGATTACCAATAACTATATCAAATCCATCTTTTATACCGAACATGAATTCTGAGTCAAAGAATTCAGCTACATTGTTATGTTCATAGGGGTTCCAAGCTGCTATTTTTTGGCTTATTTCTGAATTAAAACCTATTTTGTCTAAAGCAGCTTTTAATTGTTCTCTTTTTTCTTTATCCAACATTTTATATTTATCTTTTGTAGATTTTGTTTTTGCTTCAAAGTATTTGTTTCTTATGATTTTTAATTCTTCTTCTATTTTTTTGTACTCATCCTGACCTAATTGCAATGTTTTTGGTTTTTCTATTTTTAATAGTGTGTTTGCTGTAACAAATTTTGTTTCTAAATTTGGAAGTGTGAGTAGTCCAAAGTTTTTATCTTCTTTATTAACTTTTTGTTCTATAATCAAAGAGATAAAAAATCTGAGTTTTGAAATTTGTGCTGCTATTGGTTGTATATCAACACCATATATACTGTTTTCTATTAAAAACAATTTTCTTGCATAGTTTGCATCATTTTTATTGAGGTTAAAAATATAATTTAATTCATTGTGCCTTTCTTCAAAGTCTTTTTGTTCTTTTTTAATTTCTTCCATTTTTATTTCTTTCCAAATGTAGTTTTCTGGATCGAGTTTTTCAAGAAGAAAAACTAATCTGTTTAAAACCCCCATAGGAAAAGCTCCAGAACCACAGGCTGGGTCTAATATTTTTATATCGTAAATAGCCTTTACTATCTCCTCCACTTGTTTTTTTTCAAATTTATGTTCATATTTATTATAATCAAACAATTCTTCTAATCTATCTTCAGTTATGAAATCCAAATTTGTTTTTAAATATTCTTTTATAGAGCTATCTACCATGTAATGGACTATTTCTCTTGGAGTGTAATAACTTCCAGTTGCTTTTCTTGCAGTGTCTCTTGTTTCTGGATTATAACTTGCAAGAAGGTTTTCGAATATTCTTCCTAATAATTCCGGATCTAAGGCTATGTCTTCTTCTACAGGTGTATTTTCTTCCAGGGTAAATTTATATTTGTTTAGTATATTGAAAAGGCCCTTTATACTATTTTTTTCTTTTTTGTTTTCATTAGAAAAAAGTAATTCATCTGGAAATATCAGTTTCCCTTCATTTTTTGGATTATCTGAAAACATATCAATTCTTTTTTCATGATGTCTATTGTTGCCCACTTCATCCAAACATTCAAAAAGTCCTCCGTTTAAAAAAGGAATATCGTCAAAAAGGTCTATTATAAGATTAGGATTTTTGTCTTTTACAAATCTCAAATATCTATATTTGTTATGAACACCATAATAGCTACTTTTGTTTTGAAATGAACTAATAAAATTTCTATTGTTAGGTTTATCTCTGTTCATTTCTGTATTTAATGTTGCAAAGAACAAATTCTGTAGTATGGCTTTGTAATAAGTGCTGTTGTTTACTTCGGTATCTTTTACCAAAATATTTTCATAAATATATTTTTCATCAAAAATTTTTTTGTCTATAAGGCCTTTTTCTTTTAAAAACCAAACGAATATAATTCTTGTCAAAAACCTTATTAAATTTTGAGTGTTATTTTCTCTAACTTTTTCTGGATCTGCAGTTATTTTATCAGCGTTTTTAGCTTCGTCTGGTGAAGGGAATTTTACTTTATCTACAGAGCTAAAGAACCAATTAGATAGTTCTTTGTAAAATTCTTTGTTAAGCTCTCTTACACTTAATTTTGCTTTCCATTTTTTGTGGAAATCGTTAAAATCTTTCGAATTTGCATCCAAGTCTTTGAAATTTAGATCTTCCAAAATCCTTATGTGTGCAGCATGAGGTTCTTTTAAATTAATATCTTTGATCAAAGTTGTTTTTTCTATTACGTCTTTATCGTGATCTATTTTATTTATTCTTCTGTCTGTTATTGTCAAAGTAATTTTTTCATTATATTTGAATATAATAAACGCTGGAGAGTTTAAAAGTCTGTTTATCTTTTTAGATATGTTTACTATTTTTATCTTTGAATATTCTTGATCTTTGAGTTTTACAGACAAAAATATATAACCAGCTATGATTTTTTGCTCTGATTCGTATTTTACAAAATTATCTTTTTCTTCGTCACCCTCACTGAAGGCAAAAAGCAAAGATACTTTTTCTATATATTTTTTTTCTTCTTTGGTTAGAGAAGTATTTTTTATACCTACTATATCCAAAAATTCTTCTAAATCATATTCATTTTTGGAAAATGTGTTGTTTTTTAAAGGATAATCTAAAATTTCAAATAATTCTATTCCCGATTCATAAATGTTCCCAAAATTATTCAATGTTTTTTGAATTAGGCTTCTATCCATTGTAATTCTCCTTATCTTTTATTATTAAAAAGCTAATTAAATCAAATTCTTCTTCATCAGATATTTGATTTTCTTTTGAAATTAAACTTATCTGTCCTCTTCCAGCACCGGCGGCCAAAGTTTTCATGGATTGATGATTCAATTTATTGTTTATTTGTTTTACTATGCTGCCTAATAATTCAGAGTATTTATCCATATTTTCTCCATCATTCGTTTCTTTTGTGAATATTTTTTCTAATTCTTCATAAGGTTGTTTCCCCCCAGAGGCTAATAATTTGTATATTTCTAATAATTGTTTTAAGTTTGTGTAATTGAATTTAATTTCGCCGTTATCGTATATATAGACCAAGAAGTATGGAGCTACTGGATTAAACTTTTCTAATCTTTTTTCAACTTTTTCTTTTTTTGAGGACTTTAGTTTTAAACAGAAAATTACTCCAGGCTTTATAAATTCTTTTATATTTTTTGGTAATGAATCTTCAGAATATTCTATATCTTTTGGTAACGGAACTATAGAATATATTCCTTCTGGAAGATGCTTTAAGTTTTTGTTTTTTTCTAAATAGTTAGTCAAATCCATTTTGTAATTATCTAAAGTGAAATCTGTGAGTGATATTGTATCATCCATATCTTCTAAATCTATAATTTCATTTTGTAATTTTTTTAGCTGTTTTTCTCTAAAATCTAAATAGTTATCTTCGTCTTCTCTTACTTCAATTATGTTTTCTTGGCCTGTTCCACTCATATCAGAAAGTGCCATTCTATTTTTTACTCTTTTTTCCAAATTTATATATTTTTCAAGATCTTTTTCAGGCCAAAAATTAACTAATTGTATCTTTTGGTTTTTTGAACCAATTCTGTCAATCCTTCCAAATCTTTGGGTTATTCTAACTGGATTCCAATGTATATCGTAATTTATTAAATAATCACAATCTTGCAAATTTTGACCTTCAGAAATACAGTCGGTTGCAACTAGTATGTCTATTTCTTTTTCACAATTTATTTTTCCTTTTGATTTTGGGGAAAAACTCTGTAATATTTCTTCAAAATTTTTAAGCCCAATTGTTGAATTATTTGGCCCTGTTCCAGTTACCAACCCAAACTCTAAATTCTTTTTGGATAATTCTTCTTTCAAATTTAAGTATAGATAATTAGCAGTATCTGCATAAGCTGTGAAAATCAATATTTTTTTGTTGTCTTTATTTATAGGATTTTTAATTTTATCTTCAATTAATTTAATTAATGTTTTTAGCTTTGCATCTTTTTCTCTGTTAATTGTTTTTTGCAAGTTAAAATTCCCGGTTTTTGCAAAGTTTTTTTCGCAGCCACCCAATAGGGAAAAATTAAAGTGAATTTTGGGCTCCTTTCAT
>NZ_QAXS01000046.1 GCF_003053565.1 Halanaerobium saccharolyticum | reverse complement strand
CAACCCAAACCGGCACTTAGAGTATTCATCCCGAAAAGTGATGGAAGACAGAGACCACTTGGAATACCCACAGTTAAAGACAGAATAGCTCAGGCGGCAGTCAGAGGAATACTGGAGCCGATATATGAGAAAGAATTCTGTGACTGTTCTTTAGGCTTTAGAAAAGGTAAATCGCAGATAGATGCGATAAACAAGATTGAAGAATACAGAGAACAGGGATACAAATGGGTATTAGATGCAGATATCAAAGGGTTTTTCGATAATATAGATCATGAGCTTTTAATAGAATTTATCAGGCAAAAAGTAACAGATGGGTGGGTAATTGAAATAATAAAATCGTGGCTGACCATGGGAGTCATGAAAGATGGAGAATATATACCCACAGGAAAAGGTACACCGCAGGGTGGCGTAATATCGCCACTGCTGGCGAATATCTTTCTGCATGAGTTCGATAAAGTGATGATAGAAAGAGGGTACAAGCTGGTGCGATTTGCTGATGATTTTGTTGTAATGACAAAATCAAAAAGGAAAGCTAAAAGAGCTTATGAGGTAGTTAAAGAAATTATCACAGAAAAACTCAAATTAGAACTGCATACAGAAAAGACAGTAATAACTAACTTTGGTGAGGGTTTTGTATTTTTAGGATTTGAGTTCATAGCCTGGAACTACAAGAGATCGAGAAAGAAGTCATTGGAAAAATTCAAAGACAAAGTTAGAAAAGTTACTAAGAGAAATCAGCCCTGGAAAGTGGAATCAATCATAAAAAGGTTGAATGCTAAAATATATGGCTGGGCTAATTATTTCGGTCATGGAAATGTGAAGAAACTTTTCCGGCGCTTAGATGAATGGATACGAATGCGGTTAAGGTCATATATGGAGAGGAAGAAAGCAGTTATTAATCAAAACAAAAGAATCCCCAATTCCTTTTTCAGGAAGAAGGGACTCGTTGCACTACTTACTAGATTGTCCTAGAGGACTAAAATATACAGCTGTGGTAACACAGTGACGAAGACTTATTCCTTGAGACGGGGCAACGACTGACGGAAAGCTGTATACGGGAGAACCGTACGTGCAGTTTGACGAGGGGTCCCAGCTGAAAAGGCTGGTCCTACTCTATTTTAGTGCAAAACTATTAAATCACATTCAATCCCAGCTGAAAGAGCAGATAAACTCCTGCAAAATAAACCACTGTGGCTGCAATCGCATCCCAGCCCATCCACATAAACGAGCGGCGGGAGCGATAAAACAAACCAATTAAAATTATTGTGGCCATTACTATCCCAACTGTTGCAGTTAAAATATGAACTATCCGGGCATCTTCCAGCAGAACTCCCTGACGATAAAAGATATCAGCAAAGAAAATCACTGTCATATTGAAAATGTTGCTGCCGAAGACATTTCCAACTGCCATATTATAGGCACCAATCTTAACAGCCGAAATTGTTGCAACAAGCTCAGGCAGTGAAGTAGCAGCAGCCACCATAATTGAACCAATAAAACTCTGATCGATCCCGGTCAGCATAGATATCTGATCAGCAGTAATAGTTAAGCGATAGCCGCTAAAAACAATTACAACTGCACAGAGGGCAAAACCCAGCAAAGCCTTATTTAGGGTATAGTCCGGATTTGGATCCTCTTCCTTGACAGGATCATCAGGATCAAGCGGATTTTTCTTATCATAGCGGTAAATCATGCGCACACTTATAAGATAAGTAAGCAGCAGAATAATACTATCTACTCCAACACCAAAAATACTTAAATTAAAGTTCATAAAATGAGATAAAATTAGGCTGAAGACAACCAGTGCTGAAAGCAAAACACCTACCAGACCAGAAAGAATGTGACTGTAGTTAACTCGAAGTAGTAATGGACCCTTACCCTGTAAAAGATCAGCAAAGGCTAAGATGACAAGGTTAAAAGTGTTGCTTCCAAAAGCATTACCGACTGCAATATCCGGTGCTCCAACAAGAGCCGAACTGATACTGGTCACCAGTTCCGGCAACGAAGTTGCCATTGCAATTAAAATTCCACCGATAAAAGCCTGACCCAGTCCACTTTTATCAGCAATTATATCTCCAAATCTTGATAAATAAGTTCCTGAAACAATAATAAAAACTGCCATTAAAATAAATTCTAAAATTAACTGTTTCAACTAAATCCCCCTAGCATAATATTATTAGTTTAATTAGTATTTTTTTTAAGCTGTAAAATTTTATAATAAACTTTTTCAGCCTCAGTTCCCATTTCTCCAATTGAATAACTTTCGGCCATATTTCGAGCCTTTTTTGAGTTCTGCTCAAATTTTTCTTTATCAGATAAAATCTCTTTAATTTTCGAACTCCATTTGTCAAGATCTTCTTCAGTTTTAAAACCATTATATCCATTTTCAATAATATCATCTATTCCACTTGATTTAACTGCAACTACAGGATTATAACCAGCCATTGCTTCTAAAAGAACCATTCCCTGAGTTTCAGTAGTTGAGGCAAAAACAAACAAATCTGCAGCCAGATAATATTTTGCCATTTCCTTAAAATCAACAGCTCCAATCAGTTCAATTTCATTCTGCAACTGATTATCTTTAATAAAATCTTCAATATTTTCCTTCTCTGAGCCGCTGCCTATAATAACCAACTTAAAGTTTAGTTCATATTTTTCTTTCAATTTTTTGATGCCATTTAAAAGAAAATATAGATTTTTTTCTTTGGAAAGTCTAGAAACTGATATTAAAAGATAATCTGAGTCTCCAACTAAATTATCCCTCAATAAATCAATTTGCCTCTGATCAAGGTCATAATAATCAAAGTCGATTCCAGTTGGCATTACTTTTATAAATCTGCTTACTCCAATATTGCGCAGATACTCTTTGGTTGAGCCAGTCGGGGCAAATACTGCATCTGTATTATTGGCAAAATTTCTGATCAAAAAATGAGAAAGTCTATTTTTAAAAAACTTACGCATAAATAAAATATTTGGTACGTAATGTGAGTATTTTTCCAGTCGAGTATGATATGTAAAGGCAATTGGCAAGTTAAACTTTTCAGCCAGCTTGCGCCCTTTATTTCCCAGCCAGAAAGGATGGTGAGCATGAACTAGGTCAAAATCTCCAGCTTTAAAATCTTTTTTTATCTGCGGAGAAAAAATATTAGTCACCGGAAAGTCCAGACCCGCCTCTTCATAATGATAAATCGACTTACAGCGAATTATATTTGGCTCCTCATCAGTTTCTTCTTTATATTCAGGGGCAAAAATTTTAACCTGATGCCCTCTTTCCCTGAGAGCCTTAGCCAGCCTTTTAATTGAAATAGGAACTCCACCAATTACAGGAAAATAATTATTGCTAAACATTGCAATTTTCAATTTCTTATCTTTATTTTCATGATCATCATAGGCAAAGTCTCTATAATAATCAACCTCTTTATTTATTTCCCTATGCAGAATATAGAAAATTGTTAAACCAATAAATAAGACCAACAAAATATTTATATAATTTGCATAAATAAACGACTGCAAGGATACCCAGATGTTAACGATTAATTTAGAAATAAGACCAGGGCTGTTTTCCAATCTTTGTACTTCTACATCAATTCCAGAATCTGAAACATTAACCAGTAAATAATGATAAAAACTCTTCTGATTATCAAAGATCAAATCTCCTCCAGCCCCACCACTTACATAGTAATTTACTCCCTCAATCTCCTCCTGATGATATATTTCAAGATTAGAAGAAAAAACAGTATCAAGATTATGTTCTGCAAAAATATCTTGATAAAAAGTTCTTAAACTTTTTGATTTAATATATTTTATGCTGTCATCTAATAAATATTCAGCCTCTATTTTAACTGGAGTTTTATTCATGATCACAAATTTATTTTCATATTCTGAAGCTTCTTTTAACTCATTATTCAGCCACTGCTGCTGCCAGTTCAAATTGGTGTTTTCGGTTGTGTCCAAAAAAATAAAATACGAATCACCAATCTGGTATGAAAAATAAAAAGGTCCAAAATACTTATAAAAATTATCATTGCCTCCATCATTTATTTCTCGTCTGCCAACTGCAGTTAAAAAAGGTATTTTTAACTTCTCTAAGGTTCTATAAAAAACTCTATACTTGCTTTCATCACCATCTCGAACATTATTGCCAGTTGAAATTATAAAATCAACATTATTTTGCTTTATTTTTTTCAGAATTCGATTATCAAAAATTGCAATTGAGTTTTCGATATTTCCAACTACTGCAAAACTGTAATTATTATTATTTGTATTCCCTCTAATTATCTCCATGTTTTTAACATTAACTGATTTAAAATCCTGAATAGTATAAGGGGCGTAAATTTTATAGCTGATTATAATTGAAATAATAACAATAAAAATTAATATATATAATTTACCTCTATTCTTCAACTTCTTGTCCCCCTCTAATAATTAGAAAGAAAAAAACAAAGACTCCTATAAAAATCCCAATAAATTTACTAAAAAATCTCCAGTAAAATAAAAGTGGGAATAGATCAGAGCGGTTTACAAATCTGGCAAATAATAATGAATATCCGCCCTCAGCTATCCCTGCTGCGCCAGGTGTTGGGGCAAAGTACATAATAAAAACAACCAAAATCTGTGAGGTTAGTATCTGGAAAAAAGATATATTGGTATAACCCAGCCCTTTAATTATCAAAAATGAAAATGAGAATTCCGTTAATAAAAATATACCTGTAAAAAATAAAGATAAAAATACAAAAAATTTCTTACCCTGAATAAAAAAAGCAAGATCTTCTGAAAAGAGTTCTAGATGTTCAAAAATGTATCTAACAATTTTTCTGAATCTTTTTTTACTAAGAAGATGTTTAGATTTTATAAAATAAAATAACTTATATAAGATTTTCATGACTAATCTGACTTTAAAAATTAAAATATACAAAATAAAAACATAAAGAACCAAAAAAACCGCAAAATAAATAAAAACATAATTTCCAGGAAGTAAATTAAGCATCGACTGATTCCTTAAAATTATAAAAGGTACACTCAAAAAAAGCATAGTTGCAGATAATAGAGTTCTAATTAAAGCAGCTGCAGAAGATTTCCCCAGTGGTACACCTTTTTTTTGTAAAAAATAAACTTGAGCAAAACCACCGCCAGTAGCCAGTGGAGTAATATTTGAGATAAAGAAATTAATAAATACTAACTTATATACATTCCAAAAAGAAATTTCAGCATTTAAAGTTTTTAAAACAAAATATAACCTTGAAGCATCAAAAATATAATAAAAAAATAATAGTCCTATTAATGATATAATGACTACTGGAGAAAAAGAAAAAAATACATCAAGATTACTGCCCTGAGAATATATTTTATTAATGTAATACATTGAAACAGCTGATATCAAAATAAAAAATGCAAAATAAAGAAGAGAATTTTTTAGGTTAAAATATTTATCTGTGAAGTCTTTGCCTTTTTTCTCCATTAATCTTTCATCCTTTCTTATATGTTTCATTAATCGTTTTCACAGTTTTTAAATCAGGTTAAGATATTTCTAATATGGCATTATAAATTTAATTAAACTATGTAAATACTGGTTTTGTGTAAACGAAAAACTTTATTTCTCACGATAACAATCATAACAAATATAGCAATTGAACTCAATAAATTTTTATCTCTGCATCTTTTGGACTATCATTTTTTTGCCAATAAATGTTAATTGGTTTAATATTATGAAAAGTATCTGATAGAATTAAAAAAGCTTTAATCTAATAATTATCTCATTTTAACTATATTTTAATAATCAATTATTATACTTTTAGTAGATAAGCTGAAGTAATCATCTATTAGTTAGTAGTTTTAATAATTTTTCAGTCAATTATTTTAAAAGGATGTGGTTTAAAATGAAAAAAATAATTTTATCTTCTTTGCTTATCATTGTTCTTATTCTACCAGTGACAGTTTTTGCTCAGGATTTAAACTTAAATTCTAAGCAGCCAGCAGATCCAAATTTGAAGAATAAAATGGATTCAAATATTGTTGCCAGGATTAATGGAGAAAAAATAACCAAAAAAGAATTGGCTCAAAAGGCGAATACAAATCAGCTGCTAATGCAAATAAACCAAATTGATCAACAATTCCTTCAGACTTTGACCACCACTGAAAGTGGTCAAAAAGTTCTTAAAGAGTACCAGAAGCAGCAGCTTGACAACTTAATTAATAATCTTTTATTACAACAAAAAGCTGAAGAAAAAGGAATTAGTCTCAGTCAAAAGAAAAAAGAAAAGCTTTATCAACAGCAGAAGAACGCAATTATAAAAAATAATAACTTAACTCAAGAAAAGTACCTATCAATTCTTAAAAATCGAGGCTTTAAAAATGAAAAAGAGTACAAACAACAGTTTTTTAAGAATCCACAGTTAAAAGTAAATAAACTAATTGAAGAAGTAGTAGTTTCTGATCTTAATGTCACTAAAAGTGAAATAAAAAACTTTTATGAAAAAAATAAAGAACAATTTACTAAAGATGATAAAGTACAGCCTTTAGAAAAAGTTAAGCCTCAAATAAAAGAATTGTTAAAACAACAAAAAAGAAATAATAAAATTAGTCAGTATGTAAAAAACATTAGAGAGAAAGCAGAAATCACTAAAAACATTTAGTCCTCCTTGATCGTAGATCTTTTGTAAAACAGGTCCTATTTTGGGATCTGTTTTTTTTATGTAAAGAAATGCTCCAGTCAACTATTAAACTACCTTAATAAGCACAGCAAAAATAAAAAGACCGGCATAAAAAACCGGCCTCTTTACTAATTGGGAGTGTATGTGCTGTTAATATGCTAATCCATAAAATATATCTTCTACATTACCTGATTCAATACTAATTCTTTTTAAGTAATCTTCATAACTATCAGCCCAATTTTGCTCATTGACATTCATCTTATCTTTACTAAATCCAATAAATATCCTGGCTGTATCATCAATTTCTAGCTCTTCTACAGTAATTTCCGTGCTCATTTTATTATCTTCAGTTTCTATATTAACTTCATTACTATAACCAGTTGGACTAACAAGAATTTGATCCATTGCTGCGGCAGTTTCTATATTAATATTTAATTCCTGTCCATCTTTTTTACCTCTATTGGCTATAAGTATAGTACTCCAGAGATAATCTCCTTCTTCAACTTTTGCTTCTGTGTCAATATTTTCTACATCAGCATAGGCATCCGAAAATCTTTCAGAGCCTCCGGGAATAAATGATGTCTCATAATCAGGCCTTAAAATTAAATTGCTGTTTTCCTGTGCTGTCCCCTGTAAACCATTAATTGAAATGATAACCCAGATAACAAAGGCAATAGCTAAACCTATCTTCAGATAATAATAAAACATTTCCTTTTTGCTTTTTTCATTTTTCTTCATGATACCCCTCCAAATTAATTAAATTTTATAACTATTTCTTGATTATAATTATAAACAAAATATAAACAAAAATCAAATTTATATACAAATTATTTATATTTAGTCTAATTTAAGGCTATTTTAGATTTAAAAAAGGATTTTTACCGTTATCTTAGAATATATAATATAAACAAATTGTAAATGAAGGAGGCAATTATGAATTTAAACAATAAAAAAATCTTATTGATTGAAGATGACAAAAATATATTTGAACTAGTTAAAGCTATGTTTAATAGTTATAATACAGAAGTTGTTTTCAAAAAAGATGGAAAATCAGGTTATAAAGAAGCTATAGAAAATGATTATGATCTAATTCTGCTGGATATAATGCTGCCTGAAATGGATGGCTGGGAAATCTGTAAGAAACTAAAAGAAAAGAAAGTTTATACTCCTATAATTATGTTAACAGCCAAAGCCGAAGAAGCAGATAAAGTTTTAGGGCTAGAAATTGGTGCAGATGATTATGTAACAAAACCATTTTCACCCAGAGAATTAAGGGCAAGAATAAAAGCGGTCTTAAGAAGAACTGAAAACCAAAAAAGAGAAAATAACAGTAACTCTGAAGTCTATGACTTTTCTAACTTTAAATTTAAATTAGATAATGATGATAAGTCTGTCTCTATCAATAATCAAATTATTAGTTTTGCACCCAGAGAATTCGAGTTGTTTGAATTTATGATAAAAAACTATAATAAAGTCTTTTCCAGAAAAAACTTACTGAAAAATATTTGGGGAGCAGAAAACAATCAGGAAATTAGAACTATTGATGAACATATTAAAAGAATTAGAAGAAAATTAAAGGAAAAAAATATAAATAATAAATTTATAAAAACCATCTGGGGAACTGGCTATAAATTTAAGTTTGAGGAAGATAATGATGAAGATTAATCTTAATAGTTTTTTCAGCAGATTGTTAATTTCAAATACTATTATAGTATTAATCACCATAATTATTATCAGCAGTATCTTTGGCTATCTGATACAGAATTATTACTATGGTTTAAGAGAATGGAAAGCTTCTAAAGATGGTCACAGAATTGCTGAAATCATTAATAATTACATCAATAATGCTAATCTGAAGAAATTCAAACAGGACGAAAGTCTGTTAAGAATAAACACAATTTCCAAAACATCTGAACTGGAAATTGGAATAATTAATAATCGTGGTGACTTCATTTTGAATTCCTCTAATTTTGATTCTTTAAAAATGGAGATCGAAGATAAAACTTTAGAAGAAGTAATTGCCGGTAATCAAGTTATAAATAAAATAAAAGGTCCTAAAAAAAATGAACTGCTTATGATCTTCCCTCTTTTTAAAGATCCACTTAATGAAAATAAAGATATCTCTTTAAATACAAGAGGAAGCTCTGACATTATTGGAGGAATTATACTAAAATCAGAATTAGACAGTGTAAAAACAACTATAATTGACATCTTAAAATTAATCTTCTATTCATCTTTAATAGCCTTGATTATTGCATTAATTTTCAGCATTAGATTCAGCAAAAATATTACTAAACCACTAAATAAAATTCAGGCTTCTGCCAAAAATATTTCTAATAATAAATTCACCAAAATTAATAAAAAAAATGTTAAAACAACTGAGTTAAAAAATCTAATCGAGACCTATAATTACGCTGTATCAGAGATTGAAAAAACCATCAAAAGGAAAACCAGGCTGGAAAAAATACGCAAAGAATATATTGCAAACATATCACATGAATTTAGAACTCCTCTTTCATCAATTAAGGGTTTTACTGAAATTATTGAAGAACAAAATTTAAATCAGAGCCAGATAAGGAACTATTCATCGATAATGAGAAATGAAGCTGAACATCTTCAATACCTTGTAGAAGAATTACTTATCCTGGGCCAATTAGACTCAGATGGAATCAAATTAAATATAAAAAAAGTGAAGTTAAAAGAATTAATTAGTTTTGCTGTAAATTCATTAGAAAATGATATTAAGAAGAAGAACATAAAAATAAAGGGGGATTATAAAAATAACGAACTATTGATTAAGGTAGATCCAAATAAATTTAAAGAAGTTTTTATTAATTTAATAGATAATGCAGTCAAACATTCTCCCGAAAATTCTAAGGTAGAAATTATAACTAAGAAAGTTTATAATCAAAAGAATGAAATAAAAAATTTAAAAATCTTAATTAAAGATGAGGGAAAAGGAATCAAAGAAGAAAAGCAGGATAAAATATGGGAAAGGTTTTATAAAGTAGATGAATCAAGATCCAGAAATGATAGTAATGGAACCGGTCTTGGCCTTGCTATAGTTAAAGATATTATTGATAAACATCAGGCAAAAATCAATGTTCAAAATAATAGTCAGGGTGGAGCTATATTTACAATAACTTTAAATGAAAAACACCTTGTCTAAAGTGAAAATATCAATTCAAATATAAAAAAAGAATTATTTTAATTTTCTCCCCTACATTACCGTAAATAACATGCTGTATTTAGACTCACTTTTCTCAATTTACAACCCTCAGAGAAAACCCATTATTTAATAAACTAAATGAATTATCTCTGAGGGTATTCATCTCCAACCATAGATTAATTTCCTTGCAATAAAAAAATCCCTGCCACCATTAGTTTAACAGGGAAAAATATACATAGTTCAACTTTTACTGATTAAAGAAATTATTTCTTTTCTTCTTTCTTTTCAATATCTTTCTTTTCAGGTTTTTTCTTAGCTACTTTTTTCTTGTCTTTCATTTTTCAGCACCTCCCTGATGTTTCACCTTACTACTTGAACCTAAATTAATTATATTACAGAAAACTCGAAATAATATCTAATTATTAGGTACTCCTGAAGAAAATATTATACAAAATAAAAGCCCCAGAAAAGCTCCATTTTACTGAATAAGTGAAGTCTCTCTGGGGTAATTAAAACTATATTAATGCTTAGAGATATAAACTCCATCTTTAAATAGTTTTATCCCGGCATAAAGAATTATAAAGAATTCCAGCCTGCCTAAAAACATTCCGATCGTCTGAGTCCAGATTATACCCAGTGGAGCTTCTGGTGAAAGTAAACCGATTGAAATCCCAACTGTACCTAAAGCTGAACCGAATTCAAACATACTGTCTAAAAGCGAATATCCGTATGCTGTATGAACTGCTACTCCCGCAAAAAAAGTAAAGAGATATAGTAATATATAATTGGCTACATCTTTTACATGCTGATCTTTTACATAAAACTTGTTCTCCCCTCGCCAGAGATAATTACTGCTGACACTTCGGCGGGGTAAAAACTGTTCTTTAATTTCCCAGTAGATTGATTTAAAGATCAAATAAATTCTATACTGCTTAATACCACCAGCAGTTGAACCTGTTCCACCACCAACAAGCATAATTAAAATAATGATAAAGTTAGCAAATATCGGCCAGCCAGCAAAAGAAATAGTCGAAAAGCCGGTTGTTGATAAAGCCGTAATGATCTGGAAAAAGGTAATCCTAAAATTCTCGCTCAGCATTGGATATAAAGAGTTTAATGAAAAAAACATTAAGATAGGAGTTAAAAATATAAACAATGTGATCATTAAACGTATCTCAGCATTTTTAAAGAAAGTTTTAACCTTACCTTTTAGTAGTGTGTAATGGGTTGCAAAGTTTATAGTACCAAGCAGCATCAGGACTATTGTTACCACTTCAATAGATAAGCTGTTGTAATGGCCTATACTGTCTGGCTGAGTGGAAAAACCCCCGGTAGAAATTGCAGCCATAGAATGATTTATAGAATCAAAGAGAGGCATCCCTGCAAAATAATAAAGAATAATTCCTGCTGCAGTATAGAAAGTATAGATTTTCATAATCAACATAGTAGAGCGTTTTACATGGGGTAAAAGTTTATCACTTCGTGCCTCAGCCATATATAAACCCATTCCATGAACCGGGAGCAGTGAAGATAAAGCAATAACTGCCAGTCCAGCCCCACCAAAAAACTGCATAATAGAACGCCAGATAAGGATTAATTTAGGCGCAGTAGTAACATCAACTAGAGATAGCCCGGTAGTTGTCCAGCCGCTTACCACTTCAAAAATAGAATGAGACCAGCTCATATCCAAAATAGTGATAAAAGGTACTGCAGAAAAGAATATTGCTCCCAGCCAGGAAAAAATAACAATTATACTCCCTTCATTTAAGGAAAGTTCCACATCTTCTTCCTGGTGTCTGCTCCCATAAGTAAATAAGACTAGTCCTGCCAGAATAGATAATCCTCCTGCCAGCAGAAAATGAGGAGCCAGGCTGCTCTCCTCGGGAAAAGCAAGTAAAAATAAAAGTGGTGAAAGAATAGCAGCACCGGCAAAGATTATAATAATCCCGGTATATTTTGAAATCAGAAAGTAGCGAGAAATAAGCAGATTTTTGTATTTCATCTTATTCTTCACCACCAAAGACTTTAATAGCTTCTGCCTGTTCTTCCGGCAGTGAAATTATGACAATCTTATCTCCAGCCTGAATCTTAGAGCCACCTCTGGGAATTGAAATATCTCCATTCCTTACTATACCACCTAAAACAATCGAGATAGGGAGGTCGATTTCTTTAATTTCTTTGCCAGCAGCCTCAGAG
Organism: Halanaerobium saccharolyticum; assembly: GCF_003053565.1. Taxonomy (GTDB): domain Bacteria; phylum Bacillota; class Halanaerobiia; order Halanaerobiales; family Halanaerobiaceae; genus Halanaerobium; species Halanaerobium saccharolyticum_B. The sequence continues at coordinate 10,243 of NZ_QAXS01000046.1, read as the reverse complement.
TCAGGAGCTACCTCAACCTGAAAAATACTTAGTTTCCCCTCTTCAATCATTGTTAGATTACTTACATCATCAGAGATCACAGTCTGTTCAATTATCGAACTGATTAAATCTGTAACATTAAAAATTCCAGTAATTCCAAGAGTATTAAAAAGCTCTTCATTTTCTGGATTATTTACCAGGGCTGTAGTTCTCTCAACCCCAAAATAGTCCATTGCCATCTTGCAGATAAAAAGATTACTGTGATCTTTCTGAGTCAAAGATACAAGGTTATCTGCCTTATAAGCACCAGCATCTTCCAGAACTTTTTTATCAGTTGCATCACCGAAGACAACTGTTGCCTTTATTTCTCTTGCCAGATCATCAGCTAGTTTACGATCTTTATTGATAATTGTTACAAAATGTCCTTTAGAAATTAGCTTTTTGGCAAGATGGTAAATTAGCTTACCTCCTCCAACCAGTATAATCTCCATAATTACCTCATCCCTTCTCGCTCAATTTTATTTATCATGTTTTCAGCCAAAAGAGATATCTGAGAAAATATCTCAAAACGTTCTTCTTTTTCATACATCTTCTCCACTGATGGGTCTATAGTCCTGACCATAATTCTGGGTACATCAAAATTAACCCTGGCCATCTGTGATACAAGATAGTTAATCTGATCATTGCCGGTACTAACTATTAAAAGGTCAGCAGATTCTATTTTACCTTCAATCAAAACATCACTTTCAGCTGCATCCCCCTCTATCTCAAAACCTGAAAAGTCAACCGGCAGCAGAGCAAATGAATCTGGATTTTGTTCTATAACAACAACTTCGTTACCAGAACGAGAAAGTTTTCCAGCAAGCAGAGAACCGGTGCGGCCACAGCCTACAATAACAATAAACATCTATTCTTCCTCCTCGTCATCTCCAAAGTTAACATCATCTAAGTCAATGGAGCCCATACTTTCTCCTGCCCTTTCAATGTTTTCATTTGCCGGTTTATAGCCAGGATCAAGTGCCAGAGCAGCTCTGTACATCTTCATTGCTTCTCCCTGCTTATGCTGCATCTCATAAATTATTCCCAGCAGATTAAATGGCTCAGGCTTTTCAGAGTCAAGAGAAGTGGCCTGCTGCAGCATTTCTTTTGCCTTTGAGAAGTCTCGTTTATTAATTGCGTTTTTAGCAAGCATAATATATTCTTCAAAACTTTCTACTTCTTTTTCACTATTTTCAACCTTATAGCGTTCAAAAACATCCTGAACAATATTAATAATTTCTTCTGGTTTAAATGGTTTACGCAGATAGTCAACAGCACCTAATTTTAGAGTTTCAACCGCTGTTTCTACACTCCCATAACCTGTAATCATTATTACCTTTGTCTCAATTTCTTTATTTGTTACTTCTTTTAAAAACTGGATGCCATCCATTCCCGGCATTTTCATATCAAGCAGTACAACCGGGATTTCTTCTTCTTTTAATTTTGCCAGCCCATCTTCTCCATTAACAGCTGTTTCAACTTCGTAGTCTGCATTCGAAAGAGCTTTCTTTAAAGTCAAACGAATATTCTTTTCATCATCAACAACCAGTACTTTATTTTTCATTATTATCTTCCCCCTCTATTTCTTCCTGTCCTGTTCCTTCTTCCATAATACTTTCTTCTACAGCAGCCAGTAAATCACTCTGACTGATTGGTTTGACTAAAAAGTCTTCAGCACCTGAAGAAATTGCCTTTTGCACGTCATCTTCTTCAGATAAAGCAGACAATATAATAACCGGTATTTCCTCTGTAGCTGCATCACTTTTTAAAGCTTCAAGTACTAAAAAACCATTCATCTTCGGCAGCCTTAAATCAAGTAAAATAAGATCTGGACTAATATTATTAGCTTTATCAACCGCTTCTACTCCATCTACAGCATAATCCACAGCATAACCTGCCTTTTCCAGACTTTTACCAACAACTAATCTAATATTTTTTTCATCATCTACTACTAAAATTTTACTCATTATTTTCCTCCTGATAGCCATATCTTGGGATGTAGAATGAAAAAGTAGAGCCCTCTCCTTCTTCACTTTCAACCCAGATCCGACCATTGTGGGCTGTAATAATTTCTTTTGCAATAGCAAGGCCGAGACCGGTTCCACTCTTTTCCTCTTTATCACTGCCGGCTCTGACAAATTTCTCGAATATTTTAGACTGATATTCTTTTGGAATACCTGGTCCATTATCTGCTACTGATACTAGAACCCTTCTACCCTTTATTTCTGCATCTACTTCTATTTTTCCTTCATCAGCATAGCGAAGTGCATTTCCAACCAGGTTAGAAATCACCCAGCTTATTTTTGAAGGATCGGCATAAGCAAAAACATTATCTTCTGACTGTTTGAATTTGAGCTCAATTTCTTTTTCCTCCGCCTGTTTATGGAAGGGGTTAAGAGTTTTTTCAATAATATCATTGACATCTACCTTATCAAATTCCATTTCAATTTTACCTGATTCAATCTTAGAGAGATCAAGCAGATCATTTACTAACTCAGTTAATCGTTCAACATCCTCATAGGCTGCTTCCAGCAGTTCCTTCTGTTCCTCATTTAATTCTCCTGTATCCTCGTTAATTACCATGCTGAGCCCCATATTCATTGAAGTCAGCGGGGTCCTAAACTCATGTGATACAGTTGAAACAAACTCAGATTTCATATTGTCAATTTCTTTTAAGCGGGTAATATCCTCTAATAGAGTAACTGTAAATTGATATTCTTCATCTTCATCAATTACCTGTTTGGTTGAAATCCTGTAATGTCTTTTTTTATCGTTCTTTTTTAGTAGAAAGGTTTTCTCTTCTTTAGCTTCAGGATTTTTAATGTATTCAAAAATCTCTTCTGCCTTAATAACCTCTAAAAAGTGCGTGCCAAGTACATCCTCCCTCAGTGAAAATAGTTCTTTAGCTGTTTCGTTGATTAAAACAATCTTATGATCCTTATCTGTCACTATTAAGGGACTGCTCAAATTATTTACTACAGCTTCTGACTTTTCTTTCTCCATCAGCAGCTTTTTAACATTTAATTTTTCATATTCTTTTAGTTTGGAAATCATCTCATTAAATTCATCTGCCAGCACACCGATTTCATCCTCAGAGGCCACTTCAACTTTACGCTGAAAATTTCTGGCAGCCACTTCTTTAATCCCTTTTTCTAATTCTTTAATTGGCCTCAATATCTGTTTGGTGAGATAAAAGGCAAAAATTAATGAAAATGCAGTAACTAGTAAAGCCAGTCCGATTGTATAGATGATTGCCTGATTGGCTCTACTGTTGGCACTGCCCTGCGCATCAACCATCGCCTGTCTGTTTATTTCTCTTAGTTCTCGAATATCATTTTTTATCTCATTAAAACTTGGAAGCAACTGCTGATTATATATCTGCCAGCGCTGATCTTCTTCTGCATTATAGAATTGATCAAAATTAGATACAAATTCAAAATATTTTTCATTGATTTTTTCTAAAATTGCACCCTCACCTTCAATGGTGATATTATCTTCTGCTCTAGCCAGCCAGGTATAGAATTCTTTTTCATTGCGTCTGAAGATTTCCTGTCCCTGTTCTTCAGTAGATCTTAAAAGCAGCAATAAGGCACTGTCCTGGCGTTCTATTGATTCAACCATACTGTCACTTGCTTTTATACTGCGGTAATTTTCAACTAAAATATCATTAATTGCATTTGAAAGTGTTTCAAAGTTATATATACTCCAGCCAACAACCCCTGCCAAAATTAAGATCATGACTGCAAAACCAAGGAGTATTTTCCCTTTTAAAGTCTTTATATTCATAATTTACACTCCCTTAAAAAAACAGATTTAATTGCCGAAATCTCTCATTTTATCCAGATTTTCATTTTTCCCCATTAAAACTAATTTATCTCCAGCTTCAATTTTATCATCTGCTCCCGGCGAAATGTATAGTTCTTCCCCTCTTTTAATTGCCATTACATTAACATCAAAGCTGGCTCTCAATTCAAGTTCCTTTAAAGTTCTACCGACCATATTATCACTGGCAAGAATCTCTATTACTCCATATTCTGGAGCAAACTCTATATAATCTAAAACATTGGAAGAGATAAGATTCTGAGCAATTCTTGCTCCCATATCACGCTCAGGATAAACTATTCTATCTGCACCAACTTTTGTTAAAACTTTGCCATGTAATTTATCAGGTGCTTTAACTATTACATAAGGCAAGTTAAGCTCTTTTAAGATTAAAGTACACAATATATTTGCTGAAACATTATCTCCAATACTTACAACCGCTACATCAAAGTTTCTAACACCTAATGTTTTTAAGGCCTCTTCATCAGTAGCATCAGCCTCTACAGCATGAGTTACATCAGCACTGATTGCCTGCACCTTTTCTGGATCACGATCAATCGCTAATACATCATGTCCATTTTCAGCCAGAGTAGTAGCAACACTGGCTCCAAATCTTCCTAAACCTACAACAACAAACTGCTTCATTTATTTTCCCCCTATCTAAATTAACCAACCATTACTTTTTCTGTCGGATAATGATATTTTCCTTTCCTTACCCTTTCACCAAAGGCAAGCGCCAGTGTCAGTGGACCAACTCTGCCAGCAAACATCGTGATAGTGATTAAAACCCTGCTGATATCAGATAGCTGCCCGGTAATTCCTGTTGAAAGTCCCACTGTACCAAAGGCAGAAACTGTCTCAAATAAAACATCAATAAATTGAAAGTCTTCGATCACTAATAAAAGCGTAGTTACCAGTACAACCAGCCCAGCAGCCAGCATTGTAATAGTAAAAGCCTCATAGACGATCTTTTTTTCAAAGCGGCGGTTATATACTTCCATATCTTCTTTACCTGTTATCATGTTTTTTAAGGTAACAAGCATCACTCCAAAAGTAGTTGTTTTGATACCTCCACCGGTCGAGCCGGGTGAAGCACCAATAAACATTAAGATAATGATAATAAAGAGTGAAGACTGTTTTAGAGCTCCGGTTGCAACTGTATTAAAACCTGCTGTTCTTGGTGTTACAGATAAAAACATTGCTCCCAGTGTTTTATCAAGAAGTGGTAAACCAGCAAGAGTATTATCATATTCTAAAACAAAAAAGATAATAAAGCCAAAGATAAGTAAGGCTAAAGTAATTATAAGTACTATTTTTGTCTGCAGAGTTGTTTTTTTAAACCTGACTCTGTTATAAGCTTCTACCATTACCCCAAAACCTATACCACCGAGGATAATTAAGGCCATAATAACAAAGTTAATTGTTATATCACCGGTAAAGTTCTCCAGGCTGTTTCCAAAAAGATCAAAACCAGCATTATTAAAAGCAGATACTGCATGGAAAATAGCCAGATAAATTGCCCTCCCTGCAGGATAATCCTCAACCAGACGGAAAAATAAGATAACTGCAGCAGTTCCCTCAATTGCAAAGGTAAAACCAAGCAGATACTGAACCAGTCTCACCATACCTGAAATCTGATACTGATTTAAATCTTCCTGAATAATTAATCTTTCTTTTAAACTAATCTTTTTCCCAATTATAAAGGCAAATAAGGTAGACATTGACATGATACCTAATCCACCAATTTGGATCAAAAGCATAATAACTGTTGAACCAAAATGAGTAAAGGCTTCTTTAGTATTAACAACAATTAAACCTGTCACACAGGTGGCAGATGTGGCTGTAAATACTGCATCTACTGCATTTAAGCCCTGCCCATCTGTTGTCGCTATTGGCATCATTAAAAGTATTGAACCCAGCATGATAATAATAAAATAACCAAAGACTAAGTACTGTGCCGGGGTTAAATTTTTCTTGCTGATCTTCATTCTCCCTACTCCTCTCAAAACAAATCTATGTATTTATTAAATAAATCAAAACTCTATAAAATCAAAAAAACACTACAGATAGACTGTAGTGCCAATAGATAAATTTCACCATAATATAGAATATAATGGTGGCATCACGTCTGTCCCTTATTTAAAGTCTACGGAGTTAGCTGTCGGGCTAGAAGTAAAGGTCTTCTTCTAATATAGATTCGCCCCAAAAATTGGGTCCCCCGTTCTCAAATGAGATTAGACAACAGAATCATTTTCTTTTCCTATATTAAAACACATTATAAATATTTTGTCAAATATTTAGCATATATTTGAGCTGCCGGACAAAATAGTTTGATAGATCTTAAGGTGGTCTGCTAAAAGATCAAGATTTAAAGACTGAACTTTTAAAACATGTGCCAACTCATTTTTGCCAGAGAGTGTTAATTTATCATAGAGTTTAGCGAATTTACCTTCTACTTTTTCTTCACCTACCATATCTATCCAAGCCATTTTGATCTCCTCTATTATTAACTCAAATATTCATTGGCTCTTAGAGCAGCCTTAGCACCTTCTGCTGCAGAAACAATAATCTGTTTATCTTTAATATCTGTTACATCTCCGGCAGCAAAAATCCCTTCAATACTTGTCTGATTATTTTGATCAATAATAATCTCATTGCCCTGATTAATATCAAGATGCTCACAGATAAAACCTGTATTGGGAATTAAGCCAATTTCAATAAATATTGCTTTTACATTAAGTTCCCGCTCTTTACCAGTATTAAGATTTTTGATTCTTATCGATTCTACTTTTTGCTTACCCTGAATCTCAGTTGTCTGGTATGATTTGCAGACTTCTATTTTATCTGAGTTATTTACCTTATCCTGCAGACTTTTATCACCTGACAGCTGTTCTCCTCTAATAACTAAATAAACTTCAGTTGCAATCTTTGCCATATCGAGAGCTGCTTCCAGGCCAGAATTACCACCGCCAACTACAGCAACTGGCTGATTTTCATAGATATAGCCATAACAGGTAGCACAGTAACTTACACCCTTATCTTTTAACTGATGTTCTCCTGGAATTCCAAGCTGTCTCTTTTTAGTTCCAGCAGCTATTAAAACAGCTCTAGTATTAATTTTTTTATTACTTTTTGTAAGCAGAATATGTCCTTCTGGCTGAGGGTTAATATCTGTGATTTCCTCTCCAAAAAGTGTGTCTATCTTATAGTTTCTAAGGTGCTTTAAAAAATCCTGCATTAGATCTGGGCCTGAAGTTCCATATTCAGGTAGGTAATTATCGATGGTGTCAGTTTCCAACACCTGACCACCTATATCCCGAGCTACCATCAGAACTTTTAAGCCTTTCCTGGCTGCATAAACTGAAGCAGTCATTCCAGCCGGTCCAGCTCCAACCACCGCCAGATCCCAGTCTTTTTCACTGCAGTTTGGCCTTTCAAATTCTATCAGATCATCAAGTCCACCAGAGCTGACAAGCTCAATTAAATCATCATAGCCGCCAATTTTCTCATTATTAATAAAAATTTGGGGTATAGTTTTTTTGCCGCTCCGCTCGACCATCTCCTGCTGCAGCTCTTCATTATCTGTAATATCATAATCAGTATAGTCAAGACCCAAACTTTTTAGCATCGCCTTTGCTCTTCTACAGTAAGGACACCAGGTTTTAGTATAGATTTCAATCTTTGGCTCATTCATTAGATCAAATCCTTTCTGTTATTTGATTTCAGAAAAAACAATATCTTTAATGGTTGTCTGTTTAAAGTTATTAAATGACTAATTTAATAACATTACCAGCCGGATCTTCTGTAAATATTCCATTATCTTTTTCAATAACTTTATAGCCCATCTTTTTTAAGTTTTCTAAACTTTCATTCCTCTTTTTCTGATCAGGAAAATTTAATGTATAATATTCCAGTCCAGCTGAATTTTCTGGCAATGTATCTGCTCCCTTAATATCCCAGGTATTTAATCCTATATGATGGTGGTAGCCTCCTGTAGATAAAAACAAAGCTGATTTTCCGAGCCTCTGGATGATATCAAAACCTAAACCCTGAACATAGAATTTCTTTGCTTTTTCTAGATCACTAACCTGAAGATGAATATGACCTATCTTAGCTTTTTTAGGCATTCCATCCCATTCTGAATTAGCTGCTTCATTCAATATTCCTTCATAATCTAATGATTCTGTTACCATTTCTATTTGCCCATTTTTCCGATTCCATTCACTGGTATCAAGATCAGCATAAACTTCAATTCCATTATCATCTGGATCTTTAAGATATATTGCTTCACTTACTCCATGATCTGATCCTCCTGTTATTTCATAATTCTTTTCTCTCATATTTTTAAGAAATAATCCCAGCTGAAATCTATCCGGCAGCAAAATTGCAAAATGATATAAGCCGGTCCTATTTGGAAGTTTCTCAATTATATCACCAGAAGAAGTCAAAGTAATCATAGCGGTTGCTCCATCAGCAGTTAATAAAACTTTATTGACTTTCTTTTCTAAAATCTCCAAACCTAATATTTCCTGATAAAAAACCAGTGATTTATTTAAGTCTCTAACTTTTAGTACAATTTGTTTGACATACTTATTTTCTTGATTATGAAATTCTTTCATTCTATCATTCCTCTCATTTAGAGATTAAATTTGAACTGTTCTTTAAAAAATCAAGAGCAAACTGCGCATGTAATGCTGTACCATATTTCATGTAATCTTCATCAATCTTAAATTTTTCGTGATGGGGAAAATAGACAGCTTCCTTTTCCTCATTTTTATATCCGATAAATGCATAGACTCCTTTAGCATGCTGAAAATAATAAGCCATATCTTCTGATCCCATATATTTAGATATAGACTTATTTTGACCTTTTCCAAAGACTTTTGCTGCAGACTGATCTGCTAACTCTGCTAAATCTTCATCATTATAAAGGCTGGGAGTGCTATCATCTATTTCTATATCCACCTTCAGCTCATATGCATCAGCAATTGCTTCTGCGTGTCTTTTTACTGCCCGATGAGCTTTTTCTCTTACCTCAGAATCAAAATATCTCATAGTAATATCAAGCTCTGAATACTTAGCAACTACATTTGCCTTTGTTCCTCCAACAAATTTGCCGACTGAAAGAACTAATGGCTTTTGAGCATCAATATTTTTAGTTACTATCCCCTGCAGATCAGTAACAAAAGTACAGGCGGGGTGAATGGTATCTTTAGCTCGATGTGGAGCTGATCCATGACCTGATATTCCTTCAAACTTAACATAAATAGTATCACTACCTGCCATTCTATATCCTGGTTCAATATTAAAATACCCGGTTTCTAATTCCGGCATCCCATGCATAGCAAAACAGGCATCAACTCCATCCATTCCACCTGCTTCTATTATTTTTTTAGCACCTGAAAATGTTTCTTCACCTTCCTGAAAGAAAAATTTAATTTCTCCAGCTATTTTATCTCTCATCCCAGCCAAAATTTTTGCAGCACCTAACAGCATAGCCGTATGAGCATCATGTCCACAGGCATGCATTACTCCAGATTTTTGAGATTTAAAATCTACATCTGCCTCTTCTTTTATCGGCAGAGCATCCATATCTCCTCTTAAAGCTATGGTTTTTTCACTTTTTTCTCCTCTTAGAGTAGCTATTAAAGAGGTATTTCCTGCTTTTTGATATTCAATTCCTAATTTATCTAATTCACTCATAATTTTTGCTTGAGTATTATATTCCTCACCGCTGAGTTCAGGATTTTTATGTAAGTCTCTTCTGAATTTAATAATATAATCCTCAATTGTTTTAGCTTTTTCTAATATATCTGACATAAAACAGTTCCTTTCTATTTCAATTTAGCATCTTTTGAAACTCTTTTTAAATGAATATCTTTTTTCATACAGAATAACCTGATTAAAAATGTCACTGCAAAAGCGGTATATAAAGCCGCATTATTACCAACAGTTCGATAAGTAATAATAAAAAAGACTGATCCAATTACAGCTGCTACTGCATAAACTTCTTTGTGAAATACATAAGGTATTTCATTTGCAAATAAATCCCTCAGTGTACCTCCACCTGTGCCAGTCATTACGGCTAAAACTATTATAATAAATGGTTGAGTATAGCCATTATTAACTGCTACTTCTGAGCCAATTGCAGTAAATGCAGCCAGTCCAACAGCATCAAAAATATTTAAAATTTGATTAAAGCGAATTATCTTTTTATAAAATAAAATAACTAAAAAAGCACACTAGCATTGCATAAAAATATTTAAGAAAAGTCAAGTTCGATTTTTAGCGAAAATACTTGCTTAAATTAGAAAAACTCCTTATAATTGGGATTAGGATAGTCTTTGTCCAAATCCCAAAAAATAAGGAGCATATACTATGGACAAAGATATCACAGAAACCA
>NZ_QAXS01000045.1 GCF_003053565.1 Halanaerobium saccharolyticum | reverse complement strand
ACCTCAAAAAGAGGGGGGTGACAAGTATTTAAGCTCAAATCCCTGCTACAATAGGGTTTTGACTATATAAATTAAATGATTTTTTGACAATACGTTCTAACAAATAGGGGGTATTCTATGAAAACATTAGCATTAATTTTAGCAGGTGGAAGAGGTACCAGACTTGATATTTTATCAGCACATAGAGCTAAACCAAGTGTTCCATTTGCAGGAAAGTTTAGACTGATTGATTTTGCTTTGAGCAACTGTGTTAATTCCGGCATTTATAATGTAGGAGTTTTAACTCAGTACTTACCGCTTTCTTTAAATAATCACATAGGAATCGGTAAACCATGGGACTTAGACCGCAGATTGGGTGGAGTTACTATTCTGCAGCCATTTAGAGGTAAGCCAGGAACAACAGACTGGTATGAAGGTACAGCCCATGCAATTTATAAAAATATTAGTTTCATTAAGAATAAAGATCCGGAAGATGTGGTAATTTTATCTGGAGATCATGTTTATGAGATGGATTACAGCAAAATGGTAGATTATCACCGCCAAAAAGGGGCGGATTTAACAATTGCCGCACAACCTGTCCCGTATGAAGATGCAAATCGTTTTGGGATTTTAGATTACAATGATGAGATGAGAATTACAGATTTTGTAGAAAAACCAGAAAATCCACCAAGTAATCTAGCTTCAATGGGAATTTATGTTTTCAAAAAAGAAGTGCTGCTTGAAGTACTTGAAAAATATTGTACCGAAAAGGATTCCGACTTTGGTCATCATATAATTCCGCCAATGATTGAAAAAGAAGGAGTTTATCTCTATGAATTTGATGACTACTGGAAAGATGTAGGTACACTTGCAGCTTATTGGGAAAGCAGTCTTGAATTGACTGATCCGATCCCAAGTTTAAACTTATATAATGATGACTGGAAACTTCACACCAGAAGTGAAGAGAAACCACCAGTTAAATTCGGTAAGGATGCCTGTGCTTCAAAAAGCTTAATTTCCAATGGATCAATAATTAATGGAGTTGTAGAAAATTCTATTATCAGTCCTGGAGTTTATGTTGAAGAAGGTGCAGTGGTTAGAGATTCAATTATCTTTAATGATACTGTCATTAGAAGCAATTCGGTTGTAGAAAAGGCTATAATTGATAAAGAAGTAGAAGTTATGGCTAACTGTAAAATTGGCTATGGTGATGATTTAACTCCCAATAAAGATAAACCTGATCTATTAGAAAATGGTTTAAATGTTATTGCTAAAAGAGCTACAATTCCTGAAGGTACAACTATTGGCAGAAACTGTCGTATTTTTTCCTATGTGGGAGTAGATGATTTTGAAAGTAAAGAGATTCCAAGCGGCAGCACAATTACTTCTGAAATCGGAGAAAAAGTTGCAGCTGGTGACGCAGATCATGTAAGAGAGTTAAATACTTAAAAAATTAAAGAATAAATAGGTAAAATAATCAAAAATTAGGCTCCTCCTCTTTTTGCGGGGGAGCTATTTTATTTATTGAGTATTTTGTGCTAAAATTATTATAGTTAGAACTAATACTTTAACAGGAGATGATTATTATCAAAGTTAAATGGTTAGGAAACTCAGCTCTTTTAATTGAAAATGATACAAAGATTGTCATTGACCCCAGTTTTGAAGTTGAAACTGATTTTAAAGCAGATATTGTATTAATTACTCATGAGCACGATGACCACATAAATTTAGATGATCTGGCAGCAGTAAGCAGTGAGGAGACAAAGGTTTTTGCACCCCAGTCAGTTTATGATAAATTTGATATCGAGGGTGAAGTTGTAGAAGCTGGAGACATTATAGAAGATGAAATTAAAGTCTTAGATGTGGACTGCTATAATTCTGAAGGCTCTGTAGCTTATTTTTATAAAGGCTTATATCAGACAGCAGATGCCTCTGATTATCCTGATCCAGGAGAAGATATAGAATTGCTTTTTACAGCCTGTTTTAATGATTATTTTGCTGATTACTTAGAAAAAGTTATTAAGTTAAATCCGGCCATGGCTGTTCCCTATCATTATGATCCTGAAGAAAGACAGGAACTTCTGCAGGCAAAAGGTTTATCAAGTAAATTTGAACAGATCGGCTGTAAATCTCAGGTAATAGAAATCGGGGAAGAATTAGAAATATAATATTTTAGTGAAATAAAAAGTTAATATTAAAATTTGACCTGCCTTAAATGCAGGTCTTTTTTTATATTTTGATAATATTTTGGATTATTATCAAAATATAAAAATAAAGATTGATTTTAATGAAAAGTTGAAAAACAATGATGATTTGAGTGAAATGGTAGAAAATATTTTTTTGATAACTTAGTAAATGAGTTTTTTTATGTTTAAATAGCTACTTATCACCAGCTAATAATTGGCTGTTAAGTTGTTAAATAATTACTTTAATTACCTTCATTTTGTGTTATTTTGTAATATAGGAGAAGTGAGAATTTGTAAAATAGGAGGTAATAATTATGGAAGCAGAATTTGATCAAAATCGTCTTGTTCTTGTTTCCAATGGAGAACCATATAAACATGTATTTGAAGATGGTAATTTAAAACTGGAAAAAATGGCTGGAGGCCTAACCACCGGACTTGATCCGATGATGCAGGAAGGTGATGGGCTCTGGATTGCCTGGGGCCGAGGTGAGGCTGATTTTGAAGCAGTCGATCAAAATAATAAGCTTCGGGTTCCTGATCAGAACGGCTATACTTTAAAAAGAATTGAGCTCAGCGAAGAAGAGAAAAATGGTTTTTATTATGGGTTTTCAAATGAGATTATGTGGCCGATCAGCCACACCTTTATTTCCAAAGCAAATTATAAAAAAGACTACTGGCAGAGTTATCAGCAGGTTAATCAGAAATATGCAGAAAGTGTCCTGGAAGAGCTGGAGGATGATGATCTGGTCTGGATACACGATTATCATCTGACCCTGGTGCCGGGAATTCTAAAAGAAGAAAAGCCCGAGCTTAAAACTTCACTTTTCTGGCATATACCCTGGCCTGCCTGGGAGGCTTTTAGAACAATTCCCTGGCGCAGAGAAATTCTGGAAGGAATGCTGGCAGCCGATTTCTTAGGCTTCCATACAGATCTCTTTGTCTATAACTTTTTAAACTGTGCAGAAAAAATTGGGGCAGAAGTTGATTTTTCTGAAAGAGAAGTTTATTACCAGGGTACAAAAACAAAGGTTGAAAGTGTGCCGCTGGGAATTGATTATCAAAAATTTGACCAGCTTTCCCATGATGAAGACTATCTTGCCAGAGCTAAAGAAGTCAAAGATCATTATGAAACCGAAAAATTGATCTTTGCAGTTGATAGGCTTGATTATACAAAAGGAATTGAAGAAAGACTGGAAGGAATTGATCGCTTTTTTGAAAAATATCCTGAATATCAGGGCAGGGTTAGCTTTGTTCAGCGGGTGGCTCCAAGCCGGACCGGGATTGAAGAATATCAGAAAATGAAAGAAAGAATTGAGAAAAAAGTTGCAGAAATTAATGGTAAGTATCAAAAGGATCAGTGGCAGCCTGTTAAGTACTTTTATGGATCTGTGCCGCAAAATGAGCTGCTGCCCTATTATAAAGCTGCAGATCTCGGTCTAATTACAGCTGCAATTGATGGGATGAACCTGGTAGCCAAAGAGTATTTAGCAGTTCAGGATTCTGGAGTCTTACTGCTTTCGGAATTTGCAGGAGCAGCAGAATATTTAGATAGTGCTCTTAAAGTAAATCCCTACAATACAGAAGAGCTTGCAGATAGAATATATGAGGGGCTTGAGATGCCCGAATCAGAGAAGAAAGAAAGACTTAAGCGGGCTCGGGCTGACTTAAAGGAATATGATATTAACTGGTGGCGTAATTACTTCTTAGAAAAGTGGCTTGATAGTTATGAATAAAAAATATTTGCTCGATGCTCATAATCTAGAGACAGTTAAAAAAAGAATTGAAGCAGCTGAAAACCTGCTGATATTTCTTGATTATGACGGAACACTGGCTCCTTTTAATCCAGAGCAACTTTCTGCTTATGCGCTTCCGCAGATAGAAAAATCCCTGAATATAATTAAGCGGAAGAACAAATATTATTTAAATCTGGTTTCAGGCAGAAAACTTAGTCAATTAAAAAATATGCTTCATTTAGAAGATATCAATTATGCCGGCAGCCACGGTCTGGAAATTGAATTAAGTTTTGAAGCTGAAGTAGTTTATCCCTATCAAACAAAAAATATTGACATTTTAAGCCAAAAAAATTACGACCAGGTAAAGAGAGACTATCAAAAATCAGATGATGTTAAAGTTGAAGATAAAGGTTTTGGCCTGGCTCTTCACTTTAACTCATTAGAAAAGCAAAAAGAGCATGAGAAAAAACTGGATCCACTGTTTGCTGGATCAGCCTATCAGCTTCTTTCGGGCAGAGAGGTTATTGAAATCAGGCCGAAGGGCTGGGATAAAGGAAAAGCTGTTGACTATATGACTCAAAGGATTAAAGAAAATTTTGAACTGGATAGTGCTTTAAGAATTTATATTGGTGATGATAGAACCGATGAAGATGCATTTGAAGTCTTAGATGATGGGATTACTGTTTATGTAAAGAATGATTCAAATTTAAATACAAAAGCTGAATATTATTTAGAAAATCCAGAAGATACAGCTAAATTATTAAATAACCTGGCAGGAGAGCTTTAATCTCCTGCCTTTGTTTATTGCCTGGTTTTTAAATTATAGATGTCTTGTATAATTGGAGCTAAATTTTATGAAATTCTGCTTTCATTTTTGAAAAGGTTGTCAGTTCTGTAAAACCAATTTCTTTTAGTTTGGAGATAGTATAATTAAATTTATTGGCTATAGTCTCAGTATTGTGGCTGTCTGAGCCAATTGTTAAAATTTTACCACCCAGCTGGTAATAAAGTTTTAAAATTTCAAAATCGGGCAGGGGATTCTGTCCATCAATTCTGTAGCCGGAGGTGTTAACCTCTAATCCTTTATCTTTAGCAATGACTGTTTTTAAAATTTCTCTAATCAATTCAGCTGCCTGCTCATCTTCCATCAATCCCGGCTGCTGCTCAAAATCACCATAGCGGCGAATAATATCCAGATGACCAATTACACTGTAATGATCATAATCTTTTACAACATTGAGAACAGCTTTCAGGTATTGGAGATAGGCTTCCCATTGGCCGTAATTTTCAAAAAAATCTCCATTATATAGATCCGCCTTTTCAGCAGTATGAAAAGAGCCAATAACAAAATCAAAATCATCAGCCAGATACTGCTCACATTCTTCAAAGATATGTTCCTGGAGTCCCATTTCGATTCCTTTTTTGATTTTAAGTTGACCTCTGTATTTCTGCTGCATTTTTTCGATTTCAGCTAAATACTCTTTTTTATCAATTAAAAATTCAATTGTATCATCTTTATAATCTATATCATGATGGTCAGTAATTGCTATTTCGTCTAATCCCTTATTAACTGCAGCCTGACAGAGCTCGTCCATGGTCATATCAGAGTCGGCAGAAAAATGTGAGTGCAGATGATAGTCAAATAACATAAAATCTCTCCTTATTTTCTATTTTGGTCGCTAAATACTACTTATTCTTATCATAGCATAATAAGCTGTTAAGTTAAATATTATTTCTACTGTCCTATCTCCTCAGATAGATAGCTGGAATTTGTAGAAAAGATTTATTAATATTTCTCAAGGATAAGATGATTTTTAATTAGATAAATTAGTAAATAATAAAACCTAAACAAATACTTGACAAACTTACTTAAGTTTATTATCATATCTTAACAGTGGATAATATTTATAATTAGTAAATAACTAACATGAGGTGATAGTAAATGAGTGAATTATTTGAAGTTGTAAAAAACAGAAGAAGTATTAGAAATTATAAAAGTGAGATACCAGCAAAAGAAAAAATTGAAAAAGTAATTGAGGGGGCAAATTGTGCCCCTTCTGATGGAAATAGTCAACCCTGGCAGTTTTATGTTGCAAGAGGAGAGATAGTAGATGGAATCTGTAATGAGTTTTATAATCATGCAAAAGAACATATTCCCAATGCTTCCTATATTCCGGAAGAAAAAAAGCAGCCAATGCTTGAATATGCAAAGGATTTTGGTGGAGCTCCAGTTCATATAATTATAAGTTATGAGACAGAAGATGATCCAATTAAAGATGAGGAAGCATTAATGGGGGCTTCTGCTGCAGTTCAAAACTTAATGTTAACTGCTGCTGATCAGGGGCTCGGAACTGTCTGGATAGCAGGTCATGTTGCTCACAGTGAAAGAGTAAAGAGACTGCTTAACCTATCTGAATCAGAAAAAATTGCTGGAATTATACCGATTGGAATTCCAGATATGGACCCTCCTTTAAAAGAGCGCCAAAATCCAAAAGATAAAACAGAGTGGCTTGGATTTTAATTGACATCCTCCCCGCCCATTAACATGAGCGAGGCTTTCTCGGCTAAAGTAGGGTGATTAATTTTCTAGAATAAAAAAATAAATATAGAACACTTATTTTAATATGCAGGAGACCCAGAATACCTTTCTAAGGACTGGGTCTTTTTTGTTTATTATTAATTGCAAGAATAATTTGTAATCATCTTTCGAATTAAATATAATAATAGTAGAAGTTACACAATCCGGGAGGGATAAATAATGGAATATAGAACTGTAGGTAAAACAGGAGTTCAGGTTTCTCCACTTTGTTTTGGTACGATGTCTTTTGGTGGGATTGCTGATGAAAATATGTCGAGAAAGATGTTTAAAGCAGCACGTGATCGGGGGATTAACTTTTTTGATTCTGCTGATGTCTATAATGAAGGCCGCTCGGAAGAACTGCTCGGAAAGTTTATGCAGGAACATAAATGTCGGGATGAACTGGTTATAACTTCAAAAGTTTACGGGAAAACAGCTGCTGATGTAAATGCCAAAGGACTTTCCCGCCGTCATATTAAACTGGGAGTAGAAGAAAGTTTAAAGAGGTTGAAAACTGATAGGATAGATTTTTATTTTGTTCACAGCTTTGATTCTAAGACAGATATGCTGCAGACCTTGAGAGCTATGGATGATCTGGTCAAAGAAGGTAAGATATTATATCCGGGAGTCAGCAACTGGGCAGCCTGGCAGATCGAAAAAGCACTTGGTATTTCGCGCCAGGAGAGTCTGGCCCGCTTTGAAATTGTGCAGCCGATGTATAACCTGGCTAAAAGACAGGCTGAAGTTGAGATTCTGCCGATGGCTGAGGCTGAAAATCTGGGAGTTATCTCCTACAGTCCCTTAGGTGGCGGCTTACTGACCGGTAAATATGGAAAAGATAAGCGACCTGATAAAGGTAGACTGGTGGAAAGAGAAGATTATGCTACTCGCTATGGCTTAAAACAGTACTATCAGATAGCAGAAGAGTTCAGCAGCCATGCCCGAGACAGAGGAGTAGAGCCTGCCTCACTGGCAGTAGCCTGGGTTATGTCCAATCCAGCAGTTACCGCTCCAATTATCGGTGCCCGCAATCTGGAACAGTTAAAGGGGTCACTGGGGGCTTTAGATATTGAAATGACCAAAGAGTGGAGAAAAGAAATAACAGATCTTTCAATTACCCCTCCACCAGCAACAGATCGACTGGAGGAGCAGAAAAACATTAGTTATTTTTAATAAAAAACGATTATTTTAGGACTAAAGTTTTAGGACTAAAGTTTTATTAATCCAGCAGGAGGTTTTAATTAATGACTAAAGAAGAAGTTGCAGGAATGATTGATCATACAATTTTAGGAGCAGAAGTAACGAAAGAAGCTGTCAAAGAAAAGTGTCGAGAGGCAAAGGAATATAATTTTGCTTCAGTCTGTGCCAATCCGGACCAGGTAGCTTTAATGACTGAAGAACTTGCAGATTCTCCCGTAAAAGTCTGTACGGTAATTGGCTTTCCGCTTGGAGTTAATGCAACTGCGACCAAGATTGCAGAAGCAGAGCTAGCAGCTGCCGAGGGAGCAGATGAACTTGATATGGTAATCAAGGTAGGAGCCTTAAAAGAAGGAGACTATGAGCTGGTAAAAAATGATATTAAAGCAGTTGTTGAAGCTGCAGGAGACAAAGTGGTTAAAGTTATAATTGAGACCTGTTATTTAACAGATCAGCAGAAAGTTAAAGCCTGTGAACTGGCCAAAGCAGCAGGAGCGGATTTTGTTAAAACATCTACCGGTTTTGGCAGTGGCGGAGCAACTGTTGAGGATATTGCTCTGATGAGAAAAACTGTTGGTGAAAAAATGGGTGTCAAAGCATCTGGAGGAATTCACAGTTTAGCTGAAGCTGAGGCCATGATAGAAGCTGGAGCCACCAGGATTGGAGCCAGTTCAGGTGTGCAGATTATCGAAGGTGCTGAAGTAAATTCTGACTATTAAAATTATAGATCTTTTCTTACTATAAAACTAGATATTTTCAAACTAAGACCTGCTGGGAGTAATATTTTCTGGCAGGTCTTTTAAATTTCACTTGAATAGTGTTAAAATTAAGACAGAATAAGAAATTTACTAAAAGACTTGACAGCAGAGTGGATAATCAATATAATAGATACAACATTTTAATACTTTACCATGATAAAGCACTAAATTAAAACGGGAGGTCATTATAGATGAATGCATTTGTAGAGGGTGTTCGCGATATTTTGCCGGCAGAACTAAGAAAGAGGAGAGGAATCTATCAGACTATTAGAGAGGTATTTGAAGCCAATGCCTACAGGGAGGTTATTACCCCAACTCTTGAGTCCTTAGAACTTTATGCAGGTATAGAAGGTTTGGTTGATAAAAGTGAAATGTTTAAGGTGGTCGATGATAAGGGACAGATCCTGGTTTTAAGACCTGATCTAACGATGCCGATTGCTCGACTGGCGGCAAGTCGTTTTCAGGACAGCCCCAGACCCCTAAAGTTTTCATATTTAAGCTCAGCCTTCCAGTCTAAGAATTCTCAGAGCTTAA
This sequence comes from Halanaerobium saccharolyticum, assembly GCF_003053565.1. Lineage (GTDB taxonomy): Bacteria > Bacillota > Halanaerobiia > Halanaerobiales > Halanaerobiaceae > Halanaerobium > Halanaerobium saccharolyticum_B. The sequence goes on along the minus strand of NZ_QAXS01000045.1, from coordinate 14,393 downwards.
GCTTAAAAGAAAAAACACAGGCGGGAGTAGAGTTAATCGGCTCAGCCAGCCTGGAATCAGACTTAGAGATGATTCTACTTTTAATTAAGACCATGCAGTCAGTGGGAGTCGAAGAGCCTCTGATTGATATTGGTCATGCAGATTTAATCAATGAAATTTTTGCAGACTTAAAGATCGCTGAAAAAGAAAAAACTGAGCTGCGCCAGCTGCTGGCAGCTAAAAATAAAGTTGGGATTAAAAATTACATTAAAGATATCGAACTGACAGAGGATGCGGCAGAAGTTTTATTAAGCCTGCCTTCACTTTTTGGTAAACCCAAAGAAGTAGTCAAAAAATTAGAAGAGATGCCGTTATCAACAGATACCAAAGAGGCTCTGAAGACTTTAGACGAATTATTCAATAAGTTAAAAGAATTTGAAGCTTTAAAATATATCACTTTTGATCCGATGCTGATTTCCCGCCACGGCTATTATACAGGCCTGATCTTCAAGGGATATGCAAAGGGCTACAGCAACCTGCTGGCAAGTGGAGGCCGCTATGATAATCTGACTGAGAAATTTGGAGTAGAAGAGCCGGCAGTCGGGTTTGCCTTAGAAATTGAGAATTTACTTGATTATTTAAACAGAACGGAAAATTTTAGTGAAGATCAGGAAAAAAGATTTTTGATATCTTATCAGGATAACTCAGATCTGAAGCTTGCCTTTGAGTTGGCAGAAGACTTAAGGAATGCTGGTTTTGTTGTTGAAGTCTATAATGGAGCAGACAAAGAATATTTAGATTTTCAGCAGGTTAATTTTGAGATCTGTCTAAAAACTGATAAGCTGGAGTTAAAGCAAAATGGAGGAGAAACTGCAGTAATCGAAAGAAATCAAAAAGAAGCATTAGAATATCTGATCTTAAATAAAATAGAGGAGTGGGAATAATGGATAATCTCTGTATAGCTATGGCCAAAGGAAGGCTGGCTAAAGAAGCAGTTAAACTTTTCCGTCAGGCGGGCTACGATCTGCCTGAGAATATGCTTAAATCACGTAAATTAATTTTTGAAATAGAAAGTGAAAAATTTGAAATTATACTTGTTAAACCGGCAGATGTTCCAATCTATGTTGAATATGGAACAGCTGATCTGGGAATTGTGGGCAAAGATACTTTATTAGAGGAAAACCGGGATTTATATGAGGTCCTGGATTTAGAATATGGAGTCTGTGAGTTTGCTCTGGCCGGACTGCCGGACCGCAAAGATACTCTACTGGAGCGCAAAGTTGCGACCAAATATCCGGATTTTACCCGCCGCTATTTCCGCAGTAAAGGAGAGCCGGTGGAAATTATTAAACTCAATGGCTCAATCGAGCTGGCACCCCTGACAGGACTTGCCGATACTATATTAGATATTGTCGAAACCGGCAGGACTTTAAAGGAAAACGGACTGGTAGTCTATGAGAGCATCAGAGACTTATCGGCCCGCCTGGTGGTTAATAAAGTAAGTATGAAGACCAGACAGGATGAAATTTCTAAAATAATTGAAGCTCTGGATCAGGTAGTTAATGGAGATGATAGTGATGAAGCTTAATCTAAAAAGAATTAAAGACGGCCGCCGGAATGTGGATCAGGTTAAGGAGCTTTTGGAAAGCCGCTCCGGTGATAATCTGGCCAAATATCGTGAGACTGCAGCCGGCATTTTAAAAAATGTACAAAAAAATGGAGACCTGGCAGTTTTAGAATACACATCTCGTTTTGATGGAGTTGATTTTGAGGCTTCAGAACTTGAGGTAACAGATGCTGAAATTGAAGCAGCCTTAAAGGAAGTAGATGAGGATTTTATAGCAGCCTTAAAGAATGCAGCTGCAAATATAGAGGATTTTCACGCTGAGCAGAAGGATAAATCCTGGCAGAAGCAGAAAAAACCGGGAATTATTACCGGTCAGATCTGCCAGCCACTCAAAAAAGCAGGAGTTTATGTTCCCGGTGGTCGGGCAGCATATCCATCTTCAGTATTAATGACTGTTATTCCAGCAAAGGTGGCAGGGGTTGAAGAAATTATAATGCTGACTCCACCTGACAAAGAGGGAAAGGTGAGTCCTGTCATTCTGGCAGCAGCTGAGATTGCAGGTGCTGACCGCATCTTCAAAATTGGTGGAGCTCAAGCAGTAGCGGCAGCAGCCTATGGAACCGAAACTGTACCGGGAGTGGATATTATTGTTGGCCCGGGTAATATTTATGTTTCTATGGCTAAAGAACTGGTTTTTGGTCAGGTTAAAATTGATATGATTGCCGGCCCCAGTGAGATTATGATTATGGCTGAAAAAGAATCCAATCCGGCCTACATCGCAGCTGATTTAATGAGTCAGGCTGAGCACGACCCGCTTGCTTCTTCGATTTTAGTTACAGATGCACCAGAGCTGATCGAAAAAGTAGAAAAAGAATTAGAAAAACAGATTGAAAAACTGAGCAAAAAGGAAATTATCAAAGAATCGCTGGAAAACTTCGGCCTGATGATTGAAGTTGAAGACCAAAATGCAGCAATGGAAATGATCAATCTGGTGGCACCTGAGCACTTAGAATTAGCAGTCAAAAACCCGTTTGAACTACTGCCGGCAGTAGAAAATGCAGGCTCTATCTTTTTAGGAGAATATACACCGGAGCCGATTGGTGATTACTATGCAGGACCCAATCATGTGCTGCCAACTAATTCAACAGCCCGATTTTTTTCACCCTTATCTGTCAGGGATTTTGTTAAGTATTCCGGTTTTATCCACTACAGTCAAGAGGCCTTAAAAGAAGCCAGTGACGATGTGATCTGTCTGGCTGAAGGTGAAGGACTTGATGCCCACGCTAATTCAGTTCGGATTAGAAAAGAAAACTAACTTTAACTGAAAATAAATTATAATTATGATATTTATCATTAAAGGAGGAAAAAATGAACAGTAATAATTTAAATAAGAAGGAAAAAAGTCTAAAAGATCTGTTGCGGCCTGAAGTCAGGGCAATTTCTCCTTATCAGGGAGAAAAGGATAATTTTGAGGTGAAGATTAATTTATCAGGAAACGAATCTCCCTTTGACCTGCCCCAGGAAATTAAAGATAAGTTTAAAGCAGAATTTGACCAGCACGATATTAACCGCTATCCTGAGATTTATTCGGAGAGGCTGCAGCAGAAGCTGGCTTCCTACCTCAGCAGAGAGTTAGCGAAATCGGTCAGTACTGAAGAAATAATTATCGGTAATGGTTCTGATGAAATCCTTGATATTTTAATCAGAAGTTTTGTCGAGCCAGGAGATGTAGTACTTTCTCAGGCTCCAACTTTTTCGATGTATCAGTATTTTACAGAATTAAGTGGGGGTCAGTATGTGGAAGTACCTCTGGATAAGAATTTTAATTTTGAAAATTTAAAGGCTAAAATTGACAAACTGGGGCCAAAACTGATTTTTCTCTGTTCTCCCAATAATCCAACTGGAGAGATTATTCCGCGGGAGCTGATCTTAAAACTGGCTGATTATTTTGCTGGCCCGCTGATAGTCGATGAAGCTTATGCTGATTTTAATGATTTTGATCTGATGCCTGAGGTAGAAAATTATCCCAACCTGGCAGTAACTAGAACTTTTTCCAAAGCATTTGGCCTGGCCGGGATTCGTTTTGGCTATCTCTACGGTAATCAGCTGCTGGTTGAAGAACTCAAAAAAGTCCTAAAACCATATAATTTAAACAGTCTGACAGATCTGCTGGCTTGTCTAATCATTGAAAATGATGATATTATAAAAGAAAGAATTGAATTTATCAAAGCTGAGCGGCAGAAGCTTTATCAGAAGCTGAACTCTTTTCAGGGCTGGCAGCTCTATCCTTCAATGGCCAATTTTTTATACATAGAGGGAGAAAAGACTTTAGAATTTAAAAAGATTTTAAACAGCCGGGGAATTAAAATTAGATCTTACAGTAAAGAACCGGCGGCATTGAGAATAACGGTTGGCAGCAGCGAAGAAAATGAGGCTGTGCTTGCAGCTTTTGCAGAATTTAAGCAGCAAAATTAGGAGTGATTTATAATGAGTAGAGATCGGGTAGCAGTTGAACAGCGAAAAACTAAAGAAACAGAGATAATTGCCAGTGTGAATCTGGATGGAGAAGGCAGAAGTGATATTAAAACCGGGGTTGGCTTTTTTGACCACATGTTAGACCAGATTGCCCGCCACGGTAATATTGACCTGGAGCTTTCGGTCAAGGGTGACCTTCACATTGATCAGCACCACAGTATTGAAGATACTGGAATAGCTCTCGGCAAAGCTTTTGCCAAAGCTCTGGGTGACAAAAAGGGAATCAGCCGCTTCAGCAGTGCACTAGTACCTCTGGATGAAACACTGGTCAGAGCGGTAGTTGATATCAGCGGCCGTCCTTATTTATATACAGATCTTCCCTTTACAAGAGAAATGGTTGGAGATTTTCCTTCGGAGATGGTAGTAGAGTTTATGCGGGCTTTTGCCTTTAATGCGGGGATTACCCTCCACTTAGAAATTTTGCATGGTGATAACTGTCACCATCAGATTGAGGCGGTTTTTAAGGCTCTGGCCAGAGCTCTTAAAGATGCAGTTAAAATTGAATCAGATAAAATACCTTCCACAAAGGGTGTGCTCTAAGTGATTGCGATAATTGATTATGGAGCTGGAAATTTAAACAGTATTCAAAAAGCACTGGAGTTTGTGGGGGAAGAGACGGTTATCTTAGAAGAAGGAAAAGTTGAAGAGCTAGCTAAATATGATGGGCTGGTGCTTCCCGGAGTAGGAGCCTTCCCCGGAGCAATGAAGAGGTTAAAAGAAAATAATTTTGTTGATTTTATAGAAAAATTTGTAGCCACTGGTAAGCCATTTTTGGGTGTCTGTCTGGGAATGCAGCTTTTATTTGAGTGTGGATTTGAGGATCAAAAGACTGCCGGCCTGGGCCTGCTTAAAGGCGATATTATCAAAATGGAGACTGAGTACAAGGTTCCCCATATGGGCTGGAATCAGCTGGAGATAATAAAGGATGATCCTTTATTTAAAGATTTACCTGAAAATCCTCATTTTTATTTTGTTCATTCCTATCAGCTGGCAGAAGTTACAGATGAGGTTTTAGCTGCAGTTGGTTATGGATCTACTGTACCGGCAGTGATCAGAAAAGATAATGTAATTGCTTTTCAGTTTCACCCGGAAAAAAGCGGGGATAATGGAATTCAACTTTTGCAGAATTTTAGGGAGTTGTTATAGATGATAGTATTACCGGCAATCGATTTGAAATCAGGTGAGGTAGTCAGGCTCAAACAGGGTGATTTTGATCGTAAAACAGTCTACAGTCAGGACCCACTGGCCGTGGCAGAAGATTTTGCCGCCAAAGGTGCCGAGTGGCTGCATCTAGTTGACTTGGATGGAGCAGCTGCAGGAGAAAGTCAGAACTACGCAGTAATCAAAAAAATTGCAGCTGAAACTGAGCTCAAAATTCAGACTGGTGGTGGGATTCGCAAAAAAGAAGATGTCAGGCGGCTTTTAGAGATTGGGGTAAAAAGAGCCATAATTGGAACCCTGGCTGTTAAAGATCCCGAGCTGCTGGCAGAGATGATTGAAGAATTTGGAGCAGAAAGTATTTTAGTTAGCATCGATGCTCGCGATGGTAAAGTTGCCACTTCTGGCTGGCTTGAGGCAAGTGAGAGAGATATGCTGGATTTTGCCAGAGAGATGGAAGCCCTCGGGGTTAAATATATTTTGTATACCGATATCGGCCGGGACGGCATGCTCAGCGGACCAGATTTTAAAGGTTTAAGCAGGCTAAAGGAAGAAACTGAGCTGAAGATAATTGCCTCCGGAGGAATCAGTTCCAATCAGGATTTATATGACCTGGCAGCAGATAATTTTTACGGAGCAATTACCGGTCAGGCGATTTATCAGGGAAAAGTTGATCTAAAAGAAGTCTTAAAAAAGCTGGGTGAAAAAGATGCTTAAAAAAAGAATTATCCCCTGCCTGGATATTAAAGACGGCAGGGTAGTTAAAGGTGTAAATTTTGTTGAATTAAGAGATGCCGGAGATCCGGTAGAGTCAGCCAAAGAATATAATGATCTGGGGGCAGATGAGTTAGTTTTTTTAGATATTACAGCAACCAAAGAAAAACGTAAAACTCTGGCTGAGCTGGTAGAAAAGGTAGCAGCTCAGGTTTTTATTCCGCTGACAGTTGGTGGAGGAATCAGAACTGTAGAAGATATGCAGTTTATTCTCCGGGCGGGAGCAGATAAGGTTTCAGTAAATTCAGCTGCAGTTAAAAATCCAGAATTAGTGCGAGAGGGTGCGCTTAAATTTGGCTCTCAGTGTATAGTTGGAGCAGTTGATGCAGCAAAAAGAGAAAATGCTGACGGCTGGGAAATATTTATCCACGGCGGCAGTAAAGAGACCGGAATCGATCTAATTGAATGGGTCAAAGAATTAGAAAGTCTGGGGGCTGGAGAAATCCTCCTGACCAGCATCAATGCTGATGGAACCAAAGAAGGTTTTGACCTGGAGATGCTGCAGGCGGTGACTGAGGCAGTGAACATTCCAGTTATTGCTTCCGGAGGAGCAGGCAGTATTCAGCATTTTATTGATGTTTTTAAGAAAACAGGTGCTGATGCAGCACTGGCAGCCTCGATTTTTCACTTTGGAGAAATTGCAATTAAAGATGTTAAAGCTGAGCTCGAAAAAGCTGAAGTTCCAGTCAGGATTGAAGAAAAATAAATTTTGAAATTGTAGTAAAGAAAGGACAGGGTGATTTAGTGCTCGAAATAATAGATAAATTAGAAGAGATAGATTTTAAATTTAATCAGCAGGGATTAATGCCTGCTGTCGTTCAGGATTATCAGACTAAGGATGTACTGATGGTGGCTTATGTTAATGAGGAATCTCTTAATCTGAGTTTAGAAAAAGGAGAAACAGTTTTTTTCAGCCGCTCCCGTCAGGAAATATGGCATAAGGGGGCAACCTCTGGTAATACCCAGGAAATCAAAGAAATTTATTATGACTGTGATCAGGATACAATTTTATTTCTGGTTGATCCAGCTGGACCAGCCTGCCATACAGGTAAGACTTCCTGCTTTTACCGCAAAATAGCAGAAGACACTGATGCTAAAGCTGAAGAAATGATGGAAATGCAGCAGCAGGCCCAGAATATAGAAGCTGAGTTTGAAACAGAAAAAGTAGTAGATTTTCTTTATGATCTAATTTTAAGCCGCAAAGAAGAAATGCCGGAAGGATCTTATACAACTTATCTCTTTGAAGAGGGTATTGATAAGATCTTAAAGAAAGTCGGAGAGGAATCAGCCGAGGTGATAATTGCCTCCAAAAATGAGCCAGATGAGGAGCTGATTTACGAATCAGCAGATTTAGTCTATCATATGCTGGTCTTACTTGCCGAAAGATGCATCACTCCCGATCAGATAAGAGCAGAACTTAAAAAGAGACATAAGTAAAACTTAGACGTACCAACTTATATGAACCAGGTCCAAAACGACCGTTTTGGACCTGGTTAAAAAGAATACTTTCACAAAAGGTACCGAACATTTGGATGAAATATCCAAGTAACCGGTACCTTATTTTTTTATTAGTGCCTTTTTAAAGATTTTATGCTATAATATAGTAAAACAGTTGGGTTAATTTTTGCTGAACTTGTTGATGCTAAAGGAGAAAATTCTGTGCAGTACCGCTTTTAGGAGGGACTAGATTGGAAAAATTGTTGAGCAAATTTAAGTACATAATAATTATACTGCTGGCCCTGATCATGATTTATATATTTTCAACTCAATACACCAACATTAGAGAAGTAGTAGAAGACAAATATAACAGTCAGCAGCAGCTGGTTGAGAAAAATATTATTCAGACAGTAAATTATATCAATGATGCCTATAAAATTGCCGAGCAGCAGTTGAACGCTGAGATGCGAGAATATTCTGAGCTGATGGTGGGAAAATACCGGGATAATCCCGATGTCAATAGCTGGGATTTAGAAGAGATGCAGCAGAACTTCTCAGGATATGATATTTATATCGTTAACCGGGATTTAAAAATTATCAAAACTACCTATCAGGAAGATCTTGGTCTTGATTTTTCTAAATTTGGCAGTTTTGCCACAGTTTTGCGAGAACGAATGGCAGGCAGTGAATTTGAGGTTGATCGAATCGATATTTCAACTCAGGCTGGCGAGATAAAAAAGTACAGCTATATGCCGAGTCCGGATAATCAGTATTTATTTGAGCTCAGTGTCAGCATTGAAGATCAATATCCCTCCTTTCAGAGTTTAAACCTGTTTAAAGAGGCAGCAGCTTTAACATCAGAATATGAGCTTGTAGAAGATATTGCTTTTTACAGTGTGGAGCCAATTAACCACCAGGTAGCTAAACTAAGGAATAGTAAAAAACCCTATTTAAATCCTGATGTGCCAGAATTTGAAGAAGGATTAGCAAGACAGGCAGTAATTAATAATTCTCTGCAGGAAAATTCCCGGAATATAGAGGAAATTCAGCACAGTTATCGCTTTTTCCCGGCTTTAGTAAGTGACGACGAAAATGAGCAGGGCTGGAATTCTTATGTGGTGGGAATAGTATATAATGATCAGATAATGCAGTCAGAAATAAGCAGCCACAGAAAATTATTTGCGGTAAATATAGTTTTACTGGCAGCGCTTTTTGCTGGTTTTATAGCTATTGTAGTTTACTTATTAAAAAAGTTTGAGCACCAGGCCTATCACGATAAACTAACCGGACTGGCAAATCGAAAATACTTTGTAGAAGAGTTTAAAAAGTTGAAGGAGAAAGCTGATTTTTCAGGAAATAATATCGGAATTATTTTTATTGATATTGATGAATTTAAAGAAATAAATGATAATTATGGGCATGATATGGGAGATAGAGTTTTAAAAAGTATTGCTTCCAGAATGGAGAACAGTCTAAAAGCTGATGATTTAAAGGCGCGTATGGGTGGAGATGAATTTGTGATTGCTCTGTCTGATCTGAGTTCCAAAGATAAGGTCATCAAAGTGACAAAACGACTAGTTAGAGACCTAAAAAAACCACTTTTTGTAGATAGCAAAGAAATTTCTATTAGTATTAGTGCAGGTGTTAGTTTTTATCCTGAAGACAGTAAAGATTTAGAAGTGTTAATTAAAAATGCTGATGCTGCAATGTATAAAGCTAAGAGAAAAGATATTGATATTGAAAAAAATTAGATAAAAAAGTAGTATATAGTTTAAAAAGGCGGAGAAATCTGCCTTTTTTATTTAATAGATTTTAGAGAATTATATAAAATGTAATTAAATTATAAAATTCAAACACCAATTTTAATTTGAATAAATATATTATAGAGTTTCCCTTAAGTGCTTTTAAATAAGCACTTAAGGGATTTTTTTTGCCTTGATATAGCTAATATAAAAATATTTCATAAGTTTTCATGAAAAAAACTAAAAAAATTTCATGAAAAAAGAAGGAGTTTTCAATTAAGTCTTGAATTATTAAATTAGAGAAGCAAAAAATTAGAATAATAAGTTTATAAGATTATAAGTTCAGCCAGGGGAGAGTGATAAATTTTTGGTAACAAAAATATTTTGAATTTTTAAGTAAATAATAGGCCAAAAATCTAAAGGAGGAAAAAATGTTTAATAAGAAATCATTAGTAATATTTATTTCAATAATTATTGTTTTATCCACTGTAGTTGTTGGCGCAGAGGAGAAGAAATTTGCTGGTCAGTTTTCAAAAGAGGAAATGTGGGTTAATCAAAGTTTAGATTCATACAGTGAAGCTCCGGAACTAAAAGTTCTTGTAGATTCTGGTGAACTGCCACCGGTTGAAGAACGTCTGCCAGAAGTACCAAGAGTGGTGAAATCCAATATAATGGCTGACGGAGTTGGAGAATATGGTGGTGTCTGGCGTGATACTTTTGCCGTACCTGTTGCCAGTTGGAACTGGGGAGCTCAGAAAACTCAGGGCTGGTTTGGAATTAATCAGATAGTACAGGAATCTCTATTAGTTTCCGGCCCAATGTGGATGCTGGAACAACCTGATCCATTACCAAATCTTGTAACTGGATGGGAATGGTCAGCAGATGGAAAAACTTTAACAATGAATTTATTAGAGGGAATAAAATGGTCTGATGGAGAGCTATTTACTGCTGATGATGTATTATTTACTTATAATGATTTAATTTTAAATGACAACATCCCAACCTTTGGTAGTAAAGAGGCCTGGGTATATGGTGGTCAGCAGACTGAATTAGAAAAAGTTGATGATTATACAATTAAGTGGCATTTTGGAATAGAAAAGCCTGTTCATGCCTTTTATAATATGGATTATTTAGATTTCGCTGTTTCACCAAAACATGTCTACAAGAATTTTCATCCCGATTATAATGAAGATGCATCCTATGATGATTTTGTAAATGCAACTCCACCTGATGATTTACCTTTAGTTACCTTAGGTCCCTGGGTTCCTACAAAATATGAAGCAGGACAACAGCTGGTAATGGTTCGCAATCCATACTACTGGCAGGTAGATGAAGAAGGTAATCAGCTGCCATATTTAAGTGAGGTTCGTTTTAATGAAGTTGAATCTGGTGATATTAGAACTATGAATTTAATTGGAGGTTCGGCTGACAGAACAAATCTAGAAAATCCTCAAACATTCAGTATGGTTAGACAGGCTTCATTAGAGGAAGATGCACCATTTAAAATTGAATTTGGACCATTTGGAATTGGTTATCATATTTCAATGAATCTTTCCCGTTATTTAAGTGTAGAAAATGATCGAGATGCAGAGCTGAGAGAATTATTTAGAGAAAAAGCTTTTAGAGAAGCAGTTTCTCACAGTATAAGCAGAGATGCAATAGCAAATGTTGCTTTCCCTGGTCCTCTAACTCAGGCCTGGCATGGAGGATATCCAAGCGGATCATCCTATTATGATCAAAATAGTGTGGTTAAATACGAATATAATCCCGAAACTGCAAAAGAAAAATTGGCCTCACTTGGTTTTGAAGACACAAATGGTGACGGCATTTTAAACTGGCCTGAAGACAGCAAGATTGCTGGAGATGAACTGGTAATTGAAATGATGATTAATCAGGATCAGCAGGCAAGTATAAATGCGGCTGAAGCTGTACAGCCAATGTTTAGAGAAGTTGGAATTGACTTAAAAGTAAGACTGGTTTCTGCTAATAATGTTGCCACTAAAGTTGGAGGCGGAGACTTTGAAATGTACTTTAACCGTCTTGATTCTGCAATTCCATTTATTCAGATGGAGCTCTTTGGACCATTCAGAAATAATTCTCCTGACTGGCACTATGCGGGTTCTGGTGGCAAGAGAGATCTGCTTGATTTTGAAAAAGAGATTCAGGAGATTATGCAGGAAGCTCGTTATGTTGCAGATGCAGCTGAAAGAAAAGAAATGTTCAAAAAAATATTAAATCTATATACAGAAAACGTTTATACAGTAGGAGTTTATGAAGTAAGAAGAGGTACTGGACTGCATAAAAGAATTAGAAACTGGCAGCCAGATATTCCGCCCTATATGTATAATTGGACAATTAACAGTATTCCAGTTCAGATTCTTTATGTAAATCAAGAAGATCAATTTGAAACAATGTTTCTTGATTCTATTCCAACAAAAAATGATTATATTGAACGTTCATGGCATTTACCTTTAGATTAAAACAAAAATAGAGGGAGTGCAATATTCTCCCTCTATAATTATAAACTTATTATTAAATTATAGAGAATAAATTTTACATTTTTTAAAAAATTTAAGGAGGAAAAACAATTGATTAGTTATATAATTAGAAGATCTCTGCTTGCTATTCCGATGCTCTTGTTAGTAAGTTTAATAGCTTTTTTCATCCTCACTCTTCCACCTGGAGACTATATGACTTCTTATCAAAATCAGTTAACCAGTCAGGCAGGTCTTACAACTGCAGAGGCAGAAGAAATGGCCAATGAAATGCGGCAGAAGTATGGTCTTGATAAGCCTTTTCTAGTTCAATATTATAACTGGATTAAAAATATTGTTACAAAAGGTGATTTTGGTTATTCATTCTTTTATTCTAAATCAGTTTCTGCTGTAATCTGGAGCAGGATGGGATATACCCTTTTAATTGCTGGCCTCTGCCATTTCATCTCTGTCTTTGCAGGAGTCTTTATTGGGATTTTTTCCGCCACTCACAAATACTCTTTTGCTGATTACACTTTTACAGTTTTAGCCTTTTTGGGAGTTTCAATTCCGGCTTTTTTTCTGGCTCTATTTATGATGTATATTTTCTCCTTTGAACTCGGAATGGGAGTTGGCGGTTTATTTTCAGATGAATATATTATGGCTCCCTGGAGTATAGCTAAAGTCTGGGATTTAATCAAACACCTCTGGCTGCCGGTAATAATAGTTGGCTTTGCCGGTACTGCAAGAAATATGCGGGTTATGCGCTCTAACCTTTTAGATGTACTGGGACTGCAGTATATTCAGACTGCTAAAGCTAAGGGTTTAAAAAATAAAACAGTTATTTATAAACATGCAGTAAAAAATGCAATTAAACCAATAGTTATGTCAATGGGATCTGCTTTACCATTTTTAATCACTGGTGAAATGATTACTAGTATTGTGCTTGACCTTCCAACAACAGGACCAGCATTTTATAATGCTTTAGTTAATCAGGATATGTATTTAGCAGGGAGTTTTTTAATGATGATTGCTGTAATCCTTGTAATTGGTAATTTACTGGCAGACATTGCACTGGCCTGGGTTGATCCCAGAGTTAGGTATAACTAAAGGAGAGAGGTGTAACCATTGAAAAAAGAAGAAGCGAAGGAAAGAAAAAAGTATTTAAGTAATAAAGAAAAAATCTGGCGCCGTTATAAAAAACATAAGCTGGGTATGATTGGCGGAACTATAGTTATCTTGCTTTTGATCTTAAGCATTTTTGCTCCGTTTTTTAGTCCCTATGATTATAGAAAACCTGATTACGAAGGTGCATATATGCCGCCACAACCATTAAATTTTATAGATGAGGAAGGTGATTTCAGTATAACACCTTTTACTTATGGGGTTGAGCAGGGAATGGATCCTGAAACCTGGGCCAGAACTTTTGAAATTAATCCGGATCAAAAATATAGACTGCAGTTTTTTGTTGAAGGTTGGGAATATGAATTATTTGGAATTTTTGAGTCTAACATTCACCTTTTTGGTGTTGAAGAAGGTGGCACCTTCCATCTTTTTGGGACTGATAAGTTAGGTAGAGATATTTTAAGTCGAATAATCTTCGGCAGCAGGATTTCAATCTTTATTGCCTTTTTTGGGTCCTTGCTGTCAGCTGTTGTAGGCTCTCTTATTGGGGGTATATCTGGATATTTTTCAGGGAAGGTTGATTTACTTATTCAAAGGGTAATAGAAATGTTTCAGCTTTTTCCACAGTTACCACTTATGATGGCTTTAAGTGCTGCTATACCAACAACCTGGCCGCCGATTTTAATTTTTATTGGAATAGTTGTTGTGTTATCTCTAATTCAGTGGACATTTTTAGCTAGAGAGATTAGAGCAATCGTTTTAAGCTATAGAGAACAAGAATTTGTTAAAGCAGCTCAGGCTTTAGGGGCCAATCATTTATATACAATTTTAAAACATGTAATCCCTAACTGCTTCAGCCACATTATAGTTGTTATGACTTTAACAATACCTCGTTTAATCCTGGCTGAAAGTACTTTAAGTTATCTGGGGCTTGGAATTCAGCCACCTATGGTCAGCTGGGGAGTACTTTTACAGGAAGCTTCTAATATCCAGACAATTGGTCAGCACCCCTGGATAATGATTCCGGGAGCTTTTATCTTCTTTACTGTTCTGTCAATTAATTTCTTTGGTGATGGAGTAAGAGATGCTCTTGATCCGAAGAGTAATTAAGGTAGGTGAATAAATTGAATCAAGAAGCATTAGTAGAAGTTAAGAATTTAAAAACATATTTCTATACAGAAGAAGGAGTAGTTAAGGCGGTAGATGGTGTTGATTATGAGATCTATCCCGGCGAAACTTTAGGTGTTGTAGGTGAGTCCGGCTGTGGTAAAAGTGTTACCTCTTTATCAATTATGAGGCTGGTCGAATCACCTCCAGGCAGAATTGAAGCTGGAGAAATAAATTTTGGCGGCAGAGATTTAACTAAAATTCCTGAAAAAGAAATGAGAAAAATTCGGGGTAATGATATCTCAATGATCTTCCAGGAACCGATGACTTCTTTAAATCCTGTTTATACGGTTGGAGATCAGATTATGGAAGCAATTATGCTTCATAAAATAGTTGATAGAAAAGAAGCCAGACGCCAGGCAATTGATATGCTGCAGAAAGTAGGTATTCCGCTGCCTGAACAGCGTGTAGACGAATATCCACACCAGTTATCAG
>NZ_QAXS01000044.1 GCF_003053565.1 Halanaerobium saccharolyticum | reverse complement strand
ATGAAGACGAAAAGACTTTTGGCGGTATGTTTTTTGAATACTGTGATGAGCTAAAAGATTTAAGTCATATTGAAGCATTATTTTTAATCATAGACCTTTTCAAAAAGACTCTACATGATTATTCAACATTAACTGAAGAAAAGATAAATGACCTATTAGACTACTTTTTTGAGCTTCTTCCTGGTTATATCAAGAAATCATTAATGATTTCTAACGCCGAAAGTTGAGTTAAACTAGAAATAAAAATATAAGCTGAGGAGAGTAAAGCTCCTGCCTTTAAATAATCACTACTCTTATAATCACCGGCTGACATAAAATAGGCATTAACCTGGTAAGTTGGTAGAATAAATGAATTAGAAGCTGAAACTGCAGCCAGCAGAGCAAGTCCCCTTGCAGAAATACCAATCTGATTTCCGATTATCATTACCAGGGGAACCAGTACAACAGTAGCTGCAACATTTGACATAAATAATGTAAAAATACTTGCCAAAAGAGATACTGTTAAAAGAATTAAAAATACCGGCGCCTCCTGTAACGGCATGATTAATAAATTAGCCAGGTAACTAGCAGCCCCAGTTTTTTCCATAGCTATCCCCAGTGGAATTAAGCCTGATAATAAAAAAACTGTCTTCCAGTCAACTGCCTGATAAAGATCCTTAAGTTTAACAATTCCTGATAAAATTATAAGTACTGCCCCCGTAAAAAAAGCCAGCCCTATGTTAAAACCTAAAATAATTAGTAAAATGGACAGTAAAAATGACCCAATAGCTGCAAATGGTTTATTATTTGTAGCAGTCTTCTCCGGTAAAGAAGTGAGCAGAACAAGATCAGTTTCAGTCTTTAAACGCCTAATATTTTCATTGAGACCATAGACAACCAGTATATCTCCGGGTCTTAAAATGAAATCAGAAAAATCTCCAGTTATCTCTCTTTTTCCTCTAATCAAATGAACTGGATTAATGAAATAATTTTTTCTTAGTGCAATTTCTCTGATAGATTTCCCGACCATATCTGAATGCGGTGCTATCATCAGCTCAGCAAAAGCAGTGTTTTCCAGTTCGCGATGATCCAAATAATCATTATATTTTCCTTTTGAACTCAAATTATGATCTTCAGCAAATGAGTTCAAGTTATCTTCTTCTCCCATAATAATTACTTCTTGACCGGATGCAAATCTGGTAAAACGCCAGGGTGCATAAGCAATATCATCACCTTCCTTTATAGCTAGAAGGTAAAGATTATAACTGGACCAGAGTTTTGATTCTTCAAGAGTTTTATTTAAGAGCAGAGAATCATCGGTGATTAGATAACTGTGAACAGTAGTTGCCAGTTCCCAGTTTGAAATTAATCGCTGCTGTTTTTCTAAAAAACCTTCCTCCTTTTTTATTTCAGCAGGCAGCAGCTTTTTGCTAAAAAAATAAAAATAAGCAATCCCAAATAATAAAATAGGCAGACCAATAGGAAATACAGCAAAAAGGTTAAATGCCTCTGCATCCTGTTGAAGCAAGAGATCATTAAGAATAATTAGATTACCAGCTCCAACCATCGTCAGATTGCCTCCCAAAATTACTGCAAAACCAACTGGCATTAATACTTTTCTTAACGATAAATTCAACTTTGCTGTTATTTTCCTAACAACTGGTAAAAATAAAGCTATTACACCTATATTCTGCATCAAAGCGGAAACAAGCCCTGCCGAAAGAGAAAGAATAGCTGTTAGCTTTTTCTCATTTTCACCGGCAATTTTGAGCAGGGGCCTGGTGATTTTCTGCATTACTCCCGACTGTTCCATTCCATAACCAATAATCATAATTGCAATTATTGCTATCACTGCATTACTGGATAATCCGGAAAAAGCTTCAGCTGGAGTTAGAAGACCTGTCCAGCCAAGAGTTAACATTACTATAATTGCAATAATATCTACCCGAAAAGTTTCAGTTATAAATAATATTATTGTTGTAAACAGAACTATTAAGGTTAAGGCTATTTCAAAATCCATCTTAAAACCCTATACTTTCAATCCAGACTAGAAAAATAATTATTACTGCTGATAAAGGAACAATAACCAGCCAGTGATTTATTTTGAAAAGCTCAGGAAAGGTGTTAAATTTAAATTTATTCTTTTCTATTAAATTATCATATCTCTCATAAAAAGCAGCAAATAGAAATGAACCGACAAAAATTCCTGAAAGTCCAAAAAGTAAAGCATCTACACTCCCCTGACCAATCGCTCCTGCAATTGTTCCTGGACAATATCCAAGTAAGGCAAAACCTGCTCCAAAAATCAGTGAT
Source organism: Halanaerobium saccharolyticum (assembly GCF_003053565.1). Lineage (GTDB taxonomy): Bacteria > Bacillota > Halanaerobiia > Halanaerobiales > Halanaerobiaceae > Halanaerobium > Halanaerobium saccharolyticum_B. Next base: position 21,237 of record NZ_QAXS01000044.1, on the reverse strand, counting down.
CCGGGAATAGTTCTCCTTAGAGAACCTGATTTAGGTTTAAGTTCAACAAGCCCTCTATCACTTAAAAAATGAACTCCCAGCATCCCAACAACTACAGCTGTCAAAATGATTTTTGCCACGGTAAAATCCTCTAAAAGAAGCTGACCTACCAGCACATTATAATCTGTTACCCCACCACGCTGGAGCAGAAAGCCAAAAACAATTCCGGTAGCAAGCCCTTTAATTAATCTAGTTTTACTTTCCATATCACTTCACCTACCTTAATTAAAGAATTATAAATGCAGTTACAGCTCCACCAACAAAAAAGCCAATCAGACTAATCCAGCTGGCGATACTCAGCTGAAAAGTTCCACTAATACCATGTCCACTTGTACAGCCACCTGCAAGCCTGGCTCCAAATCCAAGGAAAATCCCACCCACAAAAGCAGAAAATAATCTTCCCAGAATGTTCTGATTTAAAATTGATTCGAAATCAGTTAGTGGTATTAAGCTTAGGTTAAACTCTCCAGAAAGAACTGCTGAAATAAAACTTCCGATTACAATTCCAATAACCAGCATCGACTGCCATTCAAGTTCTGGCTTATACTTCTGATAATATTTCCAATCATAAACCTCTGCCCCAAAGAAAACGGCTCCTAATTTAGCAGAGCCCCGGGCAAAAGTAGTAGAAGTTCCCAGTGCTTTCTTTGAAATTATAAAAGAAAACCAGCTTAAAACCCCAATTAATGAACCAACAATGTAAGGTGACCAGCTGTCTGCAAAAATAAAGTCCAGCATTAGAAATCAACTCCTTTATTCCAAGTAATTTGATTTTTTATCGATTATTAATACTAAATTATAGACAGACTTCTTAATTCCTCCTAAGAAAACAATTTAATGTTTTAAAATATCAATAAAAGTTTTTGTTATTTCTGCAGTAATCCCCCAGATAACACGGCCCTGATAGCGGTAAAAATAGATCTGATAATCTCCCTGACGCGGATTATATTTTTCTCCCTGAGGTAAAAGATGATAAGGAAAATCCTGATCAAACTCACTTTTTAAAACTGCTGCATATTTTTCAACCTGATGATTTAGAAAAAAGTCTAAGGGGACTGTAAAAATTTCTTCCACTTCGTAATTATTAACTTTGATTTCTTCAATTGATTTTACATTGATTTTTCCTACAAAGGCATAAATTATAAAATTAAAGGGTGTTATTAAATAATCCGTTTCCCCCAGCAGTTCAATTTTGTTCTCTGGAATCAAAAGCTCTTCACTGCATTCTCTAACAGCAGCCTGAGAAAATTCTTCTCCCCTCTCAATCCGCCCTCCTGGAAAAGAAACTTCTCCCGGTTGAGTATTTAAGTTCTTAGACCGCAGTTCATAGATTAAGTGGGTTTCTCCATCTATTTCAATTAGCGGAATTAAAACTGAAAAATAATGCTGGATTCTGGTTGGCCCGGGTATTCTATTTTGAATCTTTTCTCTTATATTTTCAATTTTCAAAAAAATCACCCTCAAAAATAGTATTCAGATAGCTGCTAATAATTTTACTGGCCCCCCTGAAATAAAAATTCACGGAGGCCAGTTAATAATTTATTGATTTACTTGCTTAGCTTCTGATTAATCCATTAATTTATCTCTGAGCATCTGATTTACCAGACCAGGATTAGCTTTACCTCTTGTTTCTTTCATTACCTGACCTACTAAAAATCCAATGGCTCGATCTTTACCATTTTGAACATCTTCTACAGCATCTGAATTTTCTGCAATAATTCCATCAACTATATTTTCTAATTCATCTTCATCACTAATCTGTTTTAAACCCTCTTCTTCGACAATAGTCTCTGGATCACTGCCGCTGTTGTACATTTTTTCAAATACTTCTTTGGCAATTTTACCGCTAATAACATCCTCATCAATTAGCTTCAGCATCCTGGCCAGATTGAGCGGAGTCACACCGGAATCAAATGGAGAATGATTATTTTCATTGAGCAGTCTTAAAAATTCACCCATCATCCAGTTACTTAAGTTTTTAGGGTCATCATAGTCTTTGAGCACTTCCTCAAAGAAAACTGCCATATCTTTATCTCCAGTCAGCACACCTGCGTCATATTCAGGCAGTCCCAGCTCAGAAACAAAGCGCTTATACTTTTCTCGCGGCAGCTCCGGAATCTCTTTGCGCATTTCTTCCTTCCAGGCTTCATTAATTTCTAGAGGAACCAAATCTGGCTCAGGGAAGTAGCGGTAATCATGTGCTTCTTCTTTACCGCGCATAGAAATAGTCTTATTTAAAGACTCATCCCAGGTTCTTGTTTCCTGAACAACTTCTCCACCTTCTTCCAGAAGTTGACGCTGTCTCTTCACCTCATATTCTAAGCCTTTTTCTACAGCACTAAAGGAGTTCATATTTTTAAGCTCTGCTTTAGTACCAAACTCCTCCTGACCAACAGGACGTAAAGAAACATTGGCATCACAACGCAGTGAACCCTCTTCCATGTTGCAGTCAGAAATATCAAGGTATTCCATAATCATTTTTAACTCAGTCAAATAGGCCTTTGCCTGAGCTGGAGTTCTCATATCAGGTTCACTAACTATCTCGATCAAAGGTACTCCAGTTCTGTTGTAATCAACTAAACTACCTTTTGATTTATCAATACTGCCTTCGTGGATTAATTTACCAGCATCCTCTTCTAAGTGGACTCTAGTTACACCAATATTAAAAATCCCCTCATCAGTTTCAATTTCAATTCTTCCATTTTCAGCAACCGGTAGATCAAACTGTGAAATCTGATAGGCTTTAGGTAAATCCGGATAAAAATAATTTTTACGGTCAAATTTAGAGTACTCAGCAATTTCACAGTTTAAAGCTAAACCTGCCATAATTGCATAATCTACTACTTTTTTATTTAAAACCGGCAGAGTCCCTGGTAAACCAAGGCAGACCGGACATGTATTTTCATTTGGTTCCTTACCAAATTCTGTACTACAGCCGCAGAAAATTTTAGATTCTGTGTTTAACTGTACATGGACTTCAAGTCCAATGACTGTTTCATATTTAGTGGACATTTTTTCACCTCTCTCAATAATTTATAGTTCTGCTCTCTTATCTTTGATATTTAATAATTTCTCTAAAGTATAGGCTGCCTGAATAATTTTTCCTTCACCAAAGTGAGGTCCAATTAACTGCAGTCCAATTGGCATCTGATTACTGTCAAAGCCGCAGGGAACTGACATTGCAGGCACACCAGCTATATTTATCGGTACTGTAAAGATATCAGTATAATACATTTCTAGAGGATCACTCTTTGAACCCAGCTCAATCGCTGTTGTAGGAGCTGTGGGAGTGACAATCAGATCAAAATCATTAAAAATCCGATCAAAATCATCTTTAATCAGAGTTCTAACCTTCTGTGCCTTAAGGTAATAAGCATCATAATAGCCTGAACTTAAAGCATAGGTACCAATCATAATTCTTCTTTTTACCTCATCGCCAAATCCTTCGTGACGGGTATTTGTGAACATCTCGCTGACATCAGAAGCATGCTCACTGCGCAGTCCATAGCGAACTCCATCATAGCGGGCCAGGTTAGAGCTGGCTTCTGCAGGAGCAATTACATAATAGGCTGCCAGTGCGTAAGAAGCATCTGTCATATGTACCGTTTCTACTTCAGCTCCTGCTTCTTTTAATTTTTCTACAGCTGCCATTACACTTTCTTTAACCTCTTTATCGAAGTCTAAATTGAAGTATTCCTCAGGAATACCGATCTTCATCCCGCTGACATCTTCTTTAAGATATTCAGTATAGTCTTCCTTTTTACCCTCAATCGAAGTTGAATCTTTTGGATCATGACCGGCAATTACATTCATCATAATTGCGCTGTCTTCAACATCTTTAGTTATGGGACCAATTTGATCTAAGGATGAAGCAAAGGCTACCAGGCCATAACGGGAAACCATCCCATAAGTGGGTTTTAAACCAACAACTCCACAGTAAGCTGCAGGCTGTCTAATTGAACCACCTGTATCTGATCCCAGAGCTGCTGCACATTCTCCTGCTGCAACTGCTGCTGCTGAACCACCACTCGATCCACCAGGTGCATGATTTAAATTCCAGGGGTTATGGGTGTTGAAAAAAGCAGAGTTCTCTGTTGAAGAACCCATAGCAAATTCATCCATATTAGTTTTTCCCATAATTACTGCCCCAGCTTCACTTAACTTTTCAACTGCTGTTGCATCATATGGTGGTTTATAATTTTCCAGCATTTTTGAAGCACAGCTGGTTTTTATGCCATCTGTTGACATATTATCTTTAACCGCAATTGGAATTCCAGCTAAGAGTCCATCCTTTTTCTTTTCATATGCTGCCAGTCCCTGATCTGCAAGCTGATCAGTTACTGTAATATAAGACTTAACACTATCCTCTACCTCATTTATCCTATCTGAATAGGCATTTTTAATTTCTGCAGGAGTCAGTTCTCCGGCAGCAATTTTATCTTTTAATTCGTGAATTGTTAGATCATAAATATTCATTTTATTTTCTTACCTCCTTAACTGCTTAATCTGACATGATTTTTGGTGCTCTAAACTGTCCGTCTTTCTCATCCGGTGCATTAGCCAGTGATTTTTCTCGCGGCAGCGACTCCTGAACCTCATCTTTACGCAGTACATTTTTCATAGGTACAGTATAGGCTGTTGGAACAACATCATCTGTGTCCAGTTCACTTAACTTATCAACATAGTCAAGTATTTCACCAATCTGCTCGGTGTATTTTTCCTTTTCTTCTTCATCAAGTTTAAGCTGTGCTAAACCTGCTGCATATTCTACATCCTTTTTATCAATCATTTAAATTTCCTCCTCACTTTAGGATAATTAGTAATAAAATATTTGAATTGCTAATCCTTAATGATTAGCATCTAAAAATACTTACTTCTCTGTTGAACTTTTTTCTTCAATTAAGTTCTTAAACTCAGCCTCAGTCAATATTTCAATCCCAAGTTCCTGAGCCTGATCATATTTAGAACCTGGGTTATCGCCAGCAACCAAATAATCAGTTTTAGAACTAACTGAAGAGACAGACCTTCCTCCTGCTTTTTCAACCAGATCCTTAACCTCTGAGCGGCTGTAATTATTTAAGGAACCGGTAAAAACAAACTTTAAACCTTCCAGAAACTTTTCTTTTTCTTCTTCCTCTTTCTGCAGTCGGATCCCAGCCTGCTTTAATCTACTCAAAAGGTCCCTATTGTGCCTCTCCTTAAAAAAGCCAACAATACTTTCGGCAATTACCGGACCAATTTCATCAATCGCCTCCAATTCTTCTGCTGAGGCTTCCTGCAGCTCATCTATAGAATTAAAGTTTGCTGCCAAAATTCTAGCAGCTCCAATTCCGACATGTCGAATTCCTAAAGCATAGAGAACTCTAAAAAAATCCCTGTCTTTACTTGCTTCAACTGCTTCGATAACATTTTGAGAAGATTTTTCTCCCATTCTATCTAAGTCTTTAAGATGTGACTGTTTTAAGAAATAAAGATCTGCATAATCTTCTATCAGATTATTTTCCAGCAGCTGTTCAATCAAGGCCGGTCCAACTCCATCTATATTCATTGCATCTCTGGAAACAAAGTGAAGAATACTTTCCTTGCGCTGGGCCGGACAGCTGATGTTTGTACAGCGTGTAACAGCCTCACCTTCAGGTCTAATTACCTCACCACCGCAGACAGGACACTGATCAGGCATTTCAAAAACTTTTTCAGACCCATCTCGCTCTTCTTTAATTACTTTTACAACTTCAGGAATAATATCTCCAGCCTTCTGCACTAAAACTGTATCTCCAATTCGAATATCTTTTCTTTTAATTTCATCTTCATTGTGCAGAGTTGCTCTACTCACTGTTGATCCAGCAAGCTCCACCGGCTCCAGAATGGCTGTAGGAGTTAAAGCACCAGTCCTCCCCAGTGAAATCTCTATATCTTTGATGACAGTTGTCTTCTGTTGAGCGGGGAATTTATAAGCAATTGCCCAGCGTGGCGACCTTGCTGTTGAACCCAACTTTTCCCTCAGTGAAAGATTATTTATCTTTATTACCAGGCCATCAATTTCAAAATCCAGACTTTCTCTGTCTTCCTGCCAGTGCTCACAGATTTCAATAACTGCTTCAATATCTGCAGCTGATTGATGCCAGTTGACTTTAAAACCCAGCTCCTTTAAATAAGAAAAAACTTCAAGGTGGGTTTCAAATTCTCTGGCTGAATGAGAAATAAGGTCATATATTAAAATTGATAAACTCCTCTGGGCAGCAATTTTACTGTCCAGCTGTCTAACTGAACCTGCAGCTGCATTGCGTGGATTAGCAAAGGTATCCTGATCATTTTCCAGTCTTTCTTCATTTAAACGCTGGAAATCACTTTTGGCTAAATAAATTTCTCCCCTGAGCTCCAGTTCTGCCTCCTCATCAATTTTTAAAGGAAGTGAGCGGATAGTTTTCATGTTTTTGGTAATATCCTCGCCAACTTCACCATTCCCCCGAGTAGCTCCAAGTTCAAAACTACCATTTCTATATCTCATTACTGCCGAAAGTCCATCAATTTTGTGTTCTACTACATACTGGTAATCTTCTCCACTGAGATTTTTTTGAACTCTCTGATCAAAATCTCTTAAATCTCCAGCATCAAAAGCATTATCAAGGCTGAGCATGGTCGAAGAATGCTCTACTTTTTCAAATTCATCCAGAACCTCCCCTCCAACTCTCTGGGTAGGAGAGTCCTCAGTTATTAGATCTGGAAATTCTTCCTCCAGTTTGATTAATTTCTGCATCAGTTGATCAAATTCAGCATCAGAAATTGAGGGATCATCAAGCACAAAATATTTATACTCATGCTCTCTTATTTTTTCTCTTAAAGCTTTAATTTTCTTTTCAGCTTTCTCTTTAGTTGTTTTTGTCATCTTAACACCTACCTACACTTTCTGTATTGGAGCATATTCTGCCAGTAAATTTCTGGTCTTTCCTTCTGCAAAGGCAATTTTCAATTCCGGATTTTCTTTGCCTCTAATTGAAAGAATTGTACCAATTCCCCAGCGGGGGTGGACAATTTTTTGCCCAATAGCATAATCAGTACCAGAATTATCACTGTGAATCATTTCTTCTTCTCTGGCCATATCAGAACGGGTATCCGCCGCTCCAGAAATCAGATCAGCTGGTATTTCTTCAATGAATTGAGAGGGGGGGTTCATTTTTCTTTCTCCAAAACGAAGTCTAACCTGAGCCCTGCTTAAAAAGAGTCTCTCTTCAGCCCTGGTCATCCCCACATAACAGAGCCGCCTTTCTTCCTCCATCCCTTTTCGTTCAAACATTGAATTAGAATGAGGAAAAATCCCCTCTTCCATCCCCACCAGAAATACTACCGGAAATTCCAGTCCTTTGGCAGAATGAATAGTCATTAAGGTTAAAAAACTCTGATCTTCTTCCATAGAATCAATATCTGACATTAAAGTGACTTCCTCTAAAAATCCAGCCAGCGTATTATTATCACTGTTTTTCATATACTCATTAATAACAGAGAATAGTTCTTCTATATTTTCCAGTCTGCTTTCTGCTTCAGCAGTTTTTTCTTCTTCAAGATTATGGCGGTAGCCACTTTTATCTAAAAGTTTTTCGGTCAATCTTGCCAGAGCAATCTCATCCTGTTCTGCTCTTAACTCCTCAATAATTTCTGTAAAATGAAGAACTCTTTTAGCATAAGTCCCACTTAAAGCAGGATTTTCTTTAGATTTTAGAGCAGCCTCATATAAGTTGAGGCCTTCTGCTTCAGCAAAATCCTGAACTTTGCCCAGAGTCCCCGCACCAATTCCTCTTTTGGGGCGGTTGATAATCCTTAAAAAACTGATATCATCAGCTGGATTATAAATCAGACGCAGATAGGCCATAATATCTTTGATTTCCATCCGTTCATAAAAACGGACCCCACCGACTATCTGATAGGGGATACCATATTTCATCAGCATATCTTCAAACGCTCTAGATTGAGAATTTGTTCTGTACAAAACAGCCAGGTCATCAAAAGTTAGCTCTTCATTTTCTGTTAACTCCTTAGCAGTTCTGCAGACAAAATCAGCTTCTTCTTTTTCATCCTTTGCTTCATATAATTCCAGTTTAGGTCCTTCACCCTGGTCTGTCCAGAGCTCTTTTTCTTTGCGGGAAGCATTATTTTTAATAACTGCCTGAGCAGCCTTTAAAATATTCCCCTTAGAGCGGTAATTCTGCTCTAGACGAATCGTTTTAACATCAGGATAATCATCCTCAAAATTTAGGATGTTCCGAATATCCGCTCCTCGAAAACCGTAAATCCCCTGGTCAGGATCACCCACAACACAGACATTGCGGTACTGCTCTGCCAGTAAGTTTACAAGCTGATACTGGGCATGGTTAACATCCTGGTACTCATCGACCAGAATATACTTAAAACGCTCCTGATAGTGTTCTAAAACCAGTGGGAATTCTTCAAAAAGTCTTACAGTCTGCTGAATTAAATCATCAAAATCCATAGCATTATTTTCCTTGAGCCGTTTTTGATATTCTTCGTAAATTTCAGCAGCAGTCTGGTCAAAAAAGCTGCCAGAGACTGCACTCATCTGCTCTGGAGTTTTAAGTTCATTTTTTGCATTCGAAATTTTATTTAAAACTGATCTGGGTTTGATTTTTTTGGGATCTAAATTTTTTGACTTTAAAACCTCTTTCACCAGTTTTCGCTGATCAAGACTGTCAAAAATAACAAAGTTTTTATTATAGCCCAGCTTTTCTGCCTCTCGCCTCAAAATACGGACACAAAAAGAGTGAAAAGTGCTGACCCAGAGGCTGCTGTTTACTCCACCCACCATATCTTTTACTCTTTCTTTCATCTCATTTGCTGCTTTATTGGTAAAAGTAACGGCTAAAATATTATAGGGAGATACCCCATAATGGTTAATTAAATATCCAATTCTTCTGGTCAAAACTCTTGTTTTTCCACTGCCGGCACCTGCAAGCACCAGTTCCGGACCCTGGTGATGTTCTACTGCCTTTTTTTGAGCCGGATTAAGATTTTTCAGAATTTCACTGTCTTCCACCGAACCACTTCCTTATTAAAATCATTTTATTTACTAAATTCATTAAATTCTTTTTCTACATTTTTATCATTTATTAATTCTTCTACGATTTTACTACCTGCTGCCTCTGAAAAATATATTAAATGACTGCCGCAGCTGCAGTCACTGGCTCCAAAACCACTGACTGGTGTTTTGCCTCCATTTTCTTTTAAAATCTGAGCCAGAAAACATTCGCCCTCTCCCGGCAGCTCAAAATAAAAATCAGCTTCTAATTCAGATTCAGCTAAAAAATAATCTATATGCCAGTGAAATTTCTTATCACTGCTGTAGTGGCGCTCAATTCTTGCTTTAAGGTTGCGCTGAGCTGTGCCGGCATAAAAATAATAACCGGGAGAAAAAATCTTTTTGCCGAGAGCTCCAATCTTAATTTCTTTTTCTGTCTCCAATTTTATCTTTAAAATATAAACTCCACCATCAGGATATTTAGGCATCTAAATCACTCCACTAACTAATCATATTCTGGCTTTAATCAAGTGTTTCCTGCATATTGAACAGAAAAAATGCCGGTATCCCGGCATTTCAATTATAATACATTTATAAGTTTTTATCAATTTTTAAGCAGAAATTTAAGCAGTTTAGAACTAAAAAATCAATCAACTTTTGCAAATTCTTTGACCAGCTTTTTTGCCAGATTTTGATTGATCATTGAAAATGGTCCCCCAACACAGCCTCCTGTACAGGCCATCCCCTCCAGAAAATTATATTTGTGTTTATCCGCCTTAATTAAAAGAAGTTCTTTTTTCAATTTCCCCAGTCCATCTACCTGTTTGCTTTCAAAATCAGCTGCAACCATTTCCTGTAGAGATTTCTGCAGCCCACCTGCATAGGCAAACTGTCTGCCCAGCTCCCCTGCATCTTCAAATTTTTCTTCTTTAGTTATTTGAGCTAAATTAATATTGCTGGCGGTAAATAGTGCGAGCAGTTCGGCAAAAGTTAAAACATAATCAACATTTTTATCTTTTAGAGCCTCTGCTTTTTTTGCTGTACAGGGGCCAACAAAGACAGTTTTAAATCTTGGGTTTTTACTCTTAATTTCTGCCGCGGTTACTGCCATCGGTGAATCTGTACTGGAAATCAGAGCGGAAAGTTCTTCAAATTCATTCTCTACCATGGATTTGAAAGCAGGACAGCAGGAGGAAAATAATGTCTCATTAGCTTCAATTTTTTCGGTTAATTCTTCAGCCTCAGCTGCTGCTGTTATTTCAGCTCCAGCTGCAACTTCTCTGACCAGCTCAAAACCAATTTTTTTCAGAGCATATTTTACCTTTGCTGCACTCTGCTGATGTCCAAATTGGCCTAAAAATGAAGGGGCAAGCATCACAGCCAGTTTGCTTTCTTCAGCAAATAGATTTACTGCAACTTCAATCAAATCACTAACTGCTGTTATCGCTCCAAAAGGACAGGCTGCAATACAGCTGCCGCAGCTGACACATTTATCTCTATCAATTTTAGCCTGGCGGTTGGAATCAGAACTGATGGCATCAAGTTCACAGGCTCTGCTGCAGGGACGCTGATTTTCTAAAATAGCATTATAAGAGCAGGCCCGGGCACATTTTCCACACTCCACACATTTCTCCTGATCGATATAGGCTTTGTTTTGAATAATTACTATCGCATTTACCGGACAGGCATTAACACATTTATGAGCCACACAATTTCTGCAGGCATCTGTAACAATGTATTTATCAATCGGACAGCTGTCACAGGCCATATCAATTACCTCGACCACACTACTTATTTTCTGCTGACGAGGAAAAGAAGCTGCCAGTTCTTCTAATCCCCGATCCTTATTCTCAGCAATATTAAAGCCAAGTACTGCTTTGATTCGTTCATCAAAAATGGCTCTTTCCTTAAATTCACAGCATCTGTAGCGGGGTGTGTCTTTAGTTATCATTCTTTCAGAGAGGCTGGAAATTTCAGAAGTCAGATTTCCCGCTTTAACGAGTTTCAGCAGTTCAATATATAATCTTCTCTTTAATTTAACAACTTCAGAAATATTATTACTCATCTTGTTGACACTCCTATCTTATATTTTCTCTTATAATCTTATCTAGTTTTTCCGGGTTTAGATCCTGATAAACTTTACCATTAAATTCTGCGACCGGCGCCTTTTCACAGCAGTTATCAATACAGTGACTTGTTTTTAACTCTATCTTTTCCCGTAGCTTATGATTAAGATTTTCTACAGACTCCAGCAGATCAGCAGCTCCCATCAAGTGGCAGGGGGTTCCTATACATATTTTTAAAGTATTTTTAGACATCTATTCCACCTCCTCTGGCTTAAAACCATTCAATTTCAACCTTCTTTTTTATTCTCCGAAGCTGTTCAGCAATCTGACTTATTATCTGGCTTCTAATTCCTAAATTAATGGGCAGGTTCAGGCTCTGATGAGATTCGTTAACAGCTCGCCCCACCAAAAATCTAACACTGTCACTTTCTAAAAGTAGTCGGGTGAAACGAGAAGCTCCATCTTTACCAGCAGCCGGAATCTGACCCGGTTTATATTTTTTTAACAGTGAAAGAACCCTATTTAATGTCAATAACCCTTCAGTTAGGAGATCAAAGCCCTCCATTTGACTGGTTGGAGGAATATCTTTATCATAATATTTTAGTCCAACCTCCAGTTTTTTATTCAGTTCGCGAGCTGCAATTTGAGCTGTTGTACCGCCACAAATTATTTTTTTACCCTCGGCCTCAGAGATTTTTTCCGCAAGCAGACTGTCATCCTCTGCTTTTAAGGGAGGACCACTCCAGATATTCACTTTTCTTTTTTTTCTGTATTTCATTCCGATAATTGTAAAATCATCACCGGCCTGATCTCCATAAAAGGTATTAAAAACTTTAACCAGCTTATTAATATTATATTTTAAATCAGCCTGATTTCTTCTGACTGTTCTTTCAATTTCTTTAGCAACTCCATCCCAGCCCAGACCAAAATTTAAAAGTCCACCTATACCAGCATGAGTCACCCCATCACTAACTAGAAATAGCTGGTCTGATCGCTGAAATTTAAAATTGGCTTCTCTAATTTTTTTACCTTCTAATTCAAATTCTCGATAATTTAATTTCTGCACCTGATTATTTCTAAATAAAAAAGCTGAGGGGCTATCAATTTCTATCAGCCGAAGCTGATGTTTTTGATCAATTATTAAAAAAGCCAGGGTTGCATAAGCAATTCCTCTGACTTCACAGACCGGAAGTGTTGCCAGGATTGTTGAAAGAATTTCTTTTAAAGGTAATTCCTTTTCCAGCAGTCCGGAGGCAATTTTGGAAGTCAGGGTAGAAAGAATATTAGCTTTAATACCACTTCCCAGACCATCTGATAGAACAACAATGGTTTTTTTATTTTTTTTGATAATTTCTACATTATCACCACAGACTTCTTCTCCGCCTTTAGGAATTGATCTATAAAACTCTTCAAAAACCAGATCCATTAATCATCACCAGCCTGCAGCAAATCTGCGAGTTCTGTTAAAGCCGCTTTAGTCTCTACAGTTGTTTCCCCTAAAAGTCCAGCTATTTCCTGAACAGTCTGCATCTGTTTATTGACAACATCATTTGTCTTTTCCACAGCTACTTTTTTCATCTTCTGCAGTTTAAGCCGCTGTTTTTCCTGCTGACTGATATCAGTTAAAATACCGACTATTACTTTATGCTCCTTGAGAGCAAAAATTGTCTGATCAACGATAATAGTTCCATTTTTATAAGAACATTTTTGGTGAATAAGGCGCTGATTATGATTCCAGACTTTTTGAAAGCTGCTGCTGTCAATGAATTTATCCAGTTTTATTCCCTTCAGTTCTCTGCCTTTCTGGGCAAATAATTCCCGGGCCACCGGGTTAAATTTTTGAATTTGCATCTGATCATTGACCACTATAATTGCATTATGTGATGACTCCACAATAATTTGAGAAAGAGACTCTGCTCGTGATTTCATATAGGGAATACACATTTTCTTTTCTGCAAAGCCGTGATAAACCGCTGCTGCCTTTTCCCGGCAGCTGGAATAGCCGCAGCCGCCGCAGTCTTTTTCATCCTCCTTCTTTTCTTTAGCAATCGCAGCTAGAATTTTTCTGATTTCTGACTCTGGCACTTCAGGCAGCTTCATTTTTTTATTCTGATGTTTTCTTTGAATCGATATTTCTGGATCTGCTGGAAGATAACTTTTTACTTTATTTTTTTTATTTGCGGATAAATAATTATGAACTTCTAACTCTTTTAAAGGAATACTCAATTCATTATTAATTGCCGGTCCATTAATACAGCCACCGCTACAGGCAAGAAGTTCTACCAGCTCGACTTTTATCTTTCCTTCATCTCTTTTTAAGTCCTCCAAAAAATTTATGATATTATCCAGCCCACTTAAATGCAGAGCCTTATTTCCACATCCAGGGTCAGCTCGGAGTAAATCTGCTGCCTTTACCGCCCCACCAGAAAGTGCATAATCTGCAGTCAGCTGGGTGGCAGGAAGGTCAACTTCTGCTTCTTTCAGTTCAGCAACTTCTATTCCCTGCTGCTCTAAAAAAAGCCTCAGGTGTTCAAAAGTTATTACAATATCAGGCCGGTAATCTCTTCTTTTTTCATTTTTTGCTTCTTCAATTTTAGCCAGACAGGGACCAATAAAAACAACTCTTGCCCGCTCAAATTTATTTTTTAATTCAGCAGTCTGCAGCATCATTGGCGAAAGAACTGAAGCCAGCTGCGGCAATAATTCAGGATAGTGTTTTTCAATTAAATTAACTACTGCCGGACAGCAGGAAGTCATCAGTGTTTGATCCATTTTCTTTCTTTCTTCTTTAAACTGCTGTACTACTCGTGCTGCAGCTTCTGCAGTCTCCGCTACATAATCAAAGCCAATTAATTTTAAAGCATTAATTAGCTGTCCGGGTTTGAGATCAGGAAAAGCTGCTGCAAAAGATGGTGCTATAGATGCTACTAAAAAACTGTCAGATTCTAAAAAAGCCTGCAATTTATTTTCCTCAAACAGGGCACTTTTTGCTCCCTGGGGACAGGTCTTAATACAGTTACCACAGTAAATACACTTTTCTTCAATGATAAAAGCCTGATTGTCTTTAAATCCGATTGCCGCCACCGGACACTCCCTCAGACACTTATGACAGTCCTTGCAGCTGGCAGGCTTGACAATTAGTGTCTCATTCATTTTGATCAGCCAGCAGATGCCTTTTAAAAATTTTTCTGGCATTCTCCTCAGTAACTGCTGCTATTTTTTGGTCATTTATCTCTATATTAACTCCTTCAGTACAGTTTCCCTGACAGAAACTGCCGGAAATTTTGACATCTTTAAGTTGGTTTTTTTTAATTTCTTCTTTAAAGATTTCAATTATTTTTTCTGATCCCTTTAGATGGCAGCTGCTGCCAACACAAATAATAATTTCATTCATTTTGACTCCTCCTAAGTTTTATCTGACAGAATGCTTAAGAACTTAAATTATAATTTTGCGAAGATTAGTAAAATATCTACTATATACGATATTTCGAATCACAAAAAGATGCTCTGGGGAGAGCATCTTTCTGCATAGAGTATATTTTAGCATTTGGGCAAATTTATTATAAATCTCCTTTAAAAGACTTTTGATAGAGCTCTCTGATTTCAGAAATCAGTGGATAGCGGGGGTTTGCTGCTGTACACTGATCATCAAAGGCTAATTCGGAGATTTTATCAACTTTAGCATTAAACTGTTCTTCTGTTACTCCTGCTGCTTTAATTGTTGCAGGAATATCTAATTCTGCTTTCAATTCATTTATCGCATCTATTAAAAGATCAACCTTTTCCTCAGGAGTTCTTCCACCCAGTCCCAGGTGATCTGCTATTTTTGCATATCTAATCTTGGCTCTTGGATATTTGTACTGAGGAAAAGCTGCCTGTTTAACCGGTTTATCACTGGAGTTATACTTAATTACATTATTAATCAGTAGGGCATTTGCCAGTCCATGTGATAAATGAAAAGCTGAGCCCAGCTTATGAGCCATTGAGTGACAGACTCCTAAAAAGGCATTGGCAAAGGCCATCCCGGCAGTTGTAGCAGCATAATGAATCTTTTCTTTTGCTTTACGAGCATCTGCTCCACCATGATAGGATTCAGGTAAATATTTAAAGATTAACCTAATTGCTTCTAAAGATAAACCTCTGGTATATTCACTTGATAAAACTGAAACATAAGCCTCTATTGCATGAACTAAAGCATCTATTCCAGAGTGTGCTGTCAGTGTTTTAGGCATTGAAAGCACTAGATCGGGATCAACAATTGCCATATTAGGTGTTAGCTCATAATCTGCAATCGGATACTTAATCCCTGTACTGTCATCTGTTACTACTGCAAAAGGAGTCACTTCTGAACCGGTACCGGAAGTAGTTGGAATCGCAACTAATTCAGCTTTATTTCCAAGCTCAGGAAATTTATAGATTCTCTTTCTGATATCCATAAAGGTCATTGACAGTTCTTTAAACTCAGCCTCAGGATGTTCATATAAGAGCCAGGCAATTTTAGCTGCATCCATTGGTGAACCACCACCAAGAGCAATAATTAAATCTGGATTAAAGCTCTGCATCTGTTTAACTGCTTTTCGGACCATTGAAATTTCTGGATCCGGCTCAACATCGGCAAAAACTCTATAATCAACACCATATTTATCCAGTTCATCAGTTATGCGGTCAGTATAACCCATCTTTGCCAGCGGCTTGTCTGTCATGATAAAGGCCCGCTTTTTATCCTTCAGTTCGGCTAGAGCAGAAGGTAGAGCACCATATTTAAAATAAATATTTTCAGGAACTTTAAACCAGAGCATGTTTTCTTTTCTTTCTGCAGTTGTTTTTGTATTCATTAAATGTTTTACCCCCACGTTTTCACTGACTGAATTTCCACCCCATGATCCACAACCTAAGGTTAATGATGGCTCGAGCTTAAAGTTATAAATGTCACCAATAGCTCCCTGAGATGAAGGCATATTTACTAAAATTCTACCTGTCTTCATCTGATGACTGAAATAATCTTTGCGCTCCTCATTTATTCTGTCAGTATATAAAACGGAGGTGTGGCCAATTCCACCAAACTTAACTAATTCTACTGCATTTGCCACTGCAGCTTTAAAATCAGATGCTTTGTATAAAGCAAGAGTTGGTGATAATTTTTCATAAGAAAATGGCTCTTCTTTACCAACCTCTTCTACTTCTGCAATTAATACTTTAGCATCCTGCGGCACATTCACCCCTGCCATAGCTGCAATATCATGGGCACTCTGCCCTACAACTTTGGCATTAATGTGGCCGTCAACCAGAAGAAGCTCGGAAACTTTTTTTCTTTCAGCTTCACTTAAAATATAAGCTCCGCGATCTTCAAATTCTTTTTTAACTTTATTATAAACTTCGTCAACTACAGTTACTGATTGCTCAGAAGCACAGATAACTCCGTTGTCAAAAGTTTTACTCATCAAGATTGAACTTACCGCCATTTTAAGATGAGCAGTCTCATCGATTACCGCCGGTGTATTACCTGCACCAACTCCAATAGCCGGTTTACCGGAGGAATAAGCTGCTTTAACCATTCCTGGGCCACCAGTTGCCAGAATCATGCTGACTTTGGGATGCTGCATTAAATGCTGTGATAACTCGATTGAAGGCTGATCAATCCAGCCGATAATATTTTCCGGAGCTCCCGCCTCCACTGCAGCTTCTAAAATAGTTTTGGCTGCTTCAATTGTACATTCTTTAGCACTGGGATGCGGAGAAAAGATAATAGCATTTCTGGTCTTTAAAGAAATTAAAGACTTAAAAATTGTGGTCGAAGTTGGATTGGTTACCGGAACTATTCCAGCAATTATTCCAATCGGCTCTGCAATTTTTTTAACACCATGAGCAGTATCCTCTTCCAAAATTCCGCAGGTTTTTTCATCACGATACTTATTATAAATATATTCTGATGAAAAATGATTTTTAATTACCTTGTCTTCAACAATTCCCATTCCTGTATCCTCAACAGCCAGTTTAGCCAGCTGAATCCGCTGATCATTAGCAGCAATCGATGCTCTTCTAAAAATCTCATCAACTTCTTTTTGGCTGTACTGTGCATATTTCTCCTGAGCGGCTTCTACTTCAGAAATCATCTCATCAAATTCTTCTACTGTACTTACCTCTTTAAACTTCATTAATTATCCTCCTTTTGGACTTATAAAGTTATTGTGAAGATTATAACAAAAGCTAATAAAAAAATATTTTGTTTATGAAATAAAATTATAGTGGTTGTTAAATCAGTCTTTTAACCTGATATCTTATCTGACATTTATAGAATAACATGCATAAATTATAATATCAAGTATAAAAGTGTTTAATTTCACATTATAATAAGCTTTTAAATTATATTAGCTCTCATTTTCTAGCAAACTGCACAATTATTCTTTGATTTAGTTAGAAATAAGCTCTAATATTTTAGATTACTTTAAAAAATGTTATAATGAATTTAGTTAATAATAAAACGATTCTTCTTAACTTTAAAATTGATGATCAGGGGATGATAATATTAATAACAAATTTGAAATCAATCAAGATAATGATATGTATCAGGTAGCACAAATGGAAGAAAAAGCTGTTCTGGTTGGCTTAAACGAAGGAGAATTAAATGAACTGAAACTGCTGGTTGAAACAGCAGGTGCAGAAAGTATTTTGAAAATGACCTATCATGACCGCAAAATTGATCCTGCTTATTATATTGGCAGTGGTAAGGTTAGAGAAATTAAAGAAGCAGCAGAAACTGTAGAGGCAAACTTAATTGTTTTTGACAACGAGCTTTCTCCTGTTCAGCAGCGTAATCTGGAAGATGAAATTGAGATTAAAGTAATTGACCGCTCTCAGGTAATTTTAGATATTTTTGCCCGCCACGCCCACAGCCGTGAAAGTAAAATTCAGGTGGAACTTGCCCAGTTAGAATATCGTCTTCCCCGTCTGCAGGGACGAGGAGTGGAAATGTCAAGACTTGCAGGTGGAATTGGAACTCGTGGTCCTGGTGAGACAAAACTCGAAGTTGACCGCCGTCGAATTGAAAAGAAAATTCACCGTTTAAAAGAAAATTTAAAGGAAATTAAAGCCAGTAGAGAAGTTCAGCGCAGCAGCCGGCGTGACCCGCTAGCAGCACTTGTTGGTTATACAAATGCAGGTAAATCAACACTAATGAACAGACTTGCTGGAGCTGACAGTTATACTGCTGATAAATTGTTTGCGACCCTTGATTCTACCATGAGGCAGCTGGAGTTACCTGTAGGCCAGAATATTATTTTAAGTGACACAGTTGGCTTTATCAGCAAGCTTCCCCACCAGCTGGTAGCTTCTTTTAGAACTACCCTGGAAGAAATTGAAAATGCTGATATTATTCTGCATCTAATCGATGCTTCAAACTCTAATCTGGAAAAAAATATTAAAGTTGTAAATAATGAAATCAGAGAACTTGTAGAGCCCGATTGTAAAATTATCAAAGTTTTTAATAAAATTGATTTAATCGAAGAATCGCAACTAAATGATCTGAAAATAATTTATCCAGATGCACTTTTCATTTCAGCTCTAAAAGGAATTAATACTGATTCTGTTATTAAAAAATTAAATGAGATTATCAGTGAAGAAATGGTCGAAGTAGAACTGGATCTTCCCTATTCTGAAGCATCCTGGGTAGAAAAAATTCACAATACAGCTAAGGTTTATGAAGAGAAATACCAAAAAAATAATATATATTTAAAAGCCTTACTGCCCCGAACTACAGCAGCAAAGCTAAAAAAATACCGCAGAGAAGTTTAAAATCTCTGCGGTTTAATTAGTTGCTAATATTTAGCCATTTATTTGTTATCTTCAGGTTCAACTACAATTTGATCTGTATCAACTTCTGGAATATCTTTTTCTCTTGCTTCTAATTCAGCCAGCAGTTCTTCTACTTCTTCTCTATCAAAAGTATAAGTGTTATTACAGAAATGACAGCGAACTTCAATTTCACCCTCTTCAGCCAGCGTCTCTTCTATATCTTCTTTACCAAGCCCTGCTATTAACTCATAACTTCTTTCTCTGCTGCAGCGGCATTTAAACTTAACATCTTTGCGGGCCATAATTCGATAATCCATATCTCCCAGCAGTTCCTCTAACAATTCTTCCGGTGTCATTCCTGCTTCAATTAATTTGCTGACTGAACTCACCTTAGCTAGATTATCTTCCAGCATCTGAATTGTTTCTTCCGAAGCATCTGGCAGTAATTGAATAAGAAATCCACCAGCTGCTTTAACACTGAGGTCTGTGTCCACTAATACTCCCAGCCCCACAGCGGATGGTACCTGCTCTGAAGCTGTAAAATAATAAGTTAAATCTTCCCCAATCTCACCCGAAATCAGGGGTACACTTCCTGTATAAGGTTCTTTCATTCTCATAATTTTGGTCAGTGAAAGTTCTCCTGCCCCAACAGCTTTTGCTACATCAAGTTTACCTGAATCAGTCTGATACAAGTCAAGATTAGGATTCTGAATATATCCCCTTACTTCACCTTCCTGATTGGCATCAGCTACTATTTTCCCGGCAGGACCCGTGCCTTCGATTTTTAAAACTATCTCATCGCCAGATTTAACTAAGGATCCAGTTAATAAAGCACCGGTAATTACTCGTCCTAAAGCAGCAGTTGCCACCGGGGTGGTCTGATGTCTTTCCTGTGCTTCCCTGACAACTTCAGTTGATTTAACTGCCAGAGCTCTAATTTCTTTATTAGTTGTTATTGCTCGAATTAAATAATCATCCATTATCCAATCTCCTCCAGATTAATTATCCTAAAAATAAATTGCCTACTTTAATTGTCCATACATTATTTTATTAAATTCAGCTCTAATGTCAAATTAGAGAATCAAAATTTTTCGTTTTAATTCTCACCGAGGCTAAAAATATTATTAAAAACACCTAAATATTTAACCTCACTCTCTGATTTCTGCAGAGTAAAAATACTGAAGAAGACATAATCATCAACCTCAGTCTGTAATTCAAGCATCGGTGCAGCTACTGCCCCTCCAAAAATCCTTTCTAGATCACTTTCTGCCTCAGCTCTGATTTCTGCTACCCCCCAGTTAATAAATTCTTCCCGAGAAGGATTTGTAACTGCTGCTCCAACTAATAGAACTAAAATAATTACTAAGCTTATTAAAACATTTTTCATTTAATCCACCTCTTTTCTTATCAATTGATAAATATCAGAATCTATCTGCTCTGCCCTGATCACAAAATTAAATTTATTTAATTTTAAACAGTATTCAAAATCCTGTTTGGGCATTTCTGATTGTGTCTCATCTGCAAAAAACCTGTCTCCAGCAGGACTTCTTAGCCTAGCCTTAATTTCAGCCTGAGCAAGAGTTTTTTTGCCTTTTAGCAGATTTGCTAACTGATCAACATAAAGATTATCTTCGTCTGCCTCTGTCACTCCATTATTGCCCATTGCAACCAGTGAAACAGTTTCGGGATTTTTGCTTTTAATATATTCTGCAGCTGCTGAAATATTAACAAAACTACCGGTTATAACCTCAGCTGCATTTTCAGCAGCAATGATTCCCTTAGTTCCTGCACTGGTACTTAAGATTATTTCCTTCCCCATAAAATTATGCTGAGAAATAAAATAAGGAGAATTATTAAAATCAAAATCCTCAATTTTAATTCCTTTTCTTTCGCCAATTAAAACCGGATTATTTAATTCCTTTTTTAACTTGCGAGCAGTTTCCACTTTACTGACAATAAATATCTTTTCTGCCTGATTTGCAAAAAGGTAAGCCGCGGTTGTATAGGCTCTGAAAACATCAATGATTACTGTTAGCCCTTCTGCTTTAGCTGCTCCCTCTAAAAACTTGAAATTTTTAATCTTCATCTTCTCTTCTCACATCCCTGACTCTTTTTATTATACTATAGATTTCATTTATTCAATATCAAATCACTAGCATTGCATAAAAATATTTAAGAAAAGTCAAGTTCGATTTTTAGCGAAAATACTTGCTTAAATTAGAAAAACTCCTTATAATTGGGATTAGGATAGTCTTTGTCCAAATCCCAAAAAATAAGGAGCATATACTATGGACAAAGATATCACAGAAACCA
>NZ_QAXS01000043.1 GCF_003053565.1 Halanaerobium saccharolyticum | reverse complement strand
ATGAAGACGAAAAGACTTTTGGCGGTATGTTTTTTGAATACTGTGATGAGCTAAAAGATTTAAGTCATATTGAAGCATTATTTTTAATCATAGACCTTTTCAAAAAGACTCTACATGATTATTCAACATTAACTGAAGAAAAGATAAATGACCTATTAGACTACTTTTTTGAGCTTCTTCCTGGTTATATCAAGAAATCATTAATGATTTCTAACGCCGAAAGTTGAGTTAAGTATATTCAACCTCCCAATCATTAATAGTGCATTAGTTAACTGGTACACTGTTAGTATAATTCTATTTTAAACATTTGTCAAGAGGAAATTTAAATAAAAAAAGGACCAAGCAGAGAATAAACTCCACTCAGTCCTTTAGTTAATTTATAATGTTTTAATCTTATCTTATTCAATCAATTTTACTTAAGGTTAAAGAATGCTTCTTTACCTGCATACTGAGCTGCATCTCCTAAGCTTTCTTCAATTCTTAGAAGCTGGTTATACTTAGCAACTCTTTCGGAACGTGCAGGAGCACCAGTTTTAATCTGGCCAGTATTCATTGCTACAACAAGGTCAGCAATTGTTACATCTTCTGTTTCACCAGAACGGTGAGACACAACAGAAGTAAATCCTGCTCTTGTAGCCATCTTAATTGTATCTAAAGTCTCAGTTAAGGAACCAATCTGGTTAACCTTAATTAAGATTGAGTTAGCACTATCTTCTTCAATACCTCTGCTTAATCTTTCTACATTAGTAACAAAGAGGTCATCTCCAACAATCTGTAGACGGTCACCTAAACGTTCAGTTAACTGAGCCCAACCGTCCCAGTCATCTTCGTCAAGACCATCTTCAAGTGAGATAATAGGATACTTATCAATTAACTCTGCATAGAAATCTACCATTTCTTCGGAAGTCTTTTCTACACCTTCGCCAGCAAGTACATACTTACCATCTTTGTAAATTTCAGATGCTGCTGCATCAATAGCAAGATAGAAGTCTTCTCCAGCTTCATAACCTGCAGCTTCGATAGCTTCTACAATTACCTGCAGAGCTTCTTCGTTGGAGCCTAAGTCAGGTGCAAATCCACCTTCATCACCAACACCAGTACCCAGACCTTTTTCCTGCAGAACTTTCTTTAAGTTGTGATAAACTTCTGCACCCATCTGCAGAGCTTCACGGAAGCTTACTGCACCAACAGGCATAATCATAAACTCCTGTAAGTCTACATTATTATCAGCATGTTCTCCACCATTTAAAATGTTCATCATTGGAACTGGCAGAGTTTTAGCATTCATCCCACCAATATAGTTATAGAGGAAAGTACCTGTAGCTTCTGCTGCTGCTTTAGCAACTGCCATTGATACACCTAAAATTGCGTTGGCACCTAATTTACCTTTGTTGTCAGTACCATCTAATTCGCGCATTAAGTTATCAATATCAACCTGCTCTCTAACATCAAAACCGATTAGCTCAGGTGCAATTACTTCATTTACATTTTCGATTGCATCTAAAACCCCCTTACCCATGTAGCGGTCGCCACCATCTCTTAATTCTACAGCTTCGTACTCACCAGTTGAAGCTCCAGAAGGAACAGCGGCTCTACCCATTACACCATCTTCTAAGACTACTTCTACCTCTACAGTTGGGTTACCACGTGAATCTAAAATTTCGCGAGCATAAACATCTACAATTGTTGTGTTTAACATTATTAATTGACCTCCTTATAATTTTACAGTGAATCTTTTTTAATGAAATTACTTTTAATTTATATTTCAGCAGAGACAGCAGAAACTGCCCCTGCTTGATAATTTATTTAAGCGTTACTTAGCTTAAACTATAGTTAACTCTAATTTAGAAAATTATTCATTTTCGATAATTAGTGATTCTCCTGTCATTTTTTCTGGTTTTTCAATTCCCAGAATTTCTAACATTGTTGGAGCTAAATCAGCTAATTTACCGGAAGCTATACCTTTATTTTTCGGTCCACCTACATAATAGAGGGGAACAATATTGGAAGTATGAGCTGTAAATGGAGAACCATCATCCTCTTTCATTTTTTCTCCATTACCGTGGTCAGCTGTAATTAAAGCCTGACCTCCCTTATCTAAAATAGCCGGAACTATTTTAGAGAGGCACTCATCTACAGTTTCCACAGCCTTAATAGCTGCATCCATAAAACCGGTATGTCCAACCATATCGATATTGGCATAGTTTAGAATAATTACATCATATTCCTCAGCCTCAATTTTTTCTAAGAGCTTATCAGTTACCTCATAAGCACTCATCTCCGGCTGCATCTCATAGGTTGCAACCTGAGGTGAAGGAATTAAAAGTCTGTCTTCACCTTCGTTAGGCTCCTCAACTCCTCCATTAAAGAAGAAGGTTACATGAGCATATTTTTCGGTTTCAGCGATTCTGAGCTGTTTTAAACCTTCCCGGCTTAATACTTCACCCAGTCCATCCTCGATTTCTACCGGTTCAAAAGCAACTGGCAGATCGAATTCTTCATCATACTCTGTCATAGTGACATAGTATAAATCTTTTGGATGTTCTGGAGCCCGCTCAAAGCCATCAAAACCGTCAATAGTTAAGGCCTGAGTAATCTGGCGCGCTCTATCAGCTCTGAAGTTGAAGAAGATGACTGAATCATGATCATTCATTGGACCTACAGCTTCACCGTTTTCAGTAATTACTGTGGGCACAACAAACTCATCTTCTACATCTTCTGCATATGATGCTTCTACTGCTTTAACAGCATCTTCAGCTTGATTGCCTTCACCTAGTACTAACATATCATATGCTTTTTTGGTTCTCTCCCAGCGGTTGTCACGGTCCATTGTGTAATAACGGCCGCTGACAGTTGCAATTTTACCTGTTCCAACCTCATCTAATTCTTCCTGCAGTTCTTTTAAATAACCTGTACCGCTGGAAGGTGGAGTATCTCTACCATCCAGGATAGGATGAATATATACTTTTTCTAAACCGGCCCGATCGGCCATCTCAATTAAACCAAAGAGATGTTTGATGTGGCTGTGAACACCACCATCAGATAAAAGACCAATTAAATGCAGAGCACCATCATTTTCTTTAGCGTGGTCTACTGCTTTTTTAAGTGCTTTATTTTCAAGCAGGTGTTTTTCTTCTACAGCTTTATTAATTCTTGTAAAATCCTGATAAACTATCCGGCCGGCACCAATATTTAGATGTCCAACCTCAGAGTTACCCATCTGTCCCTCCGGCAGGCCAACAGCCTCTCCGGATGGCTTTAAAATTGAATGTGGATACTCATTATTTAATTTATCTAAGAAAGGAGTATCTGCCTGATAGACAGCATTCCCTTCTGCGTTTTCGTTTATTCCCAGCCCATCTGCAATAATCAGGGCCAGTGGTTTAGGTCTTGCCATAATAATCCTCCTTATAATCTTAGTTATTTACTTATAGATTTCGGCAGTTTTTAAGATAATCTCAGAGAAAGAATCTGCTGCTAAGCTGGCTCCACCAACTAAAGCACCATCGATCTCATCCTGAGCCATAATTTCTTCTACATTATGTGGTTTAACACTACCACCATATTGAATTCTAATCTTATCAGCAGCTTCAGGATATTCTTTTCTAATATTTTCTCTAATGATTCCAATTACTCGGTTAGCTTCTTCAGCAGAAGCAGTCTCTCCAGTACCGATGGCCCAGATTGGCTCATAAGCTATTACTACATCTGCAACCTCATCTTCATCAAGTCCTGCCAGAGCAGAATCTACCTGAAAGTTAACCTTTGCTTCAATCTGATCAGCTTTTCTTTCTTCTAAAGTCTCTCCAACACAGACAATTGGCTTCACACCATGTGAAAGTGCAGATAAAACTTTTTTATTTACTTCATAATCTGTTTCACCAAAAATTTCTCTTCTTTCGGAGTGGCCAACAATTGTATATTCAATATTGCTGTCAGCCAGCATCTTAGCAGAAATTTCGCCGGTATAAGCACCAGAATCCTTCCAGTAGATATTTTCAGCACCAGTAACAATGTCGCTGCCTGCTGCAGCTTCTTTAACTGTTGTTAAACAGAGAGCTGTCGGGCAAATACCCATTTCAACATTCTCTACACCTTTAACTTTATCTTTTAAAGCAGTAATCATTGCTTCAGCTTCTTCAACATTTTTGTTCATTTTCCAGTTTCCACAAATAAATGGTTTACGCATTAATATTCCTCCTCAAACTCTGCCCAAATGCAAAGTTTTGTTTAGAATTTTTTTAACTAATTAAGCTTTAGTTTAAATTTTTCCATCTAGAACTGTATCTTAAAATTACTCAACATCGTCAAGTGCAGCTACACCAGGAAGTTCTTTACCTTCAAAGAACATCAGAGAAGCTCCACCACCGGTAGAAATATGGCTCATCTTATCAGCTACTCCAGCTTCATTAATTGCAGCAGCAGAATCTCCGCCACCAATTACTGAATGAGCATCTGATTCAGCCAGTGCTTTCGCCAATTCAACAGTACCGTGAGCAAATTTCTCCATCTCAAATACTCCCAGTGGTCCATTCCAGATAACTGTTTTAGCATTCTTAATAATTTCTTTGTAGTTCTCTAAGCTCTGAGGGCCACCACAGTCAAGAACCTGCCAGCCAGCAGGAATTTCGTCTGCAGCTACAGTTTGAGTATTTGCATCATTGGAGAAATCGTCAGCAATTACTACATCAATCGGAAGTACTATTTCTACTCCCTTTTCTTCAGCTTCGGCCATTAATTCTTTAGCTAGATCTACTTTATCGGCTTCAACTAAAGAATCTCCTACTTCATAACCCTTTGCCAGTAAGAAGGTGTTTGCAATTCCACCAGCAACGATTAATTTATCCACTTTATTGATTAAGTTTTTAATTACATCAATTTTATCAGAAACCTTAGCTCCACCCATAATTGCCACAAAAGGACTTTCAGGGTTTTCCATCACTTCACCTAAGGCATTTAATTCTCTCTGCATTAAGAAACCTGCAGCAGCTGGTAAGTATTCTGTAACTCCAACTGTTGTTGCATGAGCTCTATGAGCTGCACCAAAAGCATCATTTACATATAAATCAGCAAGTGAAGCAAGTTCTTTGGCAAATTCAGGATCATTTTTCTTTTCGCCAGCATGGAAGCGGCTGTTTTCTAGAACTAATACTTCACCATTTTTTAGGCTGTCTGCAGCTTTTTTAACTTCTTCACCGATACAGTCATCAGCTTTTTTAACTTCTTTATTTAATAAATTAGCCAGTTCTTTGGCAACTGGATCCATTCTTAATTCATCTTTGGGCTCTCCCCCTGGACGGCCAAGGTGAGAAATAAGTAAAACTTTTGCATCTTCTTTGATTAAGTACTCAATTGTAGGCAGAGCTGCTTTAATTCTGGTTTTATCACCAACAACTCCATCTTTAAGAGGAACATTAAAATCTACTCTAACTAAAACTTTCTTTCCTTTAAAATCCATATCTTTAAGTGTTTTTTTCATTTTTAATACCTCCATATTAATTAGCAGTTACTAATTTTTTGACAATTTGTTTAAAAGGGTTAATTTTATCTTTAAAAATAAGGCAAAAAAATTTATTGAGAAAATTTCAGGGCAGGCAAAGATGCCCCACCCTGAAATAATTTATATATTTAAATTACAGCTTTAATGTTAAGTCTACAACTCTATTTGTGTAACTTAACTCATTGTCATACCAGGAGATAACTTTAACCATGTTGCCGTTAACAACCATAGTTGACTGAGCATCAATTTTAGAAGATTCGAACTGTCCCATAATATCTCTGGAAACTAATTCTTCTTCAGTGTAACCTAAGATACCCTTCATTTCACCTTCTGCTTTTTCTTTAAACATTGCATTTACTTCTTCAACAGTTACATCTTTTTCTAAAGTAAATACTCCGTCTACACAGGAACCATTAGGTACTGGAACACGGACAGCCATACCATCAATTTTACCATCTAACTCAGGCAGTACTTTTGTAGTTGCAATAGCAGCACCTGTAGTTGTAGGAATGATGTTTTCAGCAGCAGTTCTACCTCTTCTAGTTTTGCTAGCTGGCATATCTAAGATAGCCTGACTTGTTGTATAACCGTGAATTGTTGTAATTAGACCTTTTTCGATTCCAAACTCATCATTTAATGCTTTAGCTAAAGGAGCTAAGCAGTTTGTTGTACAGGAAGCATTGGATACGATTAAGTCATCATCACTTAAGTCGTCATCATTAACACCTAATACAATTGTGTTATCAATTTCATCTTTAGCAGGAACTGTTAAAAGAACTTTCTTAGCTCCAGCTTCGATATGCTGCATACACTGAGCTTTTTTGCGGAATACACCAGTTGATTCGATTACAACATCAATGTCATATTCGCCCCATGGTAATTCTTTAGGATCTTTAATAGCAGAAACTTTGATCTTCTTACCATTAACTACTAAGTCACCATCTTTAACTTCTACTGTTCCGTCAAAACGTCCATGTACAGAATCATACTTAAGTAAGTAAGCTAAGTTTTCAACATTTACTAAATCGTTGATTGCAACGATTTCGATTTCATCAGTATCTCTACCTTCTACCAGTCTTAAGTAACCTCTACCAATACGGCCAAATCCATTAATTGCTACTTTTTTTGTCATTATTTTATTCCTCCTTAGAATATGATGAAGCATTTACAAAAATTAATTTATTAAACAAAGACTTAAAAATTTTGAAAGTTTTATAACCTGCTGATTTTAATTTGCCAGCCTGTCTTCGGCCTCACCCCCCTTAAGAGAGATAATTTTTCGGGCTGTAATTTCGTCAGTAATCAAAATATCCTGGTATTTAGGAGAAACTGCAGAAATTATTGCTTCTGCCTTGTTTTCTCCCCCTGCGACAACAATCACTTTATTGATTGCCTGCAGATCATCCAGATTTAAACCAACACTTGTTGTCGAGTAGATTATCTCACCCTGAGCATTGAAATAAAAACCAAAGGCTTCTCCAACTGCACCTGCATTCAGGAGGTCTTCAATTTCTTTTTGCTCCATCCCCCGGCGACCTGCCATATCTTCAGCAGTTCCTACTCCGTGAATTAAGATGTTGGCTCTTTTTAAAATTTCTAAAGTTTTTTTAATTGTGGGTTCTTTTGTAATATGATAAATATTTTCTTCAGCCATATTGTCCGGTATATGCAGCAGGTGATAGCTGCCACCAAGTTTTTTAGCAATTTTAGCAGCAATAGTATTTGCCTGAATTTCAACATCCTCACCCAATCCACCACGACCGGGTACTACTGTTACATCTCTTGCTTCAGCAGCATAAGTCATCTCTGCTGCAACCTGGGCCAGTGTTGTCCCTCCAGTAACAGCAAGAATGTCACCATTCTTAATTTCCTGCTGTAAAAGCTGTGAGGCCATCCGGCCAATCTCAGCTTTTAAATCTCCAGCTGGAACAGCTCCATTGACAAGTTTTACTTTTTCGATCCCCAGAATATTTTCCAGTCTATTTTCTAAATAACTGATATTTCTTAATTCTTTGATGTACTCATCTAATTCTATCAGAAAATCCTCTCCAATTCTAGTTATCTGAGTACCTGCCGGGGTAATAGTAATAAAAGCGTTTTTTTCAAAAAACTCAAGATCATTGCGAATTGTTCTTTCGCTTAATCCAAGAGTTTTTGCTAGAGCTCTTCTTCCAATCGGCTGATTATAATAGATACCACGTAAAATATTATATCTTTGTTGGGCTGTCTTGACAATTTCTGGAACTATTTTTTGCTGAATTTTAAACAGTTTATTCATGTTTAACCTCCGAGCTGGAACGTTTTTGTCCAAATGGAACAAAATTGTCCCGATACAGCCAAAAACAAAGCTGATATTTAAATCAGCAGCAAGTTTGATATATTTTTTTCAACTTCCAAGTGTATTATATCATCTTTTCAGATTATTTCAAGTTAAATTTTGAGCAATTTTTTTAATTCTCCGCAAACGATGATTGACACCTGATTTACTGAGGTCTAAAATTTCTCCCAGCTCCTTTAAGGAAGCATAGGGATTTTCCCTCCTAAGCTCTGCCATCTCCCTCAGCCCCGGACTTAAGGAATCCAGTCCTTCTTCTCTTTCTATAATATCTATATATTCCAGCTGATCCATAGCTGCCGAAACTGATTTCTCCAGATTTGCAGTTTCAAAATTGACCCGGCGGTTAACATCATTTTTTAATCCTTTGACAATATGATCATTTTCCATTTTTAACATTGCCTGATGAGCGCCAATAATATTTAGCACCTTTACTACTTCGGCGTAACTTTTGAAATATATTACATAATAGCCTTTGTGCTCAGTCTGATGGGCTTCTAAGTCAAACTTAGCCAGCAGGGTTTTTAAATCTTCAGCCACACTTTCGCGCTGACAGCGGAACTCCAGATGATACTCACTCTGAGGTTTATTGACCGAGCCCCCTCCCAAAAATAACCCCCTTAAATAGGCCTGAGATAATTTGCGGGAATTTAAGTATTCCTCTTTAATATGAAAAACAAGACTGTTATCCGGACTCAAAAATCCAAGCTCTAATAAAAATTCTCTCACTCCGGGCTGAGGAGTGACAATAATATCATAGCTGTGGCTTAAGTTAAACCTTTTATCCTGTCTGACCCTGATTTCAATACTGAAGCCAAAGCGTTCTTTAATTAAAGAATAAATTCGGCGGGCCAGATTGCCGTGGTAAAGAGTTACTTTAACAGCCAGATGCTTATTTGAAATTTGAATTGAACCATCTATCCTGATTAAGGCAGCCAGTTCAGCCAGCTGCTCAGAATAATCATATTTATCCTTATGTGTTAATTCTTCTTTAACCTGGTCAGTAAAAGACATTTTAATCTCCTTTTTAAAATTTATAATAATCTTTGCTTATATTGTTAAATTCAAGTCGAATTTTCAGCAGCTCTAATTATACTTTTTATTTAACTTATAAATTAGCTCTGCCAGTGCTTCCGGATCATGACGCAGATAACTATCTTTTTTTAGGAGGTCAGCTTCGATAACTTTAACTCCCAGCCTCTTTATCCGCTGGTGGTCGATCTGAACCGGATAGGCGCCTTCGGCTTCATATCTTTTTCGCAGCTCAGGTGTTCCCTGGCTGTTATTAACAACTATATAATCAAAAACTCCTCTACCACAGTGATCAATTATTGCCCGGGCGTGATCTGCAGCAGTATAACCATCAGTTTCACCCGGCTGTGTCATCACATTACAGATATATAACTTTAAGGCATCACTTTTTTTAATTTCCTCTGCAATCCCTTTAACCAGCAGATTGGGTAAAATACTGGTATAGAGGCTTCCGGGACCAATTACCAGGACATCTGCCTTTCTAATTGATTCCCTCACTTCCGGAGTTGTGCTTGCGTTTTCTGGATATAAAAAAACTTTATTGATTTCTTTATCATAAACTGGAATTGCTGATTCTCCCATTCTTTCTTCCTGATCATGGTAAACAGCCCCCAGCTTAATATCCTCGTTTGTAGCCGGCAGCACCTTACCTCTGATCGCCAGTACCTTACTGGAAGCTCTAACTGCTTCCTCAAAATCACCAAGTACTTCAGTCATAGCGGCAATGTATAGGTTGCCAAAACTGTGTCCTTCCAGGCCACCTTCAGATTCAAAGCGGTGCTGAAAGAGTTTTTCCATCAGAGGTTCCCGGTCAGCAAGTGCAACCAGACAGTTGCGGATATCTCCAGGAGGTAAAATCCCCATCTCATCCCGCAGCCTGCCAGAACTGCCGCCATCATCAGCAACTGTGACGACTGCTGTCAGATTATCACTATTCGTTTTTAACCCCCGCAGCAGGTTGGAAAGCCCGGTTCCACCACCAAAAGCAACTATCTCCGGTCCTTTATTTGAGCGTCTCTTTTCATATAAGAGATCCAGTATCTCTCCATTTGGGGTAATGTGGGTATTAAATTCTGCCCTTATTTTTAAGAGCGAATAGTAGGTTAAACTGATACCGGCTAAAATCATAAATGAAGCAGTTAATTTAAGCACAAAGCCGGCCTGCTGTCCAAATAAACCATTGAGCATTAAAAGCAGCTGTTCTGTTACATATATACTTAGATCAAAACCAAATAATGGTGTTATTCCAACACTTATTAAAATAAAAGCAAATATGATAACCAAAAACCACCGTTTAACACCTAAACCTGGGAAAAACCATTTTGGCAGGTTCATAATTACACTTCCTTATTTTTCAATATCTCGATGTTCAATATTTATGTTAAAATCTTTATCTCGTAAAAATTCTGCCAGTTTATTAACTGTAGTGACAGAACGGTGCTTGCCGCCAGTACAGCCGATTGCTATCGACAGATGACTTTTACCTTCACGCTTATATTCAGGCAGCAGAAAATCTATCAGATCAAAAAACTTACTGTAAAACTTATCAGTTAAGGACCATTTTAAGACATAATCCTGAACTTCCTGGTCATTACCGGTTTTTTCTCTTAAAGATTCTACATAATAAGGATTGGGCAAAAACCTGACATCCATTACTAAGTCTGCATCTCTAGGGATTCCATATTTAAAACCAAAAGAAATTAAACTTAAATGCAGCAAATTTTTATCTTCCTCAGCCAGAAATAACTGGTTCAGCTCTTCCTGTAATTCTGAAATCTTTAATTCTCCGGTATCAATAATTTTAGTTGCTCTACCTCTTAATTCTTCCAGCATTTTTCTTTCTCTTTCAATTGCATCCAGAACTCTACCTTCTTCATCCAGCGGATGCCTCCTTCTGCTCTCCTTATACCTTCTAATTAAAACATCATCTGAGGCTTCCAGAAAAAGTATATTATAATTTAAATTCATTTTTTCTATATTTGTCAGCTCTTCAAAAAGTTCATTAAAAAACTCCCGGCCTCTAATATCACTGACCAGTGCTATTTTATCAAGATCTGACTGCAGACATAATTCTGCAAACTTCGAAATTAACGCTGGAGGCAAATTATCCACACAGAAATAACCTCTATCCTCGAAATAATTTAAGGCAAGAGATTTTCCAGCTCCAGACATTCCTGTAATTAATAAAAAGTCCATAAAAATTTTGCTCCTTTCTACTCCAATAAATCTACTGTTCTAATTGAGCTGTATGTTTAAGAAAATATTTTTCCGGAGCCCGCATAATATTTAAAAAAGTCAATTTTGAGGTTTTAACCGGTTTATCCCCATAAAAAACATCTGCATTATCTTCAAGCTTATCCATAGTAGCCAGCCCAAGTGCATTGTTAACAGCAAAAAACTTTTTATAACCTTTAAGCTCATCCGGCAGAGCCTGGTAGTATTTTTTTAAAGCGGGAATATGAGTTCTTAAATCTAAAAGCATCTCTTCCAGAGCTTTTAGGGCCTGGTCTTTATAATCCAGGTCAGCCAGCTGCTCCTCACTAATTTCTAAATCTTTAAGAGGCCAGAAGTGCTTATCTCTACTCTCTAAATCTTCTCTGATATCCCTGATTAAATTAACCTTCTGCAGAAAAAGACCCGCCTCATTAAAATTATTCATCAGAATTTCCTGCTGCTCAGAATCAATTTCAAATTTATAAATTATAGTTTCGGTCAAAAAGCCACCAACTGTTCCGGCAACATAATAACAGTATTCATCAAGTTCTGCAAAAGTTTTAACTTCTTTAGTTAAATATTTCTGCATCCCCTGATTCATTTCTGCCAGCCATTTATGAGAAATCTCCTGAACTTGAGGGTCCAAACTTTGATAACCCTGATATATCAGATCTATATTTTCCGTTAATTCCTGCAGTGATTCTTTTTCGATAAGCTGACTATTTTCTTTAATGATTTTAAAATCAGAACTGCGGTCATAGTCTGCAGTCGAAAAAATTCTGCTGATCCGGTCCATCATCTCCTGCTGCAGTTTTAGATTGGGCGGATGAATCTCATCTTCAAAATTATCAAGAATTCTATCCTGGAGATAGGCCAGTAGAACTTCATCTTTTATCTGCTGATCGAGCATTGGAATTGTTAAAGCAAAACTTCGAGAAACTTTTTTTAAGATTTTTCTAGCATACTGCATTGGCTCGGCTGACATTATTTCACCTCATCCCAAATCTATTTATTATATTTAAACTTATATATTACAAAAATAATTAAAACTATGTAAGAAAAAAGTATTGAAAGTGAAATTCTATTAATCGGCTTTAAATAATCAATAATCGTCGGCTCACCCTCAGCAAAATCTTTATCAACCTCAAGGTGGGGTAGTTCCGGCAGTTTTCCTGCTAATACTTCTTTCTGACTGCTGCCACCAGGAACCAGGATGTCGAGAACTCTAGGGGCTTCAGCTGCTGGAATCTCAGCCTCTGAATAAATCTGCCAGTAACTTTTGGAATTTGATAAAGAGCGGAAATGATCATAACCAAAAGGATCAAAACTTCCAATCAAAACAATAATTTTACTGTTTTGAAGTGAATTGATTTCGCTTTTAGGCAGTCTTAAAATAATATCATTTTCAACTTTATTCAAAGTAAAATTGTTATTTGTTCCAGGTTCATTGAGCGATAATTCATTGATATTTAAGATATTTTCTTTCTGACTGTTCGGATTAAAAACTCTGATCCACCAGCCGCTTATCTTTATAAATTTATTCCAGTTAAAATCGGGATTAAAACTCACATTGGCCCCGCTGTGAAAAAGCTGATTACTGCCTCCCTGATCATTATCTATATAAATTTCTAAAAGCGGCAGAGAAAATCCATATTCAGCCCCCCAGGGATCAGTTAAATTAGAAAAAGAAAAACGAATTTTATATTCGCTCTCAGATTCAAAAATAGTTGCTGCCTGGAGATCAAAAAGATGGCCCTTGTTCTGGAAAATATGATTTTGCGGATACTGATAATCTCCCGGGCCATAATCATCACCAGCGGCATCGAGGTGATTAAAAATCACTCTATAATCCTCTGCTCTAACAGCTGCAGGTAAAATAAAAAGACAGATTATAAATAAAACAATAATTTTTTGCCATTTAATTTTTATATCTTCTAGAGCCATTTTTACACCTCTAATAATCTAACATTTTTATCTCTTCATAATATTTTCGGTAAAATCGACTGCAGCATTATAACCCATAGTTTTCATTCTATAATTCATGGCTGCGACTTCTAAAACTAAAGCCAGATTTCGTCCTGGTTTAACTGGAATTACTATTTCATCGATTTCTAAGTCCATTATTTCCGTTTTGCGGCTGTCAATACCAAGTCTTTCATATTCTTCTCCTTCTTCCCATTTTTCTAATTTAATGGTTAAATTGATTGGAGAATCATGTTTGACGGCACCAGCTCCAAATAAAGTTTTAACATTAATAATTCCAATGCCCCGCATTTCAAGAAAATAACGCGAATTATTGGGAGCTGAACCGCTCAAGCGCAGCTCACCAATTTTCTTAATTTCAATAATATCATCAGCAACCAGCCGGTGTCCTCTTTTTACCAGTTCAATAGCAGTTTCACTTTTACCAATTCCACTCTGACCTCTAATTAAAACTCCAATTCCATAGATATCTACCAGCACACCATGGATTACCTTAACTGGAGCTAATTTTTCTTCCAGGTAGTTTAAAAGCATACTGCTGAATCTGGTTGTGGAAATTTCGGTTGAAAGCACCGGAATCCCTTTTTCATTTGCTTTTTCCAGCAAACAGTCAGGAATATCCTCACCTCTGGCAACTATAATACAGACAGGATTATAATCCACATATTCTTTAATCCGTTTTTTTAAGATTTTTTCATCAAGCCCGCGCAGAAATGAAAGCTCTGTTCTCCCGATTAGATTGACCCGCTCAGGCACAAAATGTTTCCAGAAACCGGCAAGCTCAATCCCCGGCCGCTTAATATCACTAACTTTAACCTCTCTTTTAATCCCAGAACGCCCGGCCTGAAGTTCAAGATCAAAGCGGTTAAAGATATCAAGGACTAAGACTTTATCTTCGTCAATCATTTTTTACTAACCTGTCTTCCATAGCTACAGCTATAGCTCCCTTTAAGCCAATATCAGAGCCCAGCTCAGCTTCCTTAACTGTAACCATCTCTAAAGATCCTGCTAGAGAAATGTCTTCCATAGTTTTTATCGCCTCATCCAAAAATAAATCTGAAGCTTTCATAACTCCTCCACCAAGAATAATCATCTCTGTATTAAAGGTATTAACAACATTACCCATTCCAATTCCTAAATGATAACCAGCATTTTTAAAGATATCTTTGGCCACCTGATCACCCTGATGAGCAGCCTGAGCACAAATAACAGCATCAATATCTTCAACAATGTTATCTGCGAGCTCCAGCATCTCTTTGCTCTGACCGGCAGCTGCAGCTTCTCTTGCCCGCTTACCGATTGAAGTCCCAGAAGCAAAAGCTTCCAGACAGCCGTGATTTCCACAGCCGCAGAGTGGGCCATTAGGATCAATTACTGTATGACCAATCTCACAGGCGTTATCATTAACTCCAGTAAATAACTCTTTGTTAATAATAGCTCCCCCACCAATCCCGGTAGAAATAGTTATGTAAACCATATTCTCAACATTTTTTCCGGCTCCAAACCATTTTTCACCCAGAGCAGCAGCATTGGCATCATTCTGTAAGAGAGTCTTAATCCCCAGAGCTGATTCCATGCGCTCAACTAATGGTACGTTCTTCCAGGGTAAGTTTGCATTTTCAATTATAATTCCTTTTTTAGAATCCAGAGGTCCCGGACTTCCAATTCCCAGAGTAATAATCTGTTCTTTTGTAACCTCAGTTTTTTCTAATACATCCTCTATAGTAGCTATCATATTTTCTATTATTTTATCTTCACCAAGATCGGCTTCAGTATCTCTGCGTGATCTGGCAATTATCTTTCCTTCACTATCTGCAAGACCTGTTAAAATTTTTGTGCCGCCAAGATCCAGTCCTAAATAATATTCTTTCATTATTATTCCCCTCTCAATTAATCTTATAAAATTAATGTTTTAATATTTTGCAAGCATCTCTTTTGTTCCCTGAATAATCAGAATACCAATTATCCCTATAAACCCAGCCGGGAGTCCAATTCCGGTTACAAATAATATTATACTCAGCAAAAAGATTGCCAGAAACCAGAGCAGTGAAAATATTATGTTGTCCAGGCTGAGAATAACTGCATTTTTTAAAATATCTTTAAGTGATCTATCTCCCTGAATAATCAGCAAACCCCATAAGTAAGCCTGATAAATTGAAAAATAAATCAGTAAATAGGCAAATAAAAAAGCAAAAGCTAAAAGCCAGATATTTTCCTGTCCTTTTAATAAAAAGAAACGCAGATCAACTATAAAGACAGTATATAAAATAACTGAAATTAAAAAGACTAAAAAACCACGCCAAAAATTATTTTTAAAATATGAAAACAGCTCTTTAAAAGCAACTCTTCCTTCCTCTAAAATTTGACTGGTTCCATAAAGAGAAG
Organism: Halanaerobium saccharolyticum; assembly: GCF_003053565.1. Lineage (GTDB taxonomy): Bacteria > Bacillota > Halanaerobiia > Halanaerobiales > Halanaerobiaceae > Halanaerobium > Halanaerobium saccharolyticum_B. The sequence goes on along the minus strand of NZ_QAXS01000043.1, from coordinate 8,846 downwards.
TTAAAAAAACAGGTCCCAGAAAAATAAGAGGCAGCAAAAGAATTAAATACCAACCACTGTTTAGACCAATAAAAACCGTAAACAACAGCACGGAACTGATAATAAACCAGGCTACACTGAGCAGCACCAGTTTGAATAAATCTTCATAAAAATCTTTAAACGTAGATTTTAAAATCGAAAAAATTTCCAAATAAATCCCTCCAAATCAGACCAAATATTAAAGTTATCCACTATATTTGATTATAACATAAATAGCTTGAAAATGCATAATTCTGAAAGCACTTAATCATTTAAATCCAGATCAAGCTTAAAATGCTGTTTTAGATAACGAGCAATACCCAGCTGATCATGGTCGGGAGCTGTATCGTCAGCATGTTCCTGCAGTTCTGAATGTGCATTCTGCATAGCTATACCTGTTCCTGCCCATTCAATCATCTTAAGGTCGTTTAAACCATCTCCAAAGGCCATGATTTCTTCCTGTTTAATCTTAAAATCTGCAGCCAGCTTTTTAATCGGAACTGCCTTGGACATATCTTTTTTTGTGATTTCAATGAAAGAAGGGTAAGAAGAAGATAACTCAATTTCATGATCAAAATTCTCCCTGAGAAAATTATTTATTTCAACCTGCTTATCCTCGTCTTCTTCAATAATCAGCATTTTTGTCGGCTCAGCATTCAAAAATTCGTCCAACCTGCCGACAGCATTGGCTTTAATCCCGGAAATATCTTCATAACGGTCTGTAAATTCATTCTCCTCAGCAACATAGAGTTTGTCATCAATATACAGCTGCAGATGATAGTCATTTTTAACTACCATTTTGGTGATTTTCTTTGCAATCTCAAAAGGAATTGGAGCATGAAAAATTTCTTTTTGGCTGGCAGGATCAACCACTAAGGCACCATTATATGTAATTATAGGATCTACAATCCCCAGCCTGTCTGTATGCGGTTTAGCAGAACAGTACATTCTACCGGTTGCAACCAGAGTTCTAATCCCTTTATCTCTAATCATCTTTACTGCTTCAATGGTTTTTTCCTGCAGCTGATGATTAATATCAAGTAAGGTCCCATCCAGATCAAAAACAATCATTTTAATATCCATAATATCACCTTTTCTTATATTCTTATAATCTCAAAAAAATGACCGGGTTGCCCCGGCCCCTTAATTATTAACTTATATATAATCTACTCCATAAACTGAGCAGAAAATGCATGAACCTCTTTTTTCATAGCTTTTAATTTAGCCTCATCTTCAAGATTCTTTAGAGCTTCAAAAATAAACTCTGCAATTTTTTTCATATCTTTTTCTTTCATTCCTCTTGTTGTAACTGCCGGAGTTCCAATTCTGATTCCACTGGTAACAAAAGGACTTTTAGTTTCAAAAGGAATTGTATTTTTATTAACTGTAATTCCTACTTTATCCAGAGCCTCTTCGGCCTCTTTACCTGTGATTTCCATGTTGTTTAAATCAACCAGCATCATATGGTTATCTGTACCACCAGATACAAGCCGCATACCGTAACTTTTTAGCTCTTCTGCCAGAGTATGAGCATTATCAATAATCTGCTGCTGATATTCCATAAATTCATCTGTCAGAGCTTCTTTAAAAGAAACTGCTTTGGCTGCAATAATATGCATCAAAGGTCCTCCCTGTAATCCCGGGAAAATTGCCTTATCTATATCTTTGGCATATTTTTCTTTACAGAGAATCATTCCACCTCTGGTTCCTCTTAAAGTTTTGTGGGTGGTTGTAGTTACAAAATCTGCAGTTTCTACAGGATTTGGATGTAAGCCAGCAGCAACCAGACCGGCTATATGGGCCATATCTACCATAAATAAGGCACCCACCGAATCAGCAATTTCCTTAAATGTTTTAAAATTAATTACTCTTGGATAGGCACTGGCGCCAGCAACAATTAAATCTGGCTGATGCTCTTCGGCCAGAGCTCTTACCTGATCATAATCAATAATTTCTTTTTCTTTTGTTACCCCATAGTGAACAAAATTATAATATTTACCTGACATATTAACCGGGCTGCCGTGGGTTAAATGGCCTCCGTGAGTAAGGTCCATTGCCAGAATGGTTCCACCTTTAGGAACCTGAGAAAAATAAACTGCCTGATTGGCCTGTGAACCAGAATGTGGCTGGACATTAGCATGTTCAGCACCAAATAATTCTTTTGCCCTTTTAATTGCTAATTCTTCTGCCTTATCAATTACCTCACAGCCCCCATAATATCTTTTGTGAGGATAACCTTCTGCGTATTTGTTGGTTAAAACCGAACCAGCCGCCTCCATCACAGCAGAACTAACAAAATTCTCCGAAGCTATTAGTTCAATATTCTGAGCCTGTCTCTTCTCTTCTTCTGAAATTATTTCTGCTATTTCCGGATCAATTTTCTTTAATTCCCGCATCCAAAGCTCATCTCCTTAATTTAATTATTATGATCTTCCTTTATATTAATTATACTTCTCTAAAAGAGAATTAAATCCTGCTTAAATTATCGCTTCTTTTTTAAATAAAAGTTAAAAAAATAACTATGTAAATGAAAAAAGACCGGAGAATATCCCCCGGTTTTTTTCAAAATTTATAAACTTATGCCTGGCTGATAGCATCTACTGGACAAACCGCTACACAAGCTGCACAGTCAATACATTCATCAGCATCGATTTCGTACTTTGTATCACCTTCACTGATACATTCTACAGGGCATTCTGGTGCACAGGCACCACACATAATACAATCATCTGAAATTACATGAGCCATTTATTGTTCACCTCCTGCTATTCAGCTTTATTAAAATTATTTGTAAAAAGTTCACAAAACTATTATACCCAGCCAGCTCTAAAATGTCAACTACTTTACATATTTGAAAAGGCTTTTATTAATAATTTTTCTTGATTAGATAGTATCAGGCTGAAATTACTCCAGTTAAGCAGAAATTTCAGCCTTTTAGTAGCTACCTCAAAAAAATTAATCTTTAAATTTAGAAACTGTAATTTAAAGAAATAGCTGAATAATCATTGTCTTCAAATTGGCCAAAGGTAGTACCAGCATCTCCACTAAAGATTTTATGGGAGGCTGTCAAAATCAAATCCTGTTTTAGTTCATATTCTAGAGCAGCCTCCAGAAAGTAGTCATTTTCATTTAAATTATAAACCCAGCTGAGCTGAGGAATAATCTTTTCATTTTGATAGCTGTCCTCTAAGACCAGTACTGCTCTATTGCTTGTATAATCTCCATCCTGATTATATTCCAGATCAATATTCTGCATTCCAGTTTGAGTCTGGATTAAATCATTTTCTATCTCTTCCTCATCCAGAATTTTTTCTCCCTTAAACTGCAGATTAAGATTTAAATTGCTGATTGGAAGATCACGGTCACCACCAATAACCCAGGCAATTTTGTTATTCCGGACTGTCGGATCATCACCAGCAGTATCTTCTGTTCTATAATAAGCCAGCTCAAAACGGCTGTTGACATTTCCAATTACTCGGGCCAGCTCCAAACCAAATACATCAACTTCATCATACTGCAGATCAGCAGCATTCAGTGCCTGATTAAAGTTCTGCTTATTTTCTTCTATTTGAGCTAAATTATCCGGAGTTTCAACGGGATTATTTGCTAAAGAAGTATTCAGGGCTTTTAAATCATAACTTGGTTCTCTCAAATAACCGTGATAATAGCTGAATCCGTAATCAGTACCGCCCCGGCTGTCAGTAAAGCGCAGAGCAAATTGATTATCCTCTTCGGCAATTGAATTTTTAACCTGCCTGATCACTTCCGCCTCTGACTGAGCTGTGGCTGCAGCCAGATTTTTTAGAGAGATTTGAGCCGCGAAGGGGTTGATTACCCAGTCCCCCAGCCGGCTTTCTGGATCCTCTGCCAGCCTGGTGGGAGTAAAATCAGGAGTATAAACAAATTCTAAATTTGCATTTCCGCCCCGAAAGTAGCGGTCAATTTTAAGCATCTCTTCTCCAATCTGTCGGTCTTTATAATCCTGATTGATAAAATCACTCATATCTTCAGCATTTAAATTATCGACTACATGCAGCTGGTCTCCTTTTCCCCAGATTGGTCTATCTTTACCGAGCAGAATATTATACTTTTCTCCATAATATTTGTAATAAAGCTCATCGATTTCTACTTCTTCTACCGCACCTGGTTGAAAGTCAAGTAGAAAATTGAACTCATGCTTTTGACCTGGATAGCTGATTTCCAGATCCCCTTTTAGATTTTCATTGAGCTCATCTGCAGCAGAAAAATATCTTAGCTCAGGACTGATTTCACCACTAATTTCTATTTCTGTTTTATCTTCTGCACCATAAAAACTGCCACTTCCCTGAGCAAAAGCTGCAGTATTAGCCACTAGAAGCAATACTAATACTGCCGTAATTAAGACTCCAGTTTTATTCTTTAACATAAGATCACATCCTTATTTATGATTTTATGGATTATACTTAAACTTTCTTTATCTTCCTGTTTCCAGATACTGCTGAGTAAATCTTCGATCGTCAATTTTTTTATTATACTCCAGCAGGTAATTTCCATCCCGCTGCTGAATATATAGACGGGTGCTGTGACCGCTAGCTAAATTTTCCATTGTCGTTGAAAATGCTGTCCAGATACCATCCACTTTTTTAATTTCACTATCAACTGTCATTACTTTAGATAATTCTTCACTATCTTTGTCATACATTTCCAGCTTTACCGGGATAAAATGTTCTTTTGTTATCCAGGAAATTGTTTTTGCATACTGCTCATCTTCTGGACTTTTAGGAATAGCTTCTACTACATATGTCTGATAGCCATTAAATTCTTCTTCCCGCAGTAGTTCATATTCAAAATTATCTATTTCTCTGGACTTCAGATCATCATAAGTGAAATCTGTTCCCATAAAGGAGTCACTGCCCTGGCCACCTGATATGCGTCTGACTCTACCAAGATCAGGCAAATAAATCCACTGATCATCATCAGCTTCTTCATTTTCTTTCTGTAAAAAACGGGTGTCTTTTACAGAAGCAGGTTCATGAAAAACCATTAATGTTTCTCTTAAATCTGATTGATTATCCTGGGACCAGACTTCTATTACCCGAGAACGTACATTACCATCACTGTCAATTAAGTCCATTCCAGCCAGTACATGCTGGGTATCTCCTGACTCTCTATCCTGTACCCTCTCCATTACCTCACGTCCATCGACAGCAGCTGCTGAAAATGAAACTGCTGTTATGATCACAATCAGAAGTAATGCCTTTAAATAATTACTTTTTACAAAAGTTTTCATTTTAATTCCTCCCATTTTATAATTTTAATCAAATTGAAATTTAATTTGCTTTTTTTATAAATTCAGGTTTAAAGATATTTAATAAAAGCGGTAAAATAGTCATTGCCGCCAGCGATGAAGTAAACATTGTCACAGCTATTAAGAGCCCCAGATAAACAAGCGGATAAAAGTTTGAAAATAAGAGGACTAAAAATCCTGCTGAGACAGAAATTGCATTAAAGATAATAGCCTTTCCGGTAGAACTTAAGGTTTCTCTCGTTACCTGATAGAGATCATCATTTTCTCTTCTATTTTGATGATAGCTGTGCAGAAAATGAATTGTATAATCAACACCAATACCAATAGCAATTGAAGCAACCATTGCTGTTCCAACATCAAGTTTGATTCCCAGGTGACCCATTAACCCAAAATTGATAATCAGCGAAAAGGCCAGGGGAATAATGCCGTAAAAACCAGCAACTATTGATTTAAAAGAGATTGCTACAATAATGAAAACCACTATAAATGAAATAACAATACTTCTAATTTGACTGCCGACAATTAAATTGTTTGCTTCCAGAGCCATTGTTGCATAACCGGAAACTGTTGTCTGATAATCTGCGGGAAAATTACTGCTGCTGTAATTATCAATTTTATCTTTTATTCTGGCAGCAGTTATATTACTCGGATCCTTAATCTGAATCAACATTTGTGCTTTATCCGGCTCCAGTTGGTCATTGATTAAATCATCCACACTCCCCGAGAAAAGAAGTAAATACTGTGAAATAAGATTTTTTAAATTTTCTTTTGTTTCAGCATCATATTTTTCTAAATCATTAGGAATTTCATAATAGGCAGCTGCATTGTAATTCATCTCTTCCTTCAGAAGCTGCAGCAGTTGATCAGCAGTTAGATCTAATTTTTCTGCTCCAGCAACTGCTCTATTTAAAAGCTGAATAAATTCTAATTCAGAGATATTTTTCTCGGAATCTGGCCCGGCAATAATTTCCGGCTGAGATTTCTCTTCTTGAGCCTCCTCAGACACTTCAGAATCTTCTCCCTGATAAAAACTGGAACTTTCGTCTGAATTATCTTCTTCTCTCCCATCTCCCTGATAAAAAGATGAAGTTGTTTCAGATTTACTTTCTGTTTGACTTTCAGCACTGCTCTCCTGATAAAAGGAAGAAGTAGTTTCTTCAGAGCTGCTGTTTTGATTACTTTTCGTTCCTGCTTCAGTCTCTTCGCTTTCTGCTTCTGGATAATGCATAACCTGGTTCATCCGTTTGATATAATCGCTGATAGAAGAAGTCTTACCAACAGACTCAAAATTTGATTCCAGACTCTGCTGTAATTTATCCATTTCATTTAAAATTTCTGGATTATTTAAACTTCCTCTTTCCTTGCCCTCAATCAGTACTTTCATTATATTGGTCCCGGCAAAATTTTGATTTATAAAATCATCTGCCTGTCTAATTTCACTTTCTTCTTTAAACATTTCAATTAAAGGTGTATCTACAACTATTTTATTAAAACCAAGAGCAGAAATAATTATAATTAATAAAACAGCAAGGATTATAGAAATCCTTTTCTGAGAGTAAAAATCATGAACGGTAAAAATTAGTGATTCAAAATGTTCAAGTTTATCAAAGTCACTATTTTTCTTATCTTTTAAAAAAATCGGCAGTTTTAATAAAGAAGGAATTAAAAATAAAGCGATCAAAAAAGCGGCAATAATTCCGATAGCTGTAAAAATACCAAAACTCTTAATTGGTACAATCTGACTTGAAGCCAGGGAACCAAAACCAACAACTGTAGTTAAAGCAGCTAAAAAAACCGGTTTGCCCAGCTGATTTACTGTAGCCAGGATCAGTTCTTCATTTTTAGCAGCAGTTAATTCTTGCTCTAACTCTGCCAGAGCATCATAATAATGACTCAATATATGGATTCCATAAGCACTGCCAACAGCCAGCAGCAGAACTGGAATCACTGTTGAGACAAGGGTAAGATTGATTCCCAGATAGGCCATTAAACCAACTGCCCAGATACTGCTGATACTTACTGTCAGCATAACTAAAAATACAGGCAGTGCTTTTTGAAAAAAGAAATATAAGGCCAGAATTAAAACTAGAAAAATAATAGGAATCAGATAGCGAATATCCTGCAGCATATGATCTCCCATTAAAACATTTATCGCCTTAGAACCAGAAATAAATGTTTTAATTCCCTGCTCCTGATAACTATTGACTACATCTTTTACCTGGTAAAAAATTTCTTTCTCCTGGTCTGCACTTAGCCCTTCCTCCAGCGTAATTAAGATTTGAGTTGATTTAAAATCATCTGAGTAGAGATTATTTTGATAAAAATCCCAGCTTAAAATCTTTTCTTTCAGTCTGATTCTCTGCTCTCTATTTTCCGGAATTTCTTCGATGAGGGACTCAACAACCATCCCTTCAGAGCTGCCGGCGATATAATCTACATTTGTGAGCGAGCGAACCTCTTCTACCTGCTGCAGCTCTTCTATCTCCGAGCTTAGATTAGCTATTAATTTTAAATTTTCAGCTTCAAATATTGTCCCCTGATCTACCTGAACTGCAGTTACAAGCCCCTCACTTTCCCCAAAAATTTCTCTTAAATTATCATTACTCATTTTGGCCGGGTTGTCGTCCGGTAAAAAGACCTCTATGTCATTATTTATCTCGACATCGGGTAATTGAAATAGGAAAAATAATGTTATAATCAGTATCAGGCCAATAATTAGTTTATTGTGTTTTAATATTTTTTTCATTTTTTGACCTCCTCTAAAAACTGCGTACTGTAAAATTGAATTTTTACTGTATTTGATTTTAATTTCGCTTTTGAATAATTTTATACATTTTTTCTAAGGTATTTATTACTTTTTCAGCTTCATTTTCTTCAATCTCATCTAAAAATTTCTTAAACCACTGCTGATAGATTTGATTGATCTCTTCCTTTACAGCATAGGCCTTTTGACTCAAATATATTAGATTAACTCTGCCATCTTCCGGAGACTTTTCTTTTTTTAAATAATCTTTTTCAATTAAGGAGTTAATTGCTCTTGATACTGTCGCTTTATCCACAGCCAGATTTTCCTTGAGCTGATTCTGGCTGATTCCATCTCCATCTTTATATAAATAGACCAGAAGATTTCCTTCACTGTGATTTAAATTATAATCTGCAAGTAAATTATCAACATATTGATCATGATCTTTATACAATTTGGCTATCCATTTCCTAATCGGAGCATCTACCCTCATTTTTTCACCTCATTTGAATTTAGTTGCATGTGCGACTTTCTTTAAAAAAATTAGGTTCTTTAACAAATGTTGTGAAATCTAAATAGCACCGTTTGAATCATGTTATCTCTTTTATTTTTTGAATTGCTCTTAAATACTTAGCAATGATAAATATACTCGGCGTTTTAAGTTTTCAACTTTGGGAACACCGTAGCCAATTCTTTTAATTAGTTTGATTTTGTTGTTTAATCCTTCAGCAAATCCGTTGGTTATTCTAGTTTTAAAATAGTTAATAATGTGCTGTTCCCAGCGTTTTACTGTTCCTT
>NZ_QAXS01000042.1 GCF_003053565.1 Halanaerobium saccharolyticum | reverse complement strand
ATAGGGGTGTTTTTGTATTTTTTATGACTACTTTTTTGAGCTTCTTCCTATGTTTATCAAGGTTTTATTACTAAAACCTAACGCCGAAAGTTGAGTACTTAATTAAGACCTAACTTTTGATAGGTGAATTACTTAATCAGGTATTATATTATTAAAACAATACAAATTAGTATATCACAATAGAGGGAGAGATGTAATTGGATTAATTTTTAACAGATTGTAAGCTAATTTACTTGATTTTAATACTCAAATTAAATATAATAACTCTATACTGACCGGTTAGTCGAGAGGAGGATCTTATGGCAAAAGATACTAGAGAAGAAATATTAGAGGCAGCTTTAAATATGTTTTCAATAAATAATTATCATGCAACATCAATGTCAATGATTGCCGAAGAAGCTGGAGTAAGTAAAGGTACTCTTTACTGGCATTTTGATAGTAAGGAGGATTTATTTAGAGAGCTAGTTTTAGCTGGATTTGACTATTTTAATGAAAATTACAAAAAAATACAGTCAGAAAAATTAAACGCAAAAGAAAAATTACATGAAATCATTTATTTTAGCATCAAAATGCTATCTGAAAATTTAAAAATGGGAAATATACTGCAGAATAATATTCAACTGATCAGCAGTGAATTTCAGAAAAAAATGATTGAAAGACATAAATCTGCAATTAAAGTAATAAAATTGGTTATTGAACAGGGAATTGAGGAAGAAACTATTAAAACAGATAATCCTCATAATACAGCGGTAATGATTTTGACATTAATTTTTAATACTCATTCTCAGGAATTATATTATAATTTTGAGACGATTAAAGAAGATGTTGATTTTATTTATAACTTTATTATGCAGGGAATTTCAAAGGAGGCTTAACATGCACAAATCTAAATTTTTAGTTTTAATATCTGCATTATTAATAATTACTTTTTTCAGTCTTTCCGCCACTGCAGAAGAAATGGAGATTTCTTTAACTGAGGCAGCAGAAATTTTGCTTGAAAATAACAGACAGCTGCAGAACAGTCGTCAGAATATAGAGAAGGCAGAAAAGGATGTAGATTTAAGCGGTAGAGGCTACTATCCAACTGCTAATCTACAGACGTCTTATACTAAAATGGAATCTGGACAGATGACATTTAATCCTGATTTTAGTTTTACTAATCCTAACTCCGAACTTTTTGTTGAAGGTCCTGATGAAAACTACAGAACCTCACTTTCACTCAACCAACCTCTCTATCTTGGGGGAAGAGTACGAATTGGAAAAGATATCTCTGAACTGGGACTTGAAATGAGCAGAATTGAATATCAAAAACAGCTTGATCAGAGTTTATTCAATCTGGTTCAGTCCTATTATGGTGTACTCCAGGCACAGGGAATGGTCGAAATTAGACAGAATGCTTTAGATGTAGTTAATGAGCATCTTAGAATAGTTAAGGTTAATAATGAGGCCGGTACAAGTTTAAGACAGGATTTACTGCAGACTCAGATTGAGCAGCGGAAAGCAGAAAAAGATCTAATAGCAGCAGAAAATCAGCTGCAGATTGCCCGCAAGCGTCTGGCTCAGCTATTAGGTGACAGCAGCCAAAGTTATGCAGTCTCCACACCGGAGAAAAATCCAGATCCAGAAACAGAATTAGATAAGTTGATTAATATTGCTTTAGAAAATAGAGCTGAACTGCGTTCTCTAAATATTAACCAGAAAATGATTGAAAAACAAAAAGAGCTGGAGGGTAATCCCTACCGCCCCCAAATCTCTCTAAATGGGTCCTATAACTGGCAGGGTTCAGAACTTGATTTCAGTGACGGCAGCTGGAATCTAACATTGAGCGGTTCTATACCTCTTTATGATGGTGGAAAGGCTAATCTAAATGAAGAGAAAAAAGAAATTGAAGCCAGCAATCTTCAGAATTCAAAAGTTGATTTAGAAGAATCAATTAAGATTGAAATTGAAGACACTCTATTGTCACTTAAGCATTCAGAAGAAATGATAGAATTAGAACAGCTTTCTTTAGAGAATGCAGAAGAAAACTTGGAGCTGACCAACAAAAGCTATCAGGCAGGTATAGGCACCAACATTGATGTAATTAATGCCCAGACTTCCTATGAGCAGGCTCAGATTTCTCTGCTGCAGGCAGAATATAATTACGAAATTAATCTTTATAAACTACTATACAATACAGGTAGAATCAGTGAATTATTTAAGGATGTGATATAAATGAAAAAAACAATTATTTTAGTCTTAATCTTAAGTTTTTTATCTTTAAATGTATCAGCCCAGGCACCGGTAGAGGTAACCACTCCGGAAAGAACAGAAATTTCTGTTAGAGATAGAATAACCGGTAATTTTTCAGCTTTTAAAAAGGTAAATATTCCAACAGAATTGGGAGGAATTGTTGATCAGATTAAAGTAAGGGTAGGCGATAGTGTAGAAGAGGGCAAGGAATTACTGCAGTTAAATCAGGATAAGTTAAATATTCAGCTTAAGCAGGCTGAGGCTTCACTGGCAGCGGCCAGAGCAAATTATCAGCAGTTAAAAAATGGAGCCAGCCAGGAAGAATTGAATCGAGCTCAGGCATCCTATGAACAGGCTCAGGCTTCTTTAGAAGGAGCCAGATCCAATTTAAAATTAATGGAAGAAATGTTTAATGATAAAATTAGTTTAAAACAGCAGTTAACTTCTGCCGAAAGTCAGCTGGCCAATGCTGAGCAGCAGCTGGCAAGTGCCAGAGAAAGTTATAACCAGGCCGAAATTAATTTTGAACAGGCTGAAAGAGAATATGAGAGAATGCAGTATTTATTTGAAGAAAAAGTAATAACAGAAAAACAGTTTGAGGGTGCAGAAAGTCAGTATAAAAATGCTAAGTCAGCTCTTAATTCAGCTCAGATTGGTTTAGAGCAGGCAAAAATTGGTTTAAACACTGCTCAGCAGAGCTATGAACTGACTGAGCAGACTTTTAATAATCCAACCCAATTAAAACAGCAGCTTGAAAATGCCCGCAGCCAGGTTGAATCTGCAGAGGCAGGTCTGGCAGTAGCTGAAGCCAATTTAGAGCAGGTGAAAAAAGGAGCAACACAGGAACAGTTAAATGCCAGCTTAGCTCAGGTTAGACAGGCAGAAGCAGGACTGGAACAGGCTAAGCTAAGTCTCAGTAATTCAATTGTTAAAAGTCCGATTAAAGGGATTGTTTCTGCGGTGCGGACTGAAGAAGGAGAAATACTATCTCCCGGCCAGCCGATAATTACTGTGATTGATATTGATCAGCTTTATCTGGAAGTTTCTGTAACAGCAGCAACTATGAGCAGACTAAATAAAGGTGATCAGGTGCGGATTATTCCGGAAGCAGTCAGAGATGAGGAATTAACTGCAGAGATTGATACTATTAGTCCGGAAGCAGATCCAGCAAGCAAAAATTTCCCGGTCAAAATGCTGCTCGATAATTCTGAGCATAAAATAAAGCCGGGCATGTTTGCAGATGCAGTTTTTAGTGTCCAGTCAGCAGCAGATACCTTAGTTTTACCTATTTCTTCGATAATTGGTTTTGATTCTGCAGAACCCTATGTTTTTGCAGTTGAAGATAAGCAGGCAGTAAAAAAAGATATCAAAATAGGTATTGTTTCAGATAATTTAGTAGAAATACTATCAGGTATAGAAGAAGATGATCAGATAATCACCCGAGGTCAAAATCGACTTACAGCCGGGGAAGAAGTTGAGGTGATTAACTAATGAAAATCTCAAACTTTTCTATTTCCCGCAGAATCACTACAGCAATGATAGTACTGTTAGTGGTTTTGATTGGGATTATAGCTTTTAGTCGCTTGAAAGTTGATCTTTATCCAGATGTTACCTTTCCCGGAGCTGCCATAGTAACTTCTTATTCCGGGGTTGGGCCAGAAGAAATTGAAAATTTAATTACAAAACCTGTAGAGAGTTCAGTTTCTACAGTTACCGGTGTTAAATCTGTTTCTTCCACCTCAGATACGGGCCAGTCAACAATTGTGGTCGAATTTGAATGGGGAACCGATATGGATTTTGCAGTTTTAGATTTACGGCAGCAGATTGATTTAATCAGTGGTTTTCTGCCTGATGAAGCAGAAGACACCCTCATCTTTAAATTTGACCCGGCAATGTTTCCAATTTTAAGTTATGGTATTACAGGAGAGCAGAACCTGGCAGATTTAAAAACAGAGGTTGAAGATAACATTGTTCCCCGTTTAGAGAGACTGCCTGGAGTTGCTCAGGTAAATTTAGATGGTGGTCTAACCAGAGAAATCCTGGTTTCTTTAGAAGGAGACAAGTTATATAATTATGGTATAGATTTTTCTACAGTTAATGGAATTTTAGCTCAGGAAAATGTAAATGTCTCAGCCGGTGAAATTCAGCGGGGCGACAGGAATTTATTAATCAGAACTATGGGTAAGTTTAACAGCATAGATGATATTAGAAATATCAACATTCCGGCCGGAAATGGAAATACAGTTAAACTTTCTGATCTGGGATCAATCCAGGATACCTATGCTGAAAGAAGTACTATTTCTCGAGTTAATGGTAATTCAAGTATTGGTCTTTCAATTCAGAAACAGACAGATGCCAATACTGTTCAGGCTGCCAATGCGGTTAAAGCAGAGATTGAAAAAATTCAGAATGAATATGATGATTTAAATATTATTACTGCAATGGACCAGTCTGATTTTATTGAGAAGGCTATTGAAAGTGTGCAGCGGAATGCTGTAATCGGTGGACTTTTAGCAGTATTAATTTTATTTATCTTTTTAAGGAATATAAGAAGTACAATTGTTATAGGAACGGCAATTCCAGTTTCCATTATAGCAACCTTTGTGCTCATGTTCTTTGCTGATTTAAATATTAATATTATTTCCCTGGGTGGACTTGCCCTGGGTGTCGGTATGCTGGTTGATAATGCGATAGTGGTGCTGGAGAATATTTATCGTTATCGGAGCATGGGTGTTGGTAAGATAGAAGCAGCTAAAGAAGGAAGTTCTGAAGTTGGAATGGCAATTACAGCTTCAACACTGACTACAATCGTTGTATTTTTACCTGTATTTTTTGTGGAGGGAATAGCAGCTCGATTATATAAAGAGCTGGCCCTAACTGTTAGTTTCTCCTTATTTGCTTCCCTGGCAGTTGCCCTAACCTTAATCCCAATGCTTGCTTCTACATTTTTGAAAGTTAGCCAAAAAGATTTAGATAGAGAAAGCAAACAGGGATTTGTGACCCGCAACTACAAAAGAATGCTCGCATTTTCTTTGAACCACCGCTGGATAATTGTTCTAATTCTGGTTGTTTTACTTGCTGGAAGTATTGCGCTAGTTCCTGGTATAGGTACAGAATTTTTACCAGAATCAGATCAGGGAATGTTTACAATTTCTTATGATCTGCCGGCAAGTACAATTTTAGCAGAGAGTGATAATGTAGCTCAGTATACAGAGGATGTACTGGCTTCAATCCCTGAAGTTAAGACTGTTTTCAGCAGTGTTGGTTCAGCAGATATGATGGGAACATCTACCAGCAGTGATTCTGGTAATATTACGGTTCTAATGAAAGACCTTGACGAAAGAGATAGAAGTACAGATCAGATTATGGAAGAAGTAAGACAGCGCCTGTCTCTGCCGGATGTTAATTTCCAGGTTAGTACTCAGACTGGATTTGGCGGCGGTGGTGGAGGTGGAAAGCCGATCAATATTAAGCTGAAGGGTAATGACTTTGCAGTTTTAGAAGAATATACGACCCTTGCCAGAGAAGAGATGGAAAATATTGAAGGCTTAAGAGATATTAGTGACAGTTTTGATGAGGGAAGACCGGAACTTAGAATTCAGCTTAATCGTTCTCTAATGAGTCAGTTTGGTTTAAACGCCAGACAGATTGCCAATACTGTTCGGACTGCAGTCAGTGGTAGTGTGGCGACTCGTTATGAAGTTGCAGGAGACGAGTATGATATTCGAGTTCAGCTGCGGGAAAGTGATTTAAGTTCTGTTTCTCAACTTTCTAATTTAAATATTAATGCACCTGGTGGAATTCAGGTTCCACTTAAAAGGTTTGCCAATTTAGAAGTTGAAACCGGACCAAATCAAATTCTGCGGATTGATCAGGAAAGATATGCTGAAATAAATTCTGATTTATATAATATAGACCTTGGAACAGCGGTTGAAAGAATTCAAAATAGACTAAATGAAAATATTGAACTGCCGGAAGGATATGAATTCAGCTATGAAGGGCAGTTCCAGGATTTACAGAGCTCCTTCCAGAGTCTTGCCTTTGCCTTTTTGCTGGCAGTAGTTCTGGTCTATATGGTAATGGCTTCTCAGTTTGAGTCATTAATTCACCCGCTGATAATTATGTTTACAGTTCCTCTGGCTATTATTGGAGTAATCCTTGGTATTTATATTACCGGCAGTACTTTATCAGTAGCTTCTCTAATTGGTTTGATTACTCTGGCCGGAATAGTAGTTAATAATGCGATTGTAATGGTTGATTATATTAACCATCTAAGAAGAGAAAAGCAGGAAAAAAATAAAGCTATTCTTGAGGCGGCAGCAGTAAGATTGAGGCCGATTATGATGACAGCTCTGACAACCATTCTGGGGCTGATTCCACTTTCTTTAGGAAGAGGAGATGGAGGAGAGCTGGCCCAGCCAATTGCTGTTGTGGTAATCAGTGGTTTAACATTTGCTACTTTCTTAACTCTGTTTATCATTCCAATTTTCTATTCTCTCTTAACTTCATTTAGAGAGATTGTACTGGCAAAAATAAAAGGTGTAGATCGCTCAGAGTTGGAAGAAAAAATCTAATAAAGATATTAATTAAGAAGGTATTCCTGATAAATAGCTCACTAAATTATAGTTTGCTGGGAGATACCTTCTTAATTTTCTATTCAGGTAAGCGGAAAATGTTTTCCAAAAGCTAAGAGCTAGTTTTTCTGCCTCAGGTTATTGTTTTTTTATCTTTAATATGTTAAAATTAAAGCTGTGTTGAATTATGGATATCTAGCAATATTTTACTTAACTACTGGAGGTGAGATTTAGATGTTTGTACTTAAGATTTTACATTTTATTATAGCAATTGGGGTCATTGTTGGTGTTTTACTGCAGTCAGGAAAAAGCGCCGGTTTATCTGGAGCAATTGATGGTGGTGCTACAACCTTTTTTGGTAAATCTGGCAAGAAAATGGAAGATAAGATCAGTAAAGCAACTACAGTAGCAGCAGTATTATTTATGATTAATTCTCTAATTCTGGCTATATTTTAAACTTCATAATTAAGTAATAACTAGTTAATGATATAATTAAAATTTAGTAATATTAAAATCATCTAATATTAAAAGGGAAATTTTAAAGTTTTAAATGCAATACCAGATAAGATGCTATTAAAAATTAGCATATAAAAAATTAATAAGGAGGTTGGTGCATGAATTTTTATACACCTTTAGCAGGGATAATTGCCTTAATTTTTGCTTTTATTCTTGCTGGAAAAGTTAAAAAAGAGAGTATGGGAACAGATAGAATGGCCGAATTGTCAGATGCAATCAATGAGGGGGCTATGGCTTTTCTGGGCCGTGAATACAAAATGCTTGCAGTATTTGTTGCTGTAGTAGCTGTTATCATGGCGGTAGTACCTAATCTTGGTTGGCAGTATGCAGTTTCATTTATTTTAGGAGCATTTTTCTCTGCTCTGGCTGGATTTATTGGAATGCAGATTGCAACTCAATCAAATGCCAGAACAACAAACGCTGCCCGTTCAGGTTTAAATGCAGCTTTAAAAGTTGCTTTCTCTGGTGGTACTGTAATGGGAATGTCTGTTGTAGGTTTAGGAACCTTAGGTCTTGGAATTTTATATATGTTCTTTTCTCATAATGTAGAATTTATTAGAGGTTTTGCTTTTGGTGCCAGTTCTATTGCCCTGTTTGCCCGTGTTGGTGGAGGTATTTATACCAAAGCTGCTGATGTTGGTGCTGACTTAGTTGGTAAGGTAGAAGCTGGAATACCAGAAGATGATCCCCGTAACCCTGCTGTTATTGCCGATAATGTGGGTGATAATGTTGGTGATGTTGCAGGTATGGGAGCAGATTTATTCGAATCATATGTTGGTTCAATTGTAGCTGCAATGACTTTAGGTGTGGCTTTAAGTGTGGACCATGTTTTACTGCCGATGTTAATTGCAGCTTTAGGAATTGTAGCTGCGATTATTGGTACTCGTTTTGTAAGAGCTAAAGAAGGTGGAAATCCTGCTAAAGCTTTAGAAAGAGGAACTTTAAGTGCTGCAGGAATTACAATTGTTGGAGCATATTTTCTGGTAACTACTCTAACCGGTCAGATTGGTATTTTTATCGCAATCATTGCTGGTTTAATCGCAGGAACTTTAATTGGTAGAATTACTGAATATTATACTTCTGAACACTATGGGCCGGTAAAACATATTGCCCGTCAGTCACAGACTGGTACAGCAACTAACATAATCAGTGGTTTATCTGTAGGTATGAGAAGTACAGCTCTTCCAATTTTAGTTATTGCAGTTGCTATTTATTTAGCATATAATTTTGCTGGACTTTATGGTATTGCAATGGCTGCTGTTGGTATGCTTTCTACAACAGGTATTACACTTTCAGTTGATGCTTACGGTCCTATCGCTGATAATGCCGGTGGTATTGCAGAAATGGCAGAGCTTGATTCTTCAGTAAGAGATATTACAGATAAATTAGACTCAGTTGGTAATACAACAGCTGCGATGGGTAAAGGTTTTGCAATTGGTTCAGCTGCTTTAACAGCTCTATCATTATTTGCAGCTTTCTCACAGGCAGTTGGTTTAGATTCAATTTCTTTAACCAATCCTCAGGTTATTATTGGACTCTTCCTGGGAGCTATGCTTCCTTTCTTATTCTCAGCGATTACAATGGAAGCTGTAGGTAAGGCTGCAGGAGAGATGATTGAAGAGGTAAGAAGACAGTTTAAAGAAATGCCGGGTATTATGGAAGGAACTCAAAAACCTGACCACAGAAAATGTGTTGATATTTCTACAACAGCTGCTCTAAAAGAAATGATTTTACCGGGTCTTTTAGCTGTAGTTGTGCCAGTAGTTGTTGGACTCTGGGATGTACAGGCACTTGGTGGTCTTTTAGCTGGAGCCCTTTCTTCCGGTGTACTCTTAGCTATCATGATGGCTAACTCCGGTGGAGCCTGGGATAATGCTAAAAAATATATCGAATCAGGAGCCTTTGGCGGTAAGGGTACAGAGACCCATGCTGCTTCAGTTGTTGGTGATACAGTAGGTGATCCATTTAAGGATACATCAGGTCCATCCTTAAATATCTTAATCAAATTGATGACCATTGTTTCACTTGTATTTGCTCCTTTATTCATGTAAAATTAATATAGTAGTAAAGGATTAATCACCCTCCTTGTAGTTAATGCTGCTGGGAGGGTTTTTTTGATAGAAAGGTAGTGATTTAATGCCGGAAGTAGAAGATGGAATGTGTTTTGCCTGTGGAGAGAAAAATCCAATTTCTCTGCGGCTTAAATTTGAAGAAATTGATGAAAATAAAGTCAGGGCAGAGTTTATTCCCGGTGAAAATCATCAGGGATATAATGGAATAATCCATGGAGGGCTAACAGCTACTCTACTGGATGAGGCAATGGCACATGTAATTGGTTTTAAAGGAATAAAAGCTTTTACTGCTGAGCTGAATATTAGATACAGAACGGCTATAGAGATCGGAGAGACTTTAGAAATAATTGGAGAATATAAAAGGTCTAAGAAGTCTTCGATTGCCAGTATTCACTATGCTCAGGCAGAAATTTTTGATCAAAAAGGAAATTTAAAAGCAAAAGCAGAAGCTAAATTTATTGAAGCTTAGAGAAACTTTAAGATTTTAAGAGGAGGAGATTTCAATGCAGAGAGAAGAAGCACTTAATTTAATGGAAGAAAATATTAAACAGAAAAATCTGCGTAAACACTGTCTGGCTGTGGAAGCGGTCATGGCTGAGCTAGCTGATTATTTCGATAAAGATCAGCATAAATGGCGGCTGGCAGGTCTTTTACATGATATTGATTATGAGGAAACCGCAGATCAGCCTGAAAAGCACAGCCAGCTTGGTGCGGATATGCTGGCAGAGATGGGAATGGAAGAAAAAATTGTTGAGGCTGTAAGAGCCCACAACGGAATGCATGAGTTACCTCGAAAAACATTAATGGCTAAGGCTTTATATGCAGCTGATCCCTTAACCGGATTGATTGTGGCTTCAGCACTGATTCACCCGGAAAAGAACTTAGAAGCTATTGATACAGAATTTGTTTTAAATAGATATTCAGACAGTTCTTTTGCCAAGGGAGCAGATCGAGATGTAATAGCTTCCTGTAAGGAGATGGATTTAGAATTAAAGGAATTTGTTAATCTATCTTTAAAAGCGATGCAGGATATTTCAGATGATTTAGGACTTTGATTTTGAATAAGATTAAGCTCAGAATCACCAAAAGATTGGGGATGATTATTAATGAGTGCCAGAAGTGAACTATTAAAAAGCTTACGAGAAGATGTACACCGTCCATTAACTAAAGAAGAGATTTTTGAAAAATTTGAAATAGCAAAAGATCAGCAGCAGATATTTTCAGACCTCCTTGATGATTTAATTAAGTCGGGTCAGATTTTCAAAAACTCTCAGGGATTATATGGGGTACCAGAAAAATTTAATTTAATCGGTGGTCGAATTGAAAAAATTGCTTCCGGAAATGCGTTTTTGATACCTGACGATCCGGAAAAAGAGGATATCTATATATCTTCAGCTAATATGAATGGAGCCATGCATAATGATAAGGTTTTTGTGCGTCCTGTCCATTCTGAGCGGGGTAAGAGTCAGGCAGGAGAAGTTGCCGAAATTATAGAGCGGGTAAATAATAAAATAGTAGGTAATCTGGAAAAATATAAAAACTATGGATTTTTGATACCTGATAACAATCGAATCTGTAATGATGTCTTTATTCCACCTGAAGCTTTAAACGGTGCTCAAAATGGCCAGAAAGTTGTGGCTAAGATAACCCGCTGGCCGGAAAAGAACAGGAATCCAGAAGGAGAAATCATTGAGATTCTTGGTGATAAGGATGATGCTGGTGTTGATATTGAGGCAATAATCCGTCAGCTTGATCTGCCGGGAGAATTTCCCGATCAGGTTTTAAATCAGATCGAAAATATTCCGGATCAGGTAAGCGAAAAAACTATTCAAAAAGATGATGAGCGCCAGGATTTACGTGATTTAAAGCTGGTAACAATTGATGGGGCAGATGCTAAAGATTTAGATGATGCAGTTTCGATTGAAAAATTGAGTAATGATGTTTATCGGCTGGGGGTTCATATTGCTGATGTAAGTCATTATGTGACAGAAGACAGTCCACTGGATAACGAAGCTTATTCTCGTGCCACCAGTATTTATCTGGTTGATCGGGTAATTCCAATGCTGCCTAAAAAACTTTCTAACGGAATCTGTAGTTTAAATCCCCAGGTCGACCGCCTAACTATGTCTGTTTTTATAGAATACAGACTGCATGGAAAACATGGGGTAGAGATAATTGACCATCAGATTACTAAATCAGTTATTAATTCAAATCACCGTTTAACCTATGATCAGGTTCAAAATATCTTAGAAAATGAAAACAGCAGTGAGCGCAAAGAATACAGTGATTTTGTTGAAGAACTGGAAATGATGAATGATTTAAGAGATCGGCTGCGTCAAAATCGTTTTGATGAGGGCAGTATGGACTTTAACTTTACTGAGGTTAAAGTTGAACTGGACGAAGAAGGTCATCCGGCTAATCTCAAAAAGAGGCACCACCGGGAAGCAGAACAGTTAATCGAAGAATTTATGATTGCCGCTAACAGAATTGTGGCTGCAGAAATGTCCTGGCGGGAGATGCCCTTTATTTACCGAGTCCATGAGGAACCGGATCTTGATCGGATGCAGCAGTTTAATGAATTTATTCATAACTTTGGTTATCGTCTAAAGGGAGTTAAAAATGGGGTTCATCCCCGGGCTCTGCAGGAAATTTTAGAGGATGTTAGAGGAAGCAAAGAGGAAAAAATTATTGAAACAGTAATGCTTCGCTCACTAAAAAAAGCTGTTTATTCGGAGAAAAATATCGGCCACTTTGGTTTAGGAATTACCCATTACAGTCATTTTACTTCACCAATTAGACGTTATCCTGATCTGACTGCTCACAGAGTAATTAAGGAAACTATTACAGAGGGTTATTTAAGTGACGAAAGACAGGATGAGCTGGATAATCAGCTGCCTAAAATAGCAGACCACTGTTCACTCCAGGAAAGAAGAGCAATGGATGCCGAAAGAGATTCAGTTGACTTAAAGAAAATTGAATTTATGGAAGATAAGATTGGAGAAGAATTTGAGGGTATTATTAGTGGAATAACCGGTTTTGGTATTTTTGTTGAATTAGAAAATACGGTAGAGGGTCTGGTTCATATTAAAAATCTGCGTGATGATTATTACCACTATGATGAACAGAAATATCATTTGATAGGAGAAAGAACTAAAAAGATCTATCGAATTGGTGATGAAGTAAAGGTAAAAGTTACAAAGGTTAATCGAGATGACAGGCAGTTAGACTTTGAACTGCTTGAAAAATTAAATTAAATAGAAATATAAGATTAAGGATGTGATAGTCATGGCTAAAAATAAGGATCAGGATATAGAGATTATTTCAAGGAATAAAAAGGCCAGACATGATTTTTATATAGAAGAAACTTACGAGGCTGGGATTAAGCTTAAAGGGACAGAGATTAAATCAATCCGAAATCACCGGGTGAATTTAAAAGATAGTTTTGCCCTGGTTGAGGAGGGCGAGGTTTATCTGCATAATATGCACATCAGTCCCTATAAAGAGGGTAACCGCTATAACCATGAGCCAGAAAGAAAAAGAAAACTTCTGCTTCATAAAAATGAAATCAGAAAACTGATTGGTTATACAACTCAAAAAGGTTATACTCTGGTGCCGCTGACACTTTATTTAAAGAAAAACCTCTGCAAGGTGGAACTTGCGGTGGCTAAAGGTAAGCAGCAGCATGACAAGCGAAGAGATATTGCCGAACGGACTGCTCAGCGGGAGATGGAAAAAGCCTTCCGCCGCCAGCAAAAAGGCGATTATTAACTTAAAATCCAGCTTGATTTAAAGGTCTAATTAATTCAAAAATATAATTTGACATTTCCTGACCTTTGAGTTATAATAATTATGCTGAAAAAGAAATAGTTATTCAGGGGGTGTTCTGGCTTCGCCTGGATGGTGAACCTTTTGGAAGCGGGCCGAGGAGTTCCTTTCACTCGTAAAACACTGGGAACTATAAAATTATCTGCAAACGATAATAATTACGCTTTAGCTGCCGCGTAGGCAGTTAACGCCTGAGCGGGTCCTGTCTGTGGAGTCGCCTCAGGTGTCATAAAAAGCAGACTAACCTTCTTCTGATGTCTGTAAGAAGAAGGGACATTTAACAGGCTGGCAGTAAGCAATCCAGTTCAGCGGAGTGCTTGCTGTGAGATTAAAAGCTGAACTACGCTCGTAGAAACTACTGGGTGAGCCATTTAGTACGTGGGTTCGACTCCCACCACCTCCACCAAATAAATTTAATATTTTTTAATTTGAGAACCTGATAAAATCGGGTTCTTTTTTTTTAATGTCAAGTAAATTACAGTTTGCTGTATTATAAGATTACCCGAAGGACATTTTGTTTTCAGGCAGGAAATCAGTTGTTAATGGTTAATATATATATTAGATGGAGAGAAATGAGGTGTCCTTATGTCCAGGACTGAAATAAGAAATTATATATTAGAAAATAGACGACTCTTAATAGATAAAATAATGGCTGAACAGATGCAGCTAAACCCAGAATTAAAAGCAAAATATAATTCAGCTATGCTGGAAAAAGCCCGAAACGATACTTCTCATAATTTAAACTATCTGGCCCAGGCAGTATTTATAAACGAAAAGAGTATTTTTTTAAATTATTATAACTGGCTTTATACAGTCTTAAAAGAGAGAGGAATTGGGGTAGAACTTTTAAAAAATCATCTCCAGGCCATAAAAAATGTTTTGAAGCAGGAATTAAGTCAGGAGGATTTCAATTATCTTACTGGCTTTTTAAATGAGGCAGAACAAAGCCTCAGCAGTCCAGAAAATCACTATCAATCTTTTATTAGCGATGAAAATCACCTTAAAAAAGAGGCAGAAAAATATCTGGCTCTGGTAATCGAAATGGAGAGAGAAAAAGCTGTAAAAC
Source organism: Halanaerobium saccharolyticum (assembly GCF_003053565.1). GTDB lineage: Bacteria > Bacillota > Halanaerobiia > Halanaerobiales > Halanaerobiaceae > Halanaerobium > Halanaerobium saccharolyticum_B. Next base: position 10,766 of record NZ_QAXS01000042.1, on the reverse strand, counting down.
ATATTCTTGATTTGGTAGATAGAGGAATTTCAATTGAAAATATTTATCTTGATATTTTTCAAATTACACAGTATGAAATCGGCAGGCTCTGGCAGCTGAACCAATTAAGCGTTGCTCAGGAGCACTATGCAACTTCAGTTACTCAGCTTGCGATGTCTCAATTATATCCAAAAATATTTAACTCGTTTAAAAAGGGTAAAAAAGCTTTAACTACCTGTATTGGAGATGAACTGCATGAACTGGGAATTAGAATGGTAGCTGATTTACTTGAGTTAAGTGGCTGGGATACTATTCATCTGGGAGCAAATACTCCTGCTGGAGAGATTTTAAAATTATTAGAAGAGAAAAGAATAAATATCTTAGCATTATCTGCAACAACACCTAACCAGCTGGCGGAGACCCAGAGTTTAATCAAAGCAGTTCGCAATAATGACAAATTAAGTTCGGTTAAAATTATGGTTGGGGGCAGACTTTTTATGCAGAATAATGGTCTCTGGCAAAAAATCGGAGCAGATACTTTTGCCAGTAATGCTAAAGAAGCAGTAAAGGCGGCTGATGCTATTTTATGATTAAAACAAAGCAGCAGAACAGTGGCTTTATCCTGAAACTTGATGAGGACAGCGAGATTAAGGAAGTTATTTTTAATTCCAGAAAGGACCAAATCAGATTTGATTCGCAGAACTTCAGTCAATTTATTGATCCAGGCAGCCTCAAAAAGTATTTTTCAATTTTAAAAGAAGCCCGAGAAAAAGAGGTGGTTTTTGGTAGAGAAATTAATCTTCAGCTGGGAGAAAAAACAGAGTCATATATTTTTATTGTACTGAATAATTTAGCTGATGAGAGTATATTAATAGCTGCCAATCAATCTGAGGGTATAATTAAATACTATGAAGAATTAATGAAAATAAATAATAATTATGTAAATAATTTAAGACGTAGTATTAAAGATAAAATTGAGCAGGAAAAACCTGTAGATGATGAAATTTACAATGAGATGAGCAGATTAAATAATAAGCTTGTCAATCTGCAGCGCCAGTTAAATAAACAGAATTTATTGTTGAAAGCAGAAAAGGAAAAATATCGGATCACCCTCTCCAGTATTGCTGAAGGGGTTATAACTGCTGACCAGGATGATCTAATTGTTTATTTAAATTCTAAAGCAGAAGAGATGCTTGGCTGGACTCTGTCAGAGGCCAGAGGGAAAGAATGCACAGATATTTTTAAAATATATATTGAGGAAAATGATGAACATGATCTAGAAATAATTTCAGATGAGCATTCAAAGACAGAAGGATTAGAAATTTCTCTTTCCGAGCTGCTTTTAGAAAAAGGAGAAATTAACAATCAGGAGGCTGTATTAACTCCAAAAAATGATAAGATTTTTCCCATTGAATTTTCAGCTGCCTCGGTCGAGGAAAATCAGGGGAAGGTAATAATTTTTAGGGATATCAGCGAAAGAAAAGATATGGAAGCAAGATTGAGAAAATACGCCTCTACTGATCTTTTAACTGAAGTTTTAAATCGCCGTGCTGGATTAGATTATCTGGAGGAAGAAATGGAAAAAGCAGCGGCAGGTGAAGACAGCCTGTCGATCATTTTCATTGATGTCAATGATCTTAAACTGGTTAATGATAATTTTGGTCATCAGGAGGGAGATGAACTGCTGCAAAAAGTCAGTGATATTTTACAGCATTCTCTACGGCGAAATGATAAGGTGGTCAGACTGGGAGGAGACGAATTTTTACTTGTTTTACCTCAGAGTGACCGGGAAGCAGCCGAGAAAATCTGGCTGAGAATAAGAAAGAAATTTAAGCAGGCCACAGCAGACATCGCTAAAGATTACAAAATAGCAGCCAGCCATGGTGCAGCCGAATACAGCCCTGATTATCAAAAAGATCTGGATCAGCTGATCAATGAGGCTGATCATGCTATGTATAAGGAAAAGAAAAAGATGAAATCTGCCGAAAATATAAGATAAAAAGATAAGTTTATAGTAGGAGGAGGAAGATAAATGCAGGAGATTGGCCTGGGGACAATGCTTCTAAATAATAGTATTGAAAATTATCTTTTAGCATTATTATTTCTAACTGCAGTATATTTAATTATAAAGATTTTTGATAAATTACTGCTGGGAAAAATGGATTTATTTGTCGAAAAATTTTCTCACTCTTTTTCAGTTTTACTAAAGAAAATAATCAAAAAACGAATTTATCCTCTGCTTTATTTACTGGCTCTTTTTTTAGCTTTTAATGAATTAAAAACCAGCAGTCAGATTGATAAATTTATTAATCTAATTTTGATGATTTTGACAGTGATTTTTGTTGTTTTAGCTACACTGGATATTATGACTTACAGCCTCAAAAAATACTGGTCAAAAAAACAGAGGAGTGAAGAACAACAGAAGGTTTTAAGCATTACTCTATTTATGATTAAGTCTGTGGTCTGGGTTATTGCTTTTTTGTTCATTTTAGATAATTTAAATATCCAGATTACAGGTCTAATAACTGGACTTGGAATTGGTGGTATTGCGATTGCCTTTGCTGCTCAAAATATTTTAACAGATTTATTCAATTATTTTACAATATTTTTTGACAAGCCATTTGATATAGGAGATTTTATTATAACCGGTGATTATCGAGGTACAATTGAACATATTGGAGTTAAAACCACCAGGCTCAGAAGTTTAAGTGGTGAACAGCTGATAATTTCCAATACAGATCTTGTTAATTCCAGAATCAATAATTATAAACGAATGAAGCAGAGAAGAATTAATTTTAGTTTTGGACTGACTTATGATACTCCGGTAGAAAAGTTAAGCCAGATCCCGGGGATAGTGGAAGAAACTATAAAATCTATCAATAAAACTGAATTTGATCGGGCCCATTTTGCTGAATTTGCGGCTTCAAGCCTGCTTTTTCAGGTGGTATATTATGTAAAAAGTAGTGATTATAAAGTATATATGGATATTCAGCAGCAGATAAATCTGCAGCTTAAAGAAAAAATGAAAGAACTGGGAGTGAATTTTGCATTTCCAACTCAAACTATTCATTTTGCTGATAAAGAAAATTTTCATTCCAGTCTGGAAAAGATTCAAAAAATAGAGGCTGAAAATAAAGCAGATGAGCTAAATGATGGCCAGATAAATTAGTAGCGAGGTGAAAAAGATGTTAGTTGCCAGCTGTGAAATCAAATTATACTTGCCTGGAGCTTCAACTTTAAAAGATAAACGGCGTATTATAAAAAGTCTGCTGCAGAAGAGCAGAAATAAATTTAACTTCTCTGCAGCAGAGGTTGATGCTCAGGATTATATCCAGACAGCAGTCTTAGGTGTTGCAGTTGTGGGAAGTGATTATAAATATCTCCAGAGTGTAATGGATAAGTATCTTGATTTTGTTGAATCTTTCCCCGAATTTCTACTTACAGATTTCGAAGTGACAATCGGCTGATAATTCATCTTTATTAATTAAAGATGCAGCTTCCTGATCCAGCAGGATTGTAATCTGGGGATGAGTCTGAAGTAAAGAAGCAGGCACCTGTGTTGAGATTTTGCCGCTAACGGTTCTTTTTATAGCTTCAGCCTTTTCTTTCCCACTGGCCAGCAGAATAATTCTATCGGCCTTTAAAATTGTGGCCATCCCCATCGAAATTGCTTTTTTGGGTACCTCATCTTTACTTTCAAAATATCTGCTGTTAGCTTCGATAGTTTCTTCGGTTAAATCTACTACTTCTGTTGCTACATTTAAATTTTCAGCTGGCTCATTGAAACCTATATGACCATTAGAACCAATTCCAAGAATTTGCAGATCAATTCCACGGGCATTTTTTATAGACTCTTCGTAGTCCCGACACTCCTTTTCAAAATCTTCAGCGCCACCATTAGGAATATGAATATTTTCTCTTTTGATATTAATATCATTAAAAAAATTATCATTCATATAATAGTGGTAGCTGTTTGGATGGTCTGCCTCAAGTCCACAATATTCATCCAGGTTAAAACTCTGAACCTCACTAAAATCTACTTCATCTTCTCTATACATTTCAATCAATTTATCATACATTGCCAGCGGTGTACCTCCGGTTGCAAGCCCCAGATTACTGTCAGGTTTTAAGGTGATCTGACTGGCGACCATTAAAGCAGCCTTTTTACTCATCGCATGATAGTCTTTTTCTACAATAATTCTCATTTTTACACATCCTTTTTAAAATTAGTCTAAGTCAAAGGTGAATTTAAATTTATAATTGTCATTACGGTAATAAGCAGAAGTATATTCAATGATCTCTGAGTTTTCATCTTTACTAATCTGTTCAAAATAGAGGCCGAGCATACCTTCTTTTACCTGCATTTTGTCTGCAATACCGGCATCAAAAATAACTGCCTCAACTTCAGCTTCTGCATTGCTCAACTGAATATCATATTTATCTTTTAATATTTTAAAGAGTGAGCTGTTTTCCAGTTCCTCTTTTTTTAAATCCTTAAAATCATTGAAGGCTAAATAGGTGTTTTCCAGCAGAAATGGTTTGTTTTCTATCAGTCTTAATCGCTCAAGTTTTAAAAGTTTTGTCTCCGCCTTTAAATTCATTTTTTCTGCAGCTTTACTGTCACTGATATCAGTATAACTTAAAATCTTTGTAGTATAATTGAGCCCTTTTTTCTCCATTTCCTTGCTGAAGCTCAAGAGGGGAGAAATACTGTAGCTCTGCTGATAGTCAGTAACAAAAGTGCCGCTGCCCTGTTTTCTAATTAAATAGCCGTTATCCACCAGAATATCAACTGCCTTTTTGACAGTCATTCGACTGATATTGTGGTATTCGGCAAGCTCTCTTTCTGAAGGTAATCTTTCTCCAACCTCAAACTCTTCAGCTTTAACAGCATTTAAAATACTTTCTTTGAGCTGATAATAGAGGGGAAGGGGACTATTTTTATTAATTTCCTGCATTTTCTACCTCCTTTTAAGGAATATACAACATGTGGTCTATACCAATTATAATATAAAAAATTATTATCTGCAACTAAATGAGATAATAATTTTCAAAAACAGCTTAGAATTTAAAAATGATTCCGATTAAGGCAGCAGTACTTATGTAAATAATAGGATGTTTTTTAAACTTGCGGATGGCGGCAAAAATGATCAGCAGTAAAAATAATGATTTATAATCAAAAAGCTCAAGCAGGCTGCCGTTAAGCTGCAGATTCTGAAGCTGAAAAATACCACCTCGGGCCAGTTCGAAGGCTGCTGAGGCAATTAATCCAGCAACTGCCGGCCTAATACCGCTAAAAGCTGATTCAACAAGTGGATGCTGATTAAACTTCCTAAAATAATGGGCAATGATGGTGATAATAATAATTGAGGGTGCTGCCAGTCCAGTTGTTGCAATAATTCCCCCGGGAATACCAGCAGTATTAAAACCGATAAATGTAGCAGTGTTAATCCCAATAGCTCCTGGAGTTGATTCGGAAATTGCAATCATATTCAGCAGCTCTTCGGCAGTCATCCAGCCGTATTTTACTATTAGATCCTGTAAAAAAGGGAGAGCTGCCAGGCCTCCACCTAAAGCAAAGAGTCCAACTTTAAAAAATTCTAAAAAAAGTGTAAGATAGATCATTATTCATCACTTCCCTGATTATCATTCTGATAATTATAATAAGCATTCTGCAGATTGCCCCTAAAATACTGAATTAGAATTCCGGCTGTAGCTGATCCCAGAATAACAAAAACAGGAGAGATATTAAAAATAACCAGCAGCAGAAAAGCCAGTAAAAATATCAGCAGGCTGACTTTAGTTTTATCAGATTTCTGCCACATTTTAATTACTATATCAATAATCAGAGCCACTACAGCAATTTGAATGGCAGCAAAAGCATGCTGAAAAAGATCAATTTGCTGAAAACGCTTAAAAAATGTGGCAATAAGCGTTATAATAATAAGTGAGGGCATAATAAAACCGGTAGTTGCTGCCAGAGCACCTTTAACACCTCTGAGGCTGTATCCGGTCATAGTCGCAGTATTAACTGCAATGATTCCTGGAGTGCTCTGCCCGATTGCATAATAATTGTAGATATCTTTTTCTTTAATCCAGCCTAAATTATCAACGAGTTCTCTTTTGATAATCGGCAGCATAGCATAACCACCGCCAAAAGTAAAAGAACCAATTTTAAAAAATATCAAAAAGATCTTAAGTAGTTTATTCACTATTTATCCAACCTCCGCTTAATATTATAACACAACAGAAAAGCTAAGGCGAAAATTTATTCTAAATCAAACGATTTAAAGGCTGAATAAAAAGGATAATAAAAATTTTTAGAGAATAAATATATATAGCCTTTAATTTCTAATTTTAAGCTTTGAAACTGAAAGGAGGTTTTTCTTATGGCAGAATTAGTAGGAATTGTTGTAATTGTCTGGGCCGTTGTTTACTTTTTTGACAGAATGGCTCCATAATAAGGCTTCATAAGAAAAATTTGAAGGGAGGAATAAGTTAATTTCTCCCTTCTTTATCATTATAATAAAATTAGAAAATAAATTATACTTTATTAGGAGAGTAATGATGTCTAAGATCAAAGAAAATTTTAAGATTATATTTTTATTAATCAAAAAAGATTTAAAAGAATCTCTTAAAAATCGAACAGCACTGATGATTATTATGCTGCCGTTATTTGCCTCACTAATGTTTTCACTGGTCAGCTCACAGCAGTTAGTGCGTAATTTCGAACTTGCTGTAAGTGGTCAGGAAAGTCAGGGACTTATTTCATTTATTAATAATAATTTTCAAAACTTTAAGGTTGAAGAATATCCGGATCTAGAGGCTGGAAAAGCGGAGACAGCAGCAGGTAATATAGATGCTGCTATTAACTATAAACCGGAAGCAGAAAATATTGAAGATCGCTATCAGATTTATCTTGACAGTCGGGATACAGTTAATTTTTTTATTTTAAGAGAAAATATTTCTCAGTTATTATCAAGTTATCACAATTTGAGTAATGGTCCTCAGTTTGATTTTAATTCTGCTGCGGAAGTTGATGGAACTAGCGCTATTTTACCGGTCTGGTTAACCGTAACAATTACCATGATTGGATTAATGCTGATTTCTGCTTCCTTATCGGAAGAAAAAGATAACAAAACTTTAGCAGCCCTGCTGGTTACAAAAGTAAATATTTATCAGGTGGTCACTGCCAAAAGTTTATTTGCCCTGATTCTTGCTTTAATAACTTCAACTTTAATGGGGGCTTTAAATGGAGTGTTAACAGTTGGTTTTAAAAGACTGTTATTTGCATTTATAGTCATTTCAATTGCCACCTTTGTTTTTAGTGGGCTCGGTTTAATCATTAGTCTGTTTAGCAAATCACAGTCATCATCCAGATCAATTTCTACTGTAATCTATTTTCCGATTATATTTCCAGCTCTGGTGGCAGATGTTTCTCCTCTAACACAGAGACTGGCTCTCTTTTTTCCCACTCACTATCTTTACCAGGCTCTGGATAAAGTTCTGGTTTATCAGGGTGGAAGAATTCAGCTTTCATTAGAATTGTTATTTTTAAGTATTTTTGCTCTGGTATTTTATTTAATTATTTTTATTTATATTAGAAAGGCTGATTCTCTTGTTGAATAAAACTAGTATTTTTCTAGCCGTAATTGTAATAATTTTAGCAGCTCCTGTGCTTCAGGCTGAGGAATTTAAGAGTCCAGAAGCATTTACAGAATATATTTATGCCAATTATGCAGAAGAAAATTTTGAAGAGGTTTTTAATAATTTTGCAGCTGAATTAAAAAGAATAATAACAGTAGAAGATTACCTGGAATTTCAGCAGCAGAATTTTAAAAAATATAAGTTGGAATATCAGGAAATAGAGGTTTCTGCAGCTGAGGAGATTGATTTTGAAAAAATTAAAGATAAATTTGACTACGCACAGGATTTTGGTGATTATTATCAGCTTCAGGTAAGTTATTTATTAAAATTTGATCATTTTGGTCAGCGGGAAGAGCGCTCCGAGAAAAAAGTTTATATCAGAAAAATTAATGCTGACTATCAGCTTTTCTGGGATTATCAGAGTGCTTTTAATGATGACCAGGATCAGACAGGAGCTGGTCAGGATGAATAGTCCGATTATCGAAATTAATAATTTAGAAAAAACATTTTCAGATTTTAAAGCTCTGCATGGAATTAATCTTAAAATAAACCAGGGGGAGATTGTAGGACTTCTGGGACCAAATGGTGCCGGAAAAACAACTACCCTTAAAATTTTGATGGGTCTGCTTAAATCTGATCAGGGAAGTATTAAAATAATGGGAGAAACAATTGAGGGGCGGCTCCCCACCTGGTTGAAGGAAAAAATAGGTGTGGTATTTGAAGAAAGTAATCTTTACCTGAGGCTTAATGCACTCGATAATCTTAATTTGTTTGCCGGTATTAATAATGTTAGCTCTGACAGAGTGAATGAATTACTGGCTGAATATCAGCTGCAGGATGCTGCCAAAAAGGAAGTGCGAAATTTTTCTAAAGGAATGAAAAAAAGATTGATGATCTGCCGGGCACTGCTGGCTGAACCTGAAATTTTAATTTTAGATGAAGCAACAGGTGGGCTTGATCCTATTTCTGCAGAAATCATTCGAAAAAAGGTTCTAAGTTTAAAAAAAGAGGGAAAAACTGTAATTTTAAGCACTCATTATCTGGAGGAGGCGGATCGACTCTGTGATCGTGTTGCCTTTATAAATCAGGGAGAGGTTCTGGCAGTTGACAGCCCTTCAGTATTTAAAAACAGCCTGCAGAAAAAATATCTGGAGCTTGAATTTTTAGCAGATCCAGCTTTTAAACCGGCTGAAATTAGAGAGTTTTTAGAACCGATTCTGGATTCAACTGACAGCTACAGACTGGAAGACGGAGTTTTAAAACTCCAGTTGAACATTGATCAGCAGCTTTTTAAAAAGGCGGAAACTGCTGCTTTGAAATTTAAACTGCTGGATTTAAACAAAGTTGAAGCAGATTTGCAGCAGGTCTTCAATAATTTTAATAATTAATTTCCGGGGGAGATATAATGCAGAAGCTTGCACCTGATTTTGATTTCTTATTTAATAATTTAAATAAAATTGCCTATATTTTTACTGATCCAGTTCATTTTGGACCGGTAAATCAAAGAATGGCTGACTTTTGTGACCGCAAAATTTCCGAACTGGAAGGCGAATCTGTAGCAGAGATTCTGAATCAAAAAAAGGTTGAATCTGTTAAAAAATTTAATCAGAATATCTTTAAAGAGGGTCTGCGCAAAAGTGCTAAAATGGAAATTGAAATAAATAATCAGCTTTATACTATTGAAGTTGATACAATCCCCCATCATAATCAGGCGGGTAAGGTTGATTATCTGCTCTGTCTGGCTGAGGATATTACTGCTGAGCTGGAAAAGGAAAAAAGATTTTACAGAAATAAAAAAAGATACAGCAGTATTTTCAAAAAAGCACCGCTTGCTTTTGTAGTTTCAGATCGGGAAACAAATATTATTGACTGGAATGAGAAGGCAGAAGAAATTTTTGGCTGGAAAAAGGAAGAAGTTATTAATAGAAACTTTAATCTTATTGTGGCAGAAGACTCTTATTCAGAAATAACTGAAGTTATAGAGAATGTTTTTGAAGGCCAAAAAAGTTACAATGTAAATAAGAATATTGCTAAAGATGGCAGTGAGCTTTATTGTGAATGGAATACAGCTCTAATTAAAGATAAAAATGATAAAATTCTCGAAATAATTTCTATAGCCCAGGATATCAGCGAAAAAATTGAAAGTGAAAAGCGGATCCAAAATCAGAAAGAGGAACTAAAATACAGTGAACTTCGGACTCAGTTTTTTGCAAATATTTCTCATGAATTAAAAACACCTTTAAACCTGATTTTTTCCAGCCTGCAGCTGCTGGAATATAAAATAAAAAACACTGAATTTGAGCAGAAAAATAATTTTGATAAATATCTCGGCTCAATTAGAAATAACGGTTTTAGACTGCTGAGGCTGGTAAATAACTTAATTGATATAACTAAAATTGATGTAAACACCTTTCAACTGCATCGGGCTAATTTTGATATTATCGAATTAATCAAATCAGTTGTAGAAAGCAGTCGAGATTATTTGGAGGCGAAAAGCAGAAACTTTCGCTTTGAAACAAATCTGGACTCAGAAGTAATTGCCTGTGATCCCTTTAATATTGAGCGGGTAATTTTAAATTTAATCTCAAATGCTGTAAAATTTACAGAAGAGGGAGATGAGATTTTATTAAGGATTGAAAAAGAAGATGGCTGGATTAAAATTTCTCTAAGAGATACAGGAATCGGGATCAAAAAAGAGAATCAGGATATTATTTTTGAACAGTTCCGGCAGGTAGATCAGAATTTCAACAAAAAGCGTGAGGGAAGTGGAATTGGGCTCTCTCTTGTAAAATCTATTGTAGAAATGCACGGAGGCAAAATCACCTTAGACAGCATTTACGGAATGTACAGCCGCTTTAATGTTTATTTACCTGCAGAAACTATTGATGAAAAAACTTTAACAGCAGAAAGTTACTCAGCTGACAGTTTATTAGATAAGGTAGAGTTAGAATTTAGCGATATAAATTATATTTAGAAGCACTAGCATTGCATAAAAATATTTAAGAAAAGTCAAGTTCGATTTTTAGCGAAAATACTTGCTTAAATTAGAAAAACTCCTTATAATTGGGATTAGGATAGTCTTTGTCCAAATCCCAAAAAATAAGGAGCATATACTATGGACAAAGATATCACAGAAACCA
>NZ_QAXS01000041.1:2764-26123 GCF_003053565.1 Halanaerobium saccharolyticum | reverse complement strand
TCAGTATGGAGTTTTCAAAGTTCAATATTTTAGTTATTTATTACAATTATTACTTTTTTAGACTGTTACTTTCTGGCTTTAGCCGAGAATCCTCATTTTTAAAGATTTAATAAAGCTTAATTATATTATCAAGGTAATTAAAATCAGAAACAAGTATTTCCATTACATCAGCAGAAATATTTAAATTATTTGCTGCTGAAAATTGAGAAAGTGTTAGCCCCTGCTCGGCATTTGAAGTATCAGTTTCCAGACTGACTTTCTGATTTAAAAATCTTCTAATTTTAATTAAATCATCATTATTAATTTTTCCTGCCTCTTTTATAATATTTAACCTCTGAAGAATAAAATCCTGCATCTCTGCCAGAGATTCTTTTCTGTTCTGATGGGGCAGTACTGCTTTTTTTGAAAATATCCCGGCTGCCAGGCTCTCAAAATCTTCCTTTTTTAGGTGTGCTGCTGCAAATAAAGAAAATCCATTTGGATTAATTTTATTTATCTCCCGCATCTGCTCAACCACCTGAGCAGAGCTAAGTTTAAAAACAGAAATACCGGCATATAGAGGTTTTTTGATTATTTCTCGATCCTCTTTGATCCAGCTGTTCAATTCTGAGAAAAGATTTTCCGTATATGTCATCGGCAGTACAAAATCTAAATACCCCTCTTCAAGCCAGAGTGACCAGTTCTGCAGAGCTCTAAAGCGGGCTTCCTCTCTCCCAGGAATTACATCAGCAGAAATTAAAAGTTCAGGATCCAGCTGGCGCAGAATTTCAGAACTCTCTCTGACCATCTCCGTGATCAAATTTTCTCTAAACTGATTCCATAAAGCAGCATCCCGGCTCCCACTTTCAATTTTAAAAGGGTCTAAATTATGTTTGTCTTTAAAAGCCTCAACTGTAGAATTATCATAGCCAAAACTGCCCCTGAATTCTTCCGGAAAACGAATGTAATCAAGGTTAATTCCATCCAGATCATAATTTTTAACCAGGTACTGATACCTCTGCTGCAGATATTTTTTCACTTCACTATTAGCTGGAGAAAGCCAGCTCGAATTGTGATAGCTAACTATTTCGCCGGTTTTATCTTTATTTGCCCAGTCAGGATTTTCTCTTAATATTCTTCCCGGCTTACCGGCTGTATTTTCATTAAAGACCCAGACCCAGGCATGAACTTCAATCCCTCTTTTTTCTGCTGCTTCTATTAAAACCTGCAGAGGATCCTCCTGCCAGCTTTTAAACCCTGGATCCTGAACCATAAGCTCACTGGTGGGAACAACTGTCATCCCTTTGTAAAAAGTTTCTGGAAAAATAGCATTAAAATTAGCCTCTGCTGCCTGATCAAGGAAAGCTTCCACTCCTGCTCTCCCCTTCAGCTCTGCAAAAGTCCCACTGTCCAGCCAGAAAGCCCGCAGCTGAACAGGCTTAGATTCAATAATTTCAAGCCTGAGCTTTTTTCCCCGAGCACTAATTTTTTGGGCCTCAAGTTCAACATCTGAGTCATTTTGATTTTGATAGCTGTTTATCATTTTCTGATAACTGTTATCTATAACTTCCAGTTCAGATGTGATTTTGTCTCCAGGAATTATTCTAAAAGTATTTTGGGCCTGATTTAAATCTGCCTCCAGTTTATCCAGTATTCTTTCTACATCTCTGATTGCTAATAATGACTTTCTGTATTCTTCAGGCTTATAATAAGCTTCAGCTGAAGAGAAAGCTGCCAGAATAATAATAATTAAAAGCAACACAATAGAAAATTTATTTTTTTTCATTTCAGTCCACCTCTGCTAAAATTTGATTCCATTTTTCTTCCATAATATTTAAAGCCGCTTCAGCTGTAATTTTACCGGCAAAAGCTTTGGCAAACTGTTCTTCCATGATTTTGATTAGTTGATCAGCTCTGGGGTGTACCAGGGTTAAATCCTGATATCGCGGAAGCTGTTTTCTTAATATTTTTTGAGCTGAGCTGCTTAATGATTCCTCTGCTTTTTTCCTCAGGATTATTTCTTCAGTTTCAAACTCAGCTGATTCCTCTATCACCGCGGAAGGCAGCACTGAAGCCAGCTGAGAAAATTCCTGCTGAGCCTCTGCTGAAGTAATAAAATGGGCAAAGTCGGCTACCTCACTTTTATGGTCAGCTCCTTTAGGAATTACCAGATTCATTAGAGCAGCATTAATAACTCCTTCAGCTGCTGTCGGAACTGCTGCCAGTGCTGTCACATCATTTAAATAAACTGATTCTGATTCAATTTGGCTTAAGAATTGAGGGGCTGTAAATAAAATAGCAAGATCATTATTCTGATAACGCTCCAGGGCAATATTAAAGCCTGCACTTAAACTGTCAGCTGGAATAACTTCTTCTGCAGCCAGTTTTTGATAATTTTTGATAATCTCAACAGCCTTTTGATTGTTAAAAGCAGCCTTAGTCTGTCCAGCTTCAACTTTAAATAGATCTATCCCTGCTTCCAGAAATTCATGCTGAATTTTAATCTGGGGCATCAGTCCGTAGACACCAGTCTTTTCGGTTATTTTTTCAGCCAGATTAAATAATTCAGTTTTAGTTTCCGGAATTTCTGCTGGATTATGTCCTGCAATTTTAAAAATTTCCTGATTAAAAACCATTAATTTAGAGCTTAAATACCAGGGAAAAGCATAATATTGATTCTGATAGCTGCCATTTTCCCATAATAAAGGATAATAACTGCTGCTGTAATTTTTATCTAAACTTGAAATTGGAAATAAAAGCTCTGCTTTAAGCAGTGAAGCCATTAACTGAGGTGATAAATTAACCACTTCCGGTACATTGCCTTCAGCTATTCGATAACGAAGCTGCTGATTAATAGAAGAAAAACTGATATCTTCCCAGATTATTTTTATTTCAGGGTTATCTGCTTCGTACTGACTAATTTTATTGAGAAAGTAGTTCTGATAACTATTTTTTAAATTTATTGTCCAGAATTCAATCTCTTTTTCAGTCTGAGCCTGAATCGGTGCAGCAGTAAAAAAAATAATCATTAAAACTAAGATTATTTTATTCAATTTAAAAATTTTTTGACATTTTAACATTTAAATTCTCCTTTTTCTAATCTGTTTCAATAATTTTTCCTGCCTAAATGGCAAAAACCTCTCCAAGCTCAAAGTGCAATTAGAGAGGCTCTTACCTGGCAGCAGGGCAAAATGTGATTATCTTAGTATATAATTAGCTGTTTAAAGCTCTTTTCCTGCATCAGGACTAATTAAGCTGTAAAAACTTTTTGAGCGGCAGGAACCAGCTCAATTTCTAAGGGAAATGCGGGTCCTTTTTCACCATCAATATCACAATTTTGCTCTTTGCTGCTGTTTTTTAAGGTGATTTTAAAATAATTATCCTGAAGATAAATCAAATTCTCATTTTTAATTTCCTTACCATTAAATAGATCAGCTGCTGCTGAGCTCAGTTTTAGAATATTACCGGTCTTAACTGCTAAAAGGTCAAATAAGCCGTCATCAATTGAGGCCAGTTTGGCAACATTTTTAAAACCACCGGCATCTTTACTGTTAAAAACAAAAAAACCTAAAAAATCCCCCTCAATTTTTTTCTGAGAAGTTTCAATTTCAAGCTGCATTGATCTAATATTGGGCAATTCTTTTAATCCCTGCAGATAATAAGCTACTTTGCCCAGTCTATTTTTCATTTCGGTTTCAGTTCCATGGGCAATCTGTGAAATAATTCCGCCAACACAGACATTTAAAAAATAGCGGCCATTAACCCGGCCGACATCAATTTCTTTGACTTTCCAGTCTAAAATTCTTTTAACACTGTTTTCAATATTTTGAGTCATCCCGAGAAAAGAAGCAAAATCATTGGCAGTTCCTGCTGGAATAATACCCAGTGGTAGATCAATTTTATTTTTCTGCATCAGATCAACCATTTCGCTGGCAGAACCATCTCCTCCGGCAACAATTACCGCTTCAAAACTCTCGTCAATATTTTCCAGACCAATCCCAAAATCTCCCGGCTCCATACTGCGGTAAATATCTACCTTAAAACCGGCAGCCTGAAATTTCTCTAAAAACTTATCCAGATAAGAATTAAAAGATCTGTCTCCAGCTGCCGGATTATAAATTAATTTAACTTTTTTATTTAACAATTTAATCAACTCCTATCAGGCAGTTTAATTATATCATAAACTGCCTGATAAGAACAAAAACTATCTGATCTCAATATCACCATATTCGGAACGAATCAAAATCTCATATTCAGCCTCAGCTCCCTGATAGCTTAATTCTTCCTGATTATCATAATTCACTCCACCTAAATCGGCCTCTATATTACCATACTCTACCCTGAGGTCATAATTATATAATTCATAATCTCTGAGTCTTTCGATAGTACAGTCTGCATAGCGGAGCTCTAAATCCAGATCAGAAATATTTCTTAATCTCAAATCACCGTATTCTATATCTGCAGTTATTTTACCGCTGATATCTTCAAAACTAAAACCTGTATAGCGGCTGTTGACCTCTACATCTTTAGCCCGGCTGATTTCTGCACCACCATAGCGGCTGTCGATTATTAAATCAGATTCAATGTTTTCAAGCCTGTTAAACCCATAAGCACTCTCCAGTTGGAATTCCCCAGCTATATTGCGAACAGTATTTTCTGTATAGGCTGTTTCTAAATCCAGACTAGAACCAAGATTACTAATTTCAGCCTCTCCATAATCTAAACTAACTACCGCTGGACCGTTAATTTTATCAATATCTGTACTGCCGTAGCGGTTGCTGGCCTCTAATTCAGACTCTAATTCAGCAACATTTAAGCTGCCGTATTTATTGCTTAGTTCAGCTTTTAACTCTCTCGGAACACTGATCTGATAATCAATTTCTACCACATTGATTAAATCCGGAGTAGCAGTCTGACTCTTATTTAAAGCTATTTGAATTTCTTCACCTTCAAGATTATAAATCACTTCTAAATCTTTGATAAATTCTTCTGCTGCCTCGGTATCCTCAGCGTGAACCTTGAGAGTATAATCAATAGTTATTTCCTGATTATCAGTTCCTCTAAGATCGATACTGCCAAAATCGTTTTTTAGGTAAAAACTGCTCAGCTCTTCATTTTCAGCCAGAAATTCGGCTCCTAAATTTAAAGTTCCATCCTTTTCTGCCTTAATACTGTCACTGTCAAAATTATTCTGAAAAACAGCACCTTCCATTTCAATCAATTCTTCAATTGATTCGGTAATAAATCCTTCAAATAAATGATTATCAGAGCGTACATATCTGATATCAACAATCATTACCAGAGTTAAGATTATTAAAAGATAAGTTACAAATTGTTTTCTACTCATTTTTTCCTCCTTTTAAACATCGACATCAGAAGCAAGCAACCGGGAATTTAAGAAAAAAAGCCCAATCATAATAACTGCTATTACCATAAATGGTGCAGAGCCAATATAAATTGTCGTTTCACTAACTCCAGCCGGGGTTTCTGTAAAAATTGATAGTGGAAAATCCGGCAGCCAGTTAAAGAGGTAGTTTAAAAAGCCTCCAATTCTTAAAATCAAATAATGACTCAAAATAAAGACCAGAATACTGATTAAAAGCCTAAAACGGTTAAAAAATGTGGCCACCAGGTAAGAAAACTGGGTTATCAGATAAATCTGGATTCCAGTTATTAAATAAGAGAGATAAGCAAGAAGCAGAAATTCACTGAATACTTCTCTCCCCAGCATTTCCGGAGCCTGACGAAATGCTTGTTCCAAAAAACCCTGGTGAAAATATAGGTTAACTAAAATCAGAGCACCACTTAAAATTAGATAATAAGCAAAGGCCGGAAATACTTTGGCAAAATTAATTTCATAACCTCGGCGGGGAAGAATCTTTAAAAGATAAATTGTGTTTGCTCCCCACTCACTGCGGTATGAGTTATAGGCCAGAAAAAGCATAATCAGCGGCATAAAAAAGAGAGGGATAAAACCGAGTCCAAAGCTCAACCCCTGCGGCCAATTTTCAGTCCTGGTGATTAAAAACCATTCCCAGGCAGCAATAATTAGTGTTGAAACTATAATTAAAATATTTAACTGTCTGACTTCTTTTTTGATTAAGGAAATTAGACTTTTCATTCAAATACCTCCCCGATTAGTTCTCTAATAGACTTACCCTTTTCTGCTCTTAGATCATCAGCATTTGCAGATAGTAAGAGTTCACCGTTTTCGATAAAAATTACATGGTCTAAATATCTTTCTGCCTCGATTATCTCATGAGTAGCCAGAATAATCGTCTGATTTTCACTGTCAAACTCTCCAATTAATGTTTCTAAGATTCTCTCTCTGGAAGCCGGATCAATTCCTGCCAGAGGTTCATCTAAAATAACGACTTCAGCACTGCGGCTTAAAACTAAAACCAGCTTTAGCCTGGCAACCATTCCTTTAGAAAGGTTGTTGATTTTCTGCTCCAGTTTAAGATTCATAAATTTTAGAAGTTCCTCCGCCTTAGCAGCAGAAAAATCACTGTACTGCTCTTCATGAAATTTAATCATCTCGGCAATAGTCATCCATTTATAAAGATGATTGATCTCAGGTAAAAAAGCGATATCCTGCATCAAATGCTGCTCTTTATTTTTGCGATTAATTACAATCTGACCGCTGTCTTTAACAATTAAGCCAGAAATTATTTTAAGCATTGTTGATTTACCACTGCCGTTTGGTCCTACAATCCCGGTGATCATTCCGGCCGGTATCTTGAGGTCAATTCCTTTGAGTGCCTGAACTCCAGGAAATTTCTTTTTTAATCCTTTAATTTCAATTATATTTTCATTCATCCTGGTCCCTCCTCTTTAAATTATCATTTATCTTTTCGACAATATCATCCTGCTTGAAGCCGAGTGAAATCATCTCATCTATAAATTCCTTAACTGCTGTTTCTGCCATATCTTTTCGTATTTCTATCATCACCTGATCATCATCCTTTATAAAAGTCCCTCTTCCTCTTTTTGTTTCCACAAGTCCCCGCTGCTCCATCTCCCTGTAAGCTCGCTGAACAGTGTTGGGGTTTACTTCTATTTTTTTGGCCAGTTTACGCTGTGAAGGCAATTTTTCGCCCGGTCTCAGCTCACCTCTAACCAGTTCCTTTTTTATCTCTTCTATTACCTGCTCATAAATTGGATAGGCTGCGTTGAAATCAATATCCATATCTTCCCTCCTTCCAACCAAATTTAATAGTGCACTAGTTAACTGGTACACTCATAGTATAATCCTATTAATTTTCTTTGTCAAGTCTTTTTTGAAAATTTGTTAAAAAAAAATGGTACCGGGTACCTGGAGATTTTATCCAGGTACCCGGTACCATTAACATTAACATTTTAAAATTTAATTTTTTAAGAAGCTAAATCAGCAAAATATTTATCAACTTCTTTTAATAAGTCAATTATATCTAAGTTCTGAGGACACTGAGGCTCACACTGCCCACATTCAACACAGTTGCTTGCTCTCGCTGTTTCATCCATCTCATAATATTCTTCAGCCATTTTTTCACCTTTGTCAAGCAATTTGGCCTGATTGAATTTAAAGAAGTTTTCGGGAATATTAACTCCTTCAGGACAGGGCAGACAGTATTCACAGCGGGTACAGGTAATTGGACCCCGCATCTCTTCAGCTGCCTTTTCCATCATTTCAAACTCGGACTCAGTTAAAAGACCAACTTCTGACTCAGAAGCAGTCTCCAGATTTTCTTTAAGCTGCTGCATATTGCTCATTCCACTTAAAACTACTCCCGGCTCCTTTTGAGACCAGATCCAGTGTAAAGCCCATTCGACTGGAGTTCTCTCTTCATTTTCAGATTCGAATAATTCTCTGGCTGCTTTTGGTGGTTCCTGGGCCAACCAGCCGCCGCGAATAGGTTCCATAATTACAACTGCTGTACCTTTATCATATGCTTTTTTAAGGCCAGCCATACCTGCCTGATATTCTGTATCAAGATAATTATACTGAATCTGACAGAAATCCCAGTCATGGCCGTCTAAAATTTCATTAAATACATCATGGCTGTCATGGAAAGAAAAGCCGAGATATTCAATCTTACCTTCTTCTTTTTTCTTTTCTCCCCATTCAATGATATCTAAATCTTTAATCTTCTGCCAGCGCTCTGCATTTAAGGCATGTAAAAGATAGAAATCAACTTTTTCTACCTGCAGCTTTTCCAGCTGTTTATCCAGATACTTATCCAGATCTGCTTCTTCTTCGACTTCCCAGATTGGTAATTTAGTTGCCAGGTAAGTTTTATCTCTGTAGCCGTCTTTTAAGGCCTTACCTACAACATTTTCGCTTTCCCCCTGATGATAGGGCCAGGCTGTATCTACATAATTAACCCCATTATCAATTGCATAACGAATCATTTTAATAGCTTCTTCTTCATCAATGTTGGAAGAATCGTCTCCATTGATTGGCAGTCTCATTGCTCCAAAACCAAGCGCTGAAACTTCAACATCAAGTTTACCCATCTTTCTGTACTGCATTTTTTTACCCCCAATTAATAATTAAAATTGAATTTCCTTTTATATCTCTATTAATTTACCTCTTTAATTATTATTCAAGATTGATTTACTAAATCCTTTTTGATTTAATTGTGAATTTATTATTTATATCAAATTAACTTTAGATCTAAATCTCTGCAAAAAAATATCCCGGCAAAACCGGGATATTAGAATGATTAATTTATTATCTTTTATTCTTCCAGAGCCTCTTCTTTATGAACGATTTTTCTTAACCAGTTGACAAATTTATTTCTTATTTCATCAACAATATCATAAACAACCGGAATGATTATCAGAGTTAAGATGGTCGAAAATAAGAGACCTCCGATTACAACAATCGCCATCGGCTGTTGAGTTTCAGCACCAGTACCAATTCCAAGCGCAAGCGGAACGAGGGCCAGAGTTGTTGTTAGCGTTGTCATCAGAATAGGGCGCAGTCTGATTGGAGCAGCTTCTAAAATTGCCTCTTTTCTGCTCATCTGAGTTTTACGGTTATTAATATAATCGATCATCACTATTGCATTATTAACCACAATTCCAACCAGCATAATGGCACCAATTAGTCCATTAACACTTAAGGCTGTATCTGTGATTATCAGCCCCAGTACAGCTCCTACAACTGAAAGCGGCACTGTAAACATAATGACAAAAGGATGAATTAGTGATTCAAATTGAGAAGCCATAACCATGTAAACAAGGACAACTGCAAGTATTGCTGCTATAAATAACTGAGAAAATGAACTTGCCATATCCTCAGCTTCTCCACCATAGCTAATTGTATAACCTGAGGGCAGATTGAGCTCTGAATCCATTACTGATTCAACTTCTGTCTGCACCTCTCCTAAGGGACGCTCAAAAATATCAGCACTTAAGGAAATATAGCGCTGCTGATTTTCTCTGGCAATCGAAGAATAACCTCTTCCTTCTTCAATTGCTGCCAGCTGAGAAAGCGGAACTGTTGTCCCATTTGAACCAAAGAGGTTAATATTTTCTAAGTTTCTTAAAGATGTACTTTCAGAATCTTTTAATTTAAGAACTATAGCAATTTCTTCTCCTGACTCAGTTAGCTGACTGATGGTACTGCCGCTTAAAGCCATATTGACATAAGATATTATATCACTGTCAGTAAAACCGTAATTTTGAGCCTGAGTTTTATTGATTTTGACATGGATTTCTTCATTTCCTTTTTCCAGACTCAAATTAGTATTTCGAATTCCTTCAATTTCTGTTATTAGATTTTCAGCATTTTCCCCCAGAGTTAGTAGGGTATCTAAATCCGGACCTTTTATCTGAGCTTCAACAGCGGTTCCTCCCATTCCGCCTCCACCTCCACCCATCATTGAGGTCATTGCGGAAACATTAACTGAGGCTCCCGGAATATTACGGGTTCTATTTCTTATCTCTTCTGCTACTGCAGCTACATCTTTTTCTCTCTCCTCCAGTGGGATTAATTCTACGGTCATATTGACCCGACCACTGTTAACCCGAGAGGTTAAGAGATCAATTTCTTCGATATCTTCGATTCTGTTATAGAGTTTTTGAGCCAGCTCATTATTTAACTCTACAGTTGAATTACCTGTCATATTGGCAAAAACTCTGATTGAACCCTGGTCAGAGGCCGGCATATATTCAGTTTCCAGTGGAATTATATCTGCAGCCAGTCCAGCTGCAAATAGAATAAAGAAAATAACAAAGGCTGAAATTATTTTATATCTGTGCCTGAGTGATTTAGAGAGCAGATTCTGATAATATTTTACATAACGCTTCTTTTTAACATTTTCATCTGACTCGTTTTCACTAACCTTCAGGGCCTTTGAAGATAACATTGGAATAAAGGTTAGAGCAACAAATAGTGATGCCAGCAGTGAGAAGGTTACTGTCAGAGCCATTGGAGTAAATATTTGTGCCAGCAGATCCTCAATAAAGATTACTGGAATAAATACTGCAACTGTAGTCAGGGTTGAAGCACTGATAGCTGTTGCAACTTCTGTAGCTCCTTCTTTTGCTGCATCCAGGCGGCCTACTCCCAGAGCTCGATGCCGATAAATATTTTCTAAGACAACAATTGAGTTATCAACCAGCATTCCAACTCCAAGTGCTATACCACCGAGGGTAATTAGATTTAAACTCAAATCTGCAAAATACATCAGGGCAAAGGTTGCCAGTACGGAAATCGGAATTGCTGTTGCAATTACAATAGTACTGCTGAAGTTGCGCAGAAATAAAAAGAGAATAATTACTGCCAGAATACCACCTATAATAAAGTTCTGGAGTACTGAGTCGATAGAATCCTCAATATATTGAGCATTGTTACTTGTAATTTGAATATCTATCCCGGGCATTTCTTCTCTTAGTTCTGCCACAGCTGATTTAACTTCTTCAGCAACTGTAACAGTATTGCTGTCACCCTGTTTTTGAATTGAAAGTCCTATACTCTCTTGTCCATTTAAATAACTGATGCTGTTTACTTCCTGATAACCATCTTCTAAATCAGCCAGTAAGGTCAGCGGGACTTTATCCCCTGCTGCTGTTGTGATTTCAATTTTTTCTAGATCACTGAAATCTTCAAATTCTCCCAGGGCACGAACAGAAATTTCTTCATTTCCAACCATTACTGTGCCTAAACCACCGGACTGATTGCTGGCTCTTACTGCAGCAGCTATCTGATTTAAATTGAGATTATAGGCTGCAAGCTGTTCCTGGTCTGCATTGATTCTGATTTCTCTACTTCTTCCACCAGAGACCTCAGCAGAAGCCACTCCAACTATTTTTTCCAGTCGGGGCTGAATTGTATCTTCAGCAATCTTTTTTAATTCAACTGCTGAACCTCCAGCAACAGATAGCTGCATAATCGGTTGGGCATTGGGATCAAAATTCATTATTCGCGGTTCATCTGCTCCATCGGGCAGCCTGGCCTCGATCCGAGAAATCAAATCTCTGAGATCATTTTTTGCTTCTGTTAAATTAGTCCCGTAATCAAATTCCAGAAAAACCATTGAGCTGCCTTCACTGCTGGTTGAGTTTAAATTACTCAAACCATCAATTGTAGCCACAGATGATTCGACCGGTCTGGTCACAAGTTCTTCTACTTCTTCTGGAGTTGCTCCACTGTAGGAGGTTCTAATCATTAAAAATGGCATTTCCATTTCAGGAGTTAAATCCATCGGCAGCCTGGTTAAGGCTATTCCTCCAATTAAAATAACTGCCAGGATTAACATTGTAATTGTAACCGGTCTATTTACTGATATATCGGAGATTTTCATTAGTTATCCCCCCGATTAACAACCTGAATACTGTCCCCATCACTTAATTCTTCTTTACCCAGGGTTACAACCTTTTCGCCAGCTGCAAGGCCTGAGCTCACTGCAGCATTATTTTCACTTTCCAGGCTAATTTCCAGCTTTCTTTTTTCTACTTTCCCAGCTTTAGCAACAAAGGCATAGTAGCCGCTGCTGTCTTCTAAAAGTGCATTCTGAGGAATAATTATCGAATCAGCTGCTCTGTCAATTGGAATTGAAACCTGAGAAGTCATCCCTGCTTTAATAATATTATCGGGATTATCTACTATTATTTCTACCGGAAAACTGCGTCTGTTGGCTGCTGTTCTGGGAGAGATACTTTTAATTCGACCGGTAAAATCAGCTTCAATTGCTGTAAAATTAACAATAACCTGATCTCCAGCCTGCAGACTATTAATATTATTTTCGCTGATATAGGCAGTTAATTTGATTTTATCAATATTACTTACCACAGCTGCAGAGTTCCCACTTAAAAGCTCACTTCTTTGAGCATTAATTTCAGTTACTATACCAGCAATAGGGGAATTAATCTCTGTATAAGATAATTTTAATTCTGCAGATTCTAAAGCTGCTTCAGCCTGAGTTACCTGAGATTCAAGCTGGGCTATTTCTTCTTTAGTTGCCCCGGCTTTGGTCATCTCCAGATTCTTAAGAGCAGATTGGTAACTGCTCTGAGCAGCAACCAGCTGGTTATTTGCCTGGTCTATCTCTTCCTGAGATAAATAGCCTTCTTCAAATAATTCCTGCTGCCGCTCATAATTTTCTCTTCTCAATTTTAATTCTGATTCTGCCTGTTCAAGCTGAGCTTCCAGACGGGAAATTTCTTCTTCTCGAGGCCCATTTAAAGCTTTCTGAAGATTGGCTTCTGCGCTTTTTAAAGAAGCTTCTGCCTGAATAACGCTGATTTCATTACTGCGGGAATCCAGCTTGATCAGCCTGTCACCTGCCTCTACTGAGTCTCCTACATTAACTGCTACTTCTGTTACAATTTCCTGAATTCGGGGGCTGAGCATTACTTCCTCAGATGCTTCTGATTCGGCACTAACAGTAGTATAAATGTAAAAATTATCTTTTTTTACCTCAGCTACCTCGACTGCCGCTGCTTCAGCTGCATTATCAGTTTCCTCCTCAGCAGCAGCTTCCTTGCTCATTTCCGGGTTTCCAGCTCCCTGGCCGCCGCCCATTCCACCGCCCCCACCTGGGCCCTGTGCACTGACATTTGTAACAAAAAAGTCATAAAATCCGTTTCCTAAAGCTGCAGCTGAAATAACTGCCATTAAAATTAAGCTTACTGCAAGCACTCTGTTTTTTCTAAGAAATTTTTTCATTATTTTACACCTCTATTTTTATCTGGATATTGATTATTTAAAAGCATGGTTAAATTCAATTTTTCAATAAATAAATTATCTGCTGCCTGCTGATAGTTTAACTGACTCTGCTTAAAGGCCAGCTGCTGCTTGTTATAGGCTTTTTCTGTAATCAAACCAGCCTGATGCTGCTCTCTAGCAAGTTCTAAATTATTTTCTGCATTATCCAGCTTTAACTCTGCGCTTTCTAGACTTCTCTCAGCAGTCAATACTTTATTCAGCTGGTTTTCCAGACCTATTTTTTTATTTTCTTTTAAATTTTGATAATTATCTTCTGCCAGCTCCAGCCTGGACCTCAAGTTCTGCTCATTTAATTTGCGCTGTCCTCCATCAAAGAGATCATAGGAAAAGTTAACTCCAATAGTTGAAACTTCCGCAGAATGATTATAGCTTCCATTTAAATTAATCTCAGCTCTGCCTTCATCCTCAAACCACTGCAGCTGTTTTTTCTGTAATTCTAAGTTAACTGCGGCAGATTTAAGGTCATAATCAGCTGCAGTTAAACTCTGATACATTTTTTCAAAATCATACTGCTGATAATCAATAAGCTGAGCTTTGATTTCCTCTAAATATTCGTCAGCTTCCAGATTGATCTCTGTCCCTTCATTTAAAGCTAAAGTAAGTTTAAATGATTTAAGAGCATTTTTAAACTGATTATTTATTTCAGAAAAGCTGTTTTCAGCATCTATAAAATCTGACTCCGCAGTCTTTAATTCACTCTCTGAAATCTGCGAATCTGAATATAATTTTTTACTTTCTGCTAAAGTTTTTTCTGCAGTATGAAGCTGCAATTCGGCATTTTCTCGACTTTTATCCAGCCGCTGCAGCTGAAGAAAATTTTCCAGCCAGGCTGAGAGCTTTTCTTCCAGCAGTGAATTTAAACTGTTTTTAGCATCTAACAGCTTCTGCTCCTGCTCATAATAGGCTTTTTCTGATTCAGTTGGTACTCCCTTAAATAAAGGATAGGCAATATTTACCGTATAATCACTATCTCCCTGATCATCAACTTCGGCTGTCTGAGATAAATTAAAACCTGAGCTGAAATTTCTACTTATTGATAGGGAAGTATTAGCTCCCTCCGAAGCTTCCTGAGAACCACCAGGAGATGTAACTCCTGAGCTTAATCTATTAGTTTCTGGTTGATCAATAATTTCATTATAATTAGCTGAAACTTCAATCTGCCACCCCTGCTGAGCTCTAATAGTTTTTAACTGACGTTCGGCATTTTCAACTGCATTTATCTGCTGTCTGATTTCCAGATTGTTTTCCAGGCCGTGTTCAACGGCTTCTTTCAGCGAAATTTCCGCAGCTGCTGTGCTGCCAGCAGTGGATAGAGAAAATAAGATTAGAAACAGACCCGTAATAAAATGAATTGAATAATTTTTCGTTTTAATATTAATTAACTGCATTTATTGTCACCCCTGGCTCCATATTTAATAAATCTGCTAATTCTTCTTTGGCCAGATAATAATTTAGATATGAGTTTTTAAACTGATATTCACTATTAACTAAAGAAGCCTGATACTGAATTACTGTCGTTTTATTAACACTGCCCAGTTCAAACTGTCGTTGAACCTGACTGAACTGACTTTCAGCTCTTTCCAGATTATTTTTCTGTAAATCTATATTTTTTTCGGCCTGTTTAAGTTTCAAATGGGCTTTGCTGATACTATTTTTTAATTCCTCTTCTGCTTTTTCGAGGGCAAGTTCAGCTGATTTTAAGTCCAGCCCGGCAATTTTTTGTTCAGAATCTGAAGCATCGATTATTTTCTTTGCGTATTCTTTTTCAGCCAGCTTATAATCAAGCTGGGCAATTTTTAAGTCATTACTATTTTCCAGACCCTTTTTCACTGCCTCAGCTTCAGTAATATTCCAGATTTCAGGTGCAGGCAGTTCTTTAATTTTTAGCTCTTGATCCTTTAAATTTAAAGCAGTTTTGAATTCCAGCAGACTCTGCTGATAATTATTTTTTAAGTTTTCCAGATTATTTTGAGCTTCATTAAAAGTATTGGACTGGTCCAGCAAATCCAGACGACTGATCTGTGAGAGTTCATATCTGGCCTGCATTTCATTATAGAGTCTTTCTTCTGCTTCAGTTGTCAGGCTTTGAGCCTCGATCTGCTTTTCAGTTAACCATAAATTGGTATACTGCTGAATAATAGATTTTATTATTCTGGCTCTAGTATCCTGATAACGTTTTTCGGTGCTCAAATAGCTTTTATTAATTTCCAGTTTATTTACCTCAGTAAAATTATATTTATTCTGCAGTTCTAAATTTTTCTGATTAATTTCCGCTTTTTGATATTCAATTTCTGCCATTTCTAAATCAAGATTTTCCTCTTCAGCTATATTTAAAGCCTGATTTAGACTTAAAACTTCTGCTGCACTAACAGGTGCTGAAAAAATAACCAGTAATAGCAGCATTAAAACACTAAATTTTCTGATCCTCATTTTCTTCCTCCTTTTAAAGTTGCTGTAATATCATTATATATTTTATAAACCTTAGGTTTCTTCTATAATTCTTCACAAAAATTTATATAAAATGCTGCCCCACCGTCTTCATTAGCAGCCCAAATTTCTCCACCATGTAATTCTACCAGAACTTTTGAAATTGCAAGTCCGAGGCCATATTCACCATCATCACCTTTTTTAAATTTATCAAAGATTTTTTTGAGCTCTGAACTGTCAATTTCTATTCCATCATTCCAGAATCTAAGCTGGATTATGGGCTTTCCTTCTTTTTTTATTTTTTTTGAAGAAATCTTAATTTTCTCAGCAGCATATTTAAACTGATTATCGATAATATTTTCTACAATCACTTCTAATTTTTCTTTATCTGCTTTTAGCTTCATATTATCTGAGATCAAAGACCAGCTGACATCTCTGCGCCGCCAGCTTAATTTTTCCAGTTTCTTTTCCAGTAATTTGTCAATATTTACTGCTTCTAATTTTAAATTCTGTCTGCTTAAATAATCCATTTTACTGATATCAATTAGAGTTTTAACTCTTTTCTCCATCTTATAACTTTCTGCTTCCATAGCTTCCAGACTTCCCTGCAGATCTCCACGGGGATAGATACCGTCCTGCATCGACTGAACATAGGATCTCAAAACCATAATTGGAGTTTTAATCTCATGTGAAATCTGCTGAATAAATTCCTGCTGTTTTTCATCTCTTTCGACCAGCTGCTGTCTGAGCCACTCGATTGTATTTGCCAGCTCCCCAATTTCATCTTTGCGGTCAATCTCTAGGGGCTGATCCCATTCCCGATTTGCTATTTTTTTGACCTGCATTTTAATTACCTGCAGTGATTTAGTTAGATAACGCGCTACAAAAATAGAAATCAGCCAGGCTAAAAATAAAAAGACGAGCAGCGAAATTATCAGGCGAATAAAAAATTCACTAAAAAGACTGTCGCTGTAGCGGCTTCTTAAATAGGAAACAATATACTTTTCTTCTCCGGCAGCATCCAGTTCCTGAAAAACATAGTAAATAACCTCATTACTGTCTATTTTAAGCTCAGAACGACTCGCTGGATTTTCAGATCTAAAAATATCTTCCTTAATTTTTTCGGCAATATTTAAATTATCATTATCAGTAATTTCACCATCCTGATTGATGATAAAGTGGCGGGGGACCCGCGAAAACTTGATTGGAGGGCCGTCATTATTACTTTCGTTTTTGGGAAAAGAAAATCCTTCAGGAGCCTCTCCCTGGTTTAGATCATCAAAATGTCCTTCTTCAATAATAAAGGCCTGAGTTTCCTCCAGCCGGTCATGTTTTTCGGAAATAATTATCGAGCGCAAAATAAAAGGAAGGGAAAGTGAATATAAAAGCAGAGCAATAGTTAAAACTGCCCCGGTTATCAGCCAGATTTGAAAAGAAAGCGGTTTATTTTTGATTTTTGCCAGAATTTTATTCACTGCTTCACCATCCTGTAGCCGTGACCGTAAACAGTTTCGATTTTAGCTTCCGGCAATTTTTTGCGAAGCCTTCTAACCAGATCATCTACAACTCGGTCTGAACCATAATAATTATCTCCCCAGACATTTTTAATAATCTGTTCTCTGCTGAGAGCATTTTGAAGATTATCAAAAAGAAATCCAAGTAAATCAAATTCTTTTGCCGTCAGCTCAATATCCCTATTTTCCTCTTTTTTTACCACTCTTCTTCCCTTAAAATCAATCAAATAGCCCGCATAACTATAGCTCTGCTCTTCATCTTTTTTTCCATAGACCCTTTTTAAAAGATTTTTTACTCTGATCACCAGTTCCCGGGGAGAAAAAGGTTTGGCCAAATAATCGTCACTTCCTTTTTCCAGCCCTATTATTCGATCTAAATCAGCATCACGAGCAGAAATAAAGATTACAGGAGTATTGTCATTTTGTTTTTTTATCTCTGAAATCAACTGAAATCCATCTATATCGGGCAGCATAATATCTAAAATCCAGAGATCAGGTTCAGCAGTAATTTTTTCTCTTGCCGTTTCGCCCTTAAGAAAAGTTTTTACTTCCCAACCCTCTTTTTTTAAATAAGAACTTAAAATATCATTTAAATTCTGATCATCTTCAACCAAGTAAATTTTATAGCTCATTTTTTCCTCCCAGTCCATGCCACAAAAAGTTAAGTAATAATAAAAAATTATTAAATTCAAATCCGCTAAAGCTCAAAATAATTATCTCTGTAGCCTTATTATAAATTATAAAAGTCAAATCTTTAGCAAATAAATATGTGAAATTATGAAAAAACCGCAGAAATTAATCTGCGGCCAGAAAAATATTAGTTATAATTATTTAATTCAACTTTCACTAACAAAAGAAGCAAGTCCAAGTCCGCCAAATTCAATCTTGCCGGAAGTACCTCCATCAAGGGCACCTATCTCTAAGTGGAGCAGTGCAATTCCACACTCTAACCTTTTATATGCAGAAGGCTCACCCTTACAGTCAACAACAAGTTTTTTGTCTCCATAATAAAAACGCCAGGGCTGTCTGTTCAGTCTGGAAGGAGCATAACTCCCAAGTTTAATTGCATTTTTTACCCAGCCCGGCCAGTCTGGATCATAACCATCAGGACAGAGCTCTTTAACACTTTTTCGGTCCCGATGAGGAAAGAGTTTAGAAATAAAATGTCTGGTCAGATTATAATTTTCAGATGAGTATCCAATTGGACTGACCGCTACCAGCCGCTCTCCTCTTTTTAAATTGAGTTTAACTCTGGATCTTTCGGGAACATAACGGGCACCAACCCAGCAGGTTCCAAGCCCCAGAGCGGTGGCTTCTAAAATAGCAGCTTCACCAATATAGCCCATCTTTGTCCAGCGGTGCTCTCCATTATCATTAATTACAAAGGCCATGAAAGCCGGTGAATCGGTAAAATTACCGTATTTACCCTGTAAAGCAGGCAGAATTTCTTTAATTGATTTTTTGAAAATTTCTATCCTAACTTCCGGGTAAATTTGATTCAACTCCGCTATCTTTTTTTCCAGCGATTTTAAAGTAAAGGGTTTAATCTCCTTTGTCATATACTTTTGTTGAGAATAACGAGTCTGCACAGCCTCATACCACTTTTTAACAGGAATATCCATAGGACCCGCTCCTTTCTAAAAGAAGTCTCTTTTTAATTCCAAAACTAAATTCCCAATCTGCGTTTATTCTACTGCCATAACTTCTCTGATTTCTGTCATTTTTTCATCCAGTAATTCCTGGTTTTTAGCTTCTACAACAAGTCGTAAATAGGGCTCAGTATTGGATGGTCGAACATTAAACCACCAGTCTTTATATTCTAAGCGGTAGCCATCAAAATCATAAAATTCCTCCGGTTTTCTCTGAGCAAAGAAATAATCTTTTAAGTCTTCCATTACTTCTTTTTTATTTTCAATCTTAAAGTTAACCTCTCCGGAAGTCGCATATTTATCCAGTTCAGCTATATATTCTGAAATAGCTTTACCTTCCTTTTTAAGTCTGGCAGCCACATTGAGCACAACCAGAGCAGTCAGCATTCCCGAATCACAGTAGAAAAAGTCTTTATAATAATAGTGTCCGGCTAATTCACCTCCACAGATACCATCTATTTCTCTAAGCTTAAGCTTGGCATAGGCATGACCTACCTTCCACATATGTGTCTTTCCACCGAGTTCTTCTATATGTTCCTTAACTGACCAGGAGGTTCTAATGTCATACAGAACATTTTTACCCTTGCCTGCATTAATATAATATTCTGCCAGTAAGGCAACAATTAAATCAGGAGAAATAAAATTCCCTTTTTCATCTAAAAACATTACCCGGTCGCCATCTCCATCAAAGATCAGACCTAAATCTGAACCTTTTTCTAAAAGTAGTTCTTTTAAATCCTCTCTATTTTCAGCTTCCAGGGGATTTGCTTCATGATTGGGAAAAGTTCCATCCAGTTCATTATAGAGATAATGAGGCTGGTCACCAAAGATTGCATCAGTTAAAATTGCCACCATCCCATTTGAAACATCTATCGAAAGATCCAGCTCGGAAAGATCAGGCAAATATGATTTCTGGAACTCTATATATTCATCTTTCAAATCATGTTCTAAAATATTACCTTTTTTATTTTTACCGACCGGCTTAACTTCCTCATTTTCGATCATTTCTTCCAGTTCTTTAAGTCCGGAATCATAGCCAACCGGCAGTGCATTTTCTCGTGAAATCTTCAGCCCATTGTACTCAGGTGGATTATGAGAAGCTGTAATCATAACTGAAGCCTTATAACCGTGTTTGGCTGTCCCGTAATAGACCATTGGAGTAGTTGCATAGCCAATCTTATAAACATCTGCTCCCCGGTCAGTAATACCGGCTGCCAGAGCTTCAAAAACTTCTGGAGTTGACTCCCGATCATCATAGCCAACTAAAACCTTATCTGCTGCCAGCAGTTTCGGCAGAAAATAACCTATTTTGTAGACATCCTCTTTATCAAAATCCTTATTATAAACTCCTCTAATATCATATGCCTTAAAAGCTTTCAAAATACCGCCTCCCTAATAATTTCTGTATTTTTATTATAACATATTTTGACAGTAAATCTATCATTAAGTGATAATTCTATCTATTATATATATTCTATGTTTATCAGATTTTTCCTTGTTTGAAAGAAAAAAAGAACAGCTTTGAGACTGTTCTTCACTGGTCAAAAAGTTATTAGCAGATTTCCAGAATTTATTTAAGAGATTCCAGAGCCTTTTGGATCCCTAATTCAGGGCTGGTTAAAAACTTATTCTGCTCTTCAGCAGGTAAAATTGAAACTGCTCTGGCCATTGATGCCTGGGCCAGAACTACTACCTCTACTTCTACAGCCAGTTCTTTTAATTTTTCCGCCAGAAGTCTGTCATGCTCAGCCTGACTGCCTTCCATTAATTTTTGATAGGCAGAATCAGCAAGTGCAGTCTTGATTTCTACTTCTTTATTTCTGGCAGCTGCCTTCTTTTTTATCAGTTCTGTGCTTGGTTTAAGAGTAGTCGCTAAGGTTGCTGCCACTCCAATTTTTTCTGCATTTTTTACTGCTTTTTCCGCCATTGCCGAGTCAATCCGCAGCAATGGCTGCTTATAATTTTCATTTTCCCTGTCAAAAATTTCTCCAATTGAAGAACAGGCACTCATAATTAAGTCTGCTCCCTGATCAGCAGCAACCTGAATATAATATTTTACTCTTTCTTCTACTAGAGAAATATCTGCCTGATTATTTATTAATTCAGGTAGAATTGAATCATCTACGATATTTATATTTTCAATTTCCGGCTCTTTTTCTTTTAGCAGTTTATTTAAAGAATCTACTGTTACCGGTGTTGTATGGATTAAAGCAATTTTTGCCACATTTATCAGCTCCTTTTATATTTCTGTGAGCAATTCACTTACAGACTGAGATTTATTAAAGCCAGTTATTAGTTTTTCGGGGATGGAATCCAGTCCCTCAGCTGCTGCCATTACTGCAGCAATTACCATGGCTCTGGCGGAAGTATCTCCTCCAGCCATAATGTTAATGGTCAGTGCTTCCAGAAGATTATCAGCATTCCACAAAACATCCAGCACAATCGGAAAGCCCTGCTCGATCGAACAGCCCTGACCTCGCTCATCTGCACTGGCTACAATATTGTCTTTGCTTCCTATTTTTTCAAAACTCTCTGCAGTGAACTGATTTAAATCTTTACTGTCTTCGATTGCTTTTTTATAGTCTTTACCTGCCAGTACTTCCTTTATTACTCTAAAAACAAATTTTCCTGTCTGGTCAACAACTTCTGCATTATGAGTTAAATGAATCAGGTCCAGAAAATCCTGTTCAGTAATATCCGCTTCTAAAAATAAAGGCAGACTGCGGGCAATACCTCCCAGTTCATGATTTTCTGCTCCGACTAGGGTATTTGAATCTCTGAATTTTTCCAGCGAATCCTGCATTGCATTATCCATGTACATCTCATTATTTTCAAGATAATCAACCCAGTCATCTCTAAACTTCTTTAAATCAAAGCCCTGATTATCCGATATAGACTGCAGTAAAGCAAAGGCCTGTTCTCCATAGTGAGATAAATCTCCGGCTTCTTTACCCTGATGGAATTTAGCCATTGGAGATCTGTATTCGTCAATTATACCGCTGTATTCTTCTTGTAATTTATCTGTGCTGTAAACCCAGTGGGAACCGAATGAGAGTGCGTCTGCGATAAAGACTGCTTTTATTAAATCTTTTCTTTTATTTAGCATGATTATCCCTCCAATTGAAATCTGATTATTTTCTGATTTAATTATATGCAATCTAAAATTTGAATAAAATTAAATTGATTACACATTTGGTTTCTATCCTTGTTTTAGTGGATCAGTAATAATGACAAACAAATAAGAAGAGCTGATAATAATGGCTTATATATTTCAATCCTTATTTTAATGGATTTGCAGTTATGAATGGAAATATGCAGCTATAATACTCTAACCAGTTTGTGTTTCAATCCTTATTTTAGTGGATCTGCAGTTATGACTGCATCAAAGCTAGGGTTAAGTATATTAAGTGCAGCGTTTCAATCCTTATTTTAGTGGATCAGTCACTGGAACGCAGCAAAATGCTACAGAAACAGAAGAACGGTCCAAGTTTCAATCCTTATTCTAGTGGATCAATCATTGAAACAGAAAAGGAGGACGACAGATCGCTCCTTTTGTAGCGTTTCAATCCTTATTCTAGTGGATCAGTCATTGGAACTTCAGGAATTATTAAGGAATATACTCATTGGAACTTCAGGAATTATTAAGGAATATACTGAACCAATGGCGTTTCAATCCTTATTTTAGTGGATCAGTCACTGGAACGGGCTTTTTATGAAAATGAAGTTTATGACGCAGATTATTGTTTCAATCCTTATTTTAGTGGATCAGTCACTGGAACTAGACGGTCTGACTGATGAAGACGGAATAATGAATAGTTTCAATCCTTATTTTAGTGGATCAGTCACTGGAACCAATTTGGGGTTGATGTTAATTCAACACCTGCTTGTTTCAATCCTTATTTTAGTGGATCAGTCACTGGAACATGGCTGATGTTGGTACTCTCCTGGACGGTAACGTGTTTCAATCCTTATTTTAGTGGATCAGTCACTGGAACCCTTAAGACCTTAAATGGAATACAATAAGTACTTAGTTTCAATCCTTATTTTAGTGGATCAGTCACTGGAACTTCTTGTAGTTCATTATCTTCCTCCTCCTCTATAAGTTTCAATCCTTATTTTAGTGGATCAGTCACTGGAACTGTGGGATCATCAACTTTTTGGAAATATGTGCGGAGTTTCAATCCTTATTTTAGTGGATCAGTCACTGGAACTTATAAATGTATGCTCAAAAAATTTGTTCCAGTAAGTTTCAATCCTTATTTTAGTGGATCAGTCACTGGAACAGCTTTAACTGGTGATCAAGCTGAAACTTTTACAAAGTTTCAATCCTTATTTTAGTGGATCAGTCACTGGAACTAATATTGTTGCCTGGCCAAAAGCTATGGTAGGAGAGTTTCAATCCTTATTTTAGTGGATCAGTCACTGGAACATGGCTGATGTTGGTACTCTCCTGGACGGTAACGTGTTTCAATCCTTATTTTAGTGGATCAGTCACTGGAACCCTTAAGACCTTAAATGGAATACAATAAGTACTTAGTTTCAATCCTTATTTTAGTGGATCAGTCACTGGAACT
>NZ_QAXS01000041.1:0-2665 GCF_003053565.1 Halanaerobium saccharolyticum | reverse complement strand
TTTAGTGGATCAGTCACTGGAACCCTTAAGACCTTAAATGGAATACAATAAGTACTTAGTTTCAATCCTTATTTTAGTGGATCAGTCACTGGAACTGGAGAAATAGGAGCAGTAATGGATATGAGAGGAGGGTTTCAATCCTTATTTTAGTGGATCAGTCACTGGAACTTTAAGATTATTAAATATTAATTATAAAGAATTAGAAAAACAAAGTTTCAATCCTTATTTTAGTGGATCAGTCACTGGAACCTCGAAAGAACCTAACAGAGATGAGTGGATAACTATGTTTCAATCCTTATTTTAGTGGATCAGTCACTGGAACTGAGTATAATAAAACTTTCTATGATATTGACGTTGGGTTTCAATCCTTATTTTAGTGGATCAGTCACTGGAACTTGCACTCTATTAGATTATGAGGGAGAGAGTGAAAGTTTCAATCCTTATTTTAGTGGATCAGTCACTGGAACAATTTCAAGGTTTGTCAAGTATAATCCTATAATAAGTTTCAATCCTTATTTTAGTGGATCAGTCACTGGAACCCGATATAGTTTAAATTAACTTTTATAACAGTCATTAAAGCACTTCTCCTAGAATTTTTTAAAGGGTTTATCCCCAATTAAATCTAGAAAAATATCTAAATTTACACCAAATCCCGCAACTTTGACCATTTTGACCAAATTGCCATTTATTGGATTATCAAGGTTCAGTTTTTTCAAGAAAAATAATTTTGCCTCAGAATTTATAATTTTTACTCTTTCTTAGTTATATTTTATAAAATTTCTAGTCTTAAAACAAGCCTAATCAAGAATTTTTTCTCTACTGATAGTTCCAAAACCTCTGCTAGTAGATTTTCCTAATCCTATTAATTCAGGTAGATAAATATTGCTGAAGAAATAACCTTTAAAGCCAATCATCTCTTTATTTTTGAATTTAACTGACACCTCCTCTAATTTTGCTTCTACAACTATTTCTTCTTCAATCCACCAGTCTACCCCTTTAGCAAAACTTAGTATATTACCAATAATTAACCGTTTTAAGAATTTCATTTTTTCTTTCGCAGAAGCATCAAGATAATTATTTCTATATTTTTTATAATTTTTTTGACTCAATCCTAGCCAGGGAGTAATAAAATTATATTTATAAGCCGGCATGTCATAATTATTATTAATAAATACCTCTTCTTGATCTACATTTAATCTTCCTGCAGGATTACTATATATTTCGTCTTCAAATTGCAGTTTATCAATATCCATAAAATGATTTATTATTTTTTCTGCTCCTTCACCCAAACCGACTATTAAAGGCTTATTATCAATAATTTTATATTGGATCAACGGATATTTATACCTTAAACTACCATCTTTTTTGTGCTGATGAAATAAAACATCTTTAAATTTATTCGCAAAATAACCTCGCAATTTGTGTCCATACCTAACAGGAAGCTCGTCCTCTAATTCATAACTTAATTTTGTAAGCTTAATTTCCACCCTAACCCCTCCTGACTATTTTATACAAATGTTTCTATAAGTACAGTCTCGACATCTACTTATATATTTTGTTCTTTTGGGAAAATATCCTTTTTGAATTATATTGATGATTTCATTTAAAATAATCTGCAAATCATTATATATTTCATCTTTTATTTCGATCTCTATCAATTTACTCTTACTTCTTATATAAACAATAAAGGCTTTTTTTACTTCTATATTGTAGTTATCTTTAATCATCAAAGAATACATTGCTGCCTGATATTTATGAGTTAAAAAAGTCCTCTCTTTATATTTAGCAAATTTGTAATCTAAAGAAGCGGCAGTTCCATCTTCTAAAAACAGAATTTCATCTACTATACCGTGAATATTATATGTTCTTGAATATAACTTTTCATCCAGAATTTTTTCTTTAACACCAATCTTTTTTCTTAAATAAGATTTGTTAACTTTTAATTTTCTCTGATGAGAACTTTTACCCCGCTGGACCTTATATCTTCTTCCCTCATGCTGAGATATTTTCAGATAAAGCATATAATAAATAAAACGAGGACAGTATAAATATTCCATAACTATACTTGGAGTCAGACTAATGTTTTCACTCATTTTTAAAACTCCTAACTAAATAAACTTTGCAGCTCATCATTAACTTTGGCTTTATTAAATGCCTGCCCCAGTAATTCAATTTTTTTAAAGTCTTCCTGACACATTGGAAAAATATAGACAGAATCATCATCCGGATTTATTAAATCCTCTGAATAAACAATTAATTCATCCAGTAAGTTATTATCTATGTTTCCAGCAAAAACTGATTTTTGAACTCTATATAAGCCCTGTTCAATTGCTTTATCAGAAATTTTTTTGCGGACTTTATCTTCAACAATATCATAAATACACCAGACAAGCATTTAATCTCCCTCCTCAATAATTCTATTAGCCAGGTTATGACAGTCAAATTGAATAATATTATGGTTGTATAATTAATGTTGTGAAGAAAAAACTGTAAATCTAAAAATATCTAAATAAAAAAGGCATTTGCCTGGCTCCGTTGAATTAAATAGTTACAACACCAAAAATTCAATGAAGGAGTCAAGCAAATGCATAATAAGTTTATCACAGATTTAATGAATTTACCAGACCTGGTTGCAACAGATTTAATTCAAACTGAAGAATATTTA
>NZ_QAXS01000040.1 GCF_003053565.1 Halanaerobium saccharolyticum | reverse complement strand
TAGGTAAAGTATACCATAATTGGATATGAAAATGAATTAATTCAGCTATATTAAATAAAAGAACAATAAAAACCCACACTAAATAGCGAAGAGGCTTCTGATATAATTATTTTAGATTGAATTTTAATTATTCAAAAAATTTCTTAGGAGGTAATAATATGATTAGAGTTGGTAAAAAAGCCCCTGATTTTACAGCGAAAGCTTATCACAAGGGCGAATTTAAAGAAGTATCATTATCTGATTATGATGGTAGTTGGCGTGTTGTTTGTTTCTATCCAGGAGATTTCACTTTCGTCTGACCTACTGAACTGTCGGCAGTTGCCGTCAAGTATGATGAGTTGAGAGATTTAGGCGTAGAAGTAATAGCTGTTAGTACAAACAGTATTCAGAGCCATAAAATTTGGGATGAAACCGAATTATCCCAGATGGTAGAAGGTGGAATTCCTTATCCAATGGTTTCAGATTCAGCTGGAAAAGTAGGAAAGAAATTTGGAGTTTATGATGAAGATGCTGGTATAGATGTTCGCGGCAGATTTATCATTGATCCTGATGGTGTATTACAGGCTATGGAAGTACTGACTCCTCCTGTAGGCAGAAATGTGGAAGAGCTTATCAGACAGGTTCAGGCATTCCAGTTAGTAAGAGAAACTGGTGGTAAAGAAGTTACCCCATCCGGCTGGAGACCAGGTAAACCTACCCTTAAGCCAGGACCCGATGCTGTAGGTAAAATCTACAAGCAGTGGACACCTGATAATGCTTTTAATGAATAATTAAAATTCAAAAGTTAAATATATCAAAAAAGCTGACAGCTTTAAGGCATCCTTCAACAGGATCTCTACTGTCAGCTTTATTATTTCAAATATAATTAAAGTACTTTATAAAAATAATTTAGGAATTAATCATCTCTCTCATTTTTAAAAATTCAAAAATACTAAAATCAACAGAGAAAAAGTAATCAGAAATTTCTCTGGTTGTTTTACCCTCAGAAAAAACTTTTAAGTCCCTGCGAAAGGCATAAACTTCATCAAGATGTTTAAGCAAAATATCAAGTATTTCTCCCTGAAAATGCTGATTGCGCTCACTGCTAACAATTTCTACACATTTTTCTCTCGAAAAAGCATCTTTATATACTCTTTTTGAAGAAAGCGCATCAAAAACATCTGCCAGAGCTACTATTCTGGCTTCAACTGGAATTTCTTCACCTTTAAGACCCTGAGGATAACCGCTGCCGTCCCACTTTTCATGATGAGAATAGGCAATATTATAGGCCATATTTAATACTTCAGAATGTGACCCTGCAAGAATTTTTGCTCCAATTTCAGGGTGGTTCTGCATTACCTCATATTCCTCAGCATTCAACTTTCCTGGTTTTTGTAATATTGAATCTGGAATCCCGATTTTTCCCAGGTCATGCAGCAGTGAAGCAAAAAAGATATTTTCAATACTTTTTTTATCTGCTCCCAATTCCCTGTACATTAAAGCTGAAGTAAAGCCAATTCTCAAAATATGAAAAAGACTGTCTTCATCTCTAAACTCACCGGCCTCACATAGCTTCTGCATAGTCTCACGACTCAGCTCTTTATTATCCTTTACCATTTCATCTAAACGCATTTCCTTTTCTTCCAGACTGCGCAGTTTGTCTTCTAACTCAAAAAGAGAATCATTGATAAATAGAGAAATTAATTTCTGAAATTCGGGTTTTTGATTTTTCAATTCTGCCGGCTGCCAGTCGCGGTCAAGATAATTAATCTCTTTCTGGGCCAGTAACTTCTGATAGTAGGCTGCCGAATCAGCAGCAATTTCTGAATCAAGGCTCAAAAAGCCTTCAAAAGTTCGGTAATTTTCTTTATTAATTCTCTGCAAACCTGGAATTTCCTTAGTTGCCAGCACTGCAGAATAATCTGGATGAATTACTGTAACCGCCCATTCTTCAAGCAAAGGTGAAGCAGCTTCCAACTCAACAAAAGTTGTATTTTCGAAATCCCTGCTGGCGTCTTTTGGGATATTCTCAGCAAATATAAAAACCTGACGACAGAGCTGATCAAATTCCAGATATCGCTCTCTCTCATAGAGAAAATATTTGTAATCCTGGAATAGAACATAGATATCTGCAAATAGTCCGTATTCTTTTACCACTTTTTCTACAGAGTGAGACATTGCAACCATTGAAGCTTTAGTGTAAATGTCTATTTCCAGGGTTGAACTGCTGCCTTCTAAATATTTATACAAGCCCTGCACAATTTATCACCATCCTGTATTACAATTCTAACTGCTGAACCTCTTCTAAAGTTGGCAGAGCAGCCATTGCCCCAGAAGCTGATGCTGCCAGCGAACCGGAATAGTTGGCAAATTTTAAAGTTTTCTCTAAGAAATCATTATTAATTTCTGCCAGGGTCAAATCAGTCTGATTGAAATTATATAAAACTCCAGACATAAAGGCATCTCCAGCTCCGGTTGTGTCAACTGCATCTACCTTAAATGCTTCTACAAAACCTAAATCATTTAAATAATAATATGAACCTTCACTACCACAGGTGATAAATAAGACCGGTATTTTATATTCTGCCTTTAAGATTTCAGCACCCTTTTTAATATCTTTTTCTCCTGTTAAAAATTCAAGCTCTTCTTCAGAAACTTTAACTATATCAACTTCATCCATTACAGATAAAATCATTTCTTTTGCTTCAGCTAAGGAATCCCAGAGCATTTCTCTTAAATTTGGATCATAAGAAACCAGCATATTTTTCTCATGAGCCAGCTCAATCCCTTTTTTGGTTGCCGATCTAGCAGGCTCATCGATTAAAGAAATGGAACCAAAATGATAAACTTTATTTTCTGCAAAAAGCTCAGCATCAATCTCATCAGCCCGCAAAAACCTATCTGCACTCGGATCTATGTAAAAATCAAAACTGCGGTCCCCATCTTCATCTAAGGTAACAAAAGTAATAGCGGTCTTTGCTTCATTTGTTAAAACAAGGTTGTCAATATTAACTTTTTCCGACTGCAGTTTTTGAGCCAGAAAATTACCCAGGACATCATCTCCCACCTTGCCAACAAAACTAACATCCACTCCCAGTCTGCTTAAAGCAACAGCTACGTTGGCCGGTGCCCCTCCTGGATTTTTGCGAAAGTCCATATTCTGATCATCTAGTGGTGTAAAATCAATTAAAGCTTCTCCTAAAGTTATTACTCCCTGCATTGAAAATCCTCCTTATTAAATTGAAAAATATTTACTTTATTATAACATAAATAGAGCCAAATCAACATTGATTGAGAGAAATTTTTGCTCCAGCTGCTTTTAGACCGGATGAAAAATTGCTCTCTGCTGATTTGACTCTTTGGAAGAGAATTATTTTGTTTTTACCAGATACTATCCAACTCGAAAATCTCTAATTTATCTATTATTAATTCTTCAGCAAAATTATTAAGAATTATGTCCATTTCAACTTCTTCTGGAAATATTAAATCTGTGATAACCCATCGACCATCATTAATAAATATTTCAATTGATGACCAATCAATAAAGATTTGCAACTTCATTTTTTCTAGTTCTCCCAAATCAGCAATCTGTTCTGATTTAAAATCCGGATGAAACGATGAAGCTGAATTTTCTCTATTTATAATTACTTTGCTATTTCGGTCATTATAACTTAAAGTAAGATTATCTTCATTAAATTTAAATTGAATTTCAAATTCTACTTTATTCTCTAAATAAAAATCTGCAACTATTTCCAGTGGGTTTTTAATCCCTTTAAAATCTTTATTATTATTTTTTCCAATTCTTAAATTTTTAAATATATACTTTTCGTTTCTTAGTTCTTTTAGTTCATTTATAGGCTGTTGTAACAAGTTAAACTCTTCTTTTTCTTTAATTAATTTGAGCTCTCTTGGAATACTCATTGCACTTTTCCAGACTTCTGTTGGAACTTCATTTGCATAATCCCAGTTACTCATCCAGCCCAACCAAATATTTCTTTTGTTGTCTCCTGGTAGATTATTCCAGGATTGAGCAGCATAAAAGTCCTGCCCATAGTCAAGCCAGTTCACATCATTAAAATTATCAATTTCTGAATATATTTTTCCATCAAAATGACCGACAAAATACTGGCCTCCTGAGCCTCCAGCAATGGCACCTTTCTGTACATCAACTTTTAAAACCCAGTATTCTTTATCTTCTTCCTCTATTGGAAAAAGATCCGGGCACTCCCAGACACCACCATGGGAGCCTCTCTTACTTCCAAACTCGCTTAAATATTTCCAGTCTTTTAAGTTTGATGAGTTATAAAATTCTACTCTATCACCAGCTACTAAAACCATAACCCATTTTTTTGTTTTTTGATGCCAGAAAACTTTAGGATCGCGAAAGTCAGTTTTTACTTTATTTTTGATTACTGGATTAGCACTGTATTTATGCCAGCTTAGGCCATCATCTTCACTATAGGCAATACACTGCTGCTGATGACCACCTTCACTTTCAGGTAAGGTACTTGTATAAATTAACACCAGTCCAGATTTCCCTTCAAAAAAACCACTGCTGTCATTATAGTCAACAACTGCACTCCCAGAAAAAGCCATACCTGTCTCCTCATCAGGAGCTAGAGCGATCGGCAGATGTTCCCAGTGCAAAAGATCTTCACTTACAGCATGGCCCCAGTGCATTGGTCCCCAGACATTACTGTATGGGTGATGCTGATAAAAAAGATGATATTTCCCTTTATAATAAACAAGACCATTGGGATCATTCATCCAATTTTTTTGAGGAGTAAAATGAATTTGAGGTCTGTATTTTTCTTTATAATAATTTGCATTTTTATTTATTATTTCTTTCATTCAAACCATCCTTAACTAAAATTTAATATTTTGCTCCACTTGTTGCAATACCTTCAACAAAATAATTTTGAGCAACAATATAAATAAAAATTGTTGGTATTAATGCAACTAAGGTAGCTGCCATCAATAAATTCCACTCAGTAAAATAATAACCCTGAAATTTTGAAATAGCCAGTGTGATTGTATTCATATGATCAGAATCAATAATAATTAAAGGCCAGAGAAAATCATTCCAGCTCCAGAGAAAACTTAAAACAGAAAGTGTTGCCAGTCCAGGCTTAGCCAGAGGTAAAATTATCCGGGTAAAGATCGTAAAATAGGAAGCACCATCTATAAAGGCTGACTCTTCAAGACTTTTGGGCAATGTCAAAAAGAACTGTCTCAGTAAAAATACTCCCAGAGCATTAAAAGCTCCCGGCAAAATTAATGCTTGGTAGGTATCAACCCAGCCAAAAGATCTCATTATTATAAATAAAGGAATCATTACTACCTGAAATGGTATCATTAAAGTAGCAAGATAAATGATAAATATTTTTTCTCTGCCCGGAAATTCCAAACGGGCAAAGGCATAGGCAGCCATAGAAGATGTAATTAACATACCCAAAGTTCTAAGTAAAGTGACAATTACTGAATTAGTAAAATATCTGACCAGAGAAAATGAGTTAAATACTCGTGCAAAATTATCCCAAGTTAAATTATTTGGTATGATTTTTGGCGGATAAGCAAAGACATCGCCAAATTGCTTAAATGCAGTACTGATCAGCCATAGAAATGGTCCGAGCATGACAACCAAAAATAATATTAAAACTAAATGTTTAATTAAATTTTTTAGTTTAAACATCGTATGATACCCACTTTCTTTGATAGATAAATTGAATTATTGTGAGAGCAAAGATAACAATTAATAAAAACCAGCCAACAGCACTTGCATATCCCATTCTAAAATATTCAAAACCCTGAGTATAAATGTAATAGACTAAAGTTTTAGTAGCATCTGCCGGGCCACCTTTGGTCAAAATAAAAGCCTGATCAAATACTTTAAAAGAATCAATCATTGATATTACAACTGTAAAAAATATTGTTGGTGTTAAGAGAGGAACAGTTATTCTAAAAAACTGCTGAATAGAATTTGCCCCATCTATTTCGGCTGCTTCATAATATCTATTTGGAATTCCCTGTAACCCGGCTAACAAAACAATAAATGTAAAACCAATATTTTTCCAGACACTCATAATGATAATTGCTGGCATAGCCCAGTCAGGATCAGAAAGCCACTGAGGTGAAGTTATACCAATTAAATCTAATAAATATGTTAAAATGCCAAAATTAGGCATATAAATTGATTGCCAGATTAAGGCTGCACCT
Organism: Halanaerobium saccharolyticum; assembly: GCF_003053565.1. Taxonomy (GTDB): domain Bacteria; phylum Bacillota; class Halanaerobiia; order Halanaerobiales; family Halanaerobiaceae; genus Halanaerobium; species Halanaerobium saccharolyticum_B. The sequence continues at coordinate 20,632 of NZ_QAXS01000040.1, read as the reverse complement.
ACCATAGGAATTAAATAAGGCATAAAAAAACTAAATTTATAGATAAAACCTTTTTTAACACTGTTTACTAAAACAGCCAGTATCATTCCAAAAACAACTGTCAGAGGAACTACTCCGAGTGTATAATAGACAGTATTGATTAAAGTCTTTCTAAATAAGGGTTCTTTAAACATTTTAATAAAATTATCAAAACCTACAAAAACAGGAGTATTAATAAGATCCCAATTAAAAAAGCTTAAAAATAGTGATGCTAGTAAAGGCAGAAAAACAAAAATCATAAAACCAATTAAATTTGGAAGTATAAATAAATATCCTGCTACAGCTTGCTTTCTTTCCAGATCATTTCTCCCTAATTTATTATAAATAGACACTAATAAACCTCCTTAAATTTAACCGGGCTCCAATTTGAAGCCCGGGTTTTTAGTCTTTTACTCAGATAGAATTTTGTTAATATCTTCTGCAATTTTATCTGCTGCTTCCTGAGGACTGATTTCATTTGTAACCAGTAATTCATCTAAAACAGAAGTTGCACTATCCATAATCTCATTATTACCTGGAGGAGATGGAATTAACTGAGAATATTCAATTGCCTCAATAAGTGCATATTGATTCTTTGGTGGTAACTCTGGATTTTTAAATTCATCAGTTTGAGCTACAGATTCTAAAACTGGATTTGAATTTCCTAAACTATTAAATACTTCAACAGCTTTTGGCGAAGAGAAATATTTAATAAATTTATATGCTGCTTCTGGATGTTCGGTATCCTTTGCAGCACTGATTGCAGCAAGTCCAAAAGGAACTCCTCTTCCACCTGCAGGTCCAACAGGCTGTTCCTGAATATCCCAGTCAAAGTTAGCCTGTCTAAATGCTGGAACCATATACCTTCCATAATGACCCATGGCAACTTTACCAGTCATAAAGAACTGAGAACCACCAAACTGTTTCATAACAGCTGGAGTAGGTGATACTTCATATTTATTTACCAGATCATTAATAAATTTAATTCCCTGAACTGCCTCAGATGAATTAATTTCAGCCTGGCTCCAATCATCATTTAAAATCTGACCGTCAAAGGTAAAAATCCAGGGAGCTATACAATCAAACCAGTCACCAGTTACCAAATAACCATACTGATCTACCTGTCCATTACCATTTGTATCTTTAGTAAGTTTCTTAGCTGCAGCTAGAAATTCTTCTACAGTCCAGTCAGCTTCTGGATATTCTACTCCTGCTTCATCAAATAAATCTTTGTTATAGAAAATAACAGCATTATTCCAGTCTCCCGGCAATCCATAAAGACTATCCTTGTATTCTAAAGCATCAATCAAAATATCAAAGTAATCATCCATTTGGGCAGCAAATTCAGAATTTTTTGCCTCATCTGCTTCTACATAAGGTTTGATATCTAAAAAAGCACCCCTATCAGCTAAATCCTGATACTGCTCAATCACAATTCTCATTATATCAGGTGCATTACCACTTGCGATTCTTACTTTTAATTTATCATAATAGTTTTCCGGTGGAACCCAGGTGGTATTAATCTTAATATCTGGGTGATCTTCTTCAAACATTGCTACAACTTCTTTCTGGGCATCAACTTCTGCCTGTCCACCTAAAAGAAAGAATTCTAATTCGATTTCTTCAGCAGCTGTGTTAACTGTCATTACCATCATTAATGAAAATGATATAAGTAATAAAACTAATAATTTATTTTTCAACATTTTTCCTCCTCATGATTTAGCTTCTTCTGTACTTTAAAGTTGATTCTCTTACAATCAACTGTGGTTCTAATATTATGTTTTCATCGTCCTTATTCTTATTGATTTTATCAAACAACATATTTAAACCAACATGACCAATAGTTTTAATTGGCTGAGAAATAGTTGTTAAACCTGGACGATTAATCTGTGCCAGTGAAGTATTATCAAAACCAGCTATTGCTATATCCTCTGGAACTTTATAGTTATGATCTTCAAAAGCTTTAATTGCTTCAAAAGCAGCCAGATCATTGTAAGCAAAATAGGCTGTAGCAAGAGAGCTATTTGCCTGATTTAAAAATTGGTTTACTTTTTTATAAGCATTTTGCGAACTTAGTTCCGGCATTCCGCCATCTGTTTCAATAATATATTCTGAATTAAATTCTAAATTTGATTTCTTTAAACCACTTTTATAACCCTCAAATTTATCTTCAGTATAGCCAGCATATTTTAGAGGCCCGATATAGCCAATTTTTGTATGACCAAGATCGGATAAGTGTTTAACCACCATTTCCCCACCCTTAGCATGGTCTACTGCAACTGAGGCAAATAGATCAGAAATCTGAGTAATTACCACAAAGGGTAAATTTAATTTCTTTATTGATTTCAAATGAGGCGCAGATTTATCTGAAGGCACAATTAATATTCCTTCTACCTGTCTGCTGCGCAAAGTATTAATTGATTCTTTTTCTTTTTGAATATTATTTTCTGTATTACAGAGAATTATATTATATCCATTTTTAGCTGCCTCTTTTTCAACTGCATGAACTATTTCTGCAAAATAAGGATTTGAAATGTCACTTATAATTAAACCAATCAAGTTAGATTTATTATTCTTTAAACTCTGGGCTGTGCGATTAGGCTGATAATCCAACTTTCTAGCCCATTCCATAACCAGTTTTCTTTTTCTTTCACTTACTCCACTGTGACCATTAATCACTCTCGAAACTGTTGCCTGTGAAACACCAGCTTTTTCCGCAATTTCTTCCATAGTCGACATCTTAAAACACCTCTTTTTAATTTTCTTCTCTTATTATATCACACCTCCTGTATAATTTGTAATTTTTGAATACGTATTCAAAAATATTAAATAAAAAACTCTTATGACCTTCTTCTCCCAAAGATAGATCATAAGAGTTATTATTGTTATTATAATGATTATACTCTTATTTTTAATATTTAATTAAGTTTTGTATACGTATTCATTAATTTCTAAATATAGAATACCACTAATTTTTTCATTTGTCAAATAATTTCTAGAATTTTTGCAAAAAAATATCTGCACCCCTGTTGAGTACAGATAATAATTGAATTCTTATCTAATATTTTTCTTTTAATCCCAGTTCAAATCCGGCTTACCGGCCTCGCTATTTTTTCGTATAAAGTATCTTCTCGCCTGAATCTGTAATCTCAGCCACTCTTGTCTGATTGGAATTAAATCTATCCCGGAAGAATTTTGTCACATCATAATTATCACCAAAATGAATGGGGATAAATAATGCTGGCTTAATCTGATCGATAAAATATTCTCCAGCCAGATAGAAGTGCTCTTCCAATCTTGGATCAACGGGGACAAAGGCTATATCAATCTGTTTTCCTTTCAGTTTGTCGACTTCTCTTTTGTATTCCCGCTCTTCTCTTGCCTGAACTTTTTCACTGAATTTTTTCCACTTCCACCAGTTTAAATCTCCAGCATGAAAAATAGTCAGGTCAGCAAGCTCAACTAAAAAGGAAACACCCTTATCAGTACTGCCATAACTTGAAATCTTGACATCCTCAAGTTTAAGTTCTTCGTCTTTTTCCATTAAGTAAAGATTATCTTTATTTTTCAACTCTGCCTCCGGCTCCACCTCAGCTGCCAGAATATAATTTATCTGATCACAGTACCGCTCCCAGTCAAAAATTACCTGGTTGTAGTGGTCATGGTGACTGTGAGACACAAAGATATAGGCTTCATTTATATTTTTAAAACTTTCTTTTCTAATAACTCCTTTTTCAAAAGAGCTGGCCAGTGCTTTTTTCGTCTGCGGCTCATCCTTAAAATAATCAAAAACAAACAATTTGTCTTTTATTCTAACTGCTGTTCCGCTGTGAAATAAATGATATATTTCTGTCTGCATATTATCATCTCCTGAATTAAGGCTAACAGAGAATTTTACTTTTAGCAAGTATTCAAATTACAAGCAGCTTTTTTTGCCATTATTATGGGTTCTAATCTAGCTGAAGCTCAGGCAAAGCGCTACTTTAAATCAATTGTTTCCATCTGGTTGCTCAGCAGGTCAATATGCAGCAGCTGTTCTTTTAAATACTGATCAAACTGCAGTAAGTATTTTAAAGCTTCCAGAACCTGGAGCGAGGCGGTTACCGTCACTGCCGGCGAAAACACAGCCGGTGTTTCTTTTTTCTCCGAGCCAGCGAAAACATCCTTAAGCCTTAATTTGCTTTCCGGCAGCACCAGCATAATTTGAGCAAAGAATTCTTCTATCCCGGCATGGATAAAGGGAAGCTCATTTTCTAAAGCCAGCTGATCTAAAATAAAGCGGGATTCAAAATTGTCCATCCCATCAAAAATGATATCTATATCTCCCGGAACTCCAGTCTCCAGCGTTATTTTTTCATTTTTGGCAATTATCTCAGTCTCTAAATCAAATTCTCTTAAAAATTCGGCTGCAGCCTCAACTTTTAACCTGCCGAGATCCTTTTTTCCGTAGCAGAGCTGGCGGTTTAAGTTGGAGATCTCCACCCGGTCATAATCATAAAGATAAATTTTATCAATTCCAATCCGCTGCAGCTGCAGAGCCTGATTGGTACCCAGGCCTCCAGTTCCGGCAACCATCACTTTTAGTTCTTCCAACCGCTGCTGCTGTTTTTTAGAAAATAACTTCTGCTGTCTTTTTAAATAATCTCTCATAATCAACCTCCTGCCGATGGTGGAAATAAGGTTACTGTATCCTGATTGCTGACCACAGTTTCTAATTTATCTAAATGAATAACATTTTTACCATTGAGCAGAATTATCGCTCCTGAGGATATACTTCGGTCTTCCTCCAGCAGCTTTTGGGTAAAATAGCCGTCATAATCCTGATCCAATTTTTTAATTAACTCAGCAATTGTAATTTGATTATCTAATTCATATTCAGTTCCTGCACTTTTTAAATTAATTCTAAATAGAGAATAAAATTTAACTTTTAATGCCAACTTGATCACCCCTAATATTAAAATTCCACCCAGCTCCCGGCAGAGAACTGGATGGATTTGCGAGGCTAAATTTATCATTTAGACCCTAATTTATTTATTAACGATTAACTATTTAAGCTTCATATCCTTAAGTTTCTGATCACTAATCCAGCCATCTTCCTGCCAGCCTCTAACCTCATAATATTCAGGTAAAATTTCTCTATATTTAGTGCTAATACCTTTTTGAGGACCATCAGGTAGTGGCTCATCAAAACGAGCTGGGAGTTTATCTTCTTCAGGTGAAATACCTGCTTCCAAGTTAAACTGACGCTCTAAGTTATAGATTCGTTCACCGGTTTCGAGCAGCGAATCTGAGCTGTACTCAAACTGGGTACCTGCATTGACAATTTCTCTGTAGTCATCAAGACCTAAGGCAAAGGAAGTAAAGAGGCACATTCCAATTGAATCAATAACAGCTGTTAGATCCTGGAAGGTCATAACCCACTTAGGCTTGCCTTTTAGTTCCTGAGGATCAAGCTTTTCTGGAACTCCTAGAACCTCAGGTGAGATCATATAACCTCTAACATGACAGCCACCGCGGTTTGAAGTAACATAGTTAAGTCCATGTCCCTGAACTCCACGTGGATCATAAGCGGGAAGCTCCTGTTTTTTGACACTCATTGAAAGTTCTGGATGTCCTTTGGAATCTGCCAGGCGGTAAGAACCTTCAGCCAGCTGATCACCAAAACCTTCCCGGTAGGCCATCTTCTGAGTATAATAAATTATTGATTCAGAAGAACCAAATTTTAATTCCGGACCATTTTCCAGTTCATCTTTGTCGATATAACCCTTCTCATATAATTCCATGGCACAGGCAATTGTTGTTCCAGCAGTGATTGTATCCAGGCCAAGTTCATTACAGATAAAGTTAGCTTCGGAGATAGCATTTAAGTCATTAACTCCACAGTCTGCACCATAAGCCCAACCTGTTTCGTATTCTGGACCTTCTCCACTACGGCCATTAGGAAGTTTAGTCTTTCGGGCACAGCGAATCGGGCAACCATAACAGCCTGTATTTGACTCCAGATAACCTTTTTCCACCAGTGCTTCTCCAGAAACCTCATCTACATCTTCAAAAGTTGCAAACTGGAAGTTTTTGGTTGGATAGGAACCGTGAGAATTAATAATATTATCCAGCACTTTTGTACCAAGAGCTGGTAATCCCTCACCTGTTACTCCATCTTCTTTCAACATTTTAGTCTGTTTTTTAACAACCTTCATCATTTCATCTTTAAAGTATTCAACCTGCTTTTCGTCTGCTTTAACTACAACAGCTTTTAGGTTTTTGGATCCCATTACTGCTCCAACACCAGTTCTACCGGCAGCACGATCTTTTTCGTTCATAATTGAAGCAAACTTAACCAGATTCTCACCGGCAGGTCCAATACAGCTGACTCTGGCGTTTTTATCCCCAGCACCTTCAATCAGAAGGTCTGTGGTCTCATAAACAGTCTTTCCCCAGAGCTCAGAAGCATCTTTAAGCTCGACTTCATCTCCCATTATTGAAAGATAAACTGGATGACTGGCCTTACCTTCAAAAATGATAATATCATTACCACTAAATCTTAGCTCTGCACCAAAATAGCCACCTGAGTTACTGCTGGCTATAGTCCCTGTAAGAGGCCCTTTAGTTACAACCATGTAGCGTCCACCAGTAGAAGCAGCTGTTCCAGTTAAAAGTCCAGTTGCATAAATCAGCTTATTTTCTGGACTTAATGGATCAACCTTTGGATCAATTTCATCATAAAGAATCTTTGATGCTAAACCTCTACCCCCAAGATAGTTTTTAACCATTTCACCGGCAATAGTTTCTCGCTTAATTTCTTCATTTGTTAAATCTACTCTTAAAACCTGATACTCATAAATTTTTCCCATAATCAATTATACCTCCTTTAAAATTACTCTTCTTTCCAAGCACGGGAGGCTGAGTCATTTCTTCCTCAACCCAGCGGTCTAATTCCCTTAGAAAATTCCTTAGGCAAAAAGACTCGAAGGTATATTATTAATATTAAATATTAATAGCCGAATTCCTGCTTATTTTTTTAAAATTATTTATTTTTAGATTAAAATTTGATTAGTTAAGGACACTGAATCACTCCTCTGGCCCAGAGGCAGTCGCCGCAGACCGGAAATTCATTGCCGTGGCAGTCTTCCTTATTTTCTTTTGACATCTCACAGCCTGAACACTGGGTACAGTCGGAAAAAGGAAAGTCCTTAACCTGTTTGCGGAAATCTCTAAATTCTTCTTTATTCCAGATTTCGGTAAGTGATTCTTCTTTTATATTTCCGAGTGAATACTTGTTGATATGTTTTTGGCGGTCCCTGACAAATAAATCATAACTGTGCATCAGAGCAATACAGGGACTGATTTCTCCCTGCCAGTTAACTGCAATTGAGCCCTCTTCAACAAATTTACAGTAGCCTCGGTGGGGATTAAAAGGAACCTGGGTTGTACTGAGCGAGCTCGATTTTCCTCCTACTGCAGCCAGATCGCGAATGATATCTTCTCTGAGGTCAGTTGGCGGCAGGTAAATCTCAGGTCTGTGCTCGGTCCTGATTTCAGGCTGGGAGCGGCTGATAGAAAATGAATATAATATTTCATCAGACATATCATCAGTATATGGCAGCAGATTGGTCAAAAAGATAAATGAAGCTCCCATTTTAAAGGCCAGCTTGCGCAGATCCTTAAGCTCATCAACATTTGACTTCATAATTACATATTCAATTCCGATCTCACAATCTTTTTGTTTTTTATCTCTTAACTTGCGGAAATTCTGCACATTCTCAATTACAGTCTGCAGATCAGCCCCGGAGCGAATATCAGCCATTGTCTCCGGAGAAGTACCATCAACAGAAACCACCAGGCTGTCCAGACCGGCCTCCAGCAGCGCTGCTGCTTTTTCCTGATTTAAGAGCAGTCCATTTGTGATCATCTGGCTTTTAACCTTCAGCTCAGATGCCAGCTCAATCATCTCTGCAATCTGAGGGTGAAAAAGCGGCTCCCCAATTCCCCAGAACGAAATCTTTTGCAGACCTTCAAAACCTTTTAACTCCCTGATCAGCTTTTTATAATCCTCCAGCTCCATAAAACCCATTTCTTCCTCCCAGGAATGGCGGACACAGGTTTTACAATTTAAGTTGCAGTCACTGGTCGGTTCAATATAGACCTTTGTCAGCCTGGGATCGGCTCTTTCGATATAAATTCCTTTTTGATTAAACTTTATTTTAACTTCTGTATCCGACTCAAGCCCCAGCTTTGCTTTTACTTCTGCCGGAATTTCAAGTTTTCCATCCTTTAATTTTAGCTCCAGCTCCTCAGGCAGCTCTTCGTTAATTCCATCACTGCGCCAGAACTGCGGGTTATTGATTAAAAACTGCATAGCTGCTTCATCCCTTTCTATTCCCAGTCTAAGAGCCTCTGTTCTCCCTCTAGTTCTCTTAATTCTGTTAGATCCTGACTAACTTCGATTGTGCCTCTGTAATTTCCATTATCATCTCTTAGAGCATAGTATTCAATCAAAACAAATTTTCCTTTCATCTGAATCCAGAACCTGGCCTTATCCTTTTCGCCAGCTTTAAATGCCTTCAATATTTTTTCAACAATATGCACACTTTCCGGAGGATGACAGTTCTGAACTGTCCGCCCAATTATTGCTTTTGAGCGGGGAAAGAATCTTTCTTCTGGATTGGAGAAAAATCTTACCCGGTCATTCTGGTCGACATAGGTAATATCAAGCGGCAGTTTATTGATCATCATTTTTATTTCCTCTAAACTGAGGTGACCTGTTCCCAGTCCCAGCATTACACCCTCTAAAGGAATTTCTCCTTCCACAAAGTCTGCTTCCATTTCCGGCAGTGAGCCCGGATGAGTATAAGCTTCTTCTTTTGGCTCTGAACCAGCAGCTCCTGGATGTCCGGCAGCTTTCCGCTGCGAACTTTCTTTTTCAGCTTTTTGGGAGAGAATATTCTTTTGTGGTGGCTCAATATAGACATATCCCATCTGTAAACTCTGCTGCTGAATCTGTTTCCACTCTCTTAAACTTAAAGTTTCCATGGCCACTGGAAAAATTACATGCTCTTCTTTAAAAATCATTCTGTACATCAGCATCAAAATCTCACCCAGGAGCTGTCTGATCTTCATATCAAAATTCTGCCTATCCTCCAGCAGCTGCAGCAGCTTTTTTAAATTTCTGCGGATATCATCATGGAGAGACCACATTACTTTTAAGGGGCGATAATTTTCCCATTTTTTCTCCAGGTAGGGAAATAGTATATTTTCTTTCCTTACATAGTGCTTGTCAAATTCCTGCAGCTGAACAGTCAGGCTGCGGAGCTTCTGAATTTCTTCCTCTTTTACTGCTTCAGCATCAAATTCTATTTTTTTAATGTTATCTTTAAATTTCTGCAGCAGTTTTTCCAGCTCTCTATTTTCCTGCATTAAATAATAAAGAGGATGACCTTCTTCCGGCTCCTCCCACTCATATTTTTCTAAATGGGGATTTAAAACATTCATTATTTTCTCTATATCTGCTTTGATCTCAGCCGGGTTAATTCCCTTTTTTAGCTGCAGATCCTCCATGGCAATCATATCATGCGGTGTTACATTTTCTATTGCCTCCTGATATTTAGCAATCAGTTCTTTCCCCTTTTTCCCTTGCATCATTCCCATTGAAAATTCAAGCAGCTGCTTAACCCGTTCTTCACTGTTATTTATAAATTCGGACATCAAATCAGCCTCCTTATTATTTTTGAAGAAAAAAACAAAGTAATTCTATCAGCTATTATTTATATCTAAACATAAAACTTAAAATTTTGCAAATTAATTTTCAAAATATTAAGTATAAATTAAGACTTTCAATCTAAGCAGCAAAAATCCTCAATAAAATGAAAAGAACCTGCCGATTAAAGCAAGTTCTTAAATAATTCATTACCTGATAAAATTCATTAATTTTTTTCTCTCTTTCGCCGGAGCTTCAACTTCACCTTCAGCATTTTTCATAACCTGCATCAGGTAAGCCATATTCTTACCCAAAACCCTCATAATCTGCCTGCCTTCTTCATCCTTTTCTGCTTCACCGGGACTGGTACCGTGGATTACACTCCAGTAATTAGAAGTTGGCATCATCATTTCTGAATAGTTGAGATAATTGCTCAGCTGATTAAAAGTAGGCAGTCCACCTGACCTTCTAACTGCAGCAACAGGAGCACCTACCTTATGTCTGAGCATCATCCCGTTAACACTGGTCACGTAAAATGCTCGATCTAAAAATGATTTCATTGTTCCTGCAATTGCTGCATAATGGACCGGTGAGCCAATAATTATTCCATCAGCTGCTTTCATTTTCTGAATCCAGTCATTTACCTGATCATCAATTATACATTTTTCATTCTGGTTTTTGACACATTTATTACAGGCCAGACAGCCTCGTATTTCTTTATTTCCAACCTGAATAATTTCTGTTTCAATATCCTTATTTTCAAGTTCTTCTGCCACCATTTTGATTGCATGATATGTATTTCCCTCTTTGTGGGGGCTGCCGTTAAAAGCTACTACTTTCATCTTATCCTCCTTAAAGTTATTAGTTAAGTACAATTATATTACTCAGATTTAAATAGTTCAAATATTTATTCTGAGCAGCCAGATATTTTTGAAAGGATAATAATGAAATCTCAAATCATAACTGATATATAGTATCCATAAATTCTCTTTTAAACTTAGCTGGAGTCTTTTCTACTTCTGCTGCCTTTTCTCCTGCCAGAGAATAATAATAGACTGCTGTTCTGGCAGCTGCAAATAAAGATAACTTACTCTCTTTAGCTGCTGCCGCAAAAACTCCTAAAGTTGAACCGAGCATACAGCCTGTGCCGACAACTTCTCCCATTAGGGAATGACCGTTTTTAATTTCTACAAGCTGGCTGCCGTCACTGATCAGATCAATCTCAGAACTAACAACAACTACTGCTCCAAGCTTCCGGGCCAGCTGCTCTGCACTCATTGCTATCTCAGCATATTCTCCAACTGATTCTACTCCTTTTATCTCAGCTGCTTTACCTGCCAGGAAGGATATCTCGCCCTGGTTGCCTTTAAGCAGGTCAATTTTTATTTCAGCTAATATTTTTTGAGCAGCCTCAGTTCTAAATTCTGTGGCTCCCACTCCAACCGGATCTAAAATCACGGGTATACCCAGCTGGTTTGCCTTTTTACCTGCTTTGAGCATTGAATCAAGCTGCCTGGAAGAAATAGTCCCCAGATTTAAAACTAGAGCCGAAGCATTTTCTACCATCTGAGCTGACTCCTCTACTGCCGGGGCCATCACCGGCAGAGCGCCCCAGTTAAGAGTTATATTAGCACAGTCATTAATGGTAACATTATTGGTTATATGATGGATCAATGGCTTTTTTGTTATGATATTATATTTTAATTTTTTAAACTCAGAACAGAATTCCTTTTTATTTTGTTTAACTTTTGCTGACAATTTAAGGCCCTCCTTTTAGTTTTGGCTTTTTTGATAATTTTTTTAAACTGAGCAGTTTCCATTCTGATTTGATCGGCTCTGGTAATTGCAGTAATTACAGAAATTGTATCTGCTCCACTTTTAATTACCTGATCAGCATTATTTATATTAAGACCCCCCACTGCAATCAGCTGCAAATTAGTTCTGGCTCTAATCTCAGCCAGCCGCTGCAGGCCGATTCCATTTTTTTCAGAGCTAAGCTTTTTAGATCCGGTTTTAAAGATTGCTCCTACTCCCAGGTAATCAGCTCCGTCAGCCTCAGCTGCTGTGATTTCTCCATTCCGCCAGGCAGTAAGGCCAATAATCTTATCCTGCCCCAGGATTTTGCGGGCAGATCGCAGAGGCAGGTCGCTCTGCCCCAGGTGAACACCATCTGCATCCAGGGCCAGCGCCAAATCCACCCGATCATTAACTAAAAAAGTTATATTATGCCTGCTGCAGATCTTTTTGATCTCCTTTCCCAGCTTAAATTTTTCTCTCAAAGATAAATTCTTTTCCCGCAGCTGGACTGCATCAACTCCTGCCAGGGCTGCCTCTTTCACAACTTCAATTGTTTTCCTGCCGGCTGACAGGCTTTCTTCTGTGATTAGATATAAATCCCAGTCAATATTCTTCATGATCTCTCCTTTCATGATTGAGCAGTAACTGATGTTAAAGATTCCAGCCCGGCTAAAACTCCTCGATTTAAATTCCAGCAGTGGTTTACAGGGCTGTTCCCCTGACCCACATTAAAGCTATTTTTGATGGCCCCAGTAATAAATTCTTTTGCTTTACCCACTGCCTTTTCCATCTCCATTCCCCGGGCCAGATTGGAAGCAATAGCTGCTGAGAGGGTACATCCGGTCCCGTGAGTATTATTAGTAGGTATATATTCAGCCTCAAACTCTATAAACTGACTGCCATCATAGAGCAGATCTACTGCTTTATCTGCTGGTCTTCCTTTACTGCTGTGGCCGCCCTTAATCAGCACATAGCGGCTGCCGTAAGTTATTAGTTTTTCTGCCAGAAAATAGAGATCAATATCTTCGTCTGCTTCAGTACCGGCCAGCAGTCTGGCCTCATGCAGATTAGGGGTGATAATTTCTGCCAGTGGAAAAAGTTTTTCCTTATAGGTTTCAACTGCTTCTTTTTTTAAGAGCAGGTCACCACTGGTTGCTACCATGACTGGATCAACCACCAGATTTTTTAGAGAATAATCCTTTATTTTTTGTGCTACCTGTTCTATAATTTTACTGTTGGCCAGCATCCCGGTTTTAAGAGCTGAAAATTTTATATCTCTTAAGACAGAATTCAGCTGAGAGGCAACGGCCTCTGCTGAAAGTGTTTTTACCCCCTGAACTCCCCGGGTATTTTGAGCGGTAACTGCCGTAATCACGGAAGCTCCATAAACCTGATGGACAGTCATCGTTTTTAAATCAGCCTGAATTCCAGCTCCACCTCCGGAATCAGAACCAGCAATTGTTAAAGCTTTTTTCACTTCTATCAGCTCCTTTTAACTTAAATAATTTTTAATCATCTATCTGCAAAAATAATAATTTTTAATTTAATTCATCGATAAAGTTTAAGCTTTCTGCTTCTGCCACTGCCTTTAAAAACAAATAGGCAATTACTGCTCCGCCAGCTGTACTTAAAGAAAAAGGAATAACAAAGAAAAATACTCCAGCTGAACTCCCCATTAAAAGTCTGGCAATTGGATAAGCTGCAACTGCCCCTAAGATACCAGTGCCAAAAACTTCTCCTCCGATGGCCCAGAGTTGATTTTTAAACTTCTGGTAAAAGATTCCTGCCAGCAGAGCTCCAATCATGCTTCCCGGAAAAGCCAGCAGTGAACCGGTGCCGAGCATATTTCTGAGCAGAGAGATTGCAAAAGCGTTCCAGACTGCATAGGCCGGTCCCAGCAAGACTGCTGATAAAATATTGATTAAATGTTGAACCGGAAAAGCTTTGGCAACTCCCACCGGAATATAGATTAGGTGTCCGGTCATTGTTCCCAGAGCAATTAAGAGTGCTGAAAAAGTTAATTTTTTATTATTCATTCTGATCATCGACTAATTTCATCGCACAAAAAGAGCCGCACATTGTACAGGCATCCTCGTCCTTTAATACCCGATTATGTTCTTTTCTTGATTCTCTCAATTTATCCGGGGCCAGAGCCAGTTCAATCTGTCTTTCCCAGTCCAATTTTTTTCTGGCAGCAGCCATTTTTCTATCTTTTTCTTTGGCTCCTTTAACTCCTTTAGCTATATCTGCCGCGTGGGCTGCAATCTTACTTGCAATTACACCTTCTTTCACATCTTCAATGTCAGGTAAACCTATATGTTCAGCTGGAGTAACATAACATAGAAAATCAGCTCCCGCCGCAGCAGCTGCTGTACCACCAATTGCTGCAGTAATATGATCATAACCGGCTGCAATATCCGTAACCAGAGGCCCCAGTACATAAAAAGGTGCTTCTTTGCAGAGTTCCTTCTGCAGTCTGATATTTGTTTCAATCTGATCATAAGGTAGATGGCCCGGTCCTTCTACCATCACCTGAACTTCAGCTTCTCTTGCTCGATCAACGAGTTCCCCCAGAACTAAAAGCTCATGGATCTGCGCTCTATCTGTTGCATCTGCCAGTGAGCCAGGTCTTAATGCATCTCCCAGACTTAAAGTAACATCCTTTTTATAACAAATTTCTAATAAGCGGTCATAATATTCATAAAGAGGATTTTCCTGATTATTATGCAGCATCCAGGCTGCCAAAAAAGAGCCTCCCCGGCTGACAATATCAGTTACTCTGCCTTCAGCTGCCAGGTGCCGGAGAGTTTCTAATGTCAGACCACAGTGAACAGTAATAAAATCTACACCCTCTTCCACCTGCTTTTCAATCACTTCAAATAACTTTTCAACTTCCATTTCTATTATTCCCCTGCCGGATTTAACCGTTTCCACAGCCGTCTGATAAATTGGAACTGTACCAACTGGAACTTCAGCTTTTTTTAGGATTGCCTCTCTGGTTTCTTCAATTTTATCTCCTGTAGAGAGATCCATTACTGCATCTGCACCTGCCGCAACTGCCGCTTTAAGTTTTTCTAATTCATTCTCAAGCTGATCATAGTCTTCAGATGTTCCAAAATTGGCATTTACCTTTGTTTTCAGGCCCTTGCCAAAAGCAACAGCATTTAAATTTCTGTGATTTACATTTGCCGGAATTACAACTTTCCCCTCCGCTATTTGCTTTCTAATAAATTCTGCACTAATACTTTCTTTATCTGCAGCCTGCTTCATTTCTGCAGTTATTTCTCCTTTTTTTGCTCTTGTCACCTGGGTCATATTTGTCATCTCCTTATAATTTTGCCTTAATTAGATTCTAAATTCAGATCTCTACTTCCTAAAATTAAACTTTTACATATAAAAAAACACAGCCCCCAACTAAGGAAACTGTGTTTATAAATGCAATAATTATTTAAATAATTACCACTGCACAACTCCCTTCGCTGGTATTATCCAGATCAGGTCCAAAGGGTCAAAGCGTCTGCTTTATCTCAGCCGTAGGGCTCCCCTGTCAGTATTCAATTGTCTAAAATAATTTAATTCTTATTTTCCAGTGCCTTCATTACAATTAAGAGCACAATATAGGTTATTATAGTGGTTGGAATCAAAAATGTTGCATTATAAATTGTGGAATAAACCCAGACATTCTGGCCTTCCGGGGCATAACTCCCAAAAAAGATAACTCCTGATAAAATGTGAACTACCAATCGCAGAGCACCGGCAACAAGTACCGCCCAGAACATTCTCAGCGGTTGAATAATTCCATTTTTTCTGATCTTAAACATTCCTGCTACCCCTAAAACCATATAAGGTAAAGGATAATCCATAATCAGCTGTACCGGGTGGATAATATAGGCTCCAAACATCAGCTGCAGCAGTCCATAGGCCAGTCCACTAAACATACCGGCACCAGCTCCCCAGCGAAAGGCAATCACTAAAACAGGCAGCATCTCCAAACTGATGGAACCACCCTGAGGCATCCGCCAGAGTTTGAGAAAATTAAGCACCACTGCTAAAGCCACCGCAACTCCAATCTCAGCCAGCATTCTTGTTGAAAATTTATTCTGCATAATAAAAACCCTCCTGATTTGTGAGGAACAAACCGGAGGGTTTAAGATCTTTATATAGCTACCTACGCCTGCATTACCAGGATCAGGTCTGTGGGTCGATGATTACTCATCCTCTCAGCCTCCAGTTTGGCTCCCCAGTCTTTAGTTTTAAAATCTAGTCATGTAGAGATCTCTATCTAGCTGTATTATACAATAGAAATTGAGATTAATCAAATAAAATCCTGATACTTCTGTTTCCCGGACAAAAATCTCATAATTACAACATCCTTTTTATCTTCATTGATTAAATAAAAGGCATTGTCTAAATCATTATAAGCCTGTTTCGTAATTTTTAAGCTATAATCATTCTTTTCCATACTTTTCCCTTAGTTCTGAGAAAACCTCTTCGCCATCCAGTAATTCTGCCCCATCTTTTATTTCATTTTCTGCTTCTGCTAATTTCTGATATAAATCTAATTTAGCAATTGATCTATCATAAGTCTCAACACTCATTACAACAAGATCTCCATATCCGTTTTTAGTAATAAAAATTGGTTCATTACTTTGGTGACAGATTTCAGATATTTCTTTAGTATTTCTCAATTCTTTTATCGGTTTAATTTGAGGCATATTATCAACTCCTCTTGTTTATCATGTCATAATTATATCATTAAAATGACATATTTACAATTTGAATTAAACCAAAATCTGTCATCACTTTTTTTACTCAACTCTAATAATCACAGTCTCTCCTTCATCATCAACCCTTAGAATTTCTTTTTCTTCAGAAAGGTCGTCAATAGTTTTGGTCAGAGCATTTAAATCAATATCTTTTGCCGCCATTTTATCTTTTGCTGACTGAGGTACAAAATTTAAGATACTCTTTGCTATTCCGAGAGGCAGTGACATATTAACCTTTTCTTTACCAGTTTCATTGACAATTATTCGCAAGTGTCTCTTATTCCCCTCTTTAGAATCTGATTTCTCGGTCCTTTCTCTGTTTTTTAACTGAAGCGCGCCCGTCTGGCCACTTTCTTCTTCACCTAAAGCTGCCAGTAGTTTTTCAGTCTCTTCAGCATTAATTTTTCCGTCCTGCAGCATTTCCAAAATCCTCATTTTTTCTTCATTCATCATTTTTCAGCTCCCTTTAAATTTTAATAGTTTATAATTCTAAGCAAACAATAGAAACTTAAAAAATTATCTCTCAAAATTAGAATCCTAAATTAAATTTCTTTCAACCTCTGTGCTGCTTCCACTGCTTCAATTTCTCCCGCTTCCAATAAATCTAGAATCTCTCTCCTTTTTTCCTGCTGCTCTTCTTCAGCAAAATCATCTTCATAGCCTAAGGACTTAATCAATTCATTCAGCTTATTTCTGACTGTCGGGTAGGACATCTCAAGCTCTTTTTCCATATTCTTGATGTTACCTCTGGTTTTAATAAAAATCTTTAAAAACTGCTGCTGCTCATAATTTAATTGGAAAAGCTCATCTAAGTAAAAATCTCCGCTAATTTTGGTCTGACAGTTATTACATCTTAATTCAGTTACATTCAATTTCCCCTCACAGGTGGGACATTTAGCCGGAATTGGATATGCCATTTAACTCAACCCCTTTCTCTTATTTAATATTATAAACCTAAAATTAATATTTATAAAGTATTTTTTAAAAAAATTAATTATTTTAATAAAAATATTAAATAAATTAATAAAAGAATAAAAAAGAGCCAAAACAACCGGATTTCAAAATGGCTGCTTCAGCTCTAACAATAATCTATTCAATTTTATTAAACTAAGCAGCTAAAAACCCCAGATCATTTTGACCAGAAGCGGTACTATTACTGTCAGCAGAATCTGCAGGGGAGCACCAACAATAATAAAGTCTTTAAACTTAAAGCCGCCGGAACTGTAAACCATCAGGTTTGTCTGGTAGCCTACAGGACTGGCAAAGGCGGCACTGGCTGCAAAAGTTGTTGTGATAACAAAGGCAAAGGGGTTGATTCCCAGCTGTTCAGCAGTACCTACAGCAATCGGAAGCATCAAAAGTACACTGGCATTATTGCTGATCAGATTTGTTAAAAGTGAAGTCAGCAGATAAATAATCATTAAAATAAATATCGGCTGAAATATTGCTGCTAAATTATTAATTTGAGCAGCAATATAGGCAGCTGTCCCTGATCTCTCTATTGCCATCCCCATTGGAATTAAGCCTGAAAGCAGAAAATATACCTCCCAGTCAATTGCATTAAAAAAATCGTTTTTATTAATACAGCCGCTGAAGGCCATTAAAAAGGCCCCGCTTAAAGCAGCAATTGCCACCGGAATTATTCCCAGTGATACTGAGCCGATAAAAAAAACAAGTACTGCCAGCGAAATATACATTTTCTTGCGGTCAAATAAATTAGGATCATATTCTCGATCAATAATAAAATTACTGTTTTTACGCAGCCTGTTTAAAGTTTTTTCTGTACTCAGTAAAAGCAGAAGATCTCCCGGCTGGAAGCGATAATCTTCCATTCTCTGATGGGTCAGTTCTTCCCCACGCCGCAAAGCGAGAACATTACAGTCATATCTTTCCAAAAAGTTGATTTCCTTTAAAGTTTTATTGACCAAAAAAGAATGGGCAGGAACCACAACCTCAACCAGAGTTTCACCTGCCAGCGGCTGTTCAATTGAATCATCATCAACCACCATTTCCGGCAGAGTTTTCATCCCCTTGCTGTTGGTTAATTCCAGCAGTGTATCCTGCTTTGCTCGAATAATTAAATGGTCACCTACCCTTACAGTCTTTGCATTTAGGGGCTCCATAAACTGTTTGCCATTGCGGATTATCCTGATTATATCATAATCTAAATCCTTATTTTCAGCTATTTCGTCAAAACTCTTACCAACAAAGCTGCAGTCTTCTCCAACTAACACTTCTGTCAGATAGGAGCGCATTTCATACTCATCTGTTAAATCATCTTCAACTTCCAATCTGGCTGGAGTTAATTTATAGCCCACCGTAAGCAAATAAACAATACCAATAAATAAGACAATCAATCCTAAAAGCGAAAATTCGAACATTGAAAAAGGGTGGCCCAGCATTCTTTCAGATACCTGACTGGCAAGCAGATTAGTGGAAGTACCAATTAAAGTTACCGTTCCCCCCAGCATAGCTGCATAAGATAGAGGAATCAGCAGTTTAGAAGGTGAGACATCTGTTTTACGCCCCAGTTCCCTGACCATTGGAATCAGAGCAGCAACAACCGGAGTATTATTGATAACTGCAGATGTTGACCCCGTCAGCGCTGAAATTAAAGTTATCTGCCTTTTAGGATTTTTACCGGTCAGCTTAGAGATTCGATCACCTAAAAGCTGAACTGCTCCACTGCGCTGAATACCGGCACTGAAAACAAACATTGCCATAACAGTAATTGTTGCCGGATTACCAAAGCCAGACAGTGCATCTTCAACTGTCATTTGCGACAGATCGCTAAAAATAGTCAGAGCAATCGGAACTAAAACTGCCATTAGACTGAGCGGCATCGGCTCCCAGATGAATAATAAGACAAGAATCAAAATTAGAGCCATGATAAAAATTATACTGCTATTTAATTCTTCCTTAATCTCCGTAACTCCAGCATTTTTCTCCCCACTCAATTGCTGAGCTGATAGACCAGCAGAAAAAGTAATTAAAATTATTGTTAAAACAAAAATTACCAAAAATTTATTTTTGAAAATCATTAAAACACCTCTTTTCCTCCAGGTTTATCCAGGCAACAATTTTTAATTTATCTTAAAAATTTAATCTGATATTTTTAAGTCCTACATTTTATTTTAACTTGAATTCGGCAAGTAAATAGTTAAAGTGGTTCTTTTTAGGTTTTTGCCGTTAAAAAATCATTTCAATCTATTAAAATCAAATATTTAGTCTTCATTTAAATTACCAGTTAAATAAATTATTCAGCTTCCAGATTTTAGACGCACTTAGCTAAACTATGGTTTTCATAGCTTAAAAATTAATCTAAACTGTACTGGTGGTTTTAATTTAGCACCACCTTCTTTCTAAAATCTGTTAGTGCTTTTCTAAGATATTTAATTGTTTTTTCCAGCAGTTTATTTGGGGCAAAGCGGATGTGTTTGTACCAGCCGCTGCCACAGATATTACCTGCTATTTTGTAAAATATTCTTCTGATTGTGGTTATCTCATGATGGTGCATACTTTCAGGCAAGAAAGTTCTCTTAAACCAGTTATTAAGGTTAAAAGCAATCATTTTGATCAGTAAATACAGCTCATTACATTTGCGGTTAATCTGAGTATTCTGGTCGAAAGCAAAACCTTCTTTCAGCTCGTCGATCTTGTTTTCTATATTACAGCGTTGGTTGTAGTCATTGAATACTTCTTCAGCTGTTAGATAGTCTACATTGGTGACGATAGCCTGATACTCATAAGTAAATTCTTCAAATAGCATCTGCCCTTTTTTGTTGTATTTGGGCAGAGACTTTTTGATTAAAACAAATCTACGCTCTCTATCCCAGCTTTTTAGCGGTACTCTAATTTCTGTAACACTAAATGTGTTATCAATTTTAACCCAGGGATATTGGTCAGGATTATCATTAACATAATCAATAATCTTTTTGACACCATTTTGCATTTTAGCTTTGATCACATATTCGATACCGTTATCTTCACAGTATCTAAAGTTTTTCTGGTCAAAGAAACCTCTATCTGCTCTGATTCTTTTTAGATACCAGGTTTCAGGCAGAGTCTCAATACAGGATTCTAAGAAATTAAGGAATTCATGGTTGCTGTGATGTGTTCCTTCTTCCAGTGTCAGGTTAAGTAGTTCATCAGTCTTAGAAATGATACCAACTTTTTCTTTAAAAGAAGGTCTGCCTTTATATCTTGGATTATATCCATTTTCAGAACCTTCCTGATTACCAAAAACGGTACAGACTGTATCGTCAAAGTCGAGTATTACTTCTTTAGCAGGCTGTGTTTTAGCAATTGTTGCAAGAAGATTTTTATTGAGCTCTCTCAGTTCATTTACACTTTCTTC
>NZ_QAXS01000039.1 GCF_003053565.1 Halanaerobium saccharolyticum | reverse complement strand
CTATTTATTTTATTGTTGTTTTGTGGTAAACTCATATCAGAATCTCCTTTTTGGTTTTGGTATGGTTTTTGTGCTAAAAACATTTTACCACAAACCTTAAGGGAGATTCTATTTTTTTATTCAAAAAAATTTGAACTAGATTTACTGTTTAAAGACTATCATAACTGGATTAGGTATTTTTACTTGCCGAATTCAAGTTTAACAAATTTTAATTCATATTTCTAGTATATAGAAATAGATAGTTTGTGTCAAACTTTTGTGGGAGACTTTTTCCTCACAAAGACAAAATCTTATATTTACTTTATTTAGATCTATTTTTTTGAGCTTAAATCTTAGCTAATATCAGCTTTTAGTTTTTGGCTTGAAATTTAACTATTTTTAGACATACTTCTCCTGCAAATATCAGAATCTATTTAAACAGCTCAAATTATCGGGTTATTTGTCATTGGATCTGATATATTTTTTAGTCCCTTAACCCAGTTTTGACCTGATTTTGGACCTTTAAGGGCAGGCATTGTAGCTCTTAATACTTCAGATTCTGATCTGGAATATTTCTTTTGCACATTGTTATATACTTTTCTTAAATCATCCGTTTTAAACTCCCAGTTAATCTTGTTTAAATGCTTTTCTAAGCTGTCATTTCTATCTGCTATTATTATCTTTGCTAAATTTCTTGCTCCTTTTCTAGACCATCTCATACCTCTTTTTTTGAATCTATTAGCTAAAACTTTATCTATATTAGATTCCATTGCTCCCAGACCCCCTTATTTCTTCAGGAAGACCTAAATTCTCTTTCTTTTGCTTCTGCTTTTTATCACGAATAAACTCCCAGTTTTTTAAGAGATATTTTTTGAGTTGGTCTACTTTCTTTTTATCTTTCTCTTTATGCCTGTACTGCCTTGCTTTCTTTAGATTTTCTCTTAGCTTATCTATATCATTTTCTTCTATATTGTCCAGTAATTTAGGAACAAACTCTGATCTACCAAGCTTTCTAAAAAACTTTTGGTTTAGGTGATATTCATCCAGGAATCTGACCTGTCCCTGCGGTATATATTCATTACCTGTTGTTATCCATTCAGCTCCATCTCCACATAAAACGGAAATGCTGCCATTACTGAAAGCATAGTCTTCATACATCTCTGCTGCAGTTTCTTTCCAGAACTCATCACTGCTAAATACTCCGCCATAATATTTTTTTCCAGTCAAATTATATTCGTCACTCATAGGATGTCTTTTTTCCCATCCCTGATAACTCATACCAAGCTTTAATTCACCTTTCTCTTTTTCATCATTTTGAAGTGGTATATGAATTCCATCTGCTTCTACAAAAAGATGCTCTATTTCTTTTCTATCTTCATCTTTATCATCTGGTATCAGTCCATCTCTAAAGAAATCAAGCTGCTTTGTTTCAGCTTCTTTACTGAGTTTTTCTCCTTCTCTCTGGACCCAGTTGAAAATGGCTGTATGACTGGCTGAAGTCTCTAAAATATTATCTATTTTATCTGCAGCCTTTCTATATGGAAGTTCCTGGACCAGGTCCAGTGCTATCTCTTTCAAAGCAGGAGACTGCCTTTCATTAGCAGGTAAATTTAAATATTCATCAAGCAAAAATCTAAACTCATCATTAGAATCTTTGTAGTATCTTCTTTCAATAGTCACTTCACCAAAAAGAGTATCAATAGTTCTTTTTTTGATATCTTTAAGTTTAAATTTATCTTTATCTCTATTTTCCATGATAGCCTGATCAATGTCTTCTAAAAGCTTTTTTAGTGCTGTTTGAGCCTGTTTGCAGACGATTCTAAAAATTTTCTTCTCTACATCCTTGAAGTTAGTCTCATTTTGTAATATTCTTAAATTAAGTTCCAAGGGGCCTCACTCCTTTCTTTGATTTTTTGTCCTTGTGAGGCTCCTTCTTTATTTGTTTTAAAATTCCTGCCTATTTACATAAATCAATTCTTAAATCCCACTTTTATTTTACACTAACAAGTAGATAGCAATCAATATTTTCAGATGTAAATTTATTTTAAATTTCCTATTTCAATTGAAAGTTTCTGGCTGGCCTGTTAAACTATAAGCAAAGTTAAAATTAAATTCAAAAAAGCCGGGGTGAATACCGTGCAAAATATACAAAGTCTATTTAAAAAGTATAAAAATGATATGATAAGTGGATTAACAACAGCCACCATTGCTCTGCCGCAAAATATGGCCTATGCTTTAATCCTGGGCATAAATCCAATTTATGGAATCTATGCTTCCATTTTTTCAATGCTCACCGCCTCTATTTTTAATCTCTCATCATATGTGATTGTCGGTCCAACAAATATGATGGCCGTTGCCCTGTTTAGTAGTTTAAGTAATTTTCAGGGTGAAAATTATCTGGAGATTATATTTTTAACTACATTTTTAATCGGACTCTTTCAGTTTTTACTGGTCAGTTTTAATCTAAGTGAATTAATCAAATATGTATCCCATCCAGTAGTTGTTGCCCTTTCACATGGAGCTGCAGTATTAATTCTTTTTTCTCAGATCGAAAATTTCACCGGGGTCAGCGTTTCAGGCTCCAATGTCATCACCAAAGGCTGGCAGTTTATTAAAAATTTTGAGCAGATTAATTATATCAACCTTGGGGTTGGACTTTTAACTCTAATTTTAATCTACCTAATCCCACGCCTCAAACAAGAACTTCCTGAATATCTGCTGACAGTTACTATTATGACAATCTTTACGGCAGCAAGCGGGCTGAACAGCTCAATTTCTTTAGTTGGCGAAATTCCAAAAAGAATTATTGATTTTAATTTAATAAACTTTGACTGGCATCTAGTCGGCCAGCTTTACAGCAAGGCTTTTTCTATAGCTCTTTTAGGACTGATCCAGACAATGGCGGTCCTGCAGGCAATTTCTTTAAAAACTGATGAGGAACCTGATTTTGACCGAGAATTTAGAAGCCAGGGAATCAGCAATATGGTTATTTCTTTTTTTAGTGCCTTTGCGATTTCAGCTTCTTTTTCCAATACCTTTGCCAACTTAAGTGCTGGCGCCAGACACAGAATCTCTCAGTTTTTCTGTGCCCTTTCGATTATAATTTTCATTTTGTTTTTTAGACCACTTTTAGCCTACATTCCGGTTGCTGTGCTGGCAGGTCTGGTTATAGCTGCTGCATTAGGAATTGCGGATTTTAAAGAAGTTATTAAAAATATGAAAACCACCAGAGGAGATGCTTTAATTTTCTGGTCAACTTTTACCGCCACAATTGTGCTGCCCAACCTTGACCAGGCAATCTATTTTGGAGTTATGGTTTCGCTGGTTGTTGTTCTACAGATTTCTAAAAAAGCAGATATCGAAATGCTCTACTATGATAAAAAAGAAGGAGACAAGGGATATCACCTCCACCATGCTCATCACGAAGATGCAGATCAATCTGAGATTTCAGCGAAACAGGCAAGAGTAGTCGATCTCAAAGGAGCTGTTCATTTTAGTGCTGCTGATGATTTAAAAGAGCAGCTGGAAGATTTTTTTGCCAAAGACACAGATTTTATTATCCGTTTTCGCAATGTAAGGAGAGTTGACATCACCATCATTGGAGTTTTAGAGGAATTTATCGATCAGGTTCAGGCCAGTGGTGGTGAGGTAATGCTAACGGGGGTCAACGAAAAGATTCTTAAGATGTTTAGAAAAATTGGTCTGTCTGAAAAAGTTGGCGAAAATAATATTTATTTACCTGAGACTGAATATTTTGCAGCAACAAACAAGGCTCTGGATTTCAGCAATAATGAAAATGGAAGTTCAAAAGCTGAAGAAAAAAAGGTCGAAGCAGAAGAAGATAAAGAAAAATAAATATCTAAATTATAAAAAATTTTATCTTTTAAAATAAATCAAACTCCCGCCAGTAAAAGCAGCAGTTCTAAATGCTTCTACCTAAGCGGGAGTTTTTTGTAAAACTAAAACATAATTTGGTTTTAATATTTTCTTAGCATCATTAGCAGATTATCTTAAACTGTGACCCTTAGTCTGACTGACTTCTCGCCCCAGAGAAGCGATAATCCCTCCAATACACTGCCTGCAGTCTCCTGCCTCTTCGTTGACACAAATTTTTTCGGGATAAATCTGATATTTTTCCCGATACTTTGAATCAGTTACATTGGGCATTACTACATTGGCACCTGCCAGCAGAGCTTTCTGCCTTCCTTCGGCATCAATTGTTCCGAGAGCTGTTGTGGCCGGGATATGGGCCAGCGGCAGCAGCAGTCTGCTCAAAGCTGTAAATTTCAAGGTCATTTCCACTGTACCAGTTTTACTTTCAGCAAGCGGTGTCTGCTCGTGAGGAATGAAGGGACCGGAGCCAATCATATCAAGTTTTAAATCCTGTGAGAGCAGCAGATCTTCAGCCAAAATCTCAGGAGTCTGTCCCGGAAGATCAATTATTACACCACTGCCGATCTGATAGCCGATTGTTTTTAAATATTTTAGACTTTCTATTCGATTTTGATAGCTCATCCCTGGGTGATATTTTTCATAAAGGGCCTGATCGGCTATTTCGTGTTTTAAAAGATAGCGGTCAGCACCGGCTTCCCACCAGAGTTTATAAGCCGCAAAATCTCTTTCTCCCAAACTCAAAGTGACAGCCATATCAGTAGTATTTTTAATTTCTTTAATAATTTCTGCAATTTCAGCTGCCGGATATTCATCCTCACCTGACTGCAGCACAACTGTCTGATAGCCCAGCTCAGCTGCCATCCCGGCCGTCTCAATAATTTCTTCTTTTTTTAACTGATAGCGCTCAAGCTCGTGGTTATCTTTCCGCAGTCCACAGTAATGACAGTTCTGCTTACAGTAACTTGAAAACTCAATAATCGCCCGCAGATGAACCTCATCACCACAGACTTCCTTTCTTTTCTGATCAGCCTGCTGCAGCAGATAATCAAGTTCATCAATGTCTGCAGTCAGCAGAGCTTTAATATCTTCTTTAGCTAATTCAGCCTGCTCAAATGCCTGATCGACCAGCCTTTTTATTCTAAATTGATTCACCTAAACCACCTCTTCTATATCTTTTTGATCTATATTTTTCTGTTTCTGCTGCCAGAGCTCTAGAGCCTCAGGAAAGGGTTTTAAGGCCCGATCTAAAATCCCGTGCAGCCAGGCAATTCCCATTCCATAATTAATAACTGGAATCCCGGCTTTTTCTGCCTCTTTTAATCTGGATAAAACTTCTTTCCGATTCAGCATACAGCTGCCGCAGTGCAGAATCACTTTATAATCATTGAGGTTTTCTGGGAATTCACGGCCGGAAACATGATCAAATTCAATCTCCGGGCTAATTTTTTCGTGAACCCAGTTTGGAATTTTTACTGTTCCAATATCATCCTGCTGGCGGCGGTGAGTGCAGGCTTCTGCTACCAGTACCCTGTCCCCAGCCTTAAGTTTTTCCATCATTTTAGCTCCCCGGACAAAAGTTTTAAGATCACCTTTATAGCGGGCGAAAAGCACAGAAAACCCGGTTAATAATATATCTTCAGGGACTGATTTTGAGACAGTCTCAAAAGCCTGAGAATCTGTAACTACAATTTTCGGTTTCTCTTTTAATTTATTAATTTCTGAGCTTACATCTTCCTTTTTGGTAACCAGAGCTACTGCATCATGATCCAGAATATCTCTAATTGTCTGCACCTGAGGCAGAATAAGTCTTCCCTTTGGAGCTGCACTATCGATTGGAGTTACTAAAATCACAGTATCTCCAGGATCAATTAAGTCTCCCATGATTGTACTTCGGCTTTGATCAACCGGCATTTCTGCAGCAATTTTCTCTCTAATTTGATCAATGTTGATTTCATTTTCTGCGCTTACCTTTAAAAACTCAAGCTGATAACTTTCAGCAAAATCTCTGATTTCCATTAAAGCTGCAGTTTCTTCTTCCTCTGCTTTTAGCAGCTCGCATTTATTTAAAACTGTAATAAAAGGAATTTCTCTAGCCTGAAACTCTTCGATTAGTTCCGCCTCAAAATCTCCTGCTCCCTGCACGGCTGAAATCACCAGCAGGGCCAGATCAGTTTTGCGCATAATTTCTTTGGTCTTTTTGATCCTCATCTCTCCGAGCTCACCCTGATCATCTATTCCAGCTGTATCGATCATCATAACCGGGCCAATTGGCAAAATTTCCATTGCCTTGTAGACCGGATCGGTAGTTGTCCCCGGCTGACTGGAAACAAGGGCCAGCTTCTGATTTGTAAGTTTATTAATCAAAGAAGATTTACCAACATTACGCCTGCCAAAAACTGCAATATGCGGCCGATCTCCTTTAGCTGTAGAATTCATTTTCCCACTTCCTTATATAATGTAGTTAATTGTTGTGCAATCAGTTGTAATGAAAATGTCATCATTAAAATCTAAAGGTACAAATCGTGCTTTCCTTCTGCAATTGCATCCAGCTTCTCAGCAATATTTTCTGCCAGTTTAGGATTGTCATTTTCCAATCGCTCCATTAATTCAGTTAAACATTCTTTTCCATGTTTCCGACTTGCTGCTGTCCCATAATCCTCCAGATATTCTTTAAAAGTCAGCATTGCATTGGGACGGCAGAATTCCTGAATCTTACCCGGCTTGGCCAGATCCATAAAATCTTTTCCGGTCCGACCGAGGCGGTAACAGGCCGTACAGAAACTTGGAATATATCCAGCCTCTGCAATTCCAGAAATAATTTCATCAATCGGGCGCAGGTCATGCAGTGAAAACTGGGCCAGCTCTTCTTTGTTTTTCTCTTTTTTCTCATAGCCGCCAGGAGTTGTGCGGGAGCCGGCAGAAATTTGAGAAACACCATGCTCAAATAATTCATTTCTCATTTCAGTACTTTCCCGGGTGGACAAGATCATTCCTGTATATGGAACAGCAAGCCTCAATACTGCAACCAGTTTGCGGAAGTCTGAATCAGAGACTGGATAAGGAACTTCATCTAAGGGTGTCCCCAGAGCTGGATTAAGTCTGGGTACTGATACTGTATGGGGGCCAACTCCATATTTTTGATCCAAATATTCTGCATGTAAGAGCATACCGATTACATCAAATTTGTAATCATAAAGTCCAAATAAAGCACCAATTCCGACATCATCAATCCCTGCTTTTTGTGCCCTATCCATTACAGAAAGGCGCCACTCATAGTTGCTCTTTGGTCCTGATGGATGCAGTTTTGCATACTGTTTTCTATTATATGTTTCCTGAAAACAGGTATAGGTGCCAATCTCTGACTGCTTGAGCTTTTTAAAATCTTCAGTGCTTAATGGTGCAATTTCAGCATTAATTCTTCTAATTTCTCCCCCGTTTTCGGTTTCAACATCATAGGCAGTTTTAATGCTTTCAACAACATAATCAAGATCAGTTATTGGAGCCTCTCCTGTTAAAACTAAAAGCCGCTTGTGTCCCTCGCGCTCAAGGGCCTCTACTTCATTCCGAATTTCCTGCTGGCTTAATTTTTTGCGATCAACCTGATGGTTGTCCTTGCGAAAACCACAGTAGAGGCAGTTATTAACACACTGATTGGCAAAATATAGGGGAGCAAAAATCACCAGCCGCTTCCCATAAATTTCTTCCTTGACTCTGCGGGCAGCTTCCAGAAAGCGGTCAATCAGCTCCTCATCTTCTACCTGCAGCAGAGTTGCCGCCTCAACAGGGCTAATTCCATTTAACTCTAAAGCTTTATCAATAATTCGATTTACTTCCTTCTGACCTGGCTTTTTGGCCTCAGCCAGAATTCCTTCAATTTTCTCATCAGTTATATAGTCACAGACTTCTGTCCTGTAATCTTCTCCAAACTCTTCCTTAAAATAATTAATCTTAATCTCCTCCTTTTATGTCCATGCACCGGGAACCACCCGGTTTATGTCGAAAAATGTCAACTAAAACCTTTTCTAGACACAGTTATACAAAAACCGACAGGTTCACGGTACCTGTACACTGGTCAGCGCAGACTTTAAGTTAACTCCCGGCAGGTTTCCTAACTGACCGGTCATTGCTCCAATCTGATCCGGTGTTCCCTCTACAATTAGAGAAATCATCGATAAGCCGTGTTCAGCGGAAGGAATTCCCATCCGGCCGATAATACAGTCTGCATGCTCACTTAAAATTTTATTAATCCGGTCACTTACCTTTTCTCTTTTTTCTACAACTACTGCTACTGAGCCAATTCTTTTTTTCATTATTCTCCTCCAAATTGTGAATTTATTCTTTTTAACCAGGTCCAAAACGGCCGTTTTGGACCTGGTACCAACATATTCTACTTAAATTTTGACATAGAAAGACCCCTCCCCTGATTCTCAGAATTTCTCCTTAAATTCAGGCAGTTATTTAACGTGATATCCTTTCAGACAGGTGGCCCCGGCTGATCAGATATTAACTTTGCTTATTATTATAACTCATCTCAAGGCTTTGTTCAAGTTTTCACTTAATTTTAATTGACCGTTTTCAAACGGCCTCTGCAGTGGAATTAAAAAATCTAATTTTACTGACAATTATTAATATATTGAGTTTTTTAAGTGATGTATCCTGAAATCCGCGTATTTTAAAGCTGTTGTGCTTTAAAGGCTTTACCATCTATTTGCTTTTTGACTCTAATTATTGTAAAATTGAATAGGAACATTTTAATCTCAAAATAAATGTATTAAAGTGTTAAAGTACTAAATTAATTAAATTCTAGAAGGGAGAAGATATAATTTATGTTAAAAAAGAAAAATTATTTACTAGTAGTAACTGCCGTTATAGTCTTTAGTCTTTTACTCAGTGGAATGGTTTCTGCCCAGACAACATTCCTTTCAATTGCAACCGGAGGTACTTCCGGAACTTATTATCCGGTCGGAGGCGCAATTGCCAAGGTCTTAAATGAAAATATAGATAACATGAATGCCTCTGCTCAATCAACCGGGGCATCTGTTACTAATACCCGCTTAATTTATAATCAGGAAGTTGAATTAGCAATTCTGCAAAATGATATTGCCAGCTATGCTGTCAATGGTCAAAACCAGTTTGCTGATAATCAGGTTAATAATATGAGTGGAATTGCAGCTTTATACCCGGAGGTAATTCAGATTATTGTTCGTAATGATGCAGGAATCGAATCAATTGCTGATCTGAAAGGTAAAAGTGTAGCTGTTGGTGCTCCTGGTAGTGGTGCAGAAGCTAATGCAAAGCAGATCTTAGAATTCTTTGGTTTAACTTATGATGACATCAATGAAGATTATCTTTCATTTGGTGAAGCTGCCAGCCGTCTTAAAGATAGACAGATTGATGCAGCTTTCTTAACTGCTGGTATTCCAACTGCTGCTGTAATGGATGTTGCAGCAACTCAGGATATTTCTCTGATTAACTTTAGTGATCAGGATGTTAAAGAACTGAATTCTGAATATCCTTATTTAACTGGAGTAACTGTACCAGCTGGAACTTATAATGGTCTGGATAGTGACATTCAAACTGTTGCTTTAAAAGCTATCTTAGTTGCAGATTCAGACTTAAGTGAAGATGTAGTTTATAACATTACTAAAGCTATCTTTGAAAATCGTGACACTTTAATCGCTGCTCATGATAGAGCCAGAGATATTCAATTAGAAACTGCTCAGGATGGAATGACAGTTGAATTACATCCTGGTGCTCAAAAATATTACGATGAGGCTGAATAATAAATTTAAAGAGAAATTAAAGTAAACAATAAGTAGCTTTGATAATCTTTGCTGAAAAATTTATATTATGCCTTTAGTAATTATTAAAGGAGGATAACCGGGTATTGAAAAATACCCGGCTCTCATTTATTATGAAAAAAAATAAAAAATTTATATTTTTTTTGCTTACATTATTTATCTTAATAATAGTATTTTCACTCTTTGTTTTTAAAGTAAATCTGCTGCAGATAATTGACTATCAGCAGGATAAAATAATCTGGGAAAAAAAGGCTGAAAATGGTGCAGAATTTAAAATTAAGTATCTGCATTCAGTAGCCAAAACCCCGGTCATCGAAATTTTTGAAATCAAAGATGGAAAAATATTATTAACCGGAACAGAATATCAGTCCTATGGAGCAGGTCTTCCAACTGAGGCTGTCCAGGGGGAATATCTGGTAGAAAATGATAAGTTTATTATTAAAAATATCAATCAATTTCTGCCGGAGATTATGCTCAGAGTTAGTGACTATGCAGAACATGAATTTGTTTTTAAGGAAGATACGATTCCTCTCTATCAAGAATTAGAGACTGAAACTCTGCTTCAGATTCAATGCAAAAAAATTAGCTATTTTAGATTTATCAAAAGGAGGTTTTAAAATGGCTGAAAAAGAACACTTAAAAGAAGATGAATTATTAAAAAAATATGATCCAAGTACAGACTACAGAAAATATACAGGTCTGGCTGCAATTATAGTTTCTACAATTGCAATCACCCTTTCTTTATTCCATCTTTATACAGCTGGCTTTGGGGTCCTGCTTGCACTCAAACAGAGGGCAGTCCATCTGGGTTTTATCTTTACCCTGATCTTTCTCCTCTACCCAGCTTTAAAGAAAAAGAAGAAAAATAAATTTATTCTGGCTTTTGATTTACTGCTAGCCTTAGGAAGTATAGCAATTTCTTCTTATATTATTATTAACTATGAAGCACTGGTCCACAGAGCTGGAATGTACACTGAACTTGATCAATTTATGGCTATCCTGGCAATTATAATTGTGCTCGAAGGTACCAGAAGAGCTTTAGGACCCGAGCTGCCGGTGATCTCAATCCTGTTTTTACTTTACGCTCACTACGGCCAGCAGATGCCGGGGATGTTAGCTCACCGCGGTTATTCCTGGTCCAGAATTGCAAGCCACATGTACTTTACAACTGAGGGGATTTTCGGTATTCCACTGGGAGTATCAGCAACCTATATTTTCTTATTCTTACTCCTCGGTGCCTTTGCCAAAAGAACCGGTCTTGGTGATTTATTTATTGACCTTGCTTTATCTCTCACCGGTAGAACTACTGGTGGACCGGCTAAAGCAGCAGTTGTATCCAGTGGTCTGATGGGTTCTATTTCCGGAAGTTCGGTAGCAAATACAGTTACCACCGGATCTTTTACAATCCCATTAATGAAAAGGGTCGGCTATAATTCACGCTTTGCAGCTGCAGTTGAGGCCGCAGCTTCTACAGGCGGCCAGATTATGCCCCCGATTATGGGAGCAGCAGCTTTTATCATGGCCGAATTTATTGGTGTCCCCTATGTTACAATTGCTAAAGCAGCTATTTTACCGGCAATTTTATATTACATTACAGTTGGTTTAATGGTTCACTTTGAAGCCAAAAAACAGGGACTTCAGGGTATCAGCGATGATTTAATTCCCAGGTTTTTAACAGTATTAAAAACAAGAGGCCACATGATAGTACCTTTAATCATTATTTTCTATTATCTATTTAGAGGTTATACTCCACTGAGAGCTGCTTTTCTTGGGATTATAGTTTCTTTTGCTTTAAGTTTCTTAAAAGAAGATACTAGAATGAGCTTACAGGATTTGCTTGATACTTTAAGAGAGGGCGCAATTTCGGCTCTTGGAGTTGCAGCAGCCTGTGCGGCAGTTGGATTTATTGTTGGAGTTACAACCCTAACTGGTCTGGGTCTAAAGTTTACTAGTTTAACAGTTGCCCTTTCTCAGGGTAATTTATTCCTGGCCTTATTCTTTACCATGGTGGCCTGTACAATTTTAGGAACAGGTCTGCCAACAACTGCAACTTATATTGTGCTGGCAACTATGGCAGCTCCAGCTTTAACTGAGTTAGGTGTACCAATTTTAGCCGCCCACCTATTTGTACTTTACTTTGGTGTAGTAGCTGATCTAACTCCACCAGCAGCTTTAGCTGCCTATGCAGGTGCGG
The DNA here is from genome assembly GCF_003053565.1 of Halanaerobium saccharolyticum. Lineage (GTDB taxonomy): Bacteria > Bacillota > Halanaerobiia > Halanaerobiales > Halanaerobiaceae > Halanaerobium > Halanaerobium saccharolyticum_B. The sequence continues at coordinate 15,513 of NZ_QAXS01000039.1, read as the reverse complement.
GAATATCGGGGTCAAATCCACTTAAAACTGGGCTGACGGCTGTTAAACTGGCCATTGCCGGTTTTGTGGTCCCCTTTGTTTTTGCTTATTCACCTTCACTGCTTTTAATTGACACTAATGCAGTTCAGGTTATTTTAATTACAGGTAGTTCAATTCTGGGAGTTTTTGCGCTGGCAGCAGCAGTACTCGGCTACTTAAACCGCAAAACTACAATTATTGAAAGACTGATTCTACTGGGAAGTGCCTATGGTTTATTAATCCCGGGCTGGCAGTCTGATATCTATGGTGTCTTATTACTGGCAGTTGTAATTTACCTGCAGTTTAGAAATAAGGGAGATTTTAAAGCTCAGGCAGCATAAAAAATTAATAGAAAACAAAAATTCCCACTCAGCTAATTACTGAGCGGGAATTTTTTTGCCTCTACAGGATTTAAAGCTTATTTATTATTATAACCAATTCTCTCTTTTCGAATAGCTTTAACCAGATTCTCAAATTCCTGATAATAATTTGCCGTATTAAATTCTACCACAATCTCAGGATTACCCTACTTTAGCCGAGAAAGCCTCGCTCATGTTAATGGGCGGGGATGAATCGGCTGATTTATAGTTAAAAATCTTTATATTTGTTGAACGTTTGTTTTCTTAGTGATATAATATAGTTAGTAATAAAAGTGAATATAAGGAGTTGTACTAACTAACCCTTTAGTGCGTAAAATGTTCAAGGTACTCGCTAAAAACTGTAACTGGATTATCGTCTAACTTGCCGTGCAAGTATCTAATCTGTGATTAGAATAGGATATAATCTGTATTGCAGGGAGTATGCAGCAAACTATCTGCTTGTATGGTTAAAATACAAGTGCCTGAGTGGCTATATGCCTATCACAGGAGGGCTGATGGCACAGCCTGAAGTCGGCGTCGCACTTGCCTACCAGAAATGGACTGGCATTTAATCAGCAGACAACCTCGTGACGGCCTCGATGGCCTAATATCGAAACTATCATTTTGTAAGACAAAAGAGAGTTTCGGTGAAAGTTCCTTTCAGGAATCCTCGTTCGTGAGTTTACGAAGCGGGGAGGATGTCAATTGAAGAAGAAGTCGTTACTTTAAAATTCCCCTTTAAAAGACACAAATCAAGCTCCAGTGCACTGATTTGATCATAATAGATGTGTTTCATCTTATAACCCAAATATTTATCATTGATTTCTTCAAATCCTTCAACAGCATAAACCAGGCCGTGGGTTGTAGCAACCAGCAAACTCGCAGGTGAAAAAATCGGAGATGTTTTTACTCTCTCATTGAGATGCTCCCTTTTTATAAAGAGCAGATCAACAATTTCCTCATCTTCAGTAAAAATAGAGCGATTTTGAACAATCTCTTTAAAAATATGATGAACTTCAAAGTCCCCGTCCACAATTCCGCTAATTTTTTCTTTTAATGATTTCATTTTATACTCCCTTCAGATGCCAGAGACAAGCAAACAAAGGCTCTCACGACCCTAAACAGCAGGATAAAATAAAGATAATCTTAGTCAATAAAGCTAATTAAAGTTCCAAAATATTATTGATTAACTTCTGCATCATTTCTTCCTCAAAGACTTCCAGACTGTGGCCCGGGGTCAGCACAATTACTTTTCCATTTTTGTAATCCTTAAACCAGCCGGCTGTGCTTTCTCCAAACTCTTTACTTTTGGCTTTTAAAAAGACTTCAACTTCTTCCTGATCAACCTCCATAAAATACTGCTCATCCTTAATCTTAAATTCATCAATTCCTTTAGTCAGTGGATTTTCAGCTACTGTCCTCATTGTCATCTCAGGATGATCTTCCGGATGCTCAATAAAATGTCCACCAGCCATCTTTCGGAAAAGCCCGTCTTTGGGATAACTTGCTGTACCTGAGTGAACCAAAAATAGCTTCCCACCTTCAGCCAGAAACTGATCAATCCTTTTTTCATGATATTCATCCAGCCAGTAGGCTTCATCATCAGGATCATTAATTTTACCCCAGGTTGCCAGTATTAAAACATCATATTCCATCAAACCATCCCAGTTAATCTCCTGATGACTGCTGAAAATATCAAGATGATAATTCTTTTTGATCACCATCTTTAAGGCCTGTTTTAAATAATCTGAAGGATGGTAATAATCTCCAACAAGAGCAAGTACTTTTTTCATTTCTCAGCACCCCTTCCTCATTAATCCATAATCAAAATATCATGGGGGTCATCAACTATAATCTGAGGACTCCCCTGATAAAATTCAATCTCACCTAAAACTCTTATCCTTTTGTCTAAAATATATTCTGCCGGCTGATAATCAAATTTATTTAAATTACGGTTAAAAATAACAAGAGAAAGGGTAGTTTGATAATCATCTGAGAAATTTAAATAATTAACTGAATCGGTGGCTGCTGTATTGACAATCTTCCCTTCTACAATTACCACTTCTCCCCTGAATAATTCAGCCTGCTGGTAGGAAATCACCGGCAGAGAAGCTTCCAGTTCCATTACCTGTGACCAGATTCCCTTTCCGGATTCTCTCGCCTCTGCTGCAGCCTTTTTAAATTCAGACTCATACTTATCATTGGGCTCAACTATCATTACCGTTGCCATTCCCTCTGTCAGCAGCTGCTGATTAAAATTTTCTCCATCCTGATAGATATAAGCCAGAGTTCGACCATAATTATCTTCTCTTTCCTGATCATATTCCAGCACAACTTTCTGATCTGCCAGATTTTCTGCTGTAAAGTCACGCGCTTCTTCGCCATAATACTCAGAACTATTGTTATCCCAGTCAATCTCAGGGGTATCAACTCCGAGCAGTCTAATCGAATTACCGGCTGCGGTCTCAACTGTATCACCATCAATTACTCTCTCTATATATACTTCTGCAGCCTGCTGACTGTTAAAATAAAAGTAGGAACCTCCAATGATAACAACCAGGGCCATTAAAGCTGTAAATGATTTTTTTAACATCAAACCATCCTTAATTTATATTTTGGTTCAGGATTACTGCTTATAGCCGCTCAAAAATTTCTCCAGCCTGCCGATAGCAATTTTTAAATCTTCCTCAGGTGGTAAAAAGACCAGACGGAAATGATTGGGCTCCGGCCAGTTAAATCCACTCCCCTGAACTAAAAGCACCTTTTCCTGAGTTAAGAAATCTAAAATAAAGCGCTCATCATTTGTAATATTAAATCGCTCTGTATCAATTTTGGGAAATAAATAAAGCCCGGCCTCTGGTTTGACACAGCTGATGCCTGGAATATCAGTTAAAAGCTTATAGGCCAAATCCCGCTGCTCCTTAAGTCTTCCCCCCGGCAGCACCAGGTCATCAATACTCTGATAGCCCCCGAGTGAAGTCTGAATTGCATACTGAGAAGGAACATTACTGCAGAGCCGCATAGAAGAAAGCATATTTAAGCCTTCAATATAGCTTTCCGCATGATATTTTTGACCACTGAGCATCATCCAGCCAGCTCTAAAACCCGGTACCCGGTGTGATTTAGAAAGCCCACTAAAGGTAACCACCAGCACATCCTCAGTCATCGTTGCAATTGAAGTATGTTCGGCACCATTGTAGGTTATTTTCTCGTAAATTTCATCACTGTAGATGATCAGCTCATTTTCTTTTGCAATTTCAATAATCCCCTCTAATATTTCTTCCGGGTAATTGGCCCCGGTCGGGTTGTTGGGATTAATAATTACAATCGCCTTGGTATTGGTATTCACCTTTGCTCGAATATCATCCAGGTCTGGGTACCACTTTGACTGCTCATCACAGAGATAATGAACAGCTTTCCCTCCTGCCAGGTTAACCGAAGCTGTCCAGAGTGGATAATCGGGCATTGGAATCAGCACCTCGTCTCCATTATCTAAAAGCCCCTGCATGGCCATCGTTATCAGCTCACTGACCCCATTACCAATATAGATATCATCGATTTCAACATCCATAATTCCTTTTTTCTGATAGTACTGCATTACAGCTTTACGGGCCGGGAAAATCCCCTTTGATTCACAGTAACCCTGAGCATTTTTCAAATTATACATTACATCATGAATAATCTCATCCGGGGCATTAAACCCGAAGGGAGCTGTGTTGCCGATATTTAATTTATAAATATTATAGCCCTCTTCTTCCAGCCGGGTCGCCTCATCCAGCACCGGTCCTCTAATGTCATAACAAACATTTTCTAACTTAAGTGATTTTTTAATATAATCCATATTCAATCCTCCATTTTTACTCAATACTCACTACTCATTGTTCCAATTCTAGTTTAGAATAAATACTCTTCCCCTTATCATTATACATCATTTTGTCCGCCAGTTTAAATATCTGGTCCAGACTCTGCTCTTTTTGGGTCTTAACTGCAAAGCCAAGTGAAATCGCAAGTGGCTCAACCGGTTCCTGCTGCTGATTATAACTGCTCAGATTTTCTTTAATCCTGCGGTATATTTTATCAGCAGCCTTAAACCCCGTCTCCGGCAGCACAATTGCAAACTCGTCTCCTCCGATTCTGGCAACTATATCTTCCTGGCGAGCTGACTTCTTTAAAATATCGGCAGCAGCTTTAATATAATTATCTCCCTTTTTATGACCATAATTGTCATTAACAACTTTTAGGTTATCCATATCTGCAACTAAAAGAGTAAGCGGCAGCCGGCGGGAAGAAGCAAGTCTGTCCAGCTCATTTTCAAAATACCTTCTGTTGTAGAGACCGGTCATTTCGTCATGAAAAGAAAGATATTCCACCTCATTCAAAAGCTCCTTCAATTCTTCATTTTTTCGCTTCAACTTCCGTTGAGTCTCATTTAACTTTAAATGAGTATTAACCCTGGCCAGAACAACTTCTTTTTGAAAAGGTTTAACAATATAATCCACTGCTCCTGCCTTAAATCCTCTGACTATATCTTCACTCTTATCCAGACCGCTGATAAAAATAATCGGGATATTCCTGGTTTCAGGATCAGACTTTAAGCGGGCACAGACTTCAAAACCATCAATCTCGGGCATCATGATATCCAGCAGGATTAAATCAGGCTTTTTCATTTCTACAAACTCTAAAGCCATCTTTCCACTTCTTGCCAGAGCAATTCGATAATCCTTTTCTTTTAATATATCACTTAAAACCCTAATATTCAATTTACTGTCGTCAACTATTAAAATAGTCTTTTCCTGGTTCATGCTTCTTCCTCCTCTTCCAGCAGCTTGATAAATTCTACTGCAAGTTCAGGATCAAACTGAGTCCCTGCACAGCGGCTGATTTCCTTGACAGCTTCCAACTTGGTCATCGGTTCTTTATAGGGGCGGTCATTGGTCATTACATCATAAGAATCCACCAGGGTTATTATCCTTGAAAGTAAAGGAATCTCATGTTCAGCCAGCCCTTCAGGATAACCACCACCGTCCCAGCGCTCGTGGTGGTGGCGGATATATTTTGCAATCGGCGAAAATTCTGCCGTTGAATCAGCAATTGCTGCTCCTTTAACAGGATGGCTTTTTACAATTTCCCATTCCTCTTCTGTTAGTTTGCCCGGTTTATTCAAAATACTCTCGGCAATAGTCACCTTGCCGATATCATGCAGGGTGGCCAGGAGATTTAATTCATTTAATTTTTCGTGGCTCAACCTTAATCTATCACCAAGTTTAAATGCCAGAGAGGTCATCCGCAGAGCGTGTTCTTTGGTCTCATTACTTTTGGCACCCAGAGTATTAATCAGGTTCTTAACAAATTTATTTTTGGAACTGCGTGATTTGGTCAGCTTATCCTGGTTCATATTCCGATCCGCCTGATTAATCACCTGATAGATATTCGCCTTCAGCTCATTTTTAGCAGCTGCACCGAAACCCAGAGATACAGGAATCTCATCCTCTGCAGTTGAATTACAAAAGATATTAACAGCCTCTCTTAAGTCTGCTAGCTGCTGCTTACTGCTTTCCGGCAGCAGAATAATAAACTCATCTCCAGACCAGCGCCCCAGGAGATCACTGTCCCCCAGTAAAGTTTTTAACTCAGCTGCAACTTTAATTAATAATTGATCACCGGTTTTATAACCGTAGCTTTCGTTAATCAGAGTCAGACCATTAATATCAATCATCACCACTGCCAGCGGTAAATATTCTGCCTGATCATATTCTTTTAATTTATTTTCAATATAACTCCGGTTGTAACAGCCGGTCAGCTGATCATGGTAGCCTATATATTCGATCCTTTGCTGCTGCTTTTGATATTCACTGTAATCAAGCTGCATTGAGAGGATACATTTTCCCTGACCTGGGATTTCTATGGCTCTTTCTTTAAATAAAATCGGGAAAACTTCGCCATTTTTCCGCAGACTCTGACCTATATATTCAACTTCAGCCCCTGCCAGAATCTTATCAATGAATTTTTCAGCTTCCTCTTTATTTTCCTCCAGAACGACAGTCTCAAAAATAGTGCTGCCAATTAGCTCAGATTTACTGTAGCCCGTATATTCAACAAATGTCTGATTTGCCTGCAGAACTCTGCCTTCAGAATCCAGTAACAGAATTCCCATCGGACCGTGATCAAAAATAGTTCTGTACCGCTTCTCTAAAGACCTGAGCTTTTTTTCAGTTATTTTTCTTTTAGAAATATTTTCATATAATAGCAGAACTCCAGCTTTGAATTTAGTTATTTTTACCTCAAAATAGATATTTTCATCCCAGCAGTAGTCAAATTTATATTTTTCTTTTTCTCCTTCTAAAATCAACTTAATATTTTTGATTAAAAGTTCAGACTCCGGCAGCATATTTTGCTCGATAAAATTAAGATAATTAAATTTACCGGCACAGCCATTCCACTCCAGACAGCTGGCCTCAACAAACTCTGCAGCCTTTCTGTTTAGATAAACCACCTCACCCTGCTGATTGATAAAAACAGCAGCATAAGGACTTAAGTCTAAAAACTCCTTTAAATCACTGCTCAATGCCTGATTTTGATCCAGCAGCATTGATTCACCCCCGTTTAAATTTAAATTATATTTTACTTCATTTTCTAGTTTAAGAAATTATTGATCTCGACTATAAATTAAAGAACCGCCCATAAATTGCTTACAGGCGGGAAAACGACTTTTATATCAATTGTAACTCTTAGTTTATTAAAATTTCTGTTTGAAGGCTATCCTAGCTGTTGAAAAAATCCAGAGCAGTCCTGACCATTACAGCCACTCCATCTTTTAAAACCGAATCATTGAATTTAAAATCTGACTGATGGTGGTTTATAATTTGCTCTTCCGGGGCAATTCCCAGAAAATAAAAGACTGCAGGAACCTGGCGGCCAAAATAGGAAAAGTCCTCGCCTCCCATTTCTGCCTTCTCTTTTTCTCTGACCCGCTCTTTACCAAGCACCTCAGCTGCAGCTTCTGCCACTAGCTCAGTCAGCTGAGGATCATTAACTACCGGTGGATAACCAAAAATGTAATTGAAGTCATAATCAGCACCATAAATATCACAGATATTTTTGATTACCTTTTCGATACTGGCTGCCAGTTTCTCTCTCACATCACTTTTAAGTGAGCGAACTGTCGCCTTCAGCAGCGCCTGATCCGGGATTACATTGTGAGTGCTGCCGGCTTCAAAATTACAGACAGAAATCACCGCTGAATCGAGAGGGTCAATACGCCGACTGACAATTGTCTGCAGAGCTGAAATAATTTCAGCTCCAATCGGTATCGGGTCGATTGTATTATGAGGTCGTGCTGCATGACCACCGCGGCCGATTATTTTTAGGTCAAAACGGTCTGGTGAAGCCATAAAGGGGCCGCTCTTATATTCCACCATTCCTTCGGGAGTACTGCCCCAGAGGTGAAGACCAACTGCAGCGTCAACATCAGGATCTTTAAGCACTCCTGCTTCAATCATCCCCTCAGCTCCACCGGAGGTTTCCTCTCCCGGCTGAAAGAGGAACTTTAGATTTCCCTTAAAATCTGCTGCCATTTCTTTAAGAACCATCGCGGTACCAATTAAAATAGCAGTATGGCCGTCATGACCACAGGCATGCATAACTCCCTCATTTTTTGATTTGAAGCTGAGCTCATTTTTCTCCTCTACCGGCAGGGCATCCATATCAGCCCTGATTAAAAGAGTTTTAGCTTCAGGATCACTGCTGTTTTTGAAAGTAGCAGTAACACCTGTGCCAAATATATTTTCTCTCACTTCAAATCCAAGCTTTCTCATTTCTTCAGCTGCCAGGGCAGCTGTTTCTTTTTCTGCAAAGGAAAGCTCCGGGTTCTGATGAATCTGATGTCTGATATCAATTATCTTTTGCTCGACAGCTTTTACTTTTTTAGTTATCTGCTTGTTTAAATTTGGCTCATTCATTTTATTCTACCTCAAACTCCTCGATTAATGATTGTAAATGTTTTGCCATGTTTTCCAGTTCATCTGCAGAAGCAGAAATTTCCTCTACTGTTGCACTCTGTTCTTCTGCCAGGGCTGAAACCTCTTCTGCACTGGCTGAATTATTTTCAATTGCACTACCAACAGAATCAACAGCGTTATTGATAGTATCAATAATCTCATCAAGGTGATCTGCAAATTGATGCATTTCCCTGACTTTTTTATTTGTTTTCTCAGAAGCTGCAACCATCTGATCCAGAGAGTCACCGGCTTCATTGATTATTTGAATCTGTTTATTTACCTCTTCAATATTGGTATCCATGGAGTTAACGGTTGCAGTGGTCTCTGACTGAATATCCTCAATTAAAGAGCTGATCTGAGTTGTTACATCAGAAGATTCTTCTGCCAGTTCCCTTACTTCTTCGGCCACAACTGAAAAACCGCGGCCCTTTTCTCCAGCGCGAGCAGCCTCAATAGCTGCATTTAAAGCCAGGAGATTTGTCTGCGAAGAAATTCCTTCAATCATGGCAACCATTTCTCCGATTTCTTTAGAGCGCTTACCAAGTTTTTCGATAGCTTCAGTTGCAAAATTAACAGTTTCACTGACCACATCCAGCTGACTGATTGCCTGCTGAATAGCCTGCTGTCCCTTTTCAGCTGATTCTGCAGACTGATCTGCCATTTTTAAACTTTCTTCTGTATTAACTTTCAGAGTTTCACCTTCCTGATCCAGCTGAGCAGCAACATCCTTAACACTGGCAATTTCTCGCCCAATATTTTCACTGCCTTCAGCAACTTCAGTAATGCTGCGGGCAATATCTTCTGAGCCGCGGCCTGTGTCTTCGGAAACTACATTTAAATCTTTGACCGCTGTTACCACCGCATCAGAATTATCATCAATACTGCTGACTAAGGTGCGCAGGGTTTCAATCATATTGTTAAAGGACTGAACCAGAACTCCCAGCTCATCAGTTTTCTTGCTTTCAACCTTATGTCTTAAATCACCGCCGGCCACCTTGTCAGCCTGCTCAACCAGTTTATTAATCGGCCCAACTGTAGTTCTGGTCAAAATCCAGGCTATTAAGGCTGACAGTAAAAGCATAATTACTGTGGCCGAGTAGAAAATAGTATCAGATAAAGTCATCATCTCATTTTTTTCAACCTTCATCCGGTCGATTTCGGCCTCAGTTAAGCTGATCATTTCTCCTAAGTTTTCTCTAACCAGATTTAAATCCGGCTTAATATCTTCATTAAAGACCCTTCTGGCCTCCTCTTCCTCACCATCTGTAAATAGAGCTACAACTTCCTGACCGTGCCTGTGCAAATGAGTATGCGGCTCTTCCATCGCCTGATATGGTTCGCTAAAATAATCCTCAGGTGTAATATTATAATACCACTGGCCTAAATTACATTCAGTGTGGTCCCCAAGTTCAGGTGCCGGTCCCCCAATCATCATATCATAAAGACTGATCATCCAGAGATGATGGTCGATCTCTAAATTGGCAAGCTCTAATTGAAAATCCTGCATTTCCATTATCTCTTCTTCCATCTCAATTACTCGATGTGAATAATAATATTCAACATAACTGGCTGCAGCAAATAGAGCTATAATAATTAAAAAAGATAAAGCAAATTTTGCAAACATAGATCCCTTGATTTTTTTTAGCACTTTCTTCCCCCCGTTTTTTATCTCTATATTTTTTAGTTAACTTTAAAAATAACTGTAATTTGATTCCCACAGGAATTGAATTTGATCTGATCAGCAACCTGATAAATCATCTTCAAACCCCGCCCCTTTTCTTCAAATCTGGGCATTGTTTCTAGATTATATTTCTGCCACGCAAATCCGGGTCCCGGATCACTGACTTTAAAACTGAGTTCTTTTTCAGTAATTTTAAGTTCAATCCTGATCTTCATTTCCACTCTACTGCTGTTTTCAGCAGCTAATGCACAGCCGTGCTCAATCGCATTTGCCAGCATCTCTCGCGCAGCAAGTTCCAGATTGAATTTAATTTCCTCAGCTTTTAAAGAGCTGCTGTCAATCTCCTGCAAAACTTTTTTTAAGAGTGGTGTAATTTCTGCTGCCTGACAGCCAATGATAAATTCTTTTTCTAGTTCTGGCTTCTGCATTTAATGCACCTCAGATCTGCTTGGATTAATTCTGATTAACTGCTTCCTCCAGGCTCATATAGACTGGGATTATTTCTGTCATTTTTGTAACATCGAAAACACGCCTGATCTTAGCATTTGGTTCTGCAATTGCGAGTGAGCCCTCTCTTGTTCGCATAAATTTAAATAAAGATAAAAGCACTCCAACTCCTGAACTATCAAGATAGGGAACCTTTGAAAGATCAATAATTAGTTTATCAACTTCCGTCTTCCCTTTAAGCCTCTCTTTTGCTTCTTCTTTCAGCTGATTTGAATTATCGAAAATAACTTCTCCATCAAATTTTAAAACAGCTGTATTTTTTTCTACAAGCAGTTCTAATGATTCTTCTAACAATTCTAACACCCCATTTATTATCTATTTTTGGTCAGTATTTAAAGCTTTTATAGCTTAATTAATTTAAATTTTCTTTTTTGAGCAGCATAAAATAAATTCTATCCTTTGAGCTGCTGAAATAAATTTCTTCTCTGCTAAATAAGATATCCTCCAGCTGATTATGAGCTAAATTCAAATCTTTTTCAGTGATTGAAGTTAATTCTGGAAAATTATTGATCAGCGATTCCCAGCCGACTTCACTATTTTCCAGACTAAATATTAAAAGCTGCTGATTATTGAGTGCTTTAATTTTAAGCTCGGAGTTTAAGTTTTCTAACTGGCTTAAAATAATATCTTTTAGGGTCCCAAGCTGGCTGTGGTTGGACCAGGAATTCTGATTTATAAACTCCATAATTTCCAGCTTTTTACCCTCTGCATTCTCCCTGCTGAGATGAAGGTTAATAAGTTCTCCCTGTGGTCTATCAATCACAAGAAATGTTATATCATCACTGCCCTGATTATCCCCGGTGAAATTATAAAAATCACTGCGGATTAAATCTTTTAAAAAAGGAGCCGGCAAAAATTTATATTTTTTTAAAATTTGCTGCAGCTGCTGAAAATAAATTTCTGAGCCACTGCTCTGTTCCAGCAGACCATCAGTAGAAAGAAAGAGGGTGGTATTTTTCTTAAAATCAACTGTCTTTTCCTGACGGCTGTCCTTAAGCGCTCCCAGAGCTGTAGAAATAGGCAGCCCTCCAATATTAATTTCTTCCAGACTCTCCTGATTAGCCAGCTTATAAATTGGATACTGAAAACCTCCACTGCTGTAGCTTAAAGTGTTCTTTTTCCTGTCCAGGACTGCAATAAACAGACAGACCAGATAGTCATCAGGAAAATCCTCTTTCTGATATCGCTGATCTATGTAATTCATTAATTCCCTGGTCGAAATTTTTTCGCCGGGACTGTGCCGCAGTTTGAAGTAGTTTTCAATACTGTCATTAACAAAAATTGATAAAAGAGTACTGTCAATTCCGTGACCTGAGACATCAAAAAAATAAAGCAGGTACTGATCAAAAAAAGGATCCATTGCCCCGTGGTCAATCTTAAAAATATTGTAATAGTCACCACCAATATATTCAGCCGGCTGATAATAGTCACTGATAAAATAATCAGCAGGTTCAGCCAGTCTGTCAGGCAGCATCCGCTGGTGAATATTTCTCGCTTTTTCGAGTTTTACCTTAATATTTCTTTCCAGCTCTTTAATTTTAAGCTCTTTTTTATTTAAAAGCTGTGAGTTATTCTCCTGCTCAAGCTCCAGCCACTTAAATTCTTTTTTTAAAAAATATAACTTAGCTGCCAGATATAAAATTAAAGCTGCCAGCAGAAATAAGATCAAAAGCAGCAACGATTGATTCATAAAGCCCATCCTTTAAATTTTAAATTTTAAGAAAAAAGTTCTGATAGACTTAAGTATATAATTTTAAAGTCAAAAAATCAATTAGCCCGCATCACCGGCAAACAAATTTAAAAGTCAATTGTTTTTAACAGATATGCCTTATTCCCCGCTTGATTATAATAAAATTCATCACAGCCCCGGGCGGTCATCATTATTCCTCTCCCCCGCTCACTATCACCGCTAATATCAAATTCCTGCCTGAGTCTTTTCTGCCAGTCAAAACCTCTTCCCTGATCTTTTACTTCAGCAGCAAGAGAATCCTTAGTAATCTTCAGCTCAATAATTACCTTTTTGTCTGCTTCCATCTGATTACCATGTTCGGCAGCATTGGCAATAATCTCATGTAAGGCCATAGCAAAGATATCAGAGCTGATTGAATTTGGCAGCAGCTTATAAATTACTGCCTGAAATCTGCAGACAGCTTTTTTCCTGCTTTCAAGTTCAAAATGGAATTTACCGGTCTTTTTTTGAGACTCAAGCTCTTTATTCTCCATTACTCCAACTCCTATGTTTTAATTCCTTATATAACTGCTTTAGTAAATTATTTTTAGCTTTATTCTTCAATTGTAATGACTTTATTTAAATGAATCATCTCAAACATATTTTTAATATAGTCACTTTCAACATTCCGGATAATCAGCTTTCCGTCCTTTTCTTTTAATTTTTTATGAAAAAGCAGCAGCTTACCCAGACCTGAACTGTCAATACTTTCAACCTCAGAAAAATCCAGTATAACTTTTTTGTAGTCTTTTTTGAATAATTCCAGCAGCTTGTCTTTTAAATCCTGTGAGTTGGAAAAATCAATATTTCCGACTGGACTAATCACAACCTGCTCACTATTAATTACATCTGTTTTGCTCTCCATTTTCAATCCCCCAATTTCTGCTTCATATAATATTATATCTCTTAACCAACTAAATAGCATTTTTTAAAACAGCAACTATCTCTGCATCCAGCTTTGCTTCCTGCTCCATACTGTCAATAATACCTAAAGCTTTTGCTATAGAAAAAGCAGGTCTATAAGGCCTGTCTTCAGTTAAAGCCTGGAAAACGTCACTGACTGCCATAATCCGGCTGCCGGTATTTAGTTGATCGCCGCTAATTCTAAAAGGATAACCAGTTCCATCCAGCCTTTCGTGGTGAAAGGCCGCCCATTCAGGAATACTGCCCAGACCCTGAATCTTATTCAGCAGCCTGTAGGTATAAAAAGTATGCTGTTTAACCACTTTAAATTCAGCAGCTGTCAGTTCAGCCTCTTTCTCAATAATTTCAGCCGGAACGATCAGTTTACCCAGATCATGAAAAAGACCTGCAATTCTAATCGCCCGCTGCTGCTGATAGCTGTAACCAAGCTCATGAGTAATCATTGCCGCAATTGTTGCCACCCCGGTACTGTGTCTGGAAGTAAAGGGGCTGACCCGGTCTATTAAATGAGCCACTATGCTGGCAATTGATTCCAGATCACTCAAATCAATTTTAACCCTTGTTCTTCTGCCCCATTTTTCCAGAATACTGTTGTATTCTTTTACCTTTAAATTAAGCCAGAAAGATTCTTTTTCGGCAATAACTGAAAAAATTTTTACTAATTCTGGATCAAACCAGCTTCCAGACCTTGATTTAATTGTTTCCATGATATGATCAACCTGATTTAAAATAAAGGTTTCAGAATCGATCAGGGCCTCAATCCTATCTGAAAGATGAATAATTCGACTGGCCAGCGGAATTGCTTTTCCCTGCACCCGGTCAAAATTACTACCACTCCAGTTATGGTGATGAAAATAGATAATATCTGCCAGCTGAGGCATAAAATTAAGCTTTTCTGTTAACTCTGCCCCGAGCCTGCAGTGAGACTCAGCCAGCCCCAGTTCTACCTGAAAAATATTTTGAGCCTTTTCCTTCTTTTCAGTATCAACTATTCCAAGATCATGGATTAAAGCAGCCAGCACCAGCTGGTTTATTTCTTCTTTTTCAAGCTCCAGCATTTCTGCAATTTCTAAGGCTATATAAGCTACTCTCCTTGAATGATCGAGGATTTCATAATTATCCATATCAAGTGCACTGAAAAGAGTAATAAATAGCTCACTCAGCCTCATTTTAGAATCAGGAAGATTCCCCAGTTTATTTACTTCAATTTTTGTCTGCATCAAAATTATAGCCCCCAACACTAATTAATAACAATTATTATTACTATACTCTGATTATAGCTAATTCTGCAATTTTATGCAAGAAAAAATATATTTAGTCATAGAGTTTTATAATGATAAATTATCTAATTATTGGCTGTAAATTTACTCCAGATGATCTTTTAAAGCTTCATAACGTGAGCGCAGAAGCTTTTCGTGCCCCTTTTCATCTTTAATCAGCTGCTCAAAAAGAGCCTTTGCTTTCTGATCATCGGTCTGTTCTTTTAAGTACTGATATTTTTCCTGGGCTGCAATCTCATCTTCTATTGCTTCCAGTAACCCTTCTAAGACTATGTCCACTGCTATCTCTCCTCTCAGATTAGTTATTTTTGTTTAAAAACCATAAAAGTTATGTCATCCTGCCCCACCCTGGAGTTGGAATAGGTTTTAAAATCCTGATTTACCGCTCTAATAATCTCTGCTGCAGCTGAGTTTCGCTCTGCCTCCAGCACAGCTGTTAGCCGCTTTAATCCATACTGCTGCTGATCGTTAGCTGCTGAGCGCTCTTCAATAATTCCATCAGTTGTAATAAAAAGCAGGTCGCCACTTTTCAGGCTGACTTTCTGCTCCTGATAATCAATTATTGAGCTGTCCTGATAATTTTCCAGCGCAATAGCAGTTGAAATAGGTACTCCTCCATTTTCCAGTTTATTTAATTTTCCCTGGTTGTCAATCAGCAGGGGTGGAATATGAATCCCAGCATTGCTGAAAGCAAAAGTCCTATTTTCTTTGTTGTAAACTCCAATCAAGAGGCAGGTCATATAATCGACTGCAATATTTTCCTGATGATATTTCTTGATAATAAATTTTAACAGCTCAGTTGAATTCAGTCCCTGGCCAAGGTTGGCCTGGTTGGAAAGGTAATTATTAACCAGCTCTCTTAAAAATATATTTAAAATTGAGCCGTCAAGGCCGTGGCCGCTGACATCAGCTAAATAAATTAAGGCTCTTCGCTATTTAGTGTGGGTAATACAAATGGCATATATTAACATTAATGGTAATGCAAAATTAAAAATTAGCATGAATGCAGTTTGAAATT
>NZ_QAXS01000038.1 GCF_003053565.1 Halanaerobium saccharolyticum | reverse complement strand
CTTTAACTGATCCGATTAATGGTAAACTAATTGATATATTAACTTCTAGAAAAAAAGATGATTTAATTGAGTACTTCAATACCTGGCCTGAGAAACTGCGGGAGCAGATCAAGTACTTCTCCATGGATATGTGGAGTCCGTATAAAGCTGTTGCAGAAACTGTTTTTCCAAATGCTAAGATAGTAGTTGATAAGTTCCATCTGGTTACAGCTATCAATAATGCCTTAGATAAGCTGAGAAAAGAGGAACAGGATAAACAGACTCCTGCCAATAGAAAGAAGTTCTATAAATCAAGGCTCACCCTTCTGATGGCTGGTGAAGATCTTGATGATGACGGCCATCAGAGGCTGATAGAAATCTTTAAATTATCTCCTGCTTTAGAAAAAGCATGGGAGTTAAAAGAAGAATTTAGAGATTTGCTACAGATACCTGATGTTGAAGAGTCTATTGAAGCTTTAAATCACTGGTATGAAAATGTTAGCCAGGCTAAATTAAATCTTTTCTATAGAGCTAAAGGAACAGTAAAACGCTGGGAACAGCACATTATTAACTATTTTAAAACTAGAATAACCAACGGATTTGCTGAAGGATTAAACAACAAAATCAAACTAATTAAAAGAATTGGCTACGGTGTTCCCAAAGTTGAAAACTTAAAACGCCGAGTATATTTATCATTACTAAGTATTTAAGAGTAATTCAAAAAATAAAAGAGATAACACGATTCAAACGGTGCTATTTAGATTTCACAACATTTGTTAAAGAACCAATATTATTTACTTTAATCTGTCTCCCTTTATAATATATACTCTGATCAAAATATTTATTTAAGGCTGTTAGAAATACTTCTTTTCCCTCTTTATTTAAAGTCACACCGCCTTTAATCTCATCAAAATGAGATTTTCTCACCTTTTTACGACTAAATAACTTCATAACTATCCGATCAATGTGATGTCTGTAAATTTCTATAAAGTCAAAAACAAAAGACTTTTTATTATAACCATCCGTATGTAAAATTCCAACATAAGGATCCAATCCAGCAATAATCAAAGCTTTTTCAACTTTTCCGTACAAAACTCCATAGCCATAATTTAATAAACAATTGAATTCATCTTCAGCCGGTCTAAAAGTCCTTTTGTCAAACTTATAATGATCTGGCAGGAGATAATTTAAAGCATCAAAATATTTTTTCGAAATATTACCTTCATATCCCATAATAGAATTCCGCATCATTTCTACTGGCCCAGTTAGTTTAGGAATTTTGGTTTTTATTTTTTCCATTTCTTCTATAGTTTCAAATAAATAATTTTGTTTATCTTCACCTCTTTTAATTCCCAGGTCATAAAGATGTTTTATCATATTTTCAGCCTTTTCCACCATTATTTCTTTAATCAACTTACTACCTTCTTCATTATCAGCAAGTTCAAGTTGACGGCGCCTAATATAAGTAGTACTGCCTAATTTAGAGTGCCAGATTTTACCCATTGACCTACCAAAATGATCGAGAAATTGTACTTCAATATTATTTTCGAGAGCCAGTTTTACTGCATCACTGCTAATAGCAGCACCAGTTGTAATTAATATTGAATCAACTTTTTTGGCAGAAACCCTTTTCTTTTTGTCATCTGCCTTTATTTCAAAAGAACTCTGCTTAACATGAAGATAGCTGCCGTAGGTGTTTATGATTAGCTGCATGGTTTTCACGTCCTTAAATATTCAGATTTAAAAGACTAATGATGAAGCAGGAGGCTTTTTGGGATCTCTTAAAAATCCAATGTTTTCATCATATAAATATTCTTTTTGATCCTCATAATCAACATATTTTAAATATTTAAATTCATTAACTATTTGATAATCAGAATAATATTTTTCTAATTGATTTCTATAAACACTAACTCTATAATTGGCAAGTTCTTTATTTATCAACTCTTTTTGAGCTATTAATCTATTTAATTTTTTATTATCCTTTGTCTCTTTAATTTCTTCATATAATTCAATTAAGTTTCTGACCTTTAATTCTACTCCTTCATCTATACAGATAATGATATCTTCCTTACCAGCTCGTTCTTCAATTATAGTAAAATCTTTAATTGGGATTTCTTTATCTCTTTTCTTGCTGTAATTCAAATTTTGAATCGCATTCATCAGATATTTATTATCTCTGGTAAAACTATCGTTTACTTTAGCAAAATAACTCTTGCTCATTTCTAAAAAAGAAGTGTTCTCAGATAAAACCTCTTCGCAAATATCCAACAATTTATTATCATAAATACGTTTTGAAAATTCTCTATCTTTTTCATCTTTTAATTTTATAATATTTACTTTTCCTTTATTCTCATACTCACTATTTCTATTACATCTCCCCGCTACCTGAACAATAGAATCAAGCGGTCCAAAATCTCTATAGACCTCTTTAAAACTTAAATCTACACCCGCTTCAATTAGTTGAGTCGATATGACAATGACCTTTTCACCAGCTTTTAACTCTTCATCAATATTATTAATTCTATCTTTTCTATCAATAGGAATTAAGTTGGTAGTTAAAGAGTAAACTTTATAATCGTTGGACTTATCTTTTAACTTATCATAAATATTTAAAGCAGAATTTATTGTATTGCAAACTATAAGACAGTTATCACTATTAAATTTAGAGTAAAAATAATCAATGAAGTCATTAATCGAGAATGGGTTTAATTCATTTAATAATTTTAAATTTACTCTATCAAATACAGGATCTTCAGCATATTTTCTTTCATCTATAAGATTAACTAACTCATTACCTGACAAAATATCTGGTTGAGTTGCAGTCATTAATAGTATATAGGTATTAAATTTCTCTGCAAAAATATTTACCACTTTCCCTACTACCTGATAAAATTTAACAGGTATATTTTGTACTTCATCTAAAATAACCACTGAGTTTACTATATTATGAAATTTTTTAAGATAACTATTTTTATTTCCAATAATACTCTCTAATAATTGAACAAAAGTTGTTACAATATTACCTGACTCCCATGACTCTAACAATAATTTATTGGCTAAATAATTATCTAAATCTTTACTTTCTTTACTGTCATCTTTATTTTTTATATTTTCTTCAATTTTCAGTGGTGAAAGATAATGATGTCTTAACAGGTATTTAGTAGGTTTAACATCATATTTATCTTTTAAATTGAATTTAATTATTTTTTCAAACTCTGCATAATTTTGATCTATTATTGAAGTATAGGGTAAGCAATAAATAACTCGCCTACCATTTTCATGAAATGAATTTATTTTATTGGCAAAGGCAAAAGAAGCAAAGGTTTTACCAATTCCAGTTGGCGCTGTTAGAGTATATAAATATTGATTTAATGATATTTCGGAATTGTTAACAACGTCATCAAAAAAATCATTTCTTAAACTATTCATAAGTTTTTCTGGATTGAATTTATCTGGGTTATTTTCTCTGCAAAAATCCAGATAATCTTTTACTTCTATCTTTTCTTTTGTAGCACCTTCAAAATAGTCATCATTTACTCTTGCAGCATTTTTCTTATCCGAATCTATTAAAACTGAGTATAAAAGATTATTTATTAAAAATAACTCTACAGCTTTTGATTCATCTTTAAATTTATTCATGATAATTTCTTCTCTAAAATACTCTCCAATATCTTCTTCATCAAATAAAAAATCTTCTATATCTTCAATAACATCTTTAATTTTAATATCAAAATCAGCTAATAAATTATTATATATTGCTTCAAGCTTTTCAAAGTTATTTTTTTTAATATTATCCAACTGTTTTTGTAAATCAAAATATATTCTTTCATTGCTTTCCAGAGGTGATTCCAGGTTACCATGGTGCTTTTTTATAACCATATAACCCAACATTGCTAATCTTCCATTATATTGATTTTTAAGCAGACAATATCCCGCTATTGCAGAAATTAATCCATGGTGAGAGAGATTAGAACTCTCACCATAAATTAAATAATTTTGAAAATAAGTAGTTGTTTTACCGAAGTCATGTAAAACGCCAATAAGATAACTTATATCGGCCAGCTTATTTTTGGATAAAATTGATAGATTTAAATCCTTATCTAGTATTAACTCCCTGGACTTTTTGGCAACTTCTAAAAGATGATCTTTGAGTTTTTTTCTATTATCACTAGAATAATGGGACAATAATTCTTTCATCAATTAAACCTCCTGCACAGGGGTATAAAAACTGATTATCTTATCTTTAAATTTAATTACTTGATTAAAATCCCCTTTTATATCCCTACCATTTTCTTCATAACAAAAAGACGCCATCTCAGCAGGTTCTCTACCCGAATCAACCTCATCAAAATCTACTGGCATATTTTCAACTATTAAATCAACCTTTGTCGAAGAATTAATTGACTTAATATTATCTTTATAAGTAAGAGAACTTAATGCTCCAGTAAAATTATTTATTATATCTAGTTGATCAATGGTTTCGATATATTGAGCCACTGCCCTGAACTGTCTCTGTCCAAAAAAGAGCCCATATCCTAATTTGCCAGCCTTTAATTTAGTTTCTAACCTATTTATAAGTTCCTCATTTCTATGAGTGAAATAAACCCTATATTTTAAGTTTTTAGCTCCTTTTGGTAATAGCAACTGGAGCCTAACCTGGGTATGCCCTCCTTCTTTTCTTAAATAATTCATACATTCGAGATGTTTATAAGCCGGATTGATTATTTGTAACCCAAATTTAGCGTTATCAGAAGATAGAATTTCATAATAACTATCTCTTGGATATTCAAGTATTGAAGCTACCATACCCATTAGAACAGTTCTAGTGGGTAATATATATGACAGGGAGCTTTTGTTGGTATAATATTTTTTGAAATGTCCTGTTTTTCCTTTTATATCAAAACATATAATCTTATTAAATTCCATATTATCTTGCCTCCTGGATTTAATATTCCAGTTCATTTAAACTCCCTGAAAATTGATTTAATAATTTATTTAAGCCACCATCTTTAAATTTAAGTTTACTATCATACCAATAACTTATCTTTTTTATTTTATTTTTATTTTCATTTAAATATTTTAGCAATTCATTCATATTCAAAGTTATATCATCAATTTCTCTCACATTTTCTTCAGGAGTATGATATTCAAGATCAATATATTCTCTTAGGTCATTTAAAACTGTTTCATTGTCTTTCATCTCAGCTCTTAAGTATAATCTAGGTGTCTGACCAATCTTTGAGCGGGTTCTATTTAAAGGAATGGATTTAACTATCGCCTCGTCGAGAAGTTTAACATCAGATTCTGAAAGCTTTGTGCTTCGAGCTGTAAGACCGTTTATGCCCCCGCTGAATGCCAGGAATGAATACTTAACCCGATAATCCTTGCCTACACCCTTGCCAGAACTAAAACTGGATGTTATTGTCTTGCTTTCCTGCAGTTCAACAGTATTTAAGGAATACCCCCAATTAAATTGAACTGGTCCTGTTAAATGATCTGCATCACCCGTTGCCTGAACTGCACCAAATAATCTGACCCCAATCAAATCCAAAATATCTCCATCATCTAATTGTTTAACTCTATCTTTAGCATCTTCAGCCCTATTGGTAACAAATAATTCTTCCCCTTTAACACTTTCTAAATAATCTCTAATATATCTTTTTAAGCGGACATCACTGACCAAATTAGTCCCTGTATCCCAATCCATTCTCGGCTTGTTTTCATTATCCATATCACCATTAGGATTTGCTTTCTTAGCATCATATAGAAACAAAATTTCTGAATTATTAAGTTCTTCAGTCATAATTATTTCTCATCTCCTTTTTTATTATTATAATATTTATGGCCTAAATATCTGCCAAAAGAAAGTCCTGAAAGAATATAAAAGACAACTTCATCTTTATTTAAACTTGAATTTTCAATCCCCTGTACCCTATCAATCATCTGAGCATGTAAGAGCTGATTAACATTATATTCATCATAAATGTTTAAAATCTCTGTTATATCTTTAGTAAATTTCTTTACTCTCCTAACAGGCATTCCATCAAAACTTAGTTTATCCAAAATATTTGCTGATTTATTTTCTTTCTGCTGTTCTTTTAAAACCTGATTCATTAAAATGCCTAATAAAAATAAACCCTGTCTGTAGGAATTATGTTCATAGGTTTCAGAATGAACTTCAAAAAACTTTCTAATATCAGCATCTTCAATCTCTGTAAAATTACTGCCTTCTCTCACTTTGTAACCTCCTTTTAAATTTGTTATCTGGTTTAGCCAGCTTAACATTAGATTCATCTTTAACGGATGAGCTATTACCTCCTTTTCATTCTTTTTATTAAAATAATATCTTTTATTTAAAATAGTTATAAACTTTCTAATAAGATAATTATAATCAATGTCCTTATCCTTCATAATTGAATCAAAAAGATTTAACATCTCTTTTCTATATAGTTTAGGGTCTGGACTATTATGAGATCTATAGTTAGGAAATAAAAGCCAGTAGAGATCATTAAAATAGAGTTTGTAATTGCGAGCATCACTTTCATGACCGTAAGTATCTTGATTTACTTTTCTTAAAGACCTAAAGATAGCCTTTATATCATCATATGATACATCATCTATTGAATCGAGAACTATAAATGAAGCCTGATCAGGTCTCCAAAAAAGAAAGTCCATCTTAAAATTCCTTTTCTTTTTAAGGTTTTTAAATTTTTCGAAATGATCTTTATCACCCTCAGGCTGATCAGCGAAGATATCTTTTATTATTTCTAGAGATCTATCATAGTTTTCATCTTTATTTATATTCTTTGGAATAACATAATATCTAAGCCTGTTAAATAATCTTCCATAATAATTTTGTTCTACCTTACTAATACCAACCATTACTTCCTGATAACATTCCTGACAGATACCAAAGGATTTATAGGCACTATTATCATTTAAGTTTTCAAAAAAATATGGACTGCTGGTAACATAAAACTTGGTAGGAATATCAATCTTACCTGTCACCAATTTTTTCTCATTACAGGTACCACATAAAGCATATTCTTTAACCATATTTTCAGATTGGTCAAAAAATCGGCCCTGCCTTTCAAAATATACTATATCTATATAATCGTCATTGTATTCACTCTCTGTAATATATTTACCATTTATTTTTAATGAAAAGATATCTAGATTATTTACGAAATTTTTACGGGTGCTTCCTAAAATATCTTTACTCACATATTCCTCTAAAACATTTTGCATATTTTTATGATTAATTTCTTTATCATTTAGATATTCAGTTAATTTATCTGCAGTTGAATCTTTGAATTTTTCCAACTTAAAAAAACTCTTTTTGCCACTGGTGTTATAAAAGTTATCTTTTAAATTCTCTAAGAAAAATTTAAATTCTTTGAACTGACTTTCCTGAAACTTATCATCAATATAGTCAAGCATCTGAGGCACTGTAAGTAAGTGATAATATAGATTATTACAGGTAAAATATATTTTTTTACTTCTTCTACCTAGTAGATCAAATCCAAAAAACTGCTCTCTATTTTCTTCATATAATTCATCACCACTTTTAATCTCTATCTCATCATTATTCAGATCAAGATTAATTATTATTTCTCTATATTTATCTGCATCATCATTATCACTGTTTTGTTCATTGGGAAGGATAGTCTGGGTCTCTAAAAACTTTTTCCTCTTTTCACTATCTGATAATCCCTCCAGTTGAAGTTTACCTATTTCTTGAAATGATTTAATCACCTAATATCGCCCCCTGATTAATATTTTTTAATAAAATATCATAGATTTAAATAACACTTATTGAAATATCAAGCTATATATTAATCCTGTAAAACCATCTTACCATCCCCCAGTGACACCCGTATGTCGCAAACATCAGTTTTTTCTAATAATTTTCCAGCATTTTTTCGATTTCCTGCTGCATTTCCACTCGCAAATCCTCGGGCTGCAGGACCTCTGCCTCAGAGCCATAACCAAGGATCCACTTTTTTATCTCTTCCCGGCTGCCGGTTTTAACCTTAAAAATAATTTCATTCTCACTGATACTTTTAATCTTCTGCTTATCACTCCAGTGGTATTCAGGTACAAAACGGGCTGCTCTGCCTGTAAATTTAACTTTAACTTCCATCTCCTCTTTGCCCTGTTCAACATCCCAGGCATTATCAAGCTCTTCTGCAAGTGAGAAATCATCTGGCAGCTTAAAAGTTTCTGCTGTTAGTTGAAGTTCCTTAATCCTATCGATTCTAAATATCCTTTTTTCTTCCCTCAAATGACAAAAGGCATAGAGATAGGGTGCGCCACTGTTGAAAAACAAATTATAAGGGTCGAGTTTTCTTTTTGTTGTTTGATTGCTGCTCATTGAATAATAATTAATTTTAATTTTCTTTCCTTCATTGATCGCTTCTTTTAGCTTCTCAAATTTCTGCTGGTGTTCCTCCAGTTCAACAAAAGGTTCAGATATAATCTCATAATTTTTAATATAGCTGCCCATACTGCTTTTTAAAAATTCAGGCAGGGAATTATAGACTTTGGCCAGTCCTGATTCAAGTTCCTTTTTCATTGGAAAACTGCGGTTTTGATATTCTTTCGCTGCCAGCAGCACTGCCTCAGTTTCTTTTTGATCCAAATTTGGGGCTTTAAAACGGAAATTATCCAGAATCTTATATTCCTTGAGGTGGTTATCATAATAAATTGGAACTCCCAGCTCCTCCATCACCCTTTTATCCCGGTGGAAAGTTCTTTCTGAGACCTCAAAATACTCCGCAAAATCTTTAGCCTCCCAGTGTTTATAGGGTTCATTTAAAAGCATAATTGTTTTTATAATCCGAAAAATCCTGTTTTTATCTGCCATCAGCCCACCCCTTATCTAAATATTTTGTCAATTTATGTCTTAAATATTAACACTCCATACTTTATTTTCCTTATATAATTATTTCGTGATCGATAAGAACAATCCTTTAAAAAAGAAAAAGCCGGCTGAAATTAATCAGCAGACTTAAATAATAAACTATTTATTTTCTACAAACTGTATTTTTACTCCATTTGGATCAAGCACATAAAAGAATTCAATCTCCGGATTGGGAGCAATGGGTCCGCTTATAACTTCAACTCCCTTTTCCTGCAGGAATTTCATTTTTTCAGATACTGATTCAATTTCAAAGCCAAGTGAGATATCCTGTCCGACCTCAATATCTTCTTTTCCCTGGTCAGCAATTAACTCAACTTCAGTCTCTCCTGCAGCAGCTGCTAAAAATGCAATTTCTCGCTCAGGGCCGGCTTCAAATCTCCGCTGCAGCTTAAGCCCCACAATCTGCTGATAAAATTCAATCGACTCTTCTAAATCTATAACCTTAATAGTTGTCCACAAATAACTCATTTATCAACTCTCCTTTTCTACTTGATAATTAATTCTATTTTCAATTTAAATCAAATTAAAGGGCCACCAACTAAAAAGTTAATGACCCAGATTTTGATTTCCAATTATTTCTAAGTACCCGGTACCTAGAGGTTATTGTTTAACTTTTCAACAATTTCTTCAACCTGCTTCCGGTTAACTGCACCTTCTGAAAACATAACCAGTGCTCTTAAAGGCATGTATTTTAACATTGCTTCCATCATCTCACTCTTTCTGCCGCCAAGCATTTCGAAGAGATCTGTACCCTCTAAATATTCACTGAGCAGCTCATTGAAAACTTCTTCTGCTTCCGGATCTGCCAGGATATCACCGACATTGGTATTAATTGTGTACTCATAGGGCAGCTCAACAGTGGATTCTACTCTGACTGTTTCCTTGAGTCTAATATCTCTGGAAGATGCTCCAACTAAAATATCGTATTCTCCACTTTCTACATACCAGTCATCAATTTCAGTATTATAATAAGCAAAGGCTCTTTTAGCTAACTCAAACTCAACTATTTTTTCCTGGCCGGGTTCTAATTCTACCTTGGCAAATTCTTTTAATTCCTTTTCCGGCTTAATTACAGTGCTTTCTGGATCAGATACATAAAGCTGAATGATCTCTTTACCATAGATATCGCCAGTATTTTTAACTTTTAGACTTAAATTTAAAGTCTCCTGGTCTGTGATTTCATTTTTCTTAATTTTTAAGTCACTGTATTCAAAGTCAGTGTAGCTTAGACCATAACCGAAGGGGAAAAGTGGCTCAATTTCTTTACTGTCATAATAGCGGTAACCGACAAAAATTCCTTCTCTGTACTCCACCTTATCTTTTTCTCCCGGGAAGAATAAATAAGAAGGATTGTCACTTAATTTTTGCGGAAAGGTTTCGGCCAGTTTTCCGGATGGATTAACATGTCCAAATAATATGTCGGCTGCAGCACCTCCGCCAGCCTGACCGGTTAGATATCCTTCTAAGACACCTTTAACATTATTTAACCAGGGCATAGTGATTGGAGAGCCATTGCTCAGTACCACTATCGCATTTTTATTTACTTCTGCCACCTCTTCGATTAAACGATTCTGATTTGGAGGTATCTCCAGAGTATCCCGGTCATAACCCTCAGATTCGTAGCGGTCCGGCAGTCCAGCAAAGATTATTACTTTATCTACCTTTTCAGCCAGCTCTTTGGCCTTAGCAATTAATTTAACATCATCTTCATCACTTTCAAGTGAATAGCCTTCGGCATAAGCTAATTTTTGATCTGTATATTTTTCAAGTTCAGCATAAGCATTATCTACCTGATAGGGATTAATATTAGAACTTCCCCCACCCTGAAAACGCGGCTTTTTGGCAAAAGAACCGACAACTCCAAGCTTTTCATCCTCAGCCAAAGGCAGTATGCTCTCTTCATTTTTAAGTAAAACCATTGAATCAGCAGCAATTTCTCTCGCTAATTGATGGTGCTCATCTTTACTGTAGTTTAAATCATCACGATCATTTTCTACAGCCTTAAAGATGATTTTCAGCATTCTCTCTGCAGCTCTATCTAAGCTCTCTTCACTTAAGCTGCCGTTTTCTACAGCTTCTACAATTGCCTTTTTACCGTCTCCATGACTGGAAGGCATCTCAAGTTCTAAACCAGCTGCAATTCCCTTATCTCTGTAATTTACAGCACCCCAGTCAGAAACAACAAAACCTTCGTGTCCCCATTCTTCTTTGAGAACATCTGTTAATAAGTATTTATTTTCAGAAGCATGAGTTCCATTGACCTGATTATAAGCACACATTACTGTCCAGGGCTGGGCTTCTTTAACAACTTTTTCGAATGCTGATAAGTAAATTTCTCTTAAAGTCCGCTCATCAATTTGAGCATCAACTGTCAGGCGTCTGTGTTCCTGATTATTAGCGGCAAAATGCTTGAGTGAAGTCCCAACTCCCATACTCTGAACACCCTTAACATAATTTGCAGCCAGTTCTGAAGCTAAAAGTGGATCTTCAGAAAAGTACTCAAAATTTCTTCCACAGAGGGGAGAGCGCTTAATGTTAACTCCAGGTCCTAAAAGTATATTGACATCTTCCGTCTGACTTTCTTCTCCTAAAGCTTCTCCCATTCTGCTCATCAAATCTCTATCCCAGGAGCAGGCTAAAGCTGAAGCAGTTGGAAAGCAGATCGCTTCAACACTTTCCCCCATTGATGCACTTTCTTTCTCTTTCGGTTCTTTTCTTAAACCATGGGGCCCGTCTGCCATCATTATTTCCGGTATCTCAAGCCTATCAATCGAATGTGTTCTCCATCTGCTGGCTCCAGAACAGATTTCAGCTTTTTCTTCAACTGTCATTTTCTTAAGTAAATCCTTTATTTTTTGAGTCAAAGTAAATTCTCCTTTCAGATATTTGAAATAATTTAAATCTTAAATTTTCTCTATTAAATATATTCGCGAAAACGATTTATTTACCTTCATTATTTGCGATTAAATTCTAATTAAAATTTTAGTCAGCTTAAAAACTAAATTTATTAACTACTCTTGTCTTGTAAAAATTTTTCTGCCACTTCTGGAAAAATAATATAGGAAAGAATATCCTCTTCTTTCTGGCTGAGATTTTTAATTTCTGCTGCAGCTTTCTCATATGCCGGCTCAAGGTTATCAGCCGGACGATTTGTAATTACCTGATCCTTAGATATGATATTTTCAATTAATTCAGGATTGATCTCCCCGGGAGGACTGCCATACATTCCCCGCAGATAATTTTTGAATTCTTTGGAGACGAAGCTGTATTTTTTACCGGTTACAACATTAAAGACTGCCTGAGTTCCAACAATCTGGCTGGTCGGTGTTACCAGAGGTGGGTAGCCTAAATCTTTTCTGACTTTAGGAATTTCCTCTAAGATTTCCTGATAGCGGTCAAGCTGATTCTGTTCCCGCAGCTGATTGCGCAGATTGGAAAGCATTCCGCCGGGCAGCTGATTTCGAATGATTCTGGGATCAACCTCATAGGAACCAAGATAATCTCTGTAATTTTCTCTGACTTCCCTAAAATAATCTCCTATTTTCTCCAGAGAATTCAGATTAAGATCAGTATCAAACTGACTGTCATTTAAGACAGCGGCCAGTGTTTCTGTAGTTGGCTGAGCTGTTCCCGAACTAAAGGCAGAAATTGCTGTATCAATAATATCAACTCCAGCTTCTACAGCTTTTAAATAAGTCATAAAAGCAAAACCAGCAGTGTTGTGGCTGTGGATTTCTACTGGAATCTCAATTTCTGATTTTAATTTTTTTACCAGATCATAGGCTTTAAAAGGAGTTAATAAACCTGCCATATCTTTAATGCAGAGAGAATCTATTCCCTTTTTTGAAAGCTCTTTAGCTTTTTTGACAAAACTCTCACTGCTGTGGATTGGACTTGTGGTATAAACGATTGAGCCCTGAGCTTCTGCACCGTATTTTTTTGTAAATTCAACTGCTTTTTCCATATTTCTAATATCATTTAGCGCATCAAAAATTCTAATAATATCAATTCCGTTTTCGACTGATTTTTTGATAAACCGCTCCAGTACATCATCAGGATAATGCTTATATCCTAAAATATTCTGCCCTCTTAAAAGCATCTGCAGTTTTGTCTTTTTAACTCCTTTTCTTATCCTGCGCAGCCGCTCCCAGGGGTCTTCATTTAAAAAGCGCATACAGCTGTCAAAAGTGGCTCCACCCCAGACTTCTAAAGCATGGTAGCCCACCTGATCAAGATCTGCTAAAACTGGTATAATATCTTCAATCTTTAATCGGGTTGCAATCAAAGACTGCTGTCCATCTCTTAAAACTGTTTCGGTAAATTTAACTGACATCTGATCACCGCCTGATTTATTTTTTTAATAAAATTAAGTTTAAATTACTTCCTAATAATTAGTTCGATAAGTCGACCTGTTTTTCCTTTAAAAAAGAAAAAAGACAGCTCCGAAGAACTGCCTTTAAGTGAGTCAATTAAATTTTAATTTGAATAAATATCAGTCTTCAAGCCGCTGATATAAATCCATAAATTCTTTTGCCATATCTTTAAGTAAAATTGCTGTCATTAAATGATCCTGAGCGTGAGTAAGCAGCAGACTGCTTTCTAATTTCTCTCCACCAGCTTCTTTGTTAATAAGTTCTGTTTGTTTGAGGTGGGCTTTAATCAATTGATCATCTGCCTCATTAAAGACATCTTCTGCCTCTTCAGGTTCATTGTTTTTCGCATGTTTAACAGCTTTTAAAAACTTCTTTTTTACTTCTCCACTTAAAGAAATAATTTCAATTAAATTCTCTTCCAGTTCCATCAATATCCTCCTTGATCAACTATTAGCCCAGAGCTATAAAAACCATTAAGTAGTGCAGGATTCCACCAGCTAAAATAAAGAAATGGAATATCTCATGAAAACCAAAATTAGGGCTCAAATCTGGCTTTTTAAGTATATAGAATACTGCTCCAGCAGTAAATGATAAGCCTCCTGCGAACATTAAGACTAAATTGGCTGTGGGCATTGTCATAAATAACTGATGAAAGGCGAAAATACCAACCCAGCCCATTAATAGATAAACTATAGTATATAAAATCCTGGGGGTTTTAAAGTACATAAACTTCAGAAAAAAACCGCCTAAAACCAGTCCCCACTGAACTGCAATAATTGTCCACTTCAGCCAACCTTCTAAATAAAGGTAAGCAACCGGAGTATAAGAACCGGCGATCATTACAAAAATCGCAAAGTGATCTAGCTTGCGCCAGATAGACTGTTCATCATCTTCTTTTTTAAAGGCATGGTATAAGGAGCTTGCCAGAAATAAAAATGCTACTGAGAGACCATAAACGGCAGCAACAATAATTTTATCCGGGCTTTCTAAGGCTCTAAAAATTAAAAATACCAGCCCAATTAATGCTAAAATAAAACCAACAAAATGAGAATAAAAGGAAACCTGTTCATCTTTTCTCATTTTAAAACCTCCATTCTCTCTACTTTAAATTGATTGTAACACTCAAGAATAAATTTTCAGCTAAATTGATTACAATCTCAGGATTTTCTAGTTTTATTATAACATTAATTTATTAAAATATCATTATAAATAGAAAAACTGCCAGTTATTAATCTTAAACCGGCAGCCCTAATTTGTAATTGATATTTAAATGACTATTGGATTAAAAATTGAATAATCATATTTTAAACTGAAGTTCAAGCTTTTCTGTGAAACCACCATTTTTTTATATTACTGATTTATAATTATTTAGATTCAAAAATTCTTTCATTTCATTAATGAGTTTTACAGCTTTTTGTCTTGTTTCCATTTCTGCAAAAATTCTCAACAGAGGTTCCGTGCCAGAAAATCTAGCAATTATCCAGCCATCATTTTCAAAATATACTTTAACTCCATCCTGATAACTAACATCTTTAATCTCATATTTAAAATCAGGTAATTTTTTATCAACAAAAAGTTTCTGGATTAAGGCTGCTTTTTCTTTTGCTGTAAATTCTATATCACTCTCTGCCGCCTTGTAATATCCAAACTTATTATTGATTTCTGCCATCAGCTCTGATAATTTTTTCTTTGTTATACTCAACATTTCAATTAAAATACTGGCAGCAAAAATACCATCTTTTCCCTTGATATGGCCTCTAATAGTCAAACCCCCACTACTTTCTCCACCAATTAAGGCATCTTTAGCTTCCATAGTAGAGCTAATATGTTTAAAACCAACTGGAACTTCATAGCACTTTTCGCCATAGGCTGCTGCTATTTGATCTAAAAGATGAGTTGTTGCTACATTTCGAACAACTCCACCTGACCAGCCTTTATACTCTAAGAGATAATAATAAAGAAGCGCTAAGACATCATTGGGATGAATAAAATTTCCTTTCTCATCTATAATGCCTAATCTGTCAGCATCTCCATCAGTCCCAATACCTAAATCATAATTTCCTTCCACAACCATATTTTTAAGACGATTGAGAGTATGAGTATTTGGCGAAGGAAGTCTACCACCAAATAGAGTATCATGCCGGTCATTTATGGTTTCCACCTCACAGCGAGCAGTAATTAAAATTGTCTGAAGTGAAGTTTTAGAAACACCAAACATTGGATCCAGTAATATTTTCATATTACTACTTTTTATTGACTGAGTATCAATCATCGAAATTATTGTATCAATATAATCATTAAAAGGATCGATTATTTTTATCAGATTATTAGTTTGGCCTTTCTCGAAATCCATAAATTTAACTTCAACTAAATTCATCTTGCTTATCTTTTTTTCTATTTCATCTGTAACTTCTTCCGTGGCATCTCTCCCCCCCTTGGTAAATAATTTAACTCCATTATAATCTGCCGGGTTATGACTGGCAGTGATAGCAGCTCCATAAAATGTTCCATATTCCTTGACAGCATGCATTATCAATGGTGTTGGTGAAATTTTTTCAATAAAATAAACATTTATCCCATTAGCACTTAAAACTTCGGCCAGCCATTTAGCTGCTTTATCTGACAAAAATCTTCTGTCATAACCAATTACAAAACCTTTATTATCAAATCCCTGTTCAATCATTAAATTTGCTATTGCCTGGGCCAGCAGCTGAATATTGGTCTTGGTAAATTCCTCTCCAATTTTAGCTCTCCAGCCTCCTGTTCCGAATTCAATCATAATTTCCCTCGCTTTCATCCCATTGTTACGATTATTTCGTTTACCGAATCTTTTTCCTGAGCAGGAATCACTCCATCTATCCTTTTACCATTTAATTTTAGCTCTTTAATCCCTTTTTCCACATTATCCGGGTTATTGACTTTTATATTGTATTCTGCCCCGCGCCAGCGTCTTTTTATTTCAAAATAATCCCAATCCGAAGGTATACAGGGGTCAATAATTAAGCCCTGATAACTGATTCTAACTCCCAGAATCCACTGAGTTACTGCGCGATAAGCCCAACCTGAACTTCCTGTCAACCAGGGATGTCTGGCCCGACCAAAATCTTCATGGTCTCTACCCATAATAAACTGACAGTAAGAATATGGCTCAGCTTCCCTGGTTTCAATTTGATCATTCTGGGCTGCCGGCAGCAGAGCATTATAAAACTTCATTGCTCTATTACCTCTTCCCAATTTTGCCTCAGCTATCCAGGCCCAGGGATTAGGGTGACTAAAGATAGAACCATTTTCTTTAATTCCAGGATATACCCGGGTTACAAAACCTATTTCGTCATCTGCTTTTGTATAGGAAGGAGCATTTAAATGAAGACCATAATCAGAATACAAATATTCATTAACAGAGTCCATAGCTTTTATGGCTCGAGCCTGAGAAGCAACTCCAGAAATTACAGCCCAGGTATTTGATTCTAAGTGAACTTTACCTTCCTCATTTTCCTTTGAACCAATTTTATTTCCACTACCTGTAATTCCTCGCAAATACCAGTCTCCATCCCAGAGATTTTCTTCACAGGCGTTTTTTACTCGCTCAGCAATTTGGCTGTATTTTTTAAGATCCTCTTCTCGCTCTAAAAATTCTGCTGTTTCAATAAATATTTCTAAGGCCCAGTGATGTAAAAATGAAACCATTGCACTTTCTCCACCACCCAGATTGAGGCAGTCATTCCAGTCAGCTCTGAGACCCTTGCAAATTCCTGTTGCTCCAATCTGCTCAGCAGAGAAATCTAATATTTGTTTAAGATGTTCATAGACAGTATCTTCTCCCTGGTCTGCATAAGGAATTATTTTATCAAAAAAGTCTAAGTCATTTGTTTCTTTTACATAATTACAGACAGCAGCGACAAGCCAGAGAGCATCATCAGAACAGGTATCATCTATTCCATGGATAACATCTTCCAGATCAGGCTCAGGAACAACAGTTGGTGACTCAAATTCTACTTCTTCTGCCTCTGGATCAAACCAGTCCGGATCAAATAAATGTAATCCATAACCCTCAGCCGTCTGACCGCGTAAAAGTTGGATCAATCTTTCTTTTGTCTTTTGCGGGTTAGTATGAGCAACCGCCAGACTGTCCTGAGCGGTATCCCGATAACCTAAGCCGGTTCTACCACCAACTTCAACAAAGGAAGCAAACCTTGACCAGACAACACAGGTTTCGGCCTGATAGGGATTCCAGGTGTTGATCATTGTATTTAAGTCTTCGTGTGGAGTCTGACACTGAAAATTATTTAGTTTTTCTTCCCAGTAATTATTTAAGCTGGCAAACTCAGCCTCCAAATAATCAAAATCAGAGTATTTTTTGCGCATTTTTTCTGCCTTTTCTCTTCTGCCAACTCCCAAAATTAAAACAAATCTTTTTTCCTCTCCTGGAGCTAAATTAAATTTTTTATTTAAAGCCGCACAGTGATTGCCACCTTTTTTGCTGCTGTTTGAGCAGACTCCTCGCTCCAGAGCAATTGGATTGGATTCATCTCTATAATTACCAATAAATTTATCCCGCAGACAGTCATAACTATCTGCAGTAAAATTGGCTGTAAAATAATGATATTTACGCGGGTCATAATAAAAATCATATTCTATTATTCCATCCTGATAACTGCTGCCGGCAGAGTATAAGCTCATCTGAAAATTTTGATTATCGATTTCAATTTCGTGGAAAGAAAATTCCAGATATGAAAATAAGCTTAACTGGCGCTCTAGATCACTATTATTTTTGATTTTTACATCCCAGATTTCTAGATCATCAGCCAAAGGAATAAAAATCGTCTTTTCTGCTTCAATATCTTTATAATTACATTTAAATTTAGAATAAGATAAACCATGTCGAACTTCATAATTGGCTTGATTTAATTCTTTTGCAACCGGCTGCCAGGACACACTCCAGTAATCTCCGTCATCCTGATCACGCAGATATAGATAGTGTCCCGGTCTATCTAGAGGCACTGCATTGGCTCTAAACCTGGTTATCCTGTGGTGCTGAGCACTCTTGTAAAAAGAATAGCCACCTGCATTTTGCGAGATAACTGTGCAAAAATCTTTGGTACCAAGATAATTAGTCCAGGAGACTGGAATGTCAGGTCTTTCAATTACATATTCTCTATTTTGATTATCAAAATATCCATATTTCATTTTTAATATCGTCCTTTCTGATAAGTTTATCCTTTAACTGCTCCCTGAGTTAAACCTTTAATTATATGCTTTTGTAAAATAATGTAGACAAGTAAAACTGGAATAACTGTCACAATTACTGCTGTAGCCTGTAAACCAAGGTCAGTTCCATACTGTGATTTAACCTGGTTTAATAAAACTGTTATTGGCTGTACACTCTTATTCGGTACAAAAACTAAAGCAGAAAAAAGGTCATTATAAGACCAGAGGAAAGTAAAAATTCCTACAGTTGCAAAAGCAGGCCTAGAGATTGGAACAAAGATTCTGCTAAAAATCTGCCATCTTGTAGCTCCATCTAATAGAGCGGCTTCTTCAATTTCTGTAGAGACAGAAGACATATATGCAGAAAGCATCATAGTTGCAAAAACCAGATTACCGGCAGTATGGGGTAAAATTAAGGCAAGATAGGTATTTACAATCCCTAAATCAATAAAAATCTCATAAACTGGTACCACAGTTACAAAAGCCGGAATCATTAAAGCAACAACAATCATTTTATTGATAAAGCCTCGAAACTTAAATTTAAACCTGGACATGGCATAACCTGCCATTCCACCAAATAATAAAACAAGTAAGACAGTTGTTCCTGACATTATTAAACTGTTTTTATAACTGTTTAAAATATTAATTCGTTCTGTAGCAGTAACATAATTTGCTAAATTAAATGAATCTGGCAGGCTAAAAGGGGCA
The DNA here is from genome assembly GCF_003053565.1 of Halanaerobium saccharolyticum. Classification (GTDB taxonomy): domain Bacteria; phylum Bacillota; class Halanaerobiia; order Halanaerobiales; family Halanaerobiaceae; genus Halanaerobium; species Halanaerobium saccharolyticum_B. The sequence goes on along the minus strand of NZ_QAXS01000038.1, from coordinate 10,657 downwards.
TCAACAATCTGAGTTGTGGTTCTAAAAGAATTATTAGCTACCCACAAAAGTGGTAAAATAGTTGTGGAAGCCCAGGCAATTAAAACCATGTAGATAACAAATTTGGTCATTGATATCTCTATAAAGTAATCCTGAACTTTATTTAAAACTTTTTTGGGAGAAAACTTAGTTTTCATTAAAACACTTCCTTTCTAATCTAATGATCAATAAAATTTTATTAACTTAATTCTATCTACTATTTAATCAATAGTTACATCTTTATCTCCTATAAACTTATTGGTTAATGATGTTACAACCACACCTAAAACAATTATAAAAATTGCAATTGTGGAGCCATAACCAAATAGTCTTCTCTGAAACACAGTACTGTACATATAAGTTCCTAAAACTTGAGAAGAATCAAAGGGTCCTCCAGCTGTAATCATCCAAACCATATCAAAAACCTTTAAGGTACCTGTAATTGCCAACACTATAGTTACTCTGATATCCTGAATAATTAATGGTAATGTTATTTTAGTTACTCTCTGAAAAGTAGTTGCTCCTTCTAATCTAGCCACTTCATACAAGGCATTAGGAATTTTAGTTAGTGCAGTCAGTATAATTACAAAATAAAAACCAACATACTGCCAGATTGTTGGAATCATTACCATTGCCAGTGCCTTAGATGCATCAAGCCACAAAACTGGATCCATATCAAAAAATTTAAGCACTGAATTTAAAAGACCGGCATCATAATTATAAAGCAATCTAAATAAGAGACCTAATGAGGCTGCTGATAAAACTATTGGAAAAAAGAAGGTTGTTCTAAAAAAGTTTTTACCATATTTTATTAAATCAACAAAAATCGCAAGTAAAATTCCCAGGCCAACCTGAAAAACTACTGCTGCAATCATGAAAATAAAAGTATTTTTAGTTGCCAGCCAGACTACTGGGTCATTAAACAATTTAATATAGTTACCAAAGCCAATAAATTCTGGATTAATATTGTGCACTGTAAAGAAAAATGTTTTGTAAAAACTTCTCAATATCGGATAGAATAAAAATATACTCCAGAATAATAATGCGGGTAACAGGAAGAAAAAGATTACTTTTTTATCTTTTTTAAATTTAATTGTCTCCACCTCCAGTGAAAAAGTGAGGAGCAGCTGGTATGTGCCACTCCTCATTGATTATTTAAATCTGTTTATCTTGTTTGTAATTCAATTTCTCTTACTGTTTCTAAAATATCTTCTGCTGATCTTCTACCAGAAACAATATAAGCTACACCATCAACAAGTGTCTGCCAGGCTGGTCGCTGAATCTGAGCATCAATTGGAAGAGATACATGATCAGCGTTTTTAAACATTTCTAAGCCATCCTGATAAGGTTTTGATAGTCCGGCAGGTGTAACATCTGCTGCTGGAAGACCACCATTTGCCTCAGCAATTTTCTTAATTGCTTCTTTACTTGTTAAATGTTTGAGCAGTTCAACAACTGCTTCCTGTTTTTCATCATCATTATACGCTTCTTTGCTTAAGTACATTCCAGAGGTAAAACCAGCAATTAAATCACTCTGATTACCGTTTTCTCCTACTTTTGGATAAGGAACTATAGTAACTCTATTTGCTCCTTCGTTTTGAGCATCTGCAATTGCCCAGGAACCTTCGACTAACATTGCTGCTCTTCCCTGTTTAAATAACTGACGTGCTCCAGACCAGTCCTGAGTCAGGGTATCTTTCTGGAAAGCATCTGCTTCGTATAACTCCTGCATATGGTTTAAACCGTCAACCCACATTGGATTAATCTCATCTGCGATTCCAGCATCGTGAGCTGCTGCTCCACCAACCTTTAAAATAGAATGTTCAATATTATAATGAGGAGTCATACCCAGACCAGCTGCCATGGGCACAATATCATTGGCTCTAAAAGTCTCTACAGCAGCAAATAATTCTTCTTTTGTTTCTGGAATCTTAACATCATGTTCTTCAAATAAATCAAGGTTAACAATCAATCCTTCATAAAAACCAGTGATTGGTAATGCATAAATATTTCCATCACTGTATTTAACCTGTTCTAAAACAGAATCCAGAAAACCGTTCTTCCATTCTGGACTATTTGCCAAAATTTCATCAAGAGGAGTAACTCGACCAGATTCTACAATTGGTTTAGCCTGAGAATCAGTAAAATACATTGTGATATCTGGTTCATTACCGGAAGCAAAATCATTTTCAATTCTAACTTTAACACTTTCGTCTAAAGTTGCTGACTCATCAACAATCTCTACTTCAGGATGTTCTGCCTTAAATTCTTCTATCAATTCCTCATAAACACCAGATGCAGGGTCTGCACCAGAAAACATAGAATAAACTCTTAATTCAACAGCTCCAGCGTTTACGACACCAACAGATAAAACTAAAAGCATAGCCAAAACAATAATCATACTTTTCTTCATTAAAAATTCCTCCTTATAGTTATTTGCCTATATATAATTGCAAGTTACATGCCAGAGAAATAAAATAAAAGTATTTATTTTAACTATTAATTTCAAAAACCCTTTAAACGCTGTCAGATCAGCTATCTTAATTAAAATAAAATATTTATAAAGTTCTTTATTTCGATTTTTTTCTAAATTAAAGCACAAAAAAAGCGCGCAATCGTTAGATTACACGCTTTTACACACTATTTTTTTAACTTTTATTTATTTTTTTATGTAAATCTATAATTTCTTTTGCCAGATCTTTTAATAAGGAAGCTGTCATCAAATGATCCTGACCGTGGGTTAATAAAATACTCTTCTCAATTTCCTCGCCATTACTCTCCAATTTTATTAACTCGGTCTGTTTTAAATGAGCTTTAATCAATTTTTCGTCTGCTTCCTTTAAACATGCTTCCGCTTTTGCATTCTGATTACTTTTAGCATATTTAATTGCTTCCATAAATAAATTTTTTGCATCACCACTATAGGAAATAATAGTGAATATCATTTTTTCTAAATCCATATTTACCTCCTTTTACTCCTTAATCCTCTCTGCTATTTTAACAAATGGAAAATATATTAAAATACCAATAAAGATATTAAATATCTGCAGCAAAGAACCTGTTATCGAACCAGTAATTAAAAAACCACTTATTATGGGAGGTGTTCCCCAGGGAACCATAGCAATAGTTTTAGGTACAAGACCAGTTAGAATTGCAAAATAACTGCTGAGAGTTAAAATAAGTGGTGTAAAAATAAATGGAATCAAATAAATGGGACTCATTACTATTGGTAATCCATATAAGATTGGTTCATTAATATTAAAAACTGACTGAGTAGAACTCAATTTCATTAGATCTCTTTTTCTTTTAGAATTTGAAAATAAATAAATAACAATTAATAAACTAATTGTTGTCCCACTACCTCCCATATAAACAAAAGAATCAAAAAATGGTTTGGTAAAGATATTGGGAACTGCCAAATTATTATTAACAGCCTGAATGTTTTCCTGTAAAGCTGGCAGATATAGAGCCTGAATTACCGGTTCTAAAATATTTGTTCCATGTAAACCTAAGAACCAGAAAAAATGACCTATAAATACAATCACTAAAGCTGTACCTAAATTATTGGCTAATCCCATTAAAGGTAGTTGGATTAATCTATAAATTTCTTCAATAATATTTTCAATTCCAAATGAGGCAAAAACTATTCTCATTAGAGAAAAAATTAAAAAAATCATGATTGTGGGAATCAAGGCAAAAAAGTATCTATTTAAAATTGGACTCATGGTCCCTTCTTCTTTCTGTTTCTTGAGTTTGATGATATTCATCATCTTTACATAAATTTCAGTTGCCAGAATCGCTACTAAGATAGCAACTAAAAGCCCAGAAGCATCGAGCCACTGAAAGGGAATAGTCAATCCATCTTTTCCTGACTGAATAATAGTAATTATAAACGCCGAAAAAGAAATTAAAGCAGCTAATAAAGGATCGGTGTCATAAGAATCAGCCAGGTTGTAGCTGATTGAAAAAACAATCAAAAGTGACATAATTGCAAAGGTCCCACTGTATATATAATTTGAAAATGAAGTCCATTCGGGACCAAATAAAAAGGCCATAAAATTTTGGTATGCCCTAATGGGAAAATTATTAATTAAAATAGCCAAAGAACCAATAATCGCTAGCGGCATGATTGAAATAAAGGCATCTCTAATAGCGATTAAATGTCTTTGAGAACCTAATTTGGAAGCTACGGGAACAAATTTATTTTCCATTAATCTCATAAATTTATTCAGCATTTATATCACCTTTTTGTCTAAAAGAGTTAAAACCTGGTTTAAAACTGCCTTACCATTTAAGGTTCCATATTGAATACTATCTATTACAGCAAACTTTGCCTGAGTGTTTTGATAATCTCTTTCTAAATTATTTAATAAATATTTTACCTGTGGGCCAAGTAAAATTAGATCAATTTTTTTACTATAGTTTTTCAATTCTGATTGAGCAAGTGCTTCAATATTTATTTGTATATTATTTTCTGCAGCAATTTTTTTCATTTTGGAAACTAATAAACTTGTTGACATTCCTGCAGTACAGACTAAAACTACATTTTCCATCCTTATCCCACCTGTCATTTAATTTATCATAAAATCAATTTTTATCAACATTATTTTTGCTTTTAGAGTTTTCCAAAAAGCTCTGAGCAATAAATGCTATCTCATCCTGAGGGATTTTTACAGCATATTCTTTTTCTAAAAACAGCATCTTTTTTTCTACCTGGTCAATAAAAGACTGGTTTGTACTCAGATAATCATTTAACTGAGCAAAAGTTTTTCCTTTTTCACCCTGAAGCAATTTTTCTATTAAGAAAATTATATGCATCAGGATCCCAATTTTAACATCATTATCAATTTTCATTTTGGCCTCATTTAAAATTGAATCAATAATATTTTTGCACTCATTAACAATTTTACTGCTGTTAAGTTTTTCTAAATGTTCACCTAAAGAATTTTTAATTTTATTATAACTATCCAGATTATCCATTTTAGTGTCTAATTGATTAAAGGCTTTACCTGAAAGAATATCAACAGCTGGAATAAATGGTATATCGGCCTTTTTAATATCAACCGTACTGACAACTGCCAGTAAATTATAATCTTTTTGGTACTCTTTTATTTTATTAATAAAGTTATCATAATCTATGATATTGAGAGATATTATTTCTAAATTAGCAGGCGAATATTTATCTGCAATAATTTCCTTTAACTTACTGGAAGCCCCTTCTCCTGTAAAACAGGCTGTAATAATTAAATTTTTGCTCTTTTTAATTTGAGCTTCAGCCTTAACATCTGTAAAGATATCATTTTTAGCAAGGGCTTTATTTCTTTTTTGAGCTATATAATTGAGAGTATTATTATATATTTCTTCGATACTCTGACCAAGTATTGCCTTCCTGCAGGCATCAATAACTATTGGAGTACTCACCATATCAATTATTTTTATTTTTCGATTATTCTTTGCTTCCATCATCTCTGCAAAACCGGTTAGAGAACCCATATCTACTAATAATAAAATATCTCTATCTTTAGCATTTTTATTGATTTCGGCACTGCAGTGCTTAAAGAACTTCTCTGCCTCCATATCTAAAGGCATATCCATCCCAACAGCAAAGTTCTCTCCCAAAAGTTTATTTGCTACATCTGCCATGCTTGTTGCAGTAGAGTTCCCATGCATCAAAATATAAACTGCTACCTCTGATTTACTTTTGTTTTTGCTCTGATAAGGATTTTTTATTAAAAACATACTGATATAACCGATTTCATCTAAGGGAGTTTCTATTTCAAATTTTTTATCTATTAATGAAGCTGCTTCAATTGCAGTCATAAACTCCTGAAAATGATTAATCCGAATGTTGTTTAATTCAGGATGATATATTTTTTCACCAGCCTTGATTCTTTCTATACTCTTCTGCAAATGCAGAGCCAGAGCCAGAAATATTTTTTTATCAAATTTTCGCTGCAGTTTTCTGGAGGATAACTGTAAAATAGCTTCAGTGATTTCTATAATTTCACTTTCCACAATCTTATTTATATCTGATTTATTAATAATATTTGGTAGTGATTCCAGGTGTTTTTTAAAGTGAGCCTCAATATCAATATTTAATATCTTTTGAATTTTTTCTTTATTCATATTTTCCTGGCGAAGACTATTTAATTTATCCTCTATTACATCATAAAATAATTTGCCAGGTTTTGCTGTTCCTACTTCATTTTTAGTATCTGAATCTAAATTCACTATTTTATTCTCTTCAGAATAAGAAAATTCCAGGACTTCACTCTGGCCTTTAAATAAATTTTCAACTTCCGAACGTTTGTGATGTAAATTAAGAATTCCTTTTTGCACATGTTCTGGAATGTCCTCCTGTGAAATTAATATATATTCATTATCAGAAGTTTTGTAATTCAAAAATGATTTTGCACCGGCTAATTGAATATCACTTGCCAGCTGGCCAATGTTATTCGGGCAGTCATACAATAAAAAAGAAACTAGAGAATTCCTGTCAATATAAATGCTTTTACCTATATTCTTTGATTCCTCTTTTAAAAAGTTTTCGATCAGCCTAAATCTTTCTTTTAAACCTCTATTTTTTAAAGAAGGTAGTTTAATTACCATTGGAATTCTACGGACAAAAGTATTAAGTAGAAATGAACCCGGTTCTTCAGTAGTTGCTGCAATTATTTGCACCTGAGCGGTCATCTTTTTTTCACTTTCTCCCAGTGGGCGAAAATGTCCATTATCAATAAAAGTAAACAGCATCTCCTGTCCCTGTGGAGGCAGTCGATGGACTTCATCCAAAAATAATACTCCCTGATCAGCTTTTTTTAGTAAGCCATCTCGATCCTTGTTGGCACCGGTATATGCACCATTTTTTACTCCAAAAATTTGGGAAATCAATAACTGTGGATTATCCGAATAATCAGCACAGTTAAACTGGACAAAAGGAGCATCTTTTGCAATCATTTCCGAATCAACAGCAAAACCATGCATTAAATTTGCAAACATAGATTTGCCAACACCAGTTTCTCCTAAGAGTAAGGTGTGGAGACCATTTGGAGGATATAAAATAGCTGCTTTTGCCTGCTGAATTTGATTTTTCAAACTCCCCTTAGCCCCGATAATTTCATCCAATTTACTTTTTTGATTTATATAATTAGCTTTTAAATCAATATCTCTATTTACTGTTTTTTTAGTATTTTTATGATTGGCACCTGACTTTAATTTATATAGAACAGGTCTTCCCTGAATTTTGACCAATCTCTCATCTCGATATAATTTATTTAAATAGCGACTAATATTTGCTCGGTTAGAATCGAGTTCATCTGCAATCTCAGCTGCAGAAACTCCTTCCTGCTGCTCATTCATATTTTTTAGAAACTGATAAACTTTTTCAATTTTTTTAATTTGAATCACCTCCAGCAGAATAATTTAAGATTGTTAAGATTTCATATTATATAATAAGACAAAATAATTAAATTTGCAATTTTTTTAATTAAATATATTTTTTTGCATATATTTTTGTGAGTTTGCTCTATCTGGCATAATACTTGCATATTATATAGTGTGAGGATAATTAATATCTTTTAAGGGGGATAATATGTTCAAAATAAAAAATTACTTAAACAAAGTTTTATCAAATTTTAAAGTTCGAACAAGATTACTAGTTTTCTTTTTATTAGTTAGCATTATTCCAGTTGTAATTATCGGTTACTTCTCCTATAATAGTGCCAGAGAAACAATTGAAAATAAAATATCTCATTATACTGAGCAATTAATTCAACAAAGTAGCATCAATTTAAATAATAATTTAGAAAAGATCGAAAAAAATTCTACAATGATCATCTCAAATCGAGATTTAATGCAGAAAATATCTAAACTAGATTATGAAGATGATTTTGACGAATTAATGGACATCAAAGATGTTGATAATCAACTCAACTCTATTGTCTAGTCAAATAAAGAAATTGAAGGAATAATTATTTATCGACCGGAAAGTTCAAATTTTTCTACCTTCAATGAAGATATTACGGAAATAATTGAAACTGATTTTTCTCAAAATCAGTTTTACAAATCTGCAGTTCAAAATAAAGGAGATTCAATCTGGGGACATAAGCTAAACAATAATGAAAATTTTTATCTGATAAAATCTTTAACAAGTGTCAACACTTTTAATACAATTGGAGCACTGGTCTTTGTTTTAAACACTGATATCTTTGCAGATCTATATGAAAATATTAATATTGGCGAAAATTCTTTATTAATGATAACTGATCAAAATAATAAACTGATTTCTATCTCTGATACTAAAATCGGGGAGAAAAAGAAACAATCGCTTTTAAATATCTCTCAAGTATTAAATCTGGATAATAACAGCTATATATCTGAAGAAAATAATAGTTTAATAGCTTATGATCAATTAAATAATAGCTGGAAACTAATCGCCCAAATACCAATGGCCTCTCTTTTAAAAGAAATCCATAATAATAGAAACTTTATTTTGATTATAGCAATCTTATGTATTTTAGTTTCAATAATTATTGCAGGACTTGTTTCTAAAAATTTTTCTGTTTCAATTGATAAAATTGTTGATTCGCTAAATAAAGTGGGGGAAGGTAAAGTTAATACGAAAGTTGATATTATTGGTAAAGATGAGTTTGCTGTTCTAGGTAATAGCTTTAATAAAATGACTGCTAAAATAACTTCCCTGATTAAAAAGAGCAAAGATACTGCTGAATCAGTAATAGATAATTCCAGTCAGGTAAATGAACTGGCAAATACTTCTGAAGAAAATTCTATACTTATTTCAGAGTCAATTAATAGTATTGCAGATGGAGCAGTAAAACAGGCCGAGGAAGCTCAGGCAGCAACAGATATGATGAAAAACTTATCTCAAAAAATTGAAGATGTAAATCTTACAATAGAGAACATGAATCAGTTAACAGATAATATTAAAAATACCAGCAGCAGTGCAAATACAACCGTTAAAAGTTTAAAAGCAAAAAGCAAAAACGCTGCAGATATCTCGGATAAAGTAATTAATGATATTCAAAATTTGAATGAAAAAGCTCAAAAGATTGACAGTGTAATTAGTCTAATTGAAGATATAAGTGAACAGACTGATCTTTTATCTTTAAATGCTTCTATCGAAGCTGCTAGAGCCGGAGATGCCGGGAGGGGTTTTGCAGTTGTAGCTGCCGAAATACGTGGTTTAGCAGAAAAATCGTCTGAATCTGTAGAGGTAATCAAAGACATAATAAAAGATATTACAATGGAAAGCAAAAAATCTGCTGCAGAGGTTGAAACAGCTAAAAAAGTTTATTTAGAACAGCATCAGTCTGTAGAAAAAACCGAAACTGCTTTTAAAATGATTAATCAAAAATTAAATCAAATAGTTTCCTATATCAAAAACCTAGATAATTCTGTAGAATCAATCAATAAATATAAAAAAATGAGTTCTGAACAGATAGCTGACATAGCAGCAATTGCACAGGAGTCATCGGCCACAACAGAAGGAGTTAATTCTTTAAGTGAAAAACAAAAAAATTCTGCTGATAAATTGACAAATGTCTCAGAAGAATTAAATCAAATTATTAAAGAGTTAGAAAAAGCACTTAACTTATTTTCAATTTAAACAATAGTCATTAAGCCCTGAAATTTTCAGGGCTTATTTTTCATTCTTGACCTTGAGCCTTTAATTGCTAAAGATTTTCTATATTTGGCAACAGTTCTCCTTGAAATATTAAGCTCATAACGTTCATTAAATATCTCAACTATTTGGGAATCACTCAATGGTGATTTTTTATCTTCATTTTTTATTAATTCAACTATTATTGCCTTAATGCTTACAGAAGATAAATTGTCAATACCACTGTTAAAAAAGATTTTAAAAGGTACTGTGCCGTGAGGAGTCTGAATATATTTATTCGTTGTAGCTCTACTTACTGTAGATTCGTGCATTTCTATATCATCTGCAACCTCCTGCATGGTCATGGTATATAAATATTTAAAACCATATTCAAAAAAATCATATTGTTTGTCAATAACTGTTTTTAAAATTTTAATAATTGTATTTTTTCTCTGTTCAATGCTTTTTATTAACCATAATGCAGATTTATATTTTTTTTGCAGATATTCTTCTACTTCAGAGTCATTACTGTTTTTTAATAAATTTAAATAATAAGAACTAATATTTAAATTAAAATCATTATTATCAGCAATTATTTGATAACCTGTTTCTGTTCTTTCTACAATTAGATCTGATTTTACATATTCCGCACAGGGGTTAACAGAATTTATTGCTTCTTCGAGATCTAAATTTCTAATTTTATGATAAATTTCTTCAACTTTTTCCATTTTCTTTTCTGTACTTGAATCATAAAATATTTTTGCTATCTCTTCAATGCCAAGGCTAAGTTCACCTTTGTGATCAAGATTACCAACAATAAATTTTCCTAGCTCCAGTTCTTCTTCTTTTAAAACTTCAAAAAGTTGTTTTTCTATGCTTTCACAAAAATGTGGACTATAAGCAATAAAATTTTCATAATTTATAGGGTTGTATAATTAATGTTGTGAAGAAAAAAATGTAAATCTAAAAATATCTAAATAAAAAAAGGCATCTGCCTGGCTCCGTTGAATTAATTATTTG
>NZ_QAXS01000037.1 GCF_003053565.1 Halanaerobium saccharolyticum | reverse complement strand
TTCTTTAGATATCACCGGACAGATGTCCTAATACCAGTATTTAATTTTTAAGATTTTTATTTTTTGAATTATTTTAGACTTTTCGCAGTGCAATCTTATATAAAAAAAAGATTAATAACAAGACATTTATTGTTTTCCTTGGCTTAAACTCTACATTTTTTGATGTTTTGGGCAAAAAAAATAGCAGCCAATAAAAATTAGCTGCTTAAAACATAGACTGCTAGTTATTGAGATAACTGCGCAGTAATTCTTCAATTATTTCATCTCGTTCAATAGTTCTAATCATTGTCCGGGCATCTTTATAACTTGTTATATAAGCAGGATCTCCAGAAAGTAAATATCCAACAATTTGGTTAATTGGATTATATCCCTTTTCTTCCAGGGCCTTAGACACTTTACCCAGAACAAATGCTGCTTCACTTAACTCTTCTTTATTAATCTTAAATCGCATCGTTTTATCACTAAAATCTTCTGCGGCCATATATATCACATCCCATATTTTAATTTGCCTTATTTTATTATTTCTGCAGTCAGCTTCAAATTCCTTGTTTTTATCAGTAATTTTTCCTCATTAAACTAAGTTTTGCTATCTTATCCACTTATCCTGCAATTTCTCTGACAATTTTTTCTACTTCTGCCAGTGCTTCAGCAGTTTTTTCCGGTTCTGAACCTCCTGCCTGAGCCATATCAGGACGTCCACCACCACCACCACCGGCAATTCTGGCTACTTTTGAAATGATATCTCCAGCTTTAAAACCTTTTGCAATCAAGTCTTCAGTCACAGAAGCAACAAAAATCACTTTGTTATCACCTTTGCTGGCCAGAACAATTACAGCCGAATCAACTTTATCTTTCAGCTGATCATTTAAATTTCTCAAAGCTGAGTTATCAAGATCTTCAAGTTCTGCTGTCAGCAGATTAACACCTTCAATTTGCTGCAGTTGATCGATAAGTTCATCTTTTTTAGAACCTGCCAGCTTCTGTTTTAAAGCTTCTAATTCTTTTTCTAAATCTTTCTGCTCTCTCTGCAGCTGTTTAACCCGCTGTAAGAGATTATCAGGTTCAGTTTTTAATTCAGCTGCTGTCTGCTTTAAAACTTCCAGCTTGGAATTAAAATAATCCAGAGCATATTCTCCAGTAACAGCTTCTATTCTCCTGACACCAGCTGCAATTCCGCTTTCAGAAATGATTTTAAAAGCACCAATATCTCCAGTTGCCTCAACATGAGTTCCTCCACATAATTCCAGACTAAAATCACCCATTTTGACAACTCTAACTTCTTCTCCATATTTTTCACCAAAAAGAGCAGTTGCTCCCATTTCTTTAGCTTCATCAATGCCTTTAACTTCCGTTTCGACATTATAATTTTCCATTACTGCCTGATTTACTTTTCTTTCAATCTTTTCTAATTCTCCTTTAGTCAGTGCAGAAAAATGAGTGAAGTCAAAGCGCAGTCGATCTGGAGCTACCAGAGAACCGGACTGATTTACATGTTCACCTAAAACCTCTTTTAAGGCTTTATGCAGAAGGTGGGTAGCTGAATGATGTCTGGCTGTTGCCTGGCGTCTATTGTGATAAACAACTGCTTCTACCTCAGTGCCAACTTCAACTAGACCATTTTTTAGTTCAACTTGATGTACAAAAACATCTGCTTTTTTTATCGTATTTTTTACTTCTGCTTCAAAATTATCATTCTTAATTAGACCCTCATCACCAATCTGACCCCCACTTTCTGCATAAAATGGAGTTTTAGCAAGTATAAGATCTCCTTTTTCACCTTCCACGAGCTTTTTGACTTTCTGATTATCCTTAAGCAGACCTATAACTTCAGTTTTTTCTTTTAAGGAATGATAACCGGTAAAATTATCTTCTTCAATCTGATCTTTAAATTCTGCATAAAGTTTTTCTACTTCCCCACTGCTGAAAGAAGTTTCCTCTCTGGCCTCTCTGGCTCGTTTACGCTGAGCCGCCATTTCTTTTTCAAAACCTTTCTCGTCAACCTTAATTCCAGCTTCAGCTGCAATATCTTCGGTTAAATCAAGGGGGAAACCATAGGTATCATATAAACGAAAAGCGTCTGTACCAGCAAGTACTTCTTTATTTTCTGATTTAAGTTCGCTTAACATATCTTCTAGAATATTTAAGCCCTGTTCTAAAGTTTTTAAGAAACTTTCTTCCTCAGATTTTAGAACGTTTTTAACATGGGCCAGCTGTTTTTTGAGGTCAGGTGCTACACCCATTACTATCTCAGCTGTTTTTTCTACTAATTTATATAAAAATGGTTTTTCAAAACCAAGTTTTCGTCCATAACGAGCAGCTCTTCTAATTAGACGGCGAATCACATAACCTCGTCCTTCATTAGAAGGTAAAGCTCCATCAGAAATAGCAACAGAAGCAGAACGAATATGATCAGCAATTACTCTATATGCTGTTACACTTTCTTCATCTTGCCGATAAGGAATCCCTGTCATTTCTACTACCTGATCGATAATCGGCTTAATCAAATCTGTTTCAAAATTAGTTTCAGTCTCCTGTAAAATAGAAGCAACTCTTTCCAGCCCCATCCCTGTGTCTATATTTTTATTGGGCAGTTCTTTGTATTCACCGGCTTCTGTATAATTATACTGAGTAAAAACAAGATTCCAGATTTCTAAATATCTATCACCTTCACCACCGAGCACATCTTCTTCACTGTCACCTGCTTCTACTCCCCGGTCATAATGAATTTCAGAACAGGGACCACAGGGTCCAGTTCCAATCTGCCAGAAATTTTCTTTTTTACCCATTCTGACTATTCTTGCTTCCGGCAGACCAACCTGGTCATGCCAAATTTTAAAAGCTTCTTCGTCTTCCTCATAAATTGTAATCCATAATTTATCAGGATCAAGCTCCAGAACTTCAGTCACAAATTCCCATCCCCAGATGATTGCTTCTTCTTTAAAGTAATCACCAAAAGAAAAGTTCCCAAGCATTTCAAAATAGGTATGATGACGTGCCGTTTTACCCACATTTTCTATATCATTTGTACGGATACACTTCTGACTGGTAGCAATACGTTTTTTAGGTGGCTCAAGACTGCCGTCAAAATATGGCTTAAAGGGAGCCATCCCTGCATTTATCCACAACAGACTTGGATCATTTTTAGGAACCAGAGGTGCACTATCTAAAATCAGATGTCCCTTTGACTTAAAAAAATCAAGATAAGCCTGTCTTATTTCATCTCCACTTTTAATCATCTAAACCTTCCTCTCTATTAAATTTATTTCTTTCTCTCAGATATTAATCTCCACAACGCTTTTCATTGAGAATTAATTATGGATTGTTCTAACTCCTTCGCTTTTATTAAACTCAAAACTATTTAAAAAGCTCAGTTTGACGCACCGCTGTGCAAATGCTGAACCGTCCATGCGTCTATAAAAGAAGGTTCAGTGAGACATCGAACAATCTATTTCATAATTAATTCTATTCAAAGCTGTTTCGATTTAAAATATCTAAGAGAAAGTAAAAATTTATCCTGTTCCTTGTTTTTAAAATATATATTTTTCTCCTAATAACTGCTGAAGTTGAAATTCAATTAGTTATTAAAGATGAATTTATTTTTCTGCTTTTAAAAATATAATTTTCAAATCTAAAAATCAAATTTAATGACTTTAACAATTTTTATAAAATAAACTTGATGAATATTAAAGCTAAATCAGCTCGAAGAGCACGGATGCTCTGAGCTGACCGAGGAACAGGACGTTCCTTCGGGAAGGTAAGCTGATTTAGATGCAAATATGAATCTTAGTTTATTAAAAATTGATTTGGAGTTCAATTTGATTTTTAGATTCTTAAAATATTTATAATTAAAAGTAAGCAGAAAAATAAATTTCAGCTGCTATCTAAACTAATTTAATTTTAGCGAAGCGGCGTTTACCAATCTGAATAATCATCTCATCTTCAACTTTAATATCCAGATTAATCTTTTCATACTTCTCATCATTAATACTTACCGCACCCTGTTTAATCATCCGGCGAGCCTGACTGTTAGAATCAACAAGTCCTGTAGCAGCTACCAGCTTCACTATCCAGAGTTCACCATCCTCTAAATCTGATTCTGAAATCTCAATTACCGGGATATCCTCAGGCAAATTCCCCTTAGAAAATACACTTTCAAATTCCTGGCGGGCTTTAACTGCATCATCTTCACTATGATATTCCTTAACAATCTCATGAGCAAGATTTTTCTTTAACTCCATTGGATTAAAATCATCCCGGCTGAGTTTTTCCTTCATCTTTTTTAAACGCTCAATTGAAACATCAGTTAAAAGTTCAAAATAGCGAATTATCATATCATCAGGAATTGACATCACCTTACCAAACATATCCTCAGGTTTGTCATAAACTCCAATATAATTATCTAAGCTCTTACTCATCTTATTGACTCCATCTAAACCTTCCAGAAGAGGCATCATTAAAACTACCTGGGGCTCCTGTCCATATTCCTGCTGTAATTTGCGCCCAACTAACAGATTAAAACGCTGATCTGTTCCACCTAATTCTACATCGGCCTCAATTGCTACAGAATCATATCCCTGCATCAAAGGATAGAAAAATTCGTGAATTCCAATTGGCTTACCGGAATTATAACGTTTGGAAAAATCATCACGTTCCAGCATTCTCGCCACAGTATAATGAGCTGATAATTCTAAAACATCAGCAAAATCCATTTCACTTAACCAGTCTCCATTAAAAACCACTCTGGTCTTTTCGGGATCCAGCACTTTAGAAAACTGTTCTTCGTATGTACGGGCATTTTCTAAAACCTCTTCTCTGGTCAGCTGATTTCTGGTCTCAGATTTACCGGTTGGATCTCCGATCATTCCGGTAAAATCGCCAATAATTAAATAAACTTCGTGCCCCAAATCCTGAAACTGCTTTAACTTACGAAGTACCACTGTATGTCCCAAATGAATATCCGGGGCTGATGGATCAAGCCCGAGCTTAACCTTTAACGGTCTTCCTTCTTTTTCTGCTTCAACCAATTTGTCTTTTAAATCTTCCTCAGAGATAAGATCACTTACCCCTCTTTTTAATATCTTTATCTGTTCCTTAATTTCCATAAAAAACACCTGTCCCTTGCTGTAGGCAACAGGTACTTCACCTCCTGTATCCTTTGTCATTTAATTATAACAGATAGATTAATTACTAACAAGGGGTACCATAAACAGCTGTTTTATGTTATAATATTTTATTGACGGGAGGTAAAGTAATGAAGAAAAGAACAAAGGCAATATTTTTAATATCTTTTTTATTAATTTTTGCCCTGGGAACAGGCGCTATCTTAGGTGCTGTCACCTGGATAATTCAGGATACTCCTGATATTACAGATTATAAAGGTTCAAGTGAAGCAACTTTAATTTATGATGCTGACGGTGAACTTTTAACAAAATTATTTAAAGAAAATAGAGTTTATGTTCCCCTGGAAAAAATGCCGGAAGATCTAAAAAATGCAATTGTAGCTATTGAAGATACTAAATTCTATGTACACCACGGTATTGATTTCTGGGGAATTGGTAGGGCAATGGTAAATAATATTCTGAAGGGAGATCTGCTTGATCAGGGTGCAAGTACAATAACTCAGCAGCTGGCAAGAAATGCTTTTTTGACTTTAGATAAAAACTATCTGCGAAAAATTCAGGAAGCATATCTGGCCATCCAGTTTGAACGCTTATATACCAAATCAGAAATTTTAGAAATGTATTTAAATGAAATCTTTTTAGGGCACAGTGCTTATGGAGTTGAAACAGCTTCTCTGCAGTATTTTGGTAAAAGTGTAGAAAATTTGACTCTGGCAGAATCAGCATTAATTGCTGGTTTACCGCAGTCTCCAAATAATTATACTCCCCTTCGTTATCCAGAACGTGCAATTAGAAGAAGAAATGTAGTTTTAGATAGGATGTATGAACTGGGATATATTACTGAAGCTGAAAGAGATCAGGCAAAAAATGCCGAATTAAATCTGGACACTGTAGAAGAAAGCAAAAATAATTCAGCCCATTATTTTGCGCTTTATGTCAGGGATCAGCTGATTAATCGTTTTGGAGCTTCTATGGTCTACAGTGGTGGCTTAAAAGTACATACCACCTTGAATTCAGAAATGCAGAATTTAGCTGAGCAGACTATAAATAATAAGATTGAAAATGGGTTTATTCCTTCATTTCAGAGTAATCAGAGCGAAAATTTACAACCTCAGCTCTCACTGGTTAGTTTAGATGTTAATAGTGGTGCGATTAGAGCGATGGTTGGGGGCCGAGGAACCGATCAATTTAATCGAGCCTACCAGGCTGTAAGACAGCCGGGTTCTGCGTTTAAACCTTTTGTCTACTCTACTGCCTTAATAGAAGGTGATTATACAACAGGTACTGTAATCAATGATTTACCAATGCTTGCTTCAGAAACCGGTAAGGGTGATAAATTAAGTATCTGGCCCCGAAATTATGGGGACCGCTACAGAGGTTTGATTAATTTAAATACTGCTCTGACTAATTCGGTCAATGTAGCTGCAGTAAAATTAATTCAGGATGTTGGAGTTAAAAACGTAATTAATTTTACAGAGCGCCTTGGTATTTCGACCTTTACTCAAGATGATGGACTTGATGATCATTATTCACTTGCCCTTGGAGGTTTAAACCGGGGAGTTACTCCAATAGAAATGGCTTCTGCTTACAGTGTTTTTGCAAATAAAGGTATTTATACTGAACCACATGCTATAACTGAGGTTTATGATAAACACGATAATTTAATTTATGAAGCCCAGCCGGAAAGTAAAATGGTTATGTCAGAAGATGATAGTTATTTAATCACTTCTATGTTAAAAAGTGTTGTTGACAATGGAACCGGTCGCAGAGCCCAGATGAACCGCGATGTGGGTGGAAAAACTGGTACAACAAATGACTATACTGACGCCTGGTTTGTAGGTTTTACTTCTCAGATTGCAACAAGTGTCTGGATTGGTGAGGATACCAACCGCTCAATGGAATATGATGTTAAAACAGTTGGTAGTGGAGAAGCAGCCCAAATCTGGGGTGACTATATGAGAGAGGCAGTCAAAGATATGCCAGTTATCAATTTTCAGATGCCAGATAATGTGATAGAAGTTGATGTTGATCCTTATACAGGATTACTTTCCAACCAATATTCACCAAGGATTGATGTACTGCCTTATAAAGAGGGTACTGAACCAACTAAGAGGGAAAGTCTCCACGGACCAGTAGAAACTGTCCGTATTGATCGAGAAAGTGGTCTGCTGGCAACTGCTAATTGTCCTGCTGATCAGGTTGAAGAAAGGCATTACATTTCTGGTTCAGGGATTAGAATCGGGCCAACTCAAAAATCATTTAGAGAGTTTAACTCCAGTAAGAGATCTGAAGATCTGGTAAGAGGAACTTATACAATTGAAGCTGGAGAACCTGTACAGCAGATAGATCATGAATATGGAATTCCCAAGGTACAGAGAAATGGTAATCCTCGCTATGAAACTAAACCAAATAGAATTTGCAATTTACATCCTGCAAGTCAGCCGTTGACTGAAGATGCTGCTGATACAGAATCTAATTCAGATGACAGTTCTGAGGAGTCAGATGATTCTATCAGAAGTCTATTCGATATCTTTGGTAATGACTAAACTAAAAGATAATAGTTCTTTAATGATACATTTTAAATAAAAATTAAATAAAAATAAATTAAAGGGATTTTTCCACTTATAAATGGAGAAATCCCTTTTTACATTTCAAATATTTTGATTAAAAATCTACTAATTATTTTAAATCAAACTCACTATTTACTGAACCTTTACTATTGTAACTCCCATTCCACCTTCTTTTTGTCTTCCCAGTCGGTAATCCTTAACATGAGAATTTTTTTCTAAAATTTCTTCTACAGCCTGGCGCAGAGCTCCTGTTCCCTTACCGTGAACAATCTCTACTTCATTTAAGCCGGCCAGAAAAGCATCATCCAGGTATTTATCAACCTTATGTTGAGCTGCATCATATCTTTCTCCCCGGAGATCAAGTTTTGGAGATACATGCTGTGATTTCTGAACTCTGTAATTTTTAAGCTGTTTTTCTTCATTCTCCTCCGGTATATCAACTTTGACCAGATCAGCTAGAGAGGCAGTAACCTGCATAATTCCAGCCTGGATCTGGGCTTCTTTTTTATCCCGATCAAGGGAAGTAATCTCACCCTTACGGCCAATACTGCGCACTCTTACCTGGTCTCCAACCTCAAAGTCATCTGCAGATACTTTTTCTTTCTCGTTATTCTTTTCAGATTCTAAAATCTGACTTAATTCTTTTAAATTTTGATTGGCAGAAGTCTGGGCTCGATCAACTTCCGAGCGCTTAGTAAAATCTTGTTGTTTTAAATTAGAAATAATTCTTTGAGCCTCTTTTTTAGTTTCCTCCACAATAGCTTCTGCCTCTTCTCGAGCAGCCTTCATCTCTTTTTCGTGTTTCTGCTGCTGTTCTTCAATCATTTTCTCATATTTTTCTTTTAATTCTTTTTCGTGATTGCGGAATTCTTCCATTTCCTGCCGTAATTTTTGATAGCGATTTCTTTCCTGATTTAACTCATTAATAATATCTTCAACTTTAATTTCTTCATCACTCAAAAGAGTTCTGGCGCGATCAATTATTTCTCCCGGTATTCCCAGCCTGAGAGCAATCTCAAAAGCATTGGAGCCACCTGGAACTCCCATAATTAATTTATAGGTTGGTTTTAAAGTTTCAATATCAAATTCAACCGAAGCATTTTCTACCTCATCAGTAGTATAAGCATAACTTTTTAGCTGACTATAATGAGTGGTAGCAATGGTAACTGCATTTTTCTGCTGCAGTTTTTCCAGAATTGAGATTCCTAAAGCCGCTCCCTCTTCCGGATCTGTACCAACTCCGAGCTCATCCATCAGAACCAGGGTAGAATTATCTGACTCTGCCAGAAATTCTCTAATCCGATGCATATGAGAAGAAAAAGTACTTAAGCTCTGTTCAATACTCTGTTCATCTCCAATGTCAGCAAATATCTTTTTAAAGACTGCTGCCGTAGAGTTAGCTGCAGCCGGGATGTGCAGACCACTCTGGGTCATCAAAGTTAATAAACCTACAGTTTTTAAGGCCACTGTTTTTCCACCGGTGTTGGGACCCGTAATTATCAGAGTCGAAATATCATCTCCCAGTTTAAGATCAATTGGTACCGGATCTTCTTTCAATAGCGGGTGACGGGCCTGATTTAATTCTATCAGCCCCTGGTCATTAATCTCAGGTGCATTACATTCAAAATCAAGACTGAATTTAGCAGCTGCTGCAATACTATCCAGTCTGCTGATAATCATTAAATTTCCCTTAATTATTTCTTCATCCTGAGCTATTTTTGAACTAAGCATCTGTAAAATGCGCTGAATTTCTGCACTCTCTTTAGCTCTAACCTCTCTCAGTTCATTGTTTAATCTGACCACTGACATTGGCTCCATAAAAAGAGTTAAACCACTGGCAGACTGTCCGTGCACAATCCCATCAAAATTGTTGCGCTGTTCCTGTTTTACAGGCACAACATAACGATTTTCTCTTCTTGTCACAATATTTTCCTGCAGCATATCCTCATAGTGCTTACTTTTTATAATTGAGTCCAGTTTATCTCGAATAGAATTTTCTATAGAATCCATTTTTGAACGCAGAGACTTTAATTTAGCACTTGCATCATCTGCAACCTCACCATATTCATTAATACAGCGATCAATCTCCCGGGCCAGAGCAGGTCTGCTCTGTAAATCTGCACATAAATCATAGATTATTTTATATTCTCTTTCGACAATTCGAGGATCCAGATTAGATTCTATATCATCCAGATAACGTTTTAATTCAGAAACCCCTCTGAGGGTGCTCCTGACCCTGCTGATAGCATCTGTAGAGAGTACTGAGCCTTTGGCTGCTTTTTTTAAATCATCTCTGATATCCCTTACTCCACCAAAAGGAGGAGTAGAAAACTCAGCTATCATTGATTTTAAGGCAGTGACTTCTGACAGCCTTTGCTCAATATAATTACTGTTACTTACAGGCTCCAAATTATTTACAATTTCTTTTCCTATTTTAGTTGCTGCTCTCTCGGCAGTCATTTTTATTATTTTTTTATATTCCAATACTTCCAGACTGTGTTTTCTCAACTTAAATACCTCCGGAATTTAATTTTATTACTTTTTTTATTACAGATTAAACAAAACACTTCCTTAAAATTAATCAATTTTCTAAATCAATATAACCTATTATTGCTTTTGTGATTCAAAAAAATCATTCAGTTCATTTAGAGAAAAAGTATTAATAACATCTTCTTTTTCCAGCCAGCCGCGGCGGGCAGTTGCGACTCCAAGTTCCATATCACTGTACTCCTTATAATGATGAGCATCGGTATTGATCGAAATCTTAGCCCCGGCTTTTTTAACTTTACGAGCCCATTCTGCATCCAGATCAAGTCTCTGGGGAGAAGCATTGATTTCCAGGACAGTATTATTATCTGCAGCAGCTTTAATTACTTTTTCTAGATTCACAGCATAGGCCTCTCTTCCTCCAAGCATCCTACCTCTGGGATGTCCCAGCAGTTTAACATGAGGATTTTTAACTGCCCTGATAATTCGCTCTGTCATTTCCGCTTCCTCCAGATTAAAATAACTGTGTACAGAAGCAATAACAAAATCTAAGTCCTGTAATAACTCATCTGCAAAATCTAAATCACCATTTTTAAGAATATCAACCTCTACACCTTTAAAAATCCAGAAATCTTCAAAATCCCGATTTAGCTCATCAATTTCCTGGAGCTGTTTTTTTAACTCTTCTATTGACATCCCACTGGCTACTGCTAAAGACTGAGAATGATCAGTTACAGCAATATATTTATAACCTCGTTCTTTAGCCGCCTCTGCCATTTCACGAATTGAAAAGGCACCATCACTGTAACGTGAATGAAGATGCAGATCACCGTTTATATCTTCTAATTTAATACTATCCGGCAGTTCTCCTTTCTGAGCAGCTTCTATCTCTCCCTGATCTTCTCTTAGTTCAGGAATAATATACTCCAGGCCCAGAATTTTAAAAATATCTGCCTCAGATTCAATTTTTTCTTTGCTGTCATCATCTCTGAAAAGACCGTATTCACTTAATTTTAAATTATGTTCTTTGGCCAGCTGCCTCATCCTTACATTATGAGCCTTAGAACCGGTAAAATAATGAAGAGCAGACGGAAATTCTTCCTTAGTCACAAGTCGAAAATCTGTCTGAACTCCCTGCTCAGTTCTAATACTGACTTTAGTCGCTCCGGCCCCAATAACCTCAGCTGTAAAATTTAAATTTTTTAGCTTTTGAGAAAGTTTCTCTGGTTTTGCTGTAGCTATCAAAATATCCAGGTCTCCAGTCAGTTCTTTTGCTCTTCTGCTGCTGCCGCAGATTTCAATTTCTTCAAAAAAATCAGGCTCAAGTTCAGTTTTAATTGTTTCTATTATCTCTCCAGCAGTTTTTAAAGCCTGAGCCAGATTAATTTTATCTACATATTTTTCGTGATTTTTTAAAGCTTTTAATAATTTTTCTTCTGATTTTTTACCAAAACCTTTAAGTTCCTGAACTCTACCCTCTTTAAGAGCTTTCTCCAGTGATATTAAATCTACAATTTCCAGTTCATAATAAAAGCGGTGAGCAGTCTTTGGTCCCAGTCCCTGAATATCGGTCATTTCTATAACACCAGGCGGAAGTTCAGCCTTAACTGCTTCCATTTCTTCTATAATTCCATTCTGCAGCAGTTCTGTAATTGACTCAGCAATACCACTGCCAATACCTTTTATTTCTTTAAGTTTATCTTCTTCTGCCAGCTCAAAAATATCTTCAGGATAGGATTCGATTTTACGAGCAGCGTTTGTATAGGCTCTAATTTTAAAATCATTTTCACCTTTAATTGCCATTAAATCAGCAAATTCCGCCAGGATTTTAGCAATTTCTTTATTGCTCATTTCCTGCATTGTAACACCTCTTTCTATTCAGATCTTTAATTTAATTTAAGACGCCAAAAGGCCATGAATATCTCATGGCCGAAAAATTTCTTCAATCTTTGATTGTATTAATGGTGATGCTTCGATAATTCTGCTTGCCAGAAATGAATTATTTAAGACATCATTTATTTTTTGATAGGGAATCTGGACCAGAATTAAAACTAACAAATAAATAATAATTCCACCTTTTACTAAGCCTAACAAAAAACCTAATGCTCGATCTACTGGCTGCAGAAAAATAGAATCCACAATTTTTTTGAGTGTAATGCCTAAAACATGGATCACAATATTTACTACAATAAAGATTACTGCAAAAGAAATAAACTGCAGTAGGGAAATAGATAAATCTAGATAAGGCTCTAAAAACTGGGTAAAATACTGATACTGCCTGACTGCTACAAATAATGCAGCCAGCAGTCCCAGAATTGTACTTATCTGATCTATAAATCCTCTTCTAAACCCATTAAAGGCAAAAAAGAGTAGAATTACTAAAATTATAAGATCGAGGAAATTTATGATATCCAATTAGTCTACCTCCTCGAGTAGAGTATTTAATTCCTCATTCTCCTGACGCAGTTTTTTTAACTCCTGATGTAAGCTCTGATTTGCCTCTTTAAGTCTTTCTTTTTCTTTACTTAAATCAACACACTGACTGCGCAGTTTGAAATATTCATCAGCCAGATTAATCATTGTCAAATGAGCTAAACGTCTAAAAGGCAATTTAGGATAAGCATTTTTAATCTCTTGACCTGTTTTTTCTACATGATCAGCCAGTTTATTTATATACTCCTCACTGAAATCTCCAGTCACAGTAAATTGATCTCCCAGAATATTCAATTTAAATTTTTTCTTAGCTTGATTTTTTTCCTCTATCATTAGCAACATCTCCAACTATAGTAGTCTACTTTATTATATTCATTACAAAAGTCGAAAGTCCTGCCTAAAAATTTAATTTCCTCTAATTTCCGCAGAATATTCTTCTTTGAGATGATTTACTATCTGATTAAAACGCTCATTTACCTCCTGATCAGTTAAAGTTCTATCCTCTGCCTGGAATTTTAATTCAAAAGCGGCACTCTGATAACCGTCCTCAATCTGATCTCCCTGATATATATCAAAAAGCTCCAGTCCTTTAAGCATTGAGCCACCTTTTGCTCTGATTGCCTGATGAATATCACCAACTGCAATATCCTCAGCCATTACAATTGCCAGATCTCTTGCCAGTACAGGATATTTAACTAATTTATGGTATTGATAAGATTTTTCTGCAGTGATTTCAAACAAGAAATCCAGATCAAGCTCAAACACAGTTGTTCCAGCCGGTAAATTATTCTGATCTGCAAGTTCTGGATGAATTTCTCCAATAAAGCCAAAAGTCTGAGTTTGATCATACTTGATCTCAGCTCTGCGGCCTGGATGCAGAAAATCTCGATTATCATTATCAGCGATAAAGCTGTACTTATCAAGCTGGACTCTGTTAAATAACATTTCTAGCACACCTTTTAAGGCAAAGAAGTTAGGAGCTCCCTGCTGCCAGAGGTTATTATTCTGCCCAAAAATTCCCCCTCCAAGTTTATTTAGCTCTTCAGGCCGACTGCTGAGACCTTTATTTCTAAAAACTGTTCCAGTCTCAAAGACAGCCATTTCTGAACCCTGACGGCGGGCATTAGAAGATAGAACCTCAATTATTCCCGGCAGTAGAGTAGTTCTTAAAATTCCAAATGCTTCACTCAATGGATTCTTAATGCTGACAAATTTTGCATAGTCTTCAAATTGAGTTAAATTTAAGTCCTGATAACTCTTTTTATCCTGCAGACTATAGGTAATTACTTCATCAAGCCCACCTGCCTGCAGCAATTTTTTAACTTTTGCTTCAAATTTCTGCCTGGGAGATCTTTTACCTCGCTGTTTGGAAATCGGTCTGGTCGAAGGAATTTTATTATAGCCATAAACTCTGGCGATTTCTTCTACTAAATCCGCTCCCTGTTCCACATCAGTTCTAAAAGAAGGAACAGTTACCTCAAACTCTCCCTCGCCGGTAGTTTTCTCAACTGTAAAACCCAGCCGTTCAAGACTTTCTTTAACTTCTGCAGCTTCTAATTCAATTCCCAAAAGCTCATTTACTCTTTCAGCAGTCAGAGTAATCACAGCTGGTTCAAATTTTAAGGGATAATTATCAATTACACCAGGAACTACTCTGGCTCCATCACATTTAGCCAGCATCTGACAGGCCCGGTTGTTGGCCTCTATCACCTTTTCAATATCCACTCCTCTTTCAAATCTGTGGGAAGAGTCGGAGTGCATTCCTAATTTTTTAGCAGTTTTACGAATGCTGACCGGATTAAAGTAGGCAGATTCAATTAAAACATCAGTAGTTTCTTCAGTTACTTCAGTATTTGCTCCACCCATAACCCCACCAACTGCTACTGCTTTTTCCGGATCAGAAATAACAAGCATTTCATCATCTAATATTCTTTCTTCCTCATCCAGGGTTAACATTTTTTCTTCTGCCTTTGCTCTGCGTACAATAATTTTACCATCTTTAATTTTATTAAAATCAAAAGTATGAAGCGGCTGATTATATTCCATTAAAACAAAATTAGAAATATCAACTACATTATTGATCGGTCTAATCCCTGCTGCTTTAAGTCGGCGCTGTATCCACTCCGGTGATTCTTTGATCTGAACATTTTTAACCAGACGCGCAGTATAGCGAGGACATAAATCTGGGTCCTCAATTTCTACTTCCACATAATCATTAATATCTCCCAGTTCTTCAGCTTCCTCAAATGATATTGGAGGTGTATTTAAAGTTTTTTCCTGTGCATATAATGACTTTATTTCGCGGGCTACACCAATCATTCCCAGACAGCGGGCATAGTTTGGAGTTAAATCCAGTTTAAATATATAGTCATCCAGACGCTTATATTTGATAAAACTGCCGCCCAGAGGAGCATCGTCATCTAAGACCATAATTCCTGCTGCTCTTTCTTCCTGCAGCCCCAGTTCATCTTTAGAACAGATCATTCCCCGAGAAAGTTCTCCACGTAATTTAACCTCTTCAATCTGCATTCCACCAGGAAGAACTGCTCCTACTTCCGCAAATGGAACCATCTGTCCTGCTTCAACATTGGGAGCTCCTGTAACAACTGGAATCAGCTCCGTATCTGATCCAGTTTTAACCATACAGATCACAAGTTTATCTGCATCAGGATGTTCTTTTATTTTTTCAATCCTGGCAATAATTATATCATCTAAACCTTCTCCTAAGTAATCAACTCCTTCAACTTCCAGACCAGCCATTGTCAGCTTTTCCGAAAGATCGGCAGGAGTAAAATTAATATCAATATATTTTTTTAACCAGTTATACGATATCTGCAAATTTATCATCCTTTCTTTTTATCAAAACTAGCAGCTCATCGAGTCTGCATTTTTTTAAAATTAAGAACCCATTTAAAATTCAGGTTTAAAATTATTATAATTTTTTAAAACTGATGTAAAAAGCGTTTATCATTTTCGTAAAGCACTCTAATATCATCAATGCCATATTTTAATAAGGCCAGACGATCCAGTCCAACTCCAAAAGCAAAACCACTGTAAACATTCTTATTATAACCGGACATTTCCAGTACATTTGGATGAACCATACCCGCACCCATAATCTCCAGCCAGCCGGTTCTAGAGCATAGAGGACATCCTTCTCCTCCACAGACAATACAGGAAACATCAACCTCAGCACTGGGTTCTGTAAAAGGAAAATAGCTGGGACGGAATCTTACATCCCTATCTTTTCCAAATAAAGCTTCTACAATTAACTCAATTGATCCCTTTAAATCACTAAAAGAAATACCTTTGTCAATAACTAAACCTTCTGTCTGATGGAAAATTGGAGAATGGGATGCATCCAGCTCATCAGAACGATAAACTCTGCCCGGGGCAATTATTCTAACCGGCGGCTCCTGGGCTTCCATAGTTCTTACCTGGACCGGTGATGTATGAGTCCGCAGTAAATAATGGTCATCAATATATAAAGTATCCTGAAGATCACGAGCCGGATGGTGAGCTGGAATATTTAGAGCTTCAAAGTTGTAATATTCACTTTCTACTTCGGGTCCCTCGGCAATCTCAAAACCCAGGCCAATAAAAATATCTTCCATTTCTTTAGTTACTAAAGATAATGGATGAGAACGACCTGCTTCTACTTTACCGCCAGGAAGAGTAACATCAATTTTTTCTGCTTCAAAACGTTTTTGAGCAGCCTTCTTTTCCAGCCTTTCTTGATGTTCACCCAGCCAGTTCTGAATTTTATTTTTTAATATATTTGCTTCTTTTCCCACCACAGGACGCTGTTCTGGCTTAATTTTTCCCATTTTGGAAAAAACCGACTGGACAGCCCCTTTTTTACCTAAATACTTTATTCTCAGTTCTTCTAATTGATCAAGACTTTCAACTTCTTTTAATTCTTCTTCTGCTTCATTTTCAATTTTTTTTAGATCATCTAGTAGATCCAAAACTAACACCTCCATATTATATGTATGTTAAATTTTTTATTCTAAAAATACAAAAAATCCCGCCCTAAAGGGACGAGATACCGTGTTACCACCCTGATTATCCCACATAATTGTGGAATCACTTTCTTTTGTTAACGAAAGCCATTAGCTTCCGGAAAAACCTACTTAATTCAGCCCTCAGCTCCAGAGTGAACTTCACCAAATTTGATAATTTAACTGCTTTCAGCTGCTGCAGTTAATCTCTTTCAGTATCATTTTTAGTTACTCTCTCCTTCTCAGCCATTAAATATGATATTCTTTTTTAAGTATACCATAGAAAAAATATTCTCACAAGAAAAAATTACTGCTCTAAAATTAAATTAAAAAAATTAAAGAGACAACATGATTCAATCGGTGCTATTTAGATTTCACAACATTTGTCAGAGAGCCAAAATTAATAACAATATCAGTTTAAATCATTCTTTTTCAACTGCTGGGAAAGTATTTCAAAAGAAATTACAGATGCTGCAACTGCTGCATTTAAAGATTCAATTTCTCCAGCCAGTGGAATTTTTATTTTTGAGGTGGCAGATTCTAATAATTGCTGCTCAAGACCATTTGCTTCATTACCGATCATTAAAATTAATTTATCCTGATACTGATGCTCAAAATGATATTCTTCAGCCTGAGTATCTGCAGCCAGCAGTTCATAACCTGCTGCCTCATTTCTGATTTCAGCCAGAAAATCTTCCTGACTCAACCTCTGTCTGATCACTATAGAAAAAATTCCACCCATGGTGGCTCTAATAACTTTTTGATTAAAAATATCTACTGACCCCTTAAGAGCAATAATACCATCAAAACCAGCCGCAGCAGCTGTTCTGATCATAGTCCCCATGTTTCCGGGATCCTGAATCCTATCTAGAAGTAGTATTTTTTTGGTCTGCTGATAGAAATCATCACCCCTAAAAACAGATTCATTTACTACAGCCAGAATTCCCTGAGGATTGACTGTGGAAGCTGTTTTTTTTAAAAGATCTTCTTCAATATAAATAATTTCAGCCTTTAATTTTAAATCAGCCAGCAGATTATCATTTTCAGCTGATTTAAAAAAAACAGGAGTGAGAAAGACCTGTTTAAAATCTGCTCCTCCTGCCAATGCAGCCTCAATAAGTCTTTTGCCTTCCAGAATAAAGACACCCTGCTTACGTCTATTTCTGCTCCGGTAAAGCTTATTTAGATATTTAACTTTATCATTTTGAGAACTGCTGATTATATTCATTTACTTAGTTTCCTAACTTTTCTTTTGCCAGTTCTACTAAATCAGCAAATCCATCAGAATCATTAACTGCTAAGTCAGCTAACATTTTACGGTCAATTTCTACATCAGCCTGTCTTAAACCATTAATGAAACGGCTGTAAGAAAGACCTTCATTTCTAGCTGCTGCATTGATTCTTGTAATCCAGAGCTTTCTAAATTCTCTCTTTTTATTTCTTCTATCTCTATATGCATAATGTAGAGACTTCATTACTGCCTGATTTGCAGGACGATATAATTTACTGCGGGATCCAAAATATCCCTTAGCCATCTTTAAAACTTTTTTTCTGCGCTTGCGCGCCTTATTTCCTCTTTTTACACGTGGCATCTTAAATGACACTCCTTCCAAAATTTTAACATATATTATTTTTTATCTTATTTTATTACTGCTGTTTTATCCATGTAATAATTTTTTGTAGCGTTTTTGATATGATTTACTTAATAATTTAGCTTTGCGTAACTGTCTTTTTCTATTACCGGATTTCTTGGTTAAAATATGACTGTGAAATCCTTTATGATGCTTAAGCTTACCTTTACCTGTAACTTTAACTCTTTTAGCTATACCTTTGTGTGTTTTTTGCTTTGGCATGATTTAACCTCCTAATACTGTAATAATCAAAAATACTTTCTAATATAACCCGGTAATTAAACCAGTAATTAAAGTGAATTCTAAGTTGTTTAATTGACTACTGTTTATCACTTTCGGGAGTTAGAAACATCATCATATTTCTACCTTCCATTTTAGGTTTGCTTTCTACCTTACCAATATCTTTAGTCTGTTCAATTAGGCGATCCATCAGATCATATCCTAATTCTTTATGCATCATTTCTCTTCCTCTAAAGCGGATTCTTACCTTAACTTTATCCTTGTCATTGAGAAATCTACGCGCCTGCTTTAATTTAACATTAAAATCATGATCTTCAATTTTAACACCCATCTGAACCTCTTTAACATTCATTACGTTCTGGTTCTTTTTGGCTTCTTTTTCCTTTTTAGCCTGCTCATATTTGTACTTACCATAATCCATAATTCTGCATACAGGTGGATTAGCCTGTGGAGCAACTTCTACTAAGTCCAGACCCTGTTCTGCGGCTCTATCCAATGCATCATCCAGCGACTTGATACCAATTTGCTCTCCTTCTTGATCGATCAGACGAACCTCTCTTGCTCTAATGCGATCATTAATTCTTAAATCATTAACGATATTTATGCACCTCCTGAGTGATATAAAAAAACCAATATAAACAAAAAAACGAGTGGTAGAAACCACCCGTTAAATACAGTAATCAGCTAAAGATAGACTATCCCTAAAGATAAGTCTACTTTTCCCGCAGAAATTGAAATTCAAAACGAGAAACTGATATTAACCAGTTTAAGACTGGTGAGAAACAGGTGCTTCTACTTTCTTTTCCTTAATTAGTATAGCACAGGGTGCTGATAGTGTCAAGAAATCTGCAGAAAAAATCCTCTCCGGCATTAAAACTGGAGAGGATAATAAATTAATCAATTGTATCTTCAGTATTAATTACTTTATCTTCAATTTCTTTTAAAATTTTCGACTTAAATTCAGAGAGCTTACTTGTTCCTAAGTCACCTTCGCGTCTATCGCGAACAGATACGGTTCCATTTTCTTCTTCACGTCCACCTACAATTAACATATATGGTACCTGTTTAACCTGAGCATCTCTGATCTTGTAACCTACCTGTTCTGAACGGCTGTCAACCTCAACTCTAATATTTTCTTCTTTTATAGCTTCTTTAACTTTAAGTGCATAATCAATTTGATCATCAGAAACGGGAATAATTTCTACCTGTACCGGAGCCATCCAGGTTGGAAAAGCGCCTGCAAAGTGTTCAATTAAAATTCCAATAAAACGCTCAATACTACCATAAATTGCTCGATGAATCATTACCGGTCTGTGCTCATCTCCATCCTGACCAATATAGCTTAAATCAAAGCGTTCCGGCATCTGAAAATCAAGCTGAATTGTTCCACACTGCCAGGTTCTGCCGAGACTATCTTCTAAATGAAAATCAATTTTAGGACCATAAAAAGCTCCATCACCTTCGTTGACCTCATAATCCAGACCATTTTTCTCTACAGCATTACGCAGGGCATCAGTTGCCTTATCCCAGAGTGCCTCATCTCCCATTGCTTTTTCGGGTTTGGTACTTAATTCTACATTGTAGTTAAATCCAAAGGCACTATAAATTTTATCAACCAGTTTAATAACCCCACTTAATTCCTCTTCAATTTGAGTCGGGAGACAGTAAATATGAGCATCATCCTGAGTAAAGCTTCTAACCCTCATTAGTCCGTGAAGGGCACCTGACATTTCATGACGATGTACCAGCCCCAGTTCAGCCATTCTAATTGGTAGCTCACGATAGCTGTGCATCGAGTCTTTGTAAACTAAAATTCCACCAGGACAGTTCATTGGTTTAACAGCATGAGTTTCTCCATCAATTTCGGTAAAATACATATTATCCTGATAGTGGTCCCAGTGTCCTGATTGATGCCAGAGGGATTCGTCTAAAATAATTGGAGTTTTGATTTCTTCATATCCGGCTTTACGGTGCTCTTCTTTCCAAAAATCAATCAATTCGTTTCTGAGAGCCATCCCTTTCGGATGGAAAAAGGGAAAACCTCTTCCTTCATCCTGCATACTGAAAAGATCAAGTTCCTTACCAAGTTTTCTGTGGTCACGTTTTTTTGCTTCTTCCACTCGATGTAGATATTTTTCTAAATCTTTTTCGCTGGCAAAAGCAGTACCATAAATCCTCTGCAGCATTTCATTATTTTCATCACCGCGCCAGTAAGCTCCAGCTACATTCAATAGTTTAAAAGCCTTTATATAACCAGTAGAAGGAAGGTGCGGACCCCGACAGAGATCTACATAATCTCCCTGAAAATAAAGGCTGATCATCTCATCATCCAGTTCCTCAATTAATTCCAGTTTATATTTTTCATTTCTCTTTTCCATTAATTCAATAGCTTCTTTACGCGGAAGTTCTTTTCTTTCTATTTCTATATCTTCCTTAATAATTTTTTCCATTTCAGCTTCAATTTCTGCTAAAGAATTTTCATTAAAATTTTCCTCTAAATTAAAATCATAATAAAAACCCTCTTCAATTGTAGGCCCTATTGCCACCTGCACCTCATCATAGAGTCTCTTTACCGCCTGTGCCATAACATGTGAGGTGGTATGACGAATAATGTCCAGAGCATCATCACTATCGATAGTAATAATAGAAAGCTCCACATCTTTTTCGATTGGATAAGAGGCATCTACTTCTTTACCATCGACAACACCAGCTATGGCATCTCTTCCTAAACCACTTCCGATAGAATAAGCAGCATCTTCTACTGTTGTTCCAGCATCATATTCCTTGACAGAACCATCTGGCAGTGTTACTTTAACTTTTTCCATTTAATTTCCTCCCTATAAGACTAATAATCTTTTATAAAATGAACAAAATGTCCTTCGGACAATCTGTAATACAGTAAGGTTAAATTTTGTTGATTGCGGAAATTATAAAACTATAAATATTATCCACAACAAACCATTAGGTATAATTTCCTGGCTAATAAAAAAATCCCTCATCTCATTATAGAGACGACGGATTGCGCGGTTCCACTCTAGTTAATAATAATTATAAGTATTCTAAAATAAATGAGAATAGTTAAAATTATTATTCACTCAATAAGATAACGGCTTAACCGGATAAAAATACTTAATTCCTCCTACCTGCTCCAGGGTGGTTTTCAATTTACTGACAAGTTATGTGCTTTCAGCCGCCGGCACACTTCTCTTTTAACTAGCAGAAAAATTTACTCTTCCCTATCAGGGCATTTAATTATTTCATTTCTTTTATTATAGTTTTTATTTCGAAAAAAGTCAAGTGATTATTATCATAATAAAGTAGTTAAATAAAAAAAAGACCACCGAAAGTGGTCAAATCATCAAAAATGGTGCCGGAGGTCGGGCTCGAACCGACACGGGAATAAATTCCCACCGGATTTTAAGTCCGATGCGTCTGCCAATTCCGCCACCCCGGCAAATAATAAAAATGGTGTTGGTGTTGGTAAGTGGATTCGAACCACTGGCCTCTACGATGTCAACGTAGCGCTCTGACCAACTGAGCTATACCAACTTAAAATATTAAGCTAGCACTTTCAACTCACTATTGAAAAAAATGTGCAAGCAAAAAAATGGTGCCGGAGGTCGGGCTCGAACCGACACGGGAATAAATTCCCACCGGATTTTAAGTCCGATGCGTCTGCCAATTCCGCCACCCCGGCAAATATGTAATATTTAACTTACGACATTTTGTATTATATCAATGGTTTTTAAATTTGTCAAGATAAATATTTTAAATTATTTAAATTGTTAATAAACTCTTATTTAATACTTTTAAAATAATAAAATGGCACCAATACGGCACCTTTTGTCAATTAAATAAAAAAAATAATAATTTAAATAACACCTATAATTACTGTTATATCAGTAATAATAAATTGGAGGCGGCAGACGGATTTGAACCGCCGAATAAAGGATTTGCAGTCCTCTGCCTTACCACTTGGCTATGCCGCCCAGGCTGCAAATAAAAATGGAGCGGGAAACGAGATTTGAACTCGCGACCCTCACGTTGGCAACGTGATGCTCTACCACTGAGCTATTCCCGCAAAAAATGGTGGTGGGAGACAGAATCGAACTGTCGACACGTGGATTTTCAATCCACTGCTCTACCGACTGAGCTATCCCACCAAAATGGCGGAGGAGACGGGATTTGAACCCGCGATCTCCGGCTTGACAGGCCGGCGCGTTAAACCGCTACGCTACACCTCCGCGTTTAAGAAGTAAGATGTAGTAAGTCAAAAATAAGACCTAACACAACTTCTTTATATTATATTTGCAAATAAAAATGGTGGGCGAAACAGGGCTCGAACCTGTGACCCCCTGCTTGTAAGGCAGGTGCTCTCCCAACTGAGCTATTCGCCCCTCAGCAGTAATTTAAAAGCATAATTACCGCATCAGCAATAACTAGTATATATAAAAAGGCACTTTAAGTCAAAATTCAATATAGACTGTTATAAGTAATTAAATTATTATATGTTAAATATACTACTAAATACTTAAAAAATCGACTGTAGATAATTTTTTAACAAAAGATTAATTTTTCTATTCTATTCAATAAACTCTAACTTTAATTCATCATTTTCTCTAACATAATTAAATATTTCTGCTGCCAGCACAGGGTTGATATCTGTTTCTATAGAATTGTAACTTTCAACTATTGTATTATAAAGTTCTTTAACATTAAATAGTATGTTATTAGATTTTAGCTTTGAGAGTACAGAATTAATTAATAATTTCTGTCTTTCAAATCTAGCCATTGAACCAGAACTACTCCAGCGAACAAAATTTAATGCTTCTTTTCCAGATAATAGATTATCTCCTTTTTTTAAATTAAGTCCCAGACCAGGTACTATTAATTCTTCCTCCAGTGTTATTTGCACTCCACCTAATTCGTCTATTACCTTCTCAAATCCCTGGTATTTAAGATAAACATAATAATCAATTTCAGTTTCGGTAATTTCTTCCACAGCCAGTGAAATATCACCATTATGATATTTTCTTAATAACTGCCCCTGATAGATAGTGTCTTCATCAATATGTTCTACCTGCAGCTGATTTAATTCTGGTCTTAACTTAGCAAGCATTATTGAATCAGCTTCTACACTACCTATTGCTACATTTTCTTCACTATCAAGCCCAACAAATAATATATTTAGATCCTGATTAAAGTCACTATCCGATAATCCCAGAATAGATAAAATCCGTTCCAGTAGAGTTGGATCTTCTAATTCCTGGGCAAAGTCATTCTGAGTCTCATCTTTTACCTGTTCCTCTCTCTTTTCGGCTTTTCCTTCTACTTGCTTTTCTTCTCCCTGTAACTGTTCTTCGTTTTCTACCTGTTCTTCGCTTTCCTGAGCGATATCCTTTTTCATCTCAGGTTCATCAGTTACCTCTGCCTGTTCATCTTCAACAGTATCATTACTTTCTGGCTCAATATCTGTCTGGCCAGAATTATCTGTTTTCGAAGTAGTTTTCTGACTCTGGTCACCAGTTAATGTTTGTTCTTTTGTCTCCACTGAACTATCTTCTGCTGCATTATCCTCAGTTTCTCTTTCTTCAATCTCAGTTTTTATCTCTTCTTCTTTTTGAACTATTTCTTCTTTTTGAGTTACCTCATCTGACTCATCTAAAACATCTGAACCACCATTTGCAATATCGCTTTCAATCTCTTCAACAGATGTTTTTTCGGAATCAGTTATATTTGCTGTATCACTTTCAGATTCTGCCTCACTGTAGTTTTCACCAATATCTTCTTGATCAGAATCCACAGACATACTTTTATCTTCCTCTACTGCAGGAGGAGCATCACTTTTAGTCTTATCAGCTGATTGTTCACTTACTTCTGCCGATTGTTCTGCAGCTGTCTCATTTCTTTCTGTTTCAATATCTGAACTAGCAGCTGTGTCTTTACTTTCTGTAACTTCTTTTTCTGTAACTTCTTTAGTTTCTGCTCCAGTTTCTGTTGTTTCAGCACTATCTGTGCTTTCTTCAATAGTAGATGTTTCTTCAGTTATCTGGCTTTCTTCTTCACCATTCACAGCAGTTTCTCCATCAGAACTATCTTCACTTTGCTCCATCACTTCATTTTCCTCAATCTGATTATCTGGTACCGGCTCTAAATCTCGTTCTAAATAATAACCTGCCAGTCCAATAAATAATAAGAGTAGAGCTATCAGAAAAACTCCTATCCATTTATGCTTCTTTTTTGATTTTTGATTGTCTTGTGTATTTTTTTCTGCCAATGTTATTGCCTCCCTATTCCCTTATATTCATAATATTCGTGGTTATAGGTTCAATTCCTGCATGAAACTAATTTCTTTATCTATTTTTACACTAATTTAAAAAGTCTAAATTTTATTTTTTCACCTATCGAACTTATTTGCTAAATTTTATTGACAAAGTAAATTTTTATGGTATAATTTATAATTGTGATGCCGAGGTGGCGGAACTGGCAGACGCGTTAGCTTGAGGGGCTAGTGGTCTAATAGACCGTGCGGGTTCGAATCCCGCCCTCGGCACCATTTATATTTAAGATGTTAATTTACCCCATTTTAGTTAATGACTAAAATTCCCCCTGGTATACCAGGGGGAATTTTTTTAACTCAAAACTTATATCTTATGGTTTATTATAAATTTATGGAAAACATAATTTTTTAATTTAGTCCCCCATAAAACATTAACCAATATATTTAATACTGGTTTATCTCTTCATTTTAAAAAATAATTATTTTAAAATCCTTAATCCGATTTGTTATTTATTCATCCTTTCTTCATTAATATCTTTAGAAATTTCATGCCATTCAGCTGACAAATCATCAAGAAAATCAGCTGTCTTACCTTTTAAAATTTCATCTGCTCCATCATGTGTAGGCACAGCACCTGACTCTTCTACTATATCCCTTAAAGCTTTAGGATTATCAATAATTGGGCAGGGACACATTAAATTCTCACTAATGGGTTGCCTCTTTTGATAAGATTTAAACAGAGGATTCTGAAGCACTTCTTTTAATGATTTTTCCTTTATATTATCTACTGCAAAATGGGCAAATGCACAGGGCTCAACTTCTCCCTTAGCATTAATATGAAAATACCTTCTTCCTCCAGCAATACAACCCTGGACATATGTGCCGTCATTCCAAAAATCCATAATAAATATATCTTTTTTCTTCCTTAATTCACTTCCTCTCCGGGCCATAGAAGCTCTCTGCTCAGGAGTAATCATCATCTCAAGATTAGGATTTCTACCTATTGGAATATAATGAAATAACCACATGTAAAGAGCACCCTTTTTAGATAAATGATCAACAAATTCATCGGAAAAAAGTTCATCCACATTATTTTGAGTTGCAGTTACACTTGCCCCAAATATAATACCTCTCTCACGCAGGCGGTCCATGGCATCCATAATTTTATCATAAGTACCCTCCCCCCGACGTTTATCAGTTTCTTCTCTAAATCCTTCCAGACTAATAGCTGGTGTAACATTTCCCACTTCAAGCATTCTATCAGCAAATTCATCATCAATAAGGGTACCATTAGTATACATCATAAAACCAACATCATCATGTTTTTCAAAAATATCAAAAAGCTGAGGATAAACTGTCGGCTCACCGCCTGAAAAAACTATAAAATAAATTCCCATTTCTTTAGCCTCAGTAATTATTCTATCAATTGTAGCAAAATCAAGACTATCACTTTTATTATATTCGCCAGCCCAGCACCCTTCACAATTCAAATTACAGGCACTAGTAGGGTCAATAAGCATTGTCCAGGGCACGTCTACTCCAAGATCTTCAGAAAGTTCATACTGATATGGTATACCAAAAATAGCTGAATTAACAAAAAAATTCATTAAAAGTCCATTTTTATAAGAGGGTGCAATATTATTAATTTTTTTAAGATATTTTTTTATCAAAGGAGTTGTTTTATACTTCTCCTTTATAATTTTAATAGCATTTTTGTGATTATCTCTTTTAGCTAATTTTTCTCCAATATCTAGAATCTGCAAAAAATTTTCTTCAGGATCTTTTTCCAGATATTTTAAAGCCTGTTTGAGCAGCTTATCAGCTGCATATTTTTTTGCCAGTTCAAAATCAATACTCATATTAACTCCTCCTCTTGTATTGTTCTAAATTATCTCTTTAATACTTGCTCATTCACAGTTTTTAATTTTTCTTTAAATTAAATTTGTCATTTTTAAGAGATAAGAAATATTCTTCTCCCGTTCTTTTGGAAATCTCCTGTCCAAAATCAATATCATAATAAGCAGTGCATAAACACCACGCTTTCTTTCTGCTTCAGCCCCCCTTTTTATCCCTTTTTTTTTCTTTAAACTGTATTAATATCTGATCTACTATCTCTAATAATTCAGATCGCAGCCGGGTTACAATTTTTTCTTCTTTATTATTTATATCTTTTTTAATGATTTCATCTATTACACCTTTTGATTTATTAATTTCATCATAGAGATGGGTAATAAACATTTTCAGATCAAGTTCTTCTTTTTGCAAATATTTATCAAAAATTTTTTTATGATTTTTAATTTTTTCTTCAATAACTTTTATAAATAACTCCTCTTTATTGGTATAATAATTATATAATGTTCCAACAGCAATACCGGTTTCTTCAGCAACAATTTTCATACTAACAGCAGAATATCCTTTTTCAGAAAATAGCTGATATGCTGCTCTAGATATTTTACTCCGTAAATTATTGATGATTTTAGGCATAACATTCACCACCTATTTTTTAAATTTTACCTTATTTTAGTGAACTTATATTCATAAAACTTTATGAATATACATTCATTATACATTATAAAAATAAATATGTCAAATTTTTCTTAAACTTTTAAATATAAGGAGGACTGCAGCTTTAATAAGTTTATTTAAATTCTCTTTTTATCAATTTAAATTTACCGGTAGTACCTGCACCGTCTATATTTTTAACTTTTTTTATCCTAAAATTAACATTTTGCAGATTTTTACTCTTAAGTATCTTTGTTAATTCTTCTTTTATTTTCACTATTACATCTTCATTTTTACTTCCCTTTTTAATAACCGCCTTGAAAATAAAGGAAGTTTCACCCGTCTGTATCACCTGATATTTATTCAAACCTCTAATATATAACTCTACAAATATTATCGGATGAATAAACTCTTTTTTTCCAGCTTGATTTTTAAACCATAATATATCCTCCTGGCGTCCGATAATTTCTTTTACCCTGTTAAAAGGCCATCTATCTTCTTTTTTTTGTTCATTTACCGATACCAGTAAATCAGACATTCGATATCGTATAAGTGGTTGGGTATAATTATAGAGATTTGTTAGGTAATAGCCCTCTTCCGCAGTTTCAATATAATTAGCATCATCAAAAATATATAAATGATTAAACTCCTCTTTTTTTACTCCGATCACCAGGGACTCTGAGGCAGCATAATAATTAATAAGAGAAGTATCCCAGGTCTTTTTAATAAATTTCCTGGCTGCTGCCGTCAGCGGTTCACCCCCGCAAATTACTACCTCGGGTGATATATCTATTTTGCCAGCTCTCTGCATTTCAGCTAGAACCTTGATCCCAAAAGGATAACCTGTAAGATTATGAGGACGGCATTCATTTAACCTTTGACAATAATCTTCTAGAGGATGATTAATATTAATGACCAAATACTGTTTATAGAAGTATTCTTCCAGAGCATTAACCGGGCTTAAAAAAAGGCTGACCCCAGCATAATGACCATCTGCTGCTCCAATAAAAGCATATCTTTTTCTCTTAAGACCAAAATTAGTAAATAATCTCAAAGAAAGAGCTTTGATAAAATCCCACTCCTTTGAATTATAAAGAAAATATCCAATTTCGCCTGAAGAACCAGAGCTATGAATAACGTGATATTTATTATTTAACTTGCTAACAGGAGAAGGGGAATTTTCAAGAAAAGAAGCAATCTTATCACAGCTGATATTTTTATCCGTTACTAATTTATCATAATTTTCCATCATTATATTTTTATCAAGAGCAGGAAGGTCTGAGTGTTTAATCTCTGACAGGTCTTTTTCCTTAATTCCGTGGGCTGAATAAAAGTCATGATAAAAGGGAGAATTATTATAAGCATAATACAGCAGCTTTCTAAATTTATTTTCTCTCAGTTTTAATATTTCACTTCGACTTTTATTTAAATTTTTATCAAGCTTATATTTATAATATAGGATTCTTGGTATGCTCATAATTTTATCTCCTTGATATTAATTACTCGATTAAATTTAAGACCATCATTAACCATCTTCAATTAATTCTATAAAATTTCTAACAGTATTTGGGGCTATTTCAAGGTACAATTCACCCTGATTTCTTCCCCCTTTTCCACTGTTATAGTTATTTCTTATTTTTTATCCATCTAAAACACCTATTATTTATTTTTCTGTATCTTTTACTAATTACATTATATACAAATTGAACATAAAATTAAAGTTGTTATTTAAATTAGTTTTTTGCTTTGTACAGTTTTTTTCTTAAAAAAGAATAAAAAATTGCAGTCTTCCGTTATCTCCGGATGAGTTTCATCAAGCTCATCTATTAATTCATGAGCTGCCGGCTGCTCTGCATTTGAGGCCGGGGTTACTTTAAATGCTACCTGCAGTTCATATGCTGCATCCACTATCATCTTTTAATTCTTCTATCAATTTATTTTAATAAGTCGACCTTCGGCACCATTTAAATTTAATCAGATAATTTACCCCCAAGTTTAGCCTGGTAATTCAGGTTTCTTGGGGGTTTTTTGTGTTTTAAATATTTTCAAACTTTTAAGTCTTATCGAGAATTACTATGCGCATATCAACAGTAAATATCGTCAACTATTATCAGGGTATAAATAATATTTTGTTTTAGTCAGATATTATTCCTACAAATGCCTCCACCAATTCAGGATCAAACTGGCTGCCTGAACATCCAATCAACTCTTGTATTGCCTCTTTCTGGCTTATGGCTTTTTTATATGATCGGCCATTAATCATTACATCATAAGCATCAACAATACTTATAATGCGTGCCAAAAAAGGTATTTCTACTCCCTCTAACCCCTGAGGATAACCTGTCCCATCCCAGCGTTCATGATGAGACCGAATACTTTCTGCTACAGGAACAAATTCTTCAATAGCATGGGCAATAGCAAACCCCTTTTCAGGATGTTTTTTTATTGTTTCCCATTCTACGCTGGTGAGGGCAGAAGGTTTTTTTAGAATTTCTTCATCAATATTTATTTTGCCAATATCATGAAGGGATGCGAGTAAGGATAGATGATTTAATTTTTCCCTGCTTAATCCAATTTTTTCTCCCAGTTTAACGCTTAAACGCTCCATTCTTTCAGCATGTTCTTTTGTTTCAAAGCTTTTAGCTCCTAAAGTTTTCAGCATATTTTTCAGCAGCAAATTTCTTGCACTTTTTTCCCTGGTAAGCTTATCCATTAACACTTCATCTTCTGCGCTATGCAGTATTTTATATATATCTTGTTCAGAGTCAATTTTAGTGGAAGTACCTATGCCTAAAGATAGGTTTATTTCATCATTTAACATAATTTCCCCACTCTTCGCTGCTATCTCATGAGATAGCTCCCTTGCTTTTGCTTCTTTAGTCCGGGGAAGTAAAACTATAAAATCATCCCCACCCCAGCGGGCTACAAATCCTTTATTTGTTACACAGGAAAGAAGTAATTCAGCCGTTTTGATTAATAATTTATCTCCTTGTTTATGACCATAACCATCATTGACCAATTTTAAACCATTAATATCTATCATAATTATACTTATAGGAAGCTGTTTTTTATCATCCCACCTTCTTATTATTTCTTCCATAAAGGAATTGTTATATAGACCCGTTAAGTTGTCTCTTGAAATATCAGAAAATACTAGAACTACTCCCTGAATTTTGCCTTCCATTTCCTGAATAGGAGCTGCAGAATCTGCTATTTGATATATATGACCATTTTTATCAATTAGAGTTGTATCTGCTTTCATATTAACAATCTTACCAGTTGCTAATACTTCTTCCACCGGGCTATTTACAGATTCTCCACTTAAAGAATTTACTAATTTAAAAACATCTTCCAATTTATCCCCTTTTACCTCTTCAAGTTTATAACCTGTGATTTTCTCGGCAGTGGAATTCATGATATCAATACGGCCGTTTTCATCCGTGGTAATAACCCCATCCCCAATGGAATGAAGAATAGTACTTAGTTTTTTTTCTGATTTTTCTTTTTTTGCTATTTCTTCTTTTAGATTTTTTTTCTGATAAATATTCTTTAATTCGGCTTCAATGAGTTTTTTAAATTGTTTTATTAAATTTACAGTTTTTTTGTTGAATTTATTTTCTTCAGTATCAAGAACACAGATTGTTCCGAAAAAATCACCATCGGGCCACTTTATTGGGAATCCCAGATAAGAGATCATACCCAACTTAATATCAGAATTATTTTTCCATTTATTAACTTTTAAAGCATTAGAAACCAATAATTTTTCATCGGTCTTAATCACTTCTTCACAATAAAGGCCTGAAAGTTCTTTTTTATCACCAACATTATACGGATTATTTTTTGATTTACTAGATCGAAATACTTTCATATAAGGAGGTTCTACCTTCATTATTAGACTGGCAGTTACATCAGTTAATTCAGCTATAATATCTACAATTTCTTGCCAGTTTTTTTTAGTTTTTTTAGAGATATCTATATCTTTTGCTTTTATATAATCCATTTTTCACTCCTTATCATAACTTTAAGATTTTCGGCTAAATAAGCCCTTGATTGATAAGGCTTAATAGCACCTTTCAAAATTTTTCACCCCAACCTGAAACCAATATTTCCCTTTATC
>NZ_QAXS01000036.1 GCF_003053565.1 Halanaerobium saccharolyticum | reverse complement strand
AATTTCAAACTGCATTCATGCTAATTTTTAATTTTGCATTACCATTAATGTTAATATATGCCATTTGTATTACCCACACTAAATAGCGAAGAGCCATATTTTTATTATGACTGCCAGACTGCACATTTAAAAATCTATAGTCAAAGCTGTAGATTTTTTTCATTCTAAGGGGGTATAAAATATGGATAATATAGAAATTATAACCAGCGCCCTTGCTGGCTCTGCCCGGAGAGGTGAATTAATTGCTAATAATTTAGCAAATGTAAGCACCCCTGGTTATAAAAGACAGGATATTGATTTTAAGTCAGCTTTAAAAAAAGAAATGGATTCAGCTAGCTCTGTTGAGCTTAAGACTACTCAAAACAATCATTTAGCTTTCAGCCGCCAGTATTCTGCTGTTCAAAATTCTGAGAACAGCCGAATTAGTAGAAATGACGGCAATAGTGTGGATATTGAGGTGGAAATGGCTGAGCTGGCTAAAAACAGCATTTATTATAATGTGATGACAAATCGGGCAGCCGGACATTTTTCTACTTTAAATCAGGTTATTCAGCAGGGAGGTAAATAATTATGTTTAAAGGAATAGATATCAGCGCTTCTGGTTTAACAGCTCAGAGGTTGAGAATGGATACAATCTCTGCAAATATTTCTAATGCTGAAACAACCAGAGATGAGGACGGTAATACATACAGGCGGAAAATTCCTGTTTTTAAAGAAAAGCTGGAAAATCAGATGGGTTCGGGTCTCGGTTCTGCTGCTGCCGGTAGTTCTAAATCTGCAGGAGTGGAAATTAGTGAAATTGCAGAAGATCAGTCTCCTTTTCGGCTTGAATATCGACCTGAGCATCCCGATGCAAATGAAGAAGGTTATGTTGAACTTCCCAATGTTAGTGTGATGACCGAAATGGTTAATATGATAGATGCCAGCAGGGCATATGAAGCAAATATTCAGGCGATTTCTAATTATAAAAGTATGGCAAACAGTGCTTTAAACATCAGCACTTAATTAAGGAGTGGAAAAGATGGAAATTAATCCTGTTAAGTTTCAGAGTGGATTTGAAAATTTCTCAATTCAAAAAGAAAACAGAAATAATGATGCGGCAGCTTTTTCTGATCTGTTTAGAGAAAAATTGAACGAAGTTAATCAGCTGCAGAAAGATTCGCAGGCAGTGACAGCCAGCTTTGCCGCTGGAGAGACTGATAATGTACATGATGTGATGATTGCAGCAGAAAAAGCAAAAGTAGCAGTTAATTTGACAACTGCAGTTCAGACCAAGGTAATTGATGCATATAATGAAATTATGCGTCTGCAGGTTTAAGCTGCTAAAATGACAGAACAAAGATTATTTATGGAAGAGGTATAATGATGGCCGAATTTTTAGCAAAATATAAAGAAGAGATTCAGAATACATGGCAAAAATTAAATAAAAACATTCAAATTCTAATCATTGTTCTCACAGTACTAATGGCAGGCGCCTTTGGCTATCTTATTTTCAGAGGAGCTTCAACCAACTATCAACCTCTTTTTACTAATCTTTCTACAGATGATACAGCTGCAATTGTAGAACGGCTGGATGAAAACAATGTAGATTATCAGCTGGGAGGGAATGGCAATACAGTTTTAGTTCCAGAAAGTGAGATTTACCGACTTAGGCTTGATATGGCAGCGGCGGGACTTCCAGATCAGGGAGTTGTTGGCTTTGAAATTTTTGATAACAGTGAATTTGGCACAACAGAATTTGAAAGAAGAGTTAATTATTATCGGGCACTTGGTGGAGAGCTGAGCCGTTCTATTCAGTCGATTTCTGGAATAGAATTTTCTCGAGTTCAGATTACTCCTCCGGAAGAAAGTTTGTTTTTGGAGGAAGAAAAATCAGCCACAGCTTCAGTAATGGTCAAACTTGAGCCCGGTTATAATATGAGTGCAGAGCGGGTAAATGCTGTTCAAAATTTGGTTGCAAGCGGGGTTCAGGATTTACCATTATCAGAAGTAACAATTGTTGATACAAATGGAAATCTATTATCTCAACCTTCTGGTTCAGATAATAATCAGTGGTCTGACCCACAGAATTTTGAAATGCAGCAGGAATTTGAATCTGCTCTTAAGAATGATTTAAATTCACTTTTAACTAAGGTTTTAGGACCGAATAACTTTGCAGTTCAGGTAAATGCAAATTTAAACTTTGATCAGCGGCAGGCAGAAAGTAAGACATATTCTCCTGTAATTGATGAGAGTGGAATTGTTCGCAGTGAAGAAATTAATACTGAAAGCCAGGAAAATGGAGTAAGTGGAGGTGCACCTGGTACAGATGCAAATATACCTCAATATCAGGGAGAAGGCACCGGCGAAAACAGCAGTTATGAAAGAGAAAACACAATTACAAATTATGAAATTAACGAAAGAATAGAACAGCACGTCTATGCTCCTGGTGAGGTAGAGCGTTTATCAGTCTCGGTGATTATCGACCAGGAGACTGAAGAAGAAACTATCAATCAGATCAGAAATGCTGTTAGTGCAGCAATTGGCTATGATGAGCAGAGAGGTGATGTTTTAAATATCAGCTCAATGGCCTTTGATGATTCTTTAGAACAGGCAGCTCAGGAAGCTATGCTGGCAGAGGAAGAAGCGGCCAGAAGACAGATGTATATTTATGGTGGACTTATCTTATTAGTTTTATTACTAACATCTGCTTTAATAATTTACTTATACCGCAAAAAGCCGGCAGCAGACAGAGGAAGTAAAATTGATCTTTCAGTTGAAGAAGACGAAGAAGAAATTAACTTATTTGAACCAGATGCTGATCAGAGAAAAAGAGCTAAGGTGAAAAATG
Source organism: Halanaerobium saccharolyticum (assembly GCF_003053565.1). GTDB lineage: Bacteria > Bacillota > Halanaerobiia > Halanaerobiales > Halanaerobiaceae > Halanaerobium > Halanaerobium saccharolyticum_B. The sequence continues at coordinate 30,201 of NZ_QAXS01000036.1, read as the reverse complement.
AACTCGAAAATATGATTCATTCCGACCCAGAAAATGCAGCTAAACTAATCCGCAGCTGGTTAATTGATGAATAAATGTCAAAGGGGTTTTTGTTATGAGAGATGAGTTAACTGGAAAAGAAAAAGCGGCTATTTTGTTGATCTCACTGGGACCAGATGTGTCTTCAGATATTTTTAAGCACCTAGATGATGAAGAGGTGGAAAAATTAACATTAGAGATAGCCAATCAAAATAAAATTGATCCTGAAACCAAAAAAAAGATTCAGGAAGAGTTTCTGCAGCTGCAGAAGGCGAATGACTATATTAACTCCGGCGGAATAAACTATGCCAAGAAAATACTTGAAAAATCATTTGGTAAGGATAAGACTCGCAATATTATCAATCGTTTAACCGCAACTCTTCAGGTTCGACCCTTTGATTCAATTCGCAAATCAGATCCAGCCCAGCTTTTAAACTTCATTCAGGGAGAACACCCTCAAACAATTGCTCTGATCCTTGCCTATATCAATGCGGATCAGGCTTCTCAGGTTTTATCCTCACTTTCACCAGAAATCCAGAGTGAAGTAGCCAAACGAATAGCTGTTATGGATAGAACTTCTCCAGAAATCATCAAAGAAGTTGAGTCTGTATTAGAAAAGAAACTTTCCTCAGTTGCTGCCAACGAATATGCCAGCGCTGGAGGAGTTCAGTCGATTGTAGATGTTTTAAATCAGGTTGACCGCGGTACAGAGAAGAATATTTTAGATAAGCTGGAAGAAGATGATCCGGAGCTGGTTGAAGAAATTAAAAAGAGAATGTTTGTCTTTGAGGATATTGTACTTCTTTCTGATAGAGCAGTACAGCTTGTGCTGCGTCAGGTGGAAACCCATGATCTTGCACTTGCCTTAAAAACAGCAAGTGATGAGGTCGAAAATATCATAACCGGAAATATGTCCCAGCGTGCAGCAGAAATGCTGGAAGAAGACATGGAATTTATGGGACCAGTAAGAATCCGTGAGGTAGAAGATGCTCAGCAGCGAATTGTTAATGTAATTAGAGAGTTAGAAGAAAGTGGAGAAATTGTCATAGCCAGAGGTGGGGAGAGTGAAGTAATTGTCTAAAGTTATTAAGGCATCTCAGGTTACAGGAAAATTTAAAATTAATCAAAATCCTAAGACTCTTTCTTTTAAAAATAATAGTGATCAAAAAGAAGCTCAATCAGATAGTGAAAAGAAAAAAAGCAGAGCTATTAAAAAGCAAAAAAAGATTTTAAGTCAGGCAGAAAAAGATGCTCAAAAAATTATCAAAGAGGCAGAAAAAAAGGCAGAAGCAGTTATCAAAGAAGCTGAAGCTGAAAAAGAAAAAATACTTGCCGAAAAAGATGAAATTTATAAGCAGACCAAAAGTAAAGCCAGAAAAGAAGGCCTGGCCGAGGCAGAAGCCGAAATTGAAAAAAAGGAAAAACAGTTAACCGATTTAATTTCCAGTTTTGAAGAGGAATTTGCTCGAGAAAAAAGCAGAATCAGAAAAGATGTAATCGAACTGGCTGTAAAAATTGCCAGTATAGTAATAGATGTTAAGTTAGAAACTGAGCATGATATGATTAATAATATTATTTCGGATATGCTGAGAAAAGTAGATGATAATCACCGCGATATTGTGGTTAGAGTTCACCCGCAGCTACTGCCGTATATTGAAGAAAATCGTTTTTATCAGCACATCAACCAGAAAAATATTGAATTTGTTTCAGACCCGGAGCTTAGAAAAGGTGATTGTGTGGTTGAAACTAATCTGGGTGGGAAAGAAGGAAGTCTGGACCATAAACTTGATTTAATTAAAAATGAATTATTAAAAGAGGTAGAGCAGCATGATTGATTTAGATATGTCAAAATTGGAAAGCAAACTTAAAGATATTAATATGACCCGCAATTTTGGTCATATCAACCGGGTGATTGGTCTGGTTATCGAATCTATTGGTCCCCAGGCTTCAATAGGGGAACTCTGCCTGATTAAAGGTGAACAGGGTGATATTAAAGCTGAAGTAGTTGGCTTTGATGATAACAAGGTTTTAATGATGCCGATTGGAGAAATGGAAGGAATTAAGCCCGGGGCCAGAGTAGTTGCTACTGACGAGAAATTGAAAGTTAAAGTCGGCAGAGAACTTCTCGGTAAAATTATTGACGGCAGTGGAAATGTAATCAATGATGCCGAGCTCAGTGGTTTAAATGAAGTTCCGGTTAACCGCAAACCGCCCAACCCATTAACCAGAGAAAGAATTAAAGAACCACTGTCACTGGGAGTGCGCTGTATTGATGGTTTTTTAACCTGTGGTAAAGGACAGCGGATGGGAATTTTTGCCGGTAGTGGTGTTGGTAAATCAACTCTGCTTGGAATGGCAGCCAGGAACACGAATGCCGACATAAATGTAATTGGTCTGGTAGGTGAGCGTGGCCGTGAGGTCAGAGATTTTATAGAAAAAGACCTGGGGGAAGAAGGTTTAGAGCGTTCAATTGTGGTAGTTGCTACTTCAGATCAACCTGCTCTATTAAGAGTAAAGGCAGCAAATATTGCAACTGCGATTGCAGAATATTTTAGAGATCAGGGTGAAGATGTGCTGCTGATGATGGATTCAGTTACTCGAGTCGCCATGGCTTTACGCGAAGTGGGTCTGGCAATTGGGGAACCGCCAGCAACCAGAGGTTATCCACCTTCTGTTTTTGCTGAACTGCCAAAATTACTTGAGAGAACCGGAACCAATGATCAGGGTTCAATAACTGCCCTTTATACTGTACTGGTTGAGGGTGATGATTTTAACGAGCCTGTTTCTGATACGGTTAGAGGTATTTTAGATGGCCATATTTCCTTATCCAGAGAGCTGGCTGAAGCCAGTCATTATCCTGCTGTTGATGTTTTAAGTAGTGTCAGTAGAATCATGGAGGATATAGTGAGTGAAGAGCACAGCCAGGCAGCAGCCAGACTGCAGAAGTTAATTGCAACCTACAATCAGTCTGAAGATTTAATTAATATTGGCGCCTACGAAAAAGGATCAAATCCTGAGGTGGATAAGGCAATAGATAAAATTGACGAGATTAATAATTTTTTAACTCAGGGTATTAATGAGGAAGCCAGCTACGAAAAGACTGTAAATCAGTTAATTAAAATAGCTAACAATTAGTCATAGAGGTGGCTGAAAGATGAAGGGATATAAATTTAAGTTTGAAAAAATCTTAAATTTAAGAATCAGACAGGAAGAACAGGAAGAAGATAAATATTTGCTTTTAAAAAAAGAGCTGAATGATATTAAAAATAAGATTGAATCATTAAAATCGGAAAAAGAAAATGTTTTTGAGCATTTAAGGGATCAGGAAAGCGATCTTGCTCTAAATATCAGCCTCAGGCGTTATTTAAAAGAGCTGAAGGCTAAAGAACAGGCGGCTCAAAAAGAGAAATCAGAAAAAAAAGAAGAAGTATCCGAGCAGCTAGAGATTTTAATGGAAAAGAAAAAAGAAAGAAAGACTCTGGAAAAATTAAAAGAGCAGGAAATCAAAAAATTTGTTAAAGAATTTTTAGAAGATGAGCAGAAAGAGCTGGATGAGCTTGGAAGATACTATTCTATGGGTGGTAGATAAATTTGATAAAAAAGATTTTATTTTTTTTAGGATTATTTTTAATATTATTTGCTATGCTGTCCTGGTCTTTTGATGCCCTGGGAATAATTGATATTAAAGCAACTGTGAGTAATATAGCTAACAGTACACCGGTTGTTAAAGATTATGTAATTACTCAGGAAGAACTGGACACCTTGAAAGAAGAAAACTCTTCATTAAAAAGTACAGTCTCCGAAAAGGACGGTCAAATTGCAGAATTGAAGGTCCAGATAGAAGATTTAAACCAGGAGTTGGCTGAAAGAGAAGAGCACTTTGCAGATTTAGAATCAGAATATCAGGCTTTAAGAACTGAGGAAGATAAACGCGAGACAAGGTTAGAAAAAATTGCAGATATCTATCGCAGAATGGAGCCAGAAGCTGCAGCAGCTGTAATTCAGGAGCTGGAAGATAATCTGGCTGTTGAGATTTTAAGTCGATTAAAAGAAGATCAGGCAGCTTTGATTTTTGAGTCTATGCCCCAGCAGCAGGCTGCACAATTTATCAGCCAGCTGGGTTTAGAATAAATGGGTCTGATTTATATTTTTGACCCGAGTGAAAATTTCAAAATTATCCTAAAAAGGAGGTGAATAAATGATAGAAGCGGTATTAAATAATATGATTCAGACTTCTAATCAGAATTATTTTCCAGAGAAGAAAAACACACCATCTGGTAATTTAAAAAGTTTTTCTGAGACAATGCGCGAAATTAATCAGCGCTCCCAGAAATCAAAGGATAATTCCAGTAGAAGTTCTGAGGCTGAGAGAGAGAAAAGCTCTACTCTGGACAGAGAGGAATTCTTAAAAAAATTAAAAGAAGTTCTCAATAAAGATCAAAAAGATGTTCCAGCGGAACTGCTTTCAATGCTGCAGAGCGGCAGTTTAAGTAAAGAACAGGAAGCAATGCTGGGTAAGCTGACGCTCAATTTAAAAAACAATAAGCTAAATATTTCAGATCTCAAATCATTATTAGAAAAAAATCGCACTGCTCTGCTTGCAGAAAATCAGTCTGAAGCAGGAACTGAATTTGAAGTTCTAAATCCTGAAGATTTAGAGAGATTTTCTCAGCTTTTAGCTAAGGAAGAGATTCGCTTATCTGAGGCAGAAAGTGCAGAGCTTCTGGGAGAAGTTAACAGACTGCAGGAATTGCTTGCTAATGGAGCTGCTGATAAGGCAGGAATTAAGTTGAATCAAAAATCAGAAGCCAAAGGATTAAATAAAAGTCTGGCTGATTTAATTTCAACTTTAAAATCAGCTGAACTTGATGAGACTGCACTGGCTAAAATTTCAGAACAGGTAGAAGCAAATATGCCTTTATTAAGCCAATTAACTGGTTCAGAAAGTCTTGATTTTTCTGCTTTAGATAATGACTTCAATACTCCAGCTGCTGATTCATTATTTACAGAACTCAGTGCCCAATTAAAAGAGATGCTTACAGAGGAAAATTCAAAAACCGCTGTTTCTCAAACTGAAGTTAAAACTGAGCTAATTAATTCAGATATTTTTTCTTTAAATTCTGATCCAGGTTTTGATTCAGGAACAAAAGTAGAAGCTAATAATCAAAATAGCTTTTTTGATCTTGACAATTCAAATCTGTTTTTTAATTTTGAACAGAATAGTCAGGAGTTGAATGGTGATTTTAGCTCAGAGCAGTTCAGCTTAAGTAAAGAGAGTGCTCAGATTGCTGAGAGTACAGATTTAAGATCTCAGGTAGTTGAACAGTTTAGAGGCGAATATTCTCCCGAAACAAAGGAGATGCAGCTTCAGCTGAAACCGGAGTCACTGGGTAAAATTGATATCAGCCTTTCCTATGATAATGAGGAATTAACAGGTAAGATGCTGGTTGAAAGTGAAGTTGTGCGGGCTCAGCTTGAAAACAGCCTAAAAGGATTAAAATCAGATCTGCTTAAACAGGGAATCAATATCGAGCAGTTTAAGATTGAAACTGCTAAAAATGCTCCCCGGCAGGTTGAAAAACAGAATGATTTTGTCTTTAACGATCAAAATTCAGCTTTTAGTGATGGTGAAACAGGTCAGAACCAGGAATATGAACAGCGCCAGTTTTTTCAGGGACAGTATTATGTTCAGCGCAACTCTGGTGGTCCTGGCTTAGACAGTGAAGGTTTAATAATGAGACAGCAGGAAATAATTAATAGAGCAGCTTTTTCTAATGAAAAGATTAATCTGCTTGCTTAAAGGAGGTAGTTAAATGTCTGATATTGCCGGTGTAAAAGCGGCTCAAAATACTCAATACGAACAGGAAACACAGCGGGAGAGTTTGACTGGGAATAATGGTCTGGGACAGGATGCTTTTTTTAAGCTCTTAATCACCCAGCTTCAGAACCAGGATCCACTTAATCCAATGGAAGATCGTGAATTTATATCACAGATGGCGGAATTTTCTTCTCTCGAAAAGACTGAAAAGCTTTATTCTCTACTGGAAAATAAGCTGAGTTCAAATCAGGTAATAGATAACAGTAATCTAATTGGTAAAGAAATCACTGCAAATGTGGAAGGTGTTGAATTATCAGGTGTTGTAAATGCAGTTAAATCAGCTGATGATAAGGTACTGGCAGTACTTGAAAATGGATCTGAAATTGAAATTAACAGTATAACTCAGGTTAAGAATATTGAAGCAAGCTCAGAGACTGAGGCAGAATCAAAAAGCAATCTTAGTGAGATATTTGAAGTTTAAAAGAGGTGTTAATTATGGATAATAGATTACAAATCAATCAGCCAATACAGCCTCTTCGGAAAACACAGCAGCAAAATAAGTCAGTTAAAAAGCAGAAAAAATCTGATTCTCCTTCTTTTAAGGATATACTGGGAGAAAAGATGAATGGAAAAGGAAAGCTGTCTTTTTCCAAACATGCACAGAAGAGAATTAACTCTCGTTCTATTCCAGTTTCAAAAGCTGAGCTTGATAAGCTTAATAGTGGAGTGGAAAAGGCTAGAGATAAGGGTGCCAGAGATTCTCTGGTGATGGTTAATAAGGTGGCTTATATTGTGAGTGTGGAAAACAACACAGTCGTGACAGCTGTAGATGAGGAAAGTATGGAAGACAATGTGTTTACCAATATCGATAGTGCTGTGTTTATGAAATAAAGATTATTAGAAAACAAAAATAGAATAAATTAAAAAGAAGAAAAAATAGAATTACTTTAAGCTGAAAAATTATAAAATTCAGCTTAAAATCGGATATGAGCTGGACCTTTTTCAGGAAGCTCTGTCTTGCTGTCGATAACAGTGGGACTCCGATAAATACTGAAGGAGGAAAAATTATATGTTAAGATCGATGTATGCCGGTGTGTCAGGATTGAACTCACACCAGCAGATGATGGATGTAACAGGTAATAATATTTCAAATGTAAATACAATCGGCTTTAAAAGCAGCCGGGTTACCTTTAAAGAAATGTTAAGTCAGACAATTCAGGGTGCTTCTGCACCACAGGCTAACCGTGCCGGTACTAACCCACAGCAGGTTGGACTTGGTGTTGGTGTGGGAAGTATCGATAGTGATATGTCTTCCGGTAACCTGCAGTCAACAGGGAAAACTTCTGATGTTGCTATTCAGGGAGATGGGTTCTTTGTCCTTAGAGATGGCAACAATCAGGTTTATTCTCGAGCAGGAAACTTGAATTTTGATGAAAATGGGAGATTATATTCTTCCAGTACTGGCATGTTAGTTCAGGGTTGGATGGCAGATGCTAATGGAGACTATGGAGATTTTAACGCTCAGAATATTGGCGATGTAACCTTAAAGCAGGAGATAAATGCTGTGGCAACAGATAAAGTAAGATATGGAAAAAATCTCGATGCTGGAGCAATGAATAATTTAGAGATACTGGAGCAAAATTTGGAGTTAGCCGATGGTGCAGGTAATACTGATAATCTTCAATTATCATTAACACCTGTTGATGGGCAGCATAATACCTGGGATTTTACTCTTAGTGCTTCAGAAACTACTACAAATATTGCTAGTACTGGTTCTAATGAAATTTCTGGAACATTAATCACTAATAATAATGGAGAAGTTTCTTTATTTGAGACTAGTGGTGGTACTGATTTAACTACAGGTTTTGATATTGTTTTAAATGGTGGAACTGCAATTAATATGGATTCTCTTGTAGATTCAGCAGGGAATTCTATTACTAATATAAATGAAGGATTTTTGATTGCAGAAAATGGTGATACATCCATTAATGCCAATCTTGCTTTCGAACAAACAGCTAAAAGAAATATTGCTGTTGATGTTTTTGACAGTCAGGGGGGCAAACATACTGTTGTGCTTCCACTTGAAAAAACAGCCAATAATGAGTGGCAGATAAGTGATAGTGATGAAGAATTTTCTGTAGATGGTATTACGGGAACTGCAAGTTTAGGTGGAGACCATACTATTAGCTTTGATGAAAATGGAAATATTGAAGGTGGAGAAACTGTTGAATTATCATTTACACCTGCTGGACCGGGTGTAGAGCAGACTGTTGAACTTGATTTTAATGCTGTAACACAGTTTGAAGGTTCAATGACTGCAAACTTCTCCAATGTAAATGGTTATGAGGATGGTGCCCTGGAATCCTTCTCCTTTACAGAAACAGGAGATGTTGTAGGTTCTTACAGCAATGGATTAACTCAGACCTTAGCTAAACTTGGCCTGGCTAACTTCTCTAATCCATCTGGCTTGAGCAGACAGGAAGGTGTTTTCCAGACTACAAGTAACTCTGGAGATCCAGAATTAGGACCTGCCGCTCAGGGTGGTTTTGGCTCTTTAGCTCCGGCTACACTTGAAATGTCTAATGCCAACCTTTCACAGGAGTTTACCAACATGATCACAGCTCAGAGAGGTTTTCAGGCGAGTTCAAAACTGATTACAACCTCAGATGAAATGCTGCAGGAATTAGTGAATCTAAAAAGATAATTAGAACAAACCTATCAGGCTGAAATCTTATCCAGGTTTCGGCCTGATAGATAATAATGATTTAATAAGGAAGTGTATGATGATTAAATTGACCAGGACTAGCGGCAAAGAATTTGTATTAAATGCTGAGTTAATATTAGAAATACAGGAAACACCAGATACTGTAATTACTCTAACTAATGGCAAGAAACTGCTTGTCATAGATTCAGCAGATGATATAATTAAAAAAGTAGTAAATTACCGTCAGAAAATAATGGCTGGAATTTCTAGAACAGGGGAGAGATCTTAAATGGATTTAGCGACAATAGTTGGTTTAGTAGCAGGAGCAATAATATTTTCACTGGTAGCTGTACTGGGTGGTAATGTAGTTATCTTTGTTAGTGTGCAGTCTGCCCTGGTAGTTCTCGGTGGTACCCTGGCCGGTGTAATGATCAGTTATACTTTTCAAGATTTAAAGAACATACCCAATCTTTTAAGGGTTTCCTTTCAGGATGACAAAATGGAATCCGAACATGTTATTGAAAACTTAGTTAATTTTGCAGAAAAAGCGAGAAGAGAAGGTCTTTTGGCCTTAGAAGATGACGCAGCAGAAATGGATGACGAATTTTTACAGAAGGGAATTCAGCTGGTAGTTGATGGTACAGATCCTGAATTAGTTAGAAACATTCTGGAAACAAAACTTACTTTTTTACAGGAGAGACATGCAAAAGGGAGAGGTATCTTTGCTACAATGGGTCAGCTGGCACCTGCTTTTGGGATGATTGGTACTTTAATCGGCCTGGTGCAGATGTTAAGTCAGCTTGATGACCCAAATCAGCTGGGATCAGGTATGGCTGTAGCTTTGATCACCACTTTATATGGTGCTTTACTTGCTAACTGGATTTTTATTCCCCTTTCCAAAAATTTAGAAACTCAGAGCAATCATGAAATTCATGTAAAAGAAGTTATTATCGAAGGTATTCTTTCTATTCAGGCTGGAGAAAATCCACGAATAGTTAAAGAAAAGCTCCATGCTTTCCTCTCAGAAGGTGAAAAAGAAGAGGTTGAAGCCAGAATAAATGAAACAGGAGAGGTGGGTGCCGCAGAAAATGCCTCGTAAAAATAATAACAACAATAATGATAATGAACCTGGTTCACCTGCCTGGATGACAACCTTTGGTGATATGATGACTCTGCTTTTAGTCTTTTTTGTTCTGCTTTATTCTTTTTCTACCATGGATGTAGAAAAGTTTAAGGGATTTATTTCTGCCCTGCAGAATCAGTTAGGAGTTTTAGACGGGGGCCAGACAATAACTCCCAATCCAAATATTGATGCCGGAACTTTAGGAGAAGATTATGCTCAGGCTCCCCAGAATATTCAGCAGATAATGAGGGAATTAGATAATTATATTGAAAGTAATGGCCTTGGCGAAAGAGTTAATGTAGAAAATAAAAGAAAAGGTCTTGTGATTAGTCTGACAGGAGAAATATTATATGAGCTGGGTCGGGCTGAGATTAGGGAACAGGGTAGAGAAATTCTGGCTATGATCTCAGATATTTTAAAAGATATTCCAAATGATATTATGATTGAAGGACATACTGATAATTTGCCAATTAGAACTGATGAGTTTCCTTCAAACTGGGAATTATCAACTGCCAGAGCTGTAAATGTAATTAAATTTTTAATAGAAGAGAGAGACTTTGATCCAGCAAGGCTTTCAGCTGCTGGTTATTCTGAATACAGGCCTGTGGCAGATAATAATTCTCCCGAAAGCCGAGCCGAAAATCGAAGGGTTGAAGTTGTAGTATTAAATTCTCAGTATACAGTCAATAATGGAGCTGAAGTTGAAAATAATAATGGAGGGAATCTTCAAAATTCAACAGCTGAGGCAGATATAAATAATCCACTAAATAATGATCAAAATGACAGTACTGAGGAAGGAGGAAATATAGATGGCTGAAGAAGGACAGATGAACTTTAAAATGCTGGCCTTAATTATAGTTTTAGTAATTATTATAACCGGGGTGGCAAGTTTTACTTTTTTTACTTATTTTTCAGTTTCCAGTGATGAAGAAAGTAAAGATGAAATTCAAAGTGTAGAAGATATCCGCCCTACATATAATGCCGGTAATTATACAGTAAATATTTCTAATAACAGTCAGATTAGTTTTGTTAGGGCAACAATTGTCTTCGAGCTTGAAAACGCCGAACTGGCAGAGGAACTTGATAAAAGATCCTCCCAGATTCGAGACAGAGTTATTTCTACTTTAAGGGCTCAAAATGAAGAAATATTAGAAGAACCCGGTTCAGATACAATTAAAGGAATTGTTAAAGAAAAGATTAATGAATTATTAATTTCAGGAGAAATCACAAATGTCTGGTTTACAGAACTGGTTGTACAGTAGGGAGGATAAAAGATGGCTGATGTACTAAATCAAAACGAAATAGACTCTCTGCTCTCTGCAATTAGTGATGGCAGTCTTGATGTAGAGGAAGCTAAAGAACAATCAGAAGAAAAAGAGGTCAAAGACTACGATTTTCGCCGACCTGATAAGCTTTCTAAAGAGCAGATGCGGACACTACAGATGATTCACGAAAATCTATCCAGAGTATTTACAACAACCCTATCTACTAAACTTCGCAGTATGGTTAATTTTGAAGTAGCATCAATTGAACAGCTTTCTTATTCTGAGTTTATTCACTCTTTACCCGAACCTACAATTATTGGAATTAATAATCTGGATCCTCTCGACGGTCAATTTATTTTTGAGATTAACCCTGAAATTGGTTTTGCAATTATTGATAGACTTTTTGGAGGATTTGGCAACCCCATCGATGAGGTGCGGTCATTTACAGACATTGAGCAGGTAGTAATAAAAAGGGTTATGAACTGGCTTCTAGAAGGTTTTGGTGAGGCCTGGGAAAATATTTCAAGTTTAAAACCAAAGCTGCTTGAACTGGAATCAAACCCACAGTTTACCCAGATTGTTCCGGATAGTGATATGACAATTATTGTTACACTTTCAGCAAGGATTGGCGGTAGTGAGGGTTTAATGAACATCTGCCTGCCCTATATCATGCTGGAGCCGATAGTAAGTAATTTGAATGCCCAGTACTGGTTTTCGAGCACCAGAGAAAAACAGACTCCAGAACATATAGCCAAACTTCGCAAGCGTTTAAATGAAGCCCTGGTTGAAGTTGATGCAGTCTTAGGAAGTACTGAAATTACTGTGGAGGATTTTCTCTATCTGCAGCCTGGAGATGTTATTCGTCTTGATAAAAAAGTTGAAGAAAATGCAGAGTTAAAGATCGGCAGTAGAAGAAAATATGAGGCAGTTGTTGGTAATAAAAATAATCATAAAGCAATACAAATAATAGGTGTAGCCGAAAACTTGTTAGAGGAGAGTGAAGACGATGACGAATGATGGTAACTTTTTATCACAGGATGAAATAGATGCGCTAATGAACGATCAGGAAGATGAAGAATCTGCAGCAGAAAACTCAGCAGCTGGCTCAGATGATTTTAACTTAAATTCAGAGGAAATTGATGTTATTGGAGAAGTTAATAATATTGCGATGGGCTCCTCTGCTACAGCTCTCTCAACACTGCTGGATGAGAAAGTTGATATTACAACTCCGGAAGTTGATGTTAAAACTTTTAAGCAGCTGATTGAAGAGTATAATCGGCCTTGTGTTTTAGTAAAAGTTGAATATGTTGAAGGGATAGAAGGTTTAAGCCTGCTGGTTATTGATACCGAAGATGCAGCAGTTATTGCGGATCTAATGATGGGAGGAGATGGCCTGGAAGGTATGGACCAGGAGATGTTAAACGAGATCTCGCTCAGTGCGGTTGGAGAAGCCATGAACCAGATGATGGGAGCCGCTTCTACAGCGATGTCTAATATTTTAGATGAGCTGGTAAATATTTCTCCGCCAACAGCAGAATTTATTGATCTGGATGATGTAATCGAAGAGGGCAGAGACTGGTTTGATCCCAATGAAAAAATTGTTGTTACCTCTTTCAAATTAAAAGTTGGGGATGTAATTGACAGCAGTTTTAAACAGATTTCTTCCTATAATTTTGTTAAGAATTTGACCGAATCACTGCTTCAGGGAAATACAGGTTTAATGGATAACACAATTGATGAAGATGAAATTGAAGCAGAAGTAAAGGAAGAAGTTGATCCAACAGTTAAAGAAGAATTTCAGGAGCCAGAAGCTTCTCAGACTACTCAAAGTTCTGGCAGGGAACAGGCTTCCGCTCAGCCGCGAAATAACAGTGCGAGACAGGCTGCTCAGCCCAGACGAGAGGCTCAAAATAGAAATATTGAACGGGAAGAAAAAGTTGATGTTCAGTCAGCACAGTTCCCTGAATTTAATGAGGCTTCATCTCAACCTCTACCTAATAATATGGAATTAATCAAAGATGTTCCCCTGGAAGTAACGGTAAGACTTGGAAAAACGGTGATGAAGATCAGAGACATTCTTGATCTTGGTGATGGTTCGATTATAGAACTGGATAAGCTGGCTGGAGAACCTGTAGATCTGCTGGTAAATGGTAAACTGGTGGCAAAGGGAGAAGTTGTTGTGATAGATGAAAACTTTGGTTTTAGAGTTAAAGACATAATTAGTCCTGCTGAACGACTATCAAAGATATAGGCTGGTGATATAATGAATTACCTCTGGGAAACATTTAAAATAACTTTTTATCTTGTCTTAGTAATTGGCTTTATTTTAGCTATTTATTACCTTTTGAAAAATAGATTTAATCTTACTAACTCCAGACAGATGCAGATAATTGATACAATGAGGCTGGCCAATGGAGAAACTATTTATTTGGTAAAAGTTTTTGATGAGATAGTAATGCTCGGCGGCAGTAAAGAAGAGTTGAATTATCTTAAAAGCTGGCCGATTGATCAGTTAGATGTAGATTTTAAAGACCTAAAAAAAGAAAAAGGAAACAAGGGAGATTTTAAAAACAAACTAAAAAGCATTCTGGCAAAGGATGAAAAATCTAACAGCAGTGATCGGGATGATTAAGAAATTATTTTTACTCGCTCTGATAGTTTTATTTTTATTAAGTTTTAGTCTTTCAGTTTCAGCCCAGGATTTTAATATTCCAAACATCTCTTTTGAAATCGGAGATGGAGAAGCTGAAGATCAGGGTGATGATTTAGTTTTATCACTTCAAATTTTACTGTTATTGACAATTTTATCACTTGCACCAGCAATCATAATCCTTTTTACTTCTTTTACCAGAATTATAATTGTTTTTTCAATCTTAAAAAGGGCACTTGCTTTAAATAATATGCCCCCAAATCAGATTCTAATTGGAATCGCAATTTTTTTAACAATTTTTATTATGTCACCTGTCTGGCAGGGGGTAAATCAGGATGCTTTACAGCCCTATCTGGCAGAGGAAATAAGCTTAGAAGAAGCTTATCAAAACACAATTTCGCCAGTTAGAGAATTTATGTTTGATCAGGTTGATGAGCGCTCACTGGCATTATTTACTAATATAGCTGAGATTGAGCGGCCGGAGACCAGGGACGATTTACCGACTTTTGTTTTGATACCAGCTTTTTTAATCAATGAAATTAAAATTGCTTTTCAGATTGGCTTCTTATTATATATACCATTTTTAATGATTGATATGATTGTAGCCAGTATTTTGATGTCGATGGGAATGATGATGTTACCACCGGTAATTATCTCATTACCATTTAAAATCTTACTATTTGTTCTGGCTGATGGCTGGCATCTTTTAATTGGTTCTTTAGTAGAAACTTTTTTCTAATAAATGATAAATGACCTGTTTTAATTATTATCTTAAATGATTTAGGAGTTGAAGAATATGGGAGAAGCAGTAGTTCTTGATATTGGAAGACAGGCTCTGTATATTGTAATAATTGTTGTGCTGCCTGTTCTGGGAGCGGGTCTGATCACAGGGCTTTTAGTTGCCATTTTTCAGGCGACAACTCAGATTCAGGAACAGACTCTGGCCTTTGTGCCCAAGATATTTGCAGTTCTTGGTTCAATTGCCTTTTTTGGTCCCTGGATAATGACAACAGTGGTAGAATTTGTGCAGGAACTTCTGCAGACAATCCCCACCTATGTCGGTTAGGGGCTGATTATAATTGCTAGAAGAGTTAATGATTAACGAACATATTTATCTATTTTTTTTAATTTTAAGCCGCTATCTGGGGATGATGCTCTTAACTCCAGTATTCAGCAGTCAGGTAATTTTATATCAGGTTAAAATCTTAATTGGACTGGCACTGACAGTGCTGACTTTTCCGGTTGTAGCTGCCGGTTATCCTTTAGTTAATCCAGACAGTAATCTCTTAGTAATCGTTGAAATAATGAGCGAGTTCAGCATTGGTTTATTTATGGGCTTTGCTGTTTTTTTAGTCTTTTCTGCAATTCAGCTAGCCGGTCAGATAATTGATATGCGCATGGGTTTTAGAATAGCCAATGTAGTTGACCCTTTTAGTGGTGTTGATTCGCCCGTTATAGGTCAGCTGAAAAATATTTTTGTAACTTTAATTTTTCTGGCTTTAAACGGCCACCTGTTATTAATCAGACATTTATATCAGTCATTTGAGATCATTCCCCCAGGAAGGGTTAATTTCAGCTCAGAACTCTGGCAGTATTTTTTTAGAAGAAGTGCTGATATGTTTGTACTTGCCGTTAAGATTGCACTGCCGATAGCTGGAGCTATCTTTTTTATTGATATCATACTTGCCTTTCTGGCGAGATCTGTACCGCAGATGAACTTATTTATAGTGGGGCTTCCGATCAAAATTATGGCTGGTTTAATTTTACTCTTTGTTTTGATGCCTGTTTTAAACAGCTATTATGCTGAGGTTATTATGGAAGTAATTCATGAAATCCCAGCTCTTTTTAGACTGATTGCTCCTTAGCGGGGCTGATTATTTACTGGAATCAACAAGAATTGATAGTGGTCCTGATTTTTTAGTACTGAGCAGAAGGAGTTAATATTATGGCCGATAATGGAACTGGAGAGAAAACAGAAGAAGCCACTCCCAAACGGAAACGGGATGCCAGGGAGGAAGGGAATGTAGCCAAAGGAAAAGAGATCAGTCAGGCTTTTACCCTGCTGGCAAGTTTTATGTTTCTCTATTTTTTAATGCAGCAGATATTTTTTGGGGTTCTGGAACAGATTCAGTATTATTTTAAAAATCTAATTATTGAACCCTTTACAATCAATATGGCTTTTAATATATTATATGATGCCTTTTTTTCAGTAGTAGAAACAATTTATCCAATTATGATAGTTACAGCTGCAGCCGGAATTCTGGTTAATTTTTTACAGGTTGGAGCTCTCTTTACAACTAAGCCTTTAGTTCCGGATTTAAAAAAAGTGGATCCGATTAAGGGCGCTAAAAATATATTTTCTCTCAAGGGCTTTGTGGAATTACTAAAATCACTATTTAAGCTGGCGGTAATTGCTGCTATTGCCTACCGCTTTTTAATGAATAATCTTGATGTATTTGAAAAAAGTATAGATCAGGGGCTAGATCAGTCGCTGGCAGCCATTGCCGGGCTGATTTCTCAAATGGGATTTGCAATTATTGCAGCCTTAATCATGCTTGGGGTTTTGGATTTACTTTATCAGCGCTGGCAGCACAATAAGGATCTTAAAATGTCCAAATATGAGGTTAAACAGGAAAGAAAAGAGATGGAAGGAGATCCGATGATCCAGCAGCAGCGGAAGCAGAGGCAGCGGGAGATGAGTATGAATCGGATGATGTCTTCTGTTAAGGATGCTGATGTAGTAATTACCAACCCGACCCATATAGCTGTTGCTTTAGAATATGATTTAGATGAGATGGAAGCTCCGGTAGTTGTTGCCAAGGGAGAAGATTTTGTTGCACAAAAAATAAAAGAAAAAGCCAGAGAAGCAGAAGTGGAAATTATTGAAAACAAACCACTCGCTCGCTCCCTGAATAAGATGACAGAAATTGGGGATCAGGTTCCGGTTGAACTTTATCAGGCGGTAGCCGAAATTCTGGCAAAAATATTTCAAAATAGAAATTAAGGAGATTAATATATTAATTCCTATTTGTTGTTTTAATTTGCCCTGATAGTTGATATAATAATGATAACTTATGTTTAAATTTATGCATAAATTGATGGAGGTTAATTTTTTTAGTGGATAATACTGCAGCTTTTACAAATATAACAAAAAATACGGATATAATTTTTGCTCTAATGGTTGTTGGAATAATTGTAATGTTTATCATTCCTCTGCCAACTATGCTTTTAGATATGCTGCTGGCTGCAAATATAACCTTCTCGATGGTTGTTATTCTGGTAAGCATTTATACAACAGAGCCACTCGATCTTTCAGTTTTCCCTTCCCTGCTGCTTTTTGCAACTTTATTCAGGCTGGGTCTTAATGTATCTACAACCAGATTAATTCTGGGCCAGGGTTATGCTGGAGAAATCATTATGAGTTTTGGTGACTTTGTTGTCGGCGGAAACTATGTAGTTGGTTTGATTATCTTCTTAATCCTGGTAGTCATCCAATTTATAGTAATCACCAAGGGTGCAGAAAGAGTTGCCGAGGTAGCGGCTCGATTTACCCTGGATGCAATGCCCGGTAAGCAGATGAGTATTGATGCTGACTTAAATGCCGGTATCATAGATGAACATGAAGCAAAACGAGAAAGAGAAAAAATTAGACAGGAAGCAGACTTTTATGGAGCAATGGATGGTGCCAGTAAATTTGTTAAAGGTGATGCCATAGCAGGTATTATTATTACTTTTATAAATATTATAGGTGGACTTGTAATTGGAATGATGCAGCAGGGGATGGGTGTAGCAGAAGTCTCTCAAACTTATATTCTTTTAACTGTTGGTGATGGTCTGGTTTCACAGATTCCTGCATTGTTAATTTCTACAGCCACCGGTATGGTTGTAACCAGAGCTGCCTCAGATAATAATATGGGTAATGAAATGACAGAGCAGCTTTTAAAACAGCCCAAAGCCCTTTTTATAGCGGCTGGAGTTCTAATGATTCTGGGTTTTGTTCCTGGTTTACCGACTATTCCATTTTTAGTGCTGGCAGTATTTATTGCTACTATGGGCTATTTGATTATTAGAACTGCTCAGGTTGAAGCTCCTCCTGAAAAGAAAAAAGAAAGATCTGAGCTGAGCCCGGAAGAAAAACAGGAGATGAAGGAACAGGAGATTAAACAGCTGATAAAAGTTGATAAACTTGAAATTGAAGTTGGTTATAATTTGATTTCACTTGTTCTACCTGAACAGGGAGGAGACTTTTTAGATCGAGTTGCCAATATCAGAAAGCAGATTGCAATGGATTTAGGGATTATCCTACCTCCAGTTAGAATTGTGGATAATCTGCAGCTGCAACCAAATACCTATAAAATAAAGCTGCAGGGTGTGGAAATAAGTGAATATCAGTTATTTGCTGATAAATACCTGGCAATGGACCCGGGAGATACTTTTGAAGATATTGAGGGTATAGATACAGAAGAGCCAGCATTTGGTACTCCGGCAATCTGGATTGAAGCCGAGCAGCGGGAAAGAGCTGAAATGGCAAATTATACTGTTGTAGATCCGGGATCGGTTATGGCTACTCACTTAACAGAGGTTATTAAATCACATGCCTACGAGCTGCTGGGTAGAGAAGAAGTTAAAAAATTAATTGATAATGTAAAAGAGGATAATCAGGCTGTAGTTGATGAATTAATGCCGGATCTAATGAATCTGGGAGAAATTCAAAAAATATTACAGAATTTACTCTGGGAAAATATCCCGATTAAAAATCTAGTCTTGATTTTAGAAACCCTGGCCGATCACGCTGGTCGGACCAAAGATCAAACAATTTTAACCGAATATGTACGTCAGGGGTTATCCAGACAGATTAGTAATCAGTTTACTGATCAGGCTAACAACTTAAATGTCTTTACTATAGATCCACAGAAAGAAGAAAAACTGGCAAATTCCTTAGAGCAGTCTGATCAGGGTAATTATTTATCCTTACAGCCGGCTGAGGCTCAGAACTTAATTAACAGTATAGTTCAGCAGGCAAAACAGTTATTAGAACAGGGTAAGGAACCAATTTTATTAACCTCACCAATGATCAGAAGGCCAATTAAAGAAATGGTACATCGAACTTTTTCCGATCTGACAGTACTCTCTTTTAATGAACTGGAATCTGATGTTGAACTACAGGTTCAGGGGGTTGTTAACTAAATATGAAGGTAAAAAAATATACAGGCGAAACAATGCAGGATGTAATTTTTCAGGTCAAAGCTGATCTTGGACCGGAAGCTGTGATTGTAAATAAAAGAAAATCAAAAAAAGGCGGTTTTTTTGGCTTTTTCGGCAGAGAAGTCTTTGAGGTTGTTGCTGCTCTGGAAAGCAAAGGTTCAGCTTCAGAGACCGCAGAAAATGCACAGGATGCTGAAGATGTTGTTCAAATTTCAAATTACAACAGAAAGAGCAAAAAAGTCGACAGGGCTGAAATTCCTAAAACGGCAAGTGAAGATCCTGAAAACAAAAATGCAATCAAAGAATTTATCGACGATCTAAAAACTGCTGCAGATTCCGCTGCTGCAGAAGAGATTAAAACTAAAGACAGCAGGGATAAGAAAAAAACGAAAAGTAAAGAAGATAAAACAAAGAGTCCAAAGCAAAAATCTTTTGCCGGTGAGCTGGAAAAACAGCAGAATCTGACAGCTGCTCAAAAACTGCAGAATAAATTTAATCAAAAAAATACCCGAAAGAATAATAAAAGCTTAAATAACAGCAATCAATTATATAATTATCTTCTGGATCAGGGAGTAGAGAGCAGAAATGTTAATCTCTTTTTAAAAGAAATGGATATTAAAACTTCTGCCAGTAGTGAAGAAAATTTTGAAAGCCGTTTAAAAGAATTTTTAGCTATTTATTTTTCCGAGAACGAAGAAATTAAATTAAAATCTGAACAAAAGGTTGTTTCGTTTATTGGTCCAACTGGAGTAGGAAAAACAACTACTATGGCCAAGATTGCTGCTCATTTTGCAGTAGATAAAAATAAAAATGTTGGTTTAATTACAGCTGATACCTACCGGATAGCTGCTGTTGAACAGCTGCAGACTTACAGTGAAATTATAGATATTCCTTTTGCAGTCTGCTACAGCAGTTCTAAGCTGGAAGAAATGATAGCCGGTCAGTTTAGAAATTGTGACTTAATTTTGATAGATACTCCTGGCAGCAGCTGGAAGGATGAATCACAGCTGGGGAGATTAAAAGATTTTGCTGACCACAGTCTGATTGATGAAGTTCATCTGCTTTTAAGCCTGAACACGAAAAGCAGTGATCTGCGCAGCATTGTTTCTAAATTCTCTGTACTTAAACCTGACAGGGCTCTGCTGACAAAACTTGATGAAACAAGTAGTTATGGAGATATTATTAATATTAAAGCAAATTATGATTTACCGCTTTCTTATTTAACCTGTGGCCAGGACGTCCCGGAAGATCTGGATACAGCAGGAGCGGATGAAATCTTCAGCTACCTATTTGGTGATTTCAATGCGTAGTCAGGCAGCCAAACTGAAAGAGATTATGCAGGAGAAAAAAGGAAATGTTGAATTAACTGAATTCAATACCTCATCAACCAGAACTATTGCAGTTGCCAGTGGTAAAGGTGGGGTAGGTAAATCAACCTTTACAGTCAATTTTGCCTATAATCTCCGCCAATTGGACAAAGAGGTTCTGATCATTGACAGTGATATAGGGATGGCTAATCTGGATATTATGCTGGGAGTGCAGCCTAATTATGACATGGGCCACCTTCTGCGGGGAGAATGCAGTCTGGAAGATGCTGTGATCGAAGGGCCGGCCGGGATTAAACTTTTAAGTGGAATTACCGGTGACGACAGTTTTATTGACATTCAAAATGACGCCATGCAGAAGTTGATAGCTCTTGGTGATCAGATTGAAGAAAATTATGATTACCTTTTAATTGACCTGGGAGCAGGAGCAGCTAAAAGTATAGTTAATACAATTCTGGCTGCAGAAGAGTTGGTTCTCCTCTTAACTACCGAACCTACTTCAGTTATGGACAGCTACAGTTTAATCAAAATTTTGGCCAATCACGATTACAATAAACCAATTAAAATGGTTATTAATCAGACTGAAGACGAAAAAGATGCACAAAAAACAGCAAAAAGAATAATCAAAACAGTAAAAAATTACCTGGATCTAGATTTAACTTTAATTGGCAGTATAGCTCATGATCGCAAGATTAGTGCCGCACTGCGCAAACAAAAACCTTATGCTGAAATATTTTCGAATCGGAAAGCTGCCAGAGATTTTGAAAAGCTGGCCAGAAAAATAACCGGTGAGGAAAAAGAACAGCAGGCAAAAGGAGTAAAAAGTTATTTCTACAAAATGGTAGGCTTTTTTAATAAACATGTTAAATAGTTGATGGAGTTGAGAATATGAAAGAGTTAGAGGTTAATCAAAAACTTGAGATAGAAGTTTTATCAGGTTCCTATCAGGGAAACTATTTAAGCAAGGTTGCCGATTTTTTGAAAGCTGGAGTAGTGATTACCGGCCTTTATCGGGAGGGAGCACCACTTCCACTCAGATTAAATCAGCCAGTTAATGTTTATTATACTACTGATCGGGCAGCCTATAAATTTAAATCTAAAATTTTAAAAAGAACAAATAAACCAATACCATTACTTTTAATCGAAAGATCTGACTCGGTTACCAGAATTCAGAGGCGTGATTATTTCAGGCTTGATGTTACCGTTACAGTTGATGTTTATCAGATGGTTGATGATCAAAAATATCCAAAGAAAATTTCTGCAGCTCGGCTGCTTGATATAAGTGGTGGGGGTATTCAGATGCAGCTGAAAAAGAAATTCGACAAGGGTGAAGAAATTTTAATCTGTTTGAAAAATATTTTAGCTCCAAAAGAATTTATTAAAGCAAAAATTGTCAGAAGCCAGCGAGAAAATGATGAGCTCAATAATTATGGTGTTCAATTTATTGAAATTGAGCGCGAGCAGAGGGAAGCAATTATTCAGTGGATTTTTGCCTATCAGCGGAAAAGTCGTAAAAAAGGTTTGAGTTAGATGGTGGTAAATTCACTTATCATCGGGCTAATTACATATGCAGCTGCAGTAATTTATAATCTATCTATTCGCCGCAGTCTGGAAGTAGTATTTTATCTCGGCCTTAAATTTTTGATTTATACCACGCTGATGACTTTATTTCTTCAGCTCAGTTATTTTCTAATTAAAAACTATGGTTCAGAGGCTGAGTTCGAGCCAGAAGCTGACCAGACTCAAAAAGAAGAGGCTGTTTCTGAGGCGGAGCAGAATAAAACTGGAGAAGAAGTGGAGGCAGAGCAGGATTTTGCAGAATCTGCAGTTGAAAATGATTTTGAGAGCGAAGACTTTTCGGCATTTAATCCAGAAGAATTTGATTATCAGCAGAATAATAACTAATAAATTTGCTAAAGGAAGATTATTATGGCTTTAGATAAGGCACTCTGGAAAAAATACAGACTGGATGATAATCAGCAGGCTAGAGAAGAAATTATTTTAAAACATCTGGGCCTGGTTAGATATGCTGTGGGAAGAATTATAATCATGCTTCCCGACCAGATTGAATCTGAAGATCTGGAAAGTTACGGCATAATAGGTTTAATTGAGGCGGTAGAAAAATTTGATTTTAAAAGAGGAGTGGAATTTTCTACTTTTGCCCTGCCGAGAATTAAGGGAGAAATTTATGACTATTTAAGAAGTAAGGACTGGCTGCCGGATAATATGCGCAGAGAATTAAAAAGAGTAGAAGAGCAGAGAGAAAGCTTTAAAGCAAAAACCGGTAGAGAGCCAGGACAGGAAGAACTAACTGAACTCACAGGAATTAATAAAAAGAGATTAAATACTATTGAAAGACACAGTCAGCTGGCCAACTGGATTTCATTATCCCAGGATTTTGATGGTGCTGAGTTGATAGAGCTAATTGCTGCTGATCTTGATCAGGCTGTTGATAAACTTTCAGATGAGGAAGCAGTTAATTTACTGTCCGAGAAAATTGAAATGCTGTCCAAAAAGGAAAAACTGGTTTTATCTTTATATTATTATGAAGAACTAACTCAGGTTGAGATTGCAGAAGTGATGGAGCTGTCTGCGGCAAGAGTTTCTCAGCTGCATAGTCAGGCAGTCCGGCGCTTAAGGGGAATGCTGAGTAGATCAAAAGAATATTTTTTCTAATGAGAGGTAGGTAATTAAAAGTGAGTGAAGAGCAGGTTGATAGAAAAGACAAAAATTGTCTGCTTAAATTTACAGAAGATGATGTACTTCTAAAGTTCAGGCCAGATAGTAATCCAGATTTGATGGAAATTGAAAACTTCCTTGAAAAAAACAATATAATGGATGCTGATTATGAGAAAATAATAAATGAACTCAAAGGCCAGTCAAAAGAGTGGTTTAAGATTGCTGAAAATATCAATCTTCCTTCTGAAGATGATCAAGTAGAAATTGAAGTCTCTAATGATAAATTAAAGGTTTTATTAGATTTTACTCCCGGCCGGGATGGTAAAGAAATTAACTTTGAAGATCTTAAAAAAATGCTGGCAGCTAAGAAGATAAGTTATGGAATTAAAGATGATAAAATAAAAAGAGTCTTAAAAAACAGGCAGCCGGTCAGCAAAGAAATTATTGCTGAAGGAGAAAAAGCCACTCCTGGTGAAGATGGATATTTGATCTATCAATTTGAAGAAAAAGAGAATAATATTGGTACTCTGCGAGAAGATGGAACAATGGATTTTCATTCTAAAAATTTAATTAATAATGTTCGCCGGGGAGAAAAAATTGTCACAGTGGTCGATCCAACACCCGGTGAGGCAGGTACAGATGTATTTGGAGAAGAGATTAAGCCTCCAGCACCTAAATCTGTAAAACTTCCTCGAGCTAAAAACACTGTCAAAAAAGATAAGAGTGTTTATGCTGCCAAAGATGGGCAGATAGTTCGTGATGGAAAAAAGATATCGATTAACCCTGTTTACCAGGTTAATGGTGATGTTGATTTAGAAGAGGGGAATATTGATTTTGTAGGCAGTGTTAAAATTAATGGTGATCTTAGAGAAGGTTTTATAGTTAAGGCCTCCGGTGATGTAGAGGTTGCAGGTAATGTAGGAGCTGCTAAAATAGAAAGTGGAGGCAGTGTTTTAATTAAGAAGGGGTTTCTGGGCAGAAATAAGGGTGAAATCACTGCCAAAGGTGATGTCAACGCCCGTTTTGTTGAAAATGCAGAAATTAAGGCCAATAATGTTAGAGTCCACGAGGCAGTAATGCACAGCCAGGTTACTGCTAAAGACAGTGTTGTTGTAAGTGGCGGCAAAGGTTTAATTGTTGGTGGAAGGGTTATGGCCCAAAATGTGATTGAAGCAAATATGATAGGATCGAGTCTGGCTACAAAAACATATATAGAAATTGGACTGGAGCCTGAACTGCGCAAGAATTTTAAAGCAGCTAAAGATGAGCTGGAGACTGTTGAGGACAATCTGGATAAGGTAAATAAAAGTGTTGACCTTTTAAACTCAATGAAAGAAAAGGGAATTAAATTACCTGCCAATAAAAAAGAAATGTTTTCTAAATTAAAAGTTACCCGCGATGAATTGGAAAAGAGAAAAGCAGAACTTGATTTAGAGATTGAAGAACTGGAAGAACAGCTGACTGCATCGGATGAAGCAGTAATTAAGGTTAATAAGTGTATTTTCCCTGGAGTTCAGCTTTTAAGCAGTAAGGATAAAATGATTATCCGCAATAGAATAGCAAAGTGTGCTTTTACTGAGGTTAATAAAGAATTAAGACAGAAAACTAATCAATAAAGGAGGTGTTAAAATGATTAAAGGTTTATATACCGCCGCTTCTTCGATGAATGTGCTGGAGAAAAAATCAAATATCCGCTCCAATAATCTGGCCAATGTTAATACAAATGGTTTTAAAAAATCAGAGGGTGTGACTGGTTCCTTTCCAGAAATGCTGTTGAGCCGAATTGAAGCCGGTAAAGCTGATCAGGAGATTGGTGAACTATCAACTGGAGCTTATATGGAGCATAGTTTTAAAGATATGAGTCAGGGAGCTTTTCAGCGGACTGATAATACTCTTGATTTTGCCGTTGAAGGCGAAGGCTTTTTTGTAATCGAAACAGAAGCTGGTGAGAGATACAGCCGTGATGGTAATTTTACCATCAATGCTGATTCGGAGCTGGTAACCCAGAGTGGAAATCATGTGCTGGATACTGAAGGGAATAGAATTCAATTAATTCCTGATCAGGATTTTAGGGTCAGTGCAGATGGCCAGATAACTTTTAACAACGGGCTGCAGGGATCACAGATTGCTCTTGTTAATTTTGAAGATCAGTCAGAGCTGCTGCAGGAAGGAGACAATCTTTATACAGCTCAGGAAGGTGCATCTGTTTTGGAGAGTGAAGCTGGAATTGCTCAGGGATACTTAGAAAGTTCTAATGTTAAAATTGTAGAAGAGATGGCAAAGATGATTAAGACTACCAGGCATTATGAATCAAATCAGAAAGTAATCAGCAGTATTGATGAAACATTATCTAAAGTGATTAACGAAGTTGGACAGGCTTAAATTTTAAGTTGAGAGCCGGACCTGAAAAGGAAGCTCCTGCTGCTGTTGACTGAAAGATACAGCAGCTTTTAATTAATAAAATTTTTAGACTGTCTGCTTCAAAAAAAATAATTGAGGTGGAAAATATGATAAGTGCTTTATGGACATCAGCAACAGGGATGAATTCACAGCAGACCAATATTGATACTATATCTAACAACCTGGCAAATGTGAATACCAGTGGATTTAAGAAATCAAAGATTAATTTTGCAGATTTAATTTATACAAATATGAGAGAGCCCGGGACTCCAAATGCTCAGGGCGCAGAAATACCTACCGGGATAGAAATTGGACATGGTTCAAAAGTCAACAGTACTCAAAAAATATTTACCCAGGGTAATATTCAAAATACTGACAGCCCTCTGGATATGGTGATTGAAGGAGATGGGTTTTTTAGAATTCAGCTGCCTGATGGCAATTATGCTTATACCAGAGATGGTTCCTTTAAACAGGACAGTAATGGTAATATAGTTACTTCTGATGGTTATCAGATAGATCCCAGTTTTCAGATCCCTCAGGATGCTACTGAGATAGCAATTACCTCTGATGGAACAGTTAACGCTATAGTAGATGGCGAAAATCAGCAGTTGGGACAGATTCAGCTCTATCGTTTTGCCAACCCAGCTGGACTATCCAGTGAAGGAAGAAACCTCTATTCTCAGACAGTTGCTTCCGGGCAGGCTATGCAGGGAGTTCCAGGTGAAGGTGGCTTTGGTACAATCACACAGGGCTTTTTGGAGATGTCAAATGTTAAAGTAGTAGAAGAAATGGTTAATATGATTGCAGCTCAGCGGGCCTACGAAACAAATTCTAAGGCTATTCAGGCCTCAGATGAAATGCTGCAGACTGCCAATCAGCTTAAGAGATAGTGCTTTGTGATTAAAGCAGTAGTAAGAGGTGTCTAATTATGAAAAAAATAATTATTATTTTAACAGTTTTGATATCTATAAGTATAACTTTTAATGCTGCTGCTTTTGAGATTGAAATAAAGAAAGAGGCAGAAGTTAATTCAGCTGAGATATATCTGGGAGAGATTGCAGAAATTAAAGCTGGAGGACTCTCAGAGTCTGCTTTAACTGAGCTGGAAAATTTGGTTTTAAAATCTTCTCCCAATCCAGGTTATCAAAAAAGATTGACCCGGGTGCTTGTTGATTTAAGTATTCAGAATTTGGGCTATAAAAAATCTCAATTCAACTTAAAAATGCCGGCAACTGTAGTTGTCAGCCGCCGAAGCATCGAGATTTCTGAAGCAGAAATTTCAGCTCTGGTAGAAGACTATTTAAAAACTAAGCTTGATTTTGCTGCCGAAAAAATAATAATCAAAAGCAGGAATTCTGCTCCAGAATTGAAAATAGCAGCCGGTGATTATCAGTTAAAGGTTGCTGAAAATCAGAACTTATCACTTCCAGATATCAATCTCAAACTGGAAGTCTGGCAGGACGGGAAAAAACTGCGTAGACTTTTTTATCCAGTCCAAGTGGAGCTGCTGCTTGAAGTTTTAACTGCAGCTAAAGATTTAAAAAGCGGTGCAAAAATTAAAAAATCAGATTTTACAGTTCAGGAAAAAAGTATTTCTGGTGCCCCAGAAAAGATTGTTCAGGACTGGTCAGAAATCAATGCCAGTAACGTTTTGCTGGCAAGAAATTTAAACAAAGGTGAGATATTAAAGTCAAACAATCTTAAAATTCCTTATGTAGTAAAATGGGGACAGAAATTAAATCTTAAAGTAAATGTTAATAATATAAATCTTTCTACTTTTGTAGAAGCTAAAGAAAGAGGAAAAATTGGTGAAATTATAACTGTTGAAAACTTAAACAGTGGTTATCAATTTCAGGTAGAAGTAGTTTCGCCAACTGAGGTTAAAATGATCTCAGATTAAGAGAGGTGCAAAAATGTATTTAAATAAATTTAAAATAATCAGTATTTTGCTTATTATTGTTTTTTTGCTGTCTTCTTCAGCAGCAGCTGAATCACTCTGGAGTGATAATTCAAAAGGCTTATATCAGGACTATCCCGATTATGAAGAGGGAGATATTATTACTGTAGTAATTGAAGAAGATGCAAGTGCAATTCAAAGTGCAAATTCTGATGCCAGTCAGGGCAGTGATTATAATGCTGAAGGAGCTGGTCTGTTGGATTTTATACCATTTTTTGATTTCAGTTATTCTGATTCTGAATCTGCAGATGGTCAGACTCAGCGCAGTGGTACTCTGGAGGCAGATATTACCACTCAGGTAGTAGAGCTGCGGGAAAATGGAAATCTTAAAATTCAGGGTACAAAACGAGTAAAGATTAATGGTGAAATTCAGACTATAATTTTAGAAGGAGTAATTCGACCAGAAGATATCAATTTTGATAACGAGGTTTCTTCTAAAAGGGTCAGTAATGCAAACATAGAATATGAAGGTGAGGGTGTTGTAGGTGACAAACAGGACCCTGGACTTTTAACAAAATTATTTAATTTTATTTTTTAAGTATTTGAAAGAAGGGATAGTTTGTTTAAATTTATGAAAGAAAGAATTTTAGTTTTAGTATTGTTATCTATCTTTATTATATTAATAAGTTCAACTATATCTGCTGCTAATGATCCTGAGGTTGAAATCGGAAATATTACCAGACTTAAAGGACAGCGGATAAATCAGCTGCTCGGGTATGGTATTGTAGTCGGCTTAAATGGAAGTGGAGATTCTAACAGGAGTCAGGCTACACTGCAGAGTGTGGCAAATATGCTGCAGAATTTTGGGGTCAATGTTACCGACAACCAGGTTGCAAGTCAGAATATAGCTGCAGTAATGGTGACTGCTGAGCTGCCTCCGGTAGCCCATAATGGTGATCAGTTAGATATTACTGTCAGCTCGATCGGAGATGCTGATAGTCTGATGGGGGGGACCCTGTTATTAACTCCGCTCCAGGCACCAAATGGTGAAATTTATGCCTCAGCCCAGGGCCCACTTTCAGTTGGCGGTTACAGTGTTGGTGATGGAGGTAATTCTGAGGTTCAAAATCATCCTACTGTTGGTCGAATTCCGGGAGGAGCACTGGTGGAAAAGGAAATTGGCTCTTCTCTTAGTGGTGAACAGCTGACCTATATTCTTGCCAATCCCAGTTTTAAAACCGCCAGTCAGATCAGTTCAACAATTAATAATAAATTCGGGCCGGGGACAGCCAGAGCTTTAAATGCTTCAACAATTAATATCTCTAAACCGGATAATTTTAATTACGGCATGGTTAATTTTATTGCAGAGGTCAACAGCTTAAAAGTAACTCCTGCTGTGGAAGCCCGAGTGGTAATTGATGAGCGAACTGGTACTGTGGTTTTCAGTCATAATGTTCATATATCTACTGTGGCTGTAGCTCACGGCAATTTATCAGTTAGCATTTCGACTCAGCAGGAAGTCTCACAGCCTGAGCCCTTTAGTGAAGGAGAGACAAGAGTAACTGAAGATGTAGAGATTGAAGTCGATGAAGGACAGGAAGGTAATATGCTGATTGTCAGTCAGGAAAACACGATAGAGGATCTGGTTACAGCATTAAATGCTATTGGTGCCACTCCTCGTGATATTATTTCAATTATCCAGAAAATTGATGCTGCGGGAGCACTGCATGCAGAATTGGAGATCCAATAAA
Organism: Halanaerobium saccharolyticum; assembly: GCF_003053565.1. Classification (GTDB taxonomy): domain Bacteria; phylum Bacillota; class Halanaerobiia; order Halanaerobiales; family Halanaerobiaceae; genus Halanaerobium; species Halanaerobium saccharolyticum_B. Next base: position 1,366 of record NZ_QAXS01000036.1, on the reverse strand, counting down.
TTTTCAGTGAGAATATCTGCTATTTTAAATGAGGTGTAAAAAATGAATGGATTAAATAATAATTATCATCAGCTGGCTCAGTATCAGCTTAATAATCAGCAGGAAATTAAGTCTAAAAATAAGGTTAATACCTCAAATAAAGAAGAGGGAGAGCTGGAAAAGGCAGCTCAGGAGTTTAGTTCGATTTTTATCGAAAAAATGTTTTCCTCAATGAAAAAAACACTGGCTGAGGAGAAGCTTTTCGATGGAGGTTATGCCGAAGATGTATTTTCTGATATGTTATATAAGGAATACAGTCAGATGGCAGGAAAACAGGGGCTGCTGGCCGAACTCAATCAGGCTCTGGTTGAACAGTTAAAAAGTTCCTGAGACCAAAATTGTCCGGCTTTAATATTTTGACAATTTATTCTGGCTGATGTATAATATTAAATAATTAGAAAAGCTAATAGAGATTAGCTTAAAAAATTAGTTGAGATTAGTAAAAACAAAAAAGGAGAGATGAGTTGAGATGAGAATTAGTACAAAAGATTTAGCACAGGCGGCTTTGTTGGTGGCGATTGGATTTATTTTACATGCATTTTTTCCTCCAATAGTTATGGGGATGAAACCTGATTTTGCTCTGGCGATGATGTTCATTTTATTGATCATTAAACAGGACTTTAAATTGGGTTTTCTGGTAGCAGTATCAACAGGAATTTTTACTGCTTTAACTACCGGTTTCCCTGGAGGACAGGTGGCAAATATGGTGGATAAATTATTTACATTTATGATTGTTTATCCTTTAATACCGATTATTGTTAAACTGCCATCTAGAAAATTATCTACCGGTTTAATAACTGCTTTTGGTACACTTTTAAGTGGAGGAATTTTCCTCGGTACAGCTGCTCTGCTTGTTGGTTTACCTGGTCCATTTACTGTTTTGTTTTCTACAGTAGTAATTCCAGCGGCGGCAGTTAATACCATCACAGCAGTTATTGTCTTTAGTGTAGTTGATTTTGCAATGGATGTAGAAGTTAAGGGAGCTAAAAACGAAGCGGTATAGTAAAATTTATAGTTTTAATTGGCCTCTCATTTTTTAATGAGGGGTTATTTTTTTAATTCTAATCTTTTTTTAATCTAATTTAGTTGCAATCGCAACAAAATTCTGTTATAATTTTTGGTTGTATAATTAATGTTGTGAAGAAAAAACTGTAAATCTAAAAATATCTAAATAAAAAAGGCATTTGCCTGGCTCCGTTGAATTAAATAGTTACAACACCAAAAATTCAATGAAGGAGTCAAGCAAATGCATAATAAGTTTATCACAGATTTAATGAATTTACCAGACCTGGTTGCAACAGATTTAATTCAAACTGAAGAATATTTA
>NZ_QAXS01000035.1 GCF_003053565.1 Halanaerobium saccharolyticum | reverse complement strand
TTTAACTCAAAAATCTCTTTTAAAATTTTAAATCAGATAATTTTAGAGTTAAATAAAAGAAAAAAATATTTCGTGGTTGCTATGAATAATTCAGGATTAATTCTTTATAAATAAGAAAAACCCTGCCTTAAATTGACAGGGTTTAAATAATAATTAAATATTTCTATTTTGATACTCCCCAAAGACCTCTCTTAGCTGATCACTGATTTCACCTAAGGTGGCTCTGGCTTTAACTGCTTCGATAATCACTGGCATCATATTTTTTTCACTTTCCGCAACAGATTTAAGCTCTGCTAAAGCTTTTTTAAGTTCTTTTTGATCTCTGCTGGCTTTTAATTTTTTCAACTTTTCTTTCTGAGCTTCTTCCAGGGCAGGATCAAGCTGATGCAGCTCTGTTTCTGTACTGTTATTATTATTTTGATATTTATTGACTCCAACAACTATTTTCTTTTTTTGATCAATTTCTTTTTGTTTTTGATAGGCACTATCCTGAATTTCTCGCTGGACATATCCTGCTTTAATTGCTTCAACCATTCCCCCAAGCTGATCAATCTTCTTTAAATATTTACGACATTTTTTAACAAATGAATCGGTTAATTCTTCTAAATAATAAGAACCGCCCAGGGGATCGATAACATCAGCAATTCCACTTTCTTCAGCAATTATCTGCTGAGTTCTTAAAGCAATCTCAACCGCCTCTTCTGAAGGTAAAGAAAGTGCTTCATCATAGGAGTTGGTGTGCAGAGATTGAGTCCCTCCCATAACTGCTGCCAGGGCCTGAATTGTAACTCGGATTATATTGTTTAAAGGCTGATTTGCTGTGAGTGCTGTCCCTGCTGTCTGGGTATGAAAGCGCATCAGCTTTGATTTTTTATTTTCTGCTCCAAATCTTGCTTCCATTATTTCAGCCCAGAGACGCCGGGCTGCTCTAAATTTTGCAGTTTCTTCAATCAAATTCATCTGAGAAGCAAAGAAAAAGGAAAGCCGCGGAGCGAAATCATCAATATCCAGGCCGATCTCTAGGGCTCTTTCTACATAACAGATGGCATCAGCTAAGGTAAAGGCCAGCTCCTGAACTGCTGTTGAACCAGCTTCCCGAATATGATAACCGCTGATGCTGATGGTATTAAATGCCGGCATCTTACGGGAGCAGTAATCAAAAACATCTGTAATCAACCTCAAAGAGGGCTCGGGAGGATAAATATAAGTGCCCCGAGCTATATATTCTTTTAAGATATCATTCTGAACTGTTCCGCTCAACTGATCTGGAGAAATCCCCTTTTCTTCTGCTGTTACAATATACATCGCTAAAACAGCTGCAGCTGGAGCGTTAATTGTCATCGAAGTGCTGACTTTATTAAGATGTATCTCAGAAAAAAGAATTTTCATATCCTCTACACTGTCAATTGCCACTCCAACTCTTCCCACTTCCACTTCCCCTTCGGCCAGAGGATGATCTGAATCATATCCAATTTGGGTAGGCAGATCAAAGGCAACACTAAGGCCGGTCTGCCCCTGTTCTAAAAGATATTTGAAGCGCTTATTAGTTTCTACTGCTGTTCCAAAACCAGAATACTGCCTCATTGTCCAGAGTCGAGACCGATACATTGTCGGATAAACACCTCTGGTAAAAGGAAACTCCCCTGGAAATGAGAGCGTCTTTTGGTAATCAAGATTTTTAAGGTCTAGAGGTGTATAAAGGGGTTTAATTTCAGATTCAGCATCCGAAATAAAATTATCTTTTCTTAAGCCAAAACGCTCCGCCGTTTTCTGATATTGCTCAGTTTCCCATTTTTCTTCAGCCTGATTTAAATTTTCAGCATCCCCGGCATCCGAAATTTCTCTATCTCCCTGCTGCTGATTATTATATTCTCCCATAAATATAGCTCCTTTTATCGAGTTTTAAGTCGAAACCCAATTCAAAAGCCTCTATATTTAAATCTACAGTTTTAGGTGGAACCTTTTCAATAATTGCCTTTTTGATAAATTCCACTGGAATCCTGGTCTGAATAATTCTGGCTATTATCCCTAAAACAATCATATTAGCTGAAATTTCATTTCCAATTTCCTTGGCAGCAAGATCAAGAATGTTTAACTGGTAGATATTATCTTTAAATTCCGGCTTGACCTCAGAAATGTCAATACCGCTGTCAGCAATTATCACGCCATAGCTTTTAAGGTCTGCTCCATACTGATCAAAGGACTCCTGGGTTAAACAGACTAAAAGATCAGGTTTAATTACTTTTGGAAAATCTATCTGATCCTCATCAAAAACTACCTCAGCTCTACTGGCACCCCCCCTGGATTCAGGCCCATAAGACTGACTCTGACTGATATTTAAATTATCAACCATAACTCCAGCCTCTGCCAGTATAATTCCTGCCAGAATCATACCCTGGCCCCCAGCACCACTTAATCTGATTTCATATCTTCCCATTATAAAGCCCCCTCATTATTGACCTGCTCTATTATTTTCTGGTAGCGCACTGTATATTCACTCTCTGGATTATCAAGCTCTTTTAATATTCCAAGTGGATACTTAAGCTTTTTCTCTTCAGTACTAAGCTGCTGCCACTTTTTAAAGTTGATTGTATCTTCTTCCTGTTTTTTTAACATTTCAACTGCATCCCCAGCTTTATTCTGCCGGCCATAACTAACCGGGCACTGTGAAAGGCTTTCTACAAAAGAAAACCCCTTATGTTTTAAAGCAGCAAGATATAATTTTTTCAGCTGCCTGGGGTCAAAAGTAGCTCCCCGAGCAATAAAAGTTCCTCCTGCTCCTGCTACCAGTTCTGCCAGATTAAAGTTCTGATCAATATTACCATAGGGAGCAGTGGATGCCAGATCACCTGTAGGAGTCATTGGGGAAAACTGCCCGCCTGTCATGCCATAAATTTGATTATTAAATAAGATTACAGTCAGATCAATATTACGACGGGCTGCATGTATCAAATGATTACCTCCAATTGCTGAGCCATCACCATCACCAGTCATTACAATCACATTTAATTCTGGGTTGGCCATTTTTACCCCTGTGGCAAAGGCAATTGCCCTGCCGTGGGTTGTGTGCAGGGTATCAAAATTAAGATAACCGGTGGCCCTACCTGAACAACCAATACCCGAAATAACCACCGTTTTATCCTGGTCAAAGTCACTCTCGGCAAAGGCTCTAATAAATGAATTTAGAATCGTCCCGTGACCACAGCCCGGACACCAGATATGGGGCAGTTTATCCATCCTTAAGTATTTTTCAAAATCCATTATAATACCTCCTCCAGCAGTGCCCTGATTTCTTCTGGTTTAATCAATTCTCCTGCATAAGAATTTATACCTAAAACTTTAGCCTGACCGGCAGCTGCTCTTTTAACCTCTCTGATCAGCTGCCCCTGGTTTAATTCGGGGACAATAATTGTTTCAACCTGAGCCGCAAGTTCTGCAACTTCTTTTTCTGCAAAAGGCCAGATTGTCTGCAGCTTAAACCAGCCTGCTTTAAGGTTATCTTTTCGTCCTGTATTCACAGCACTAATCGCTGTTCTGGCTGCTGAACCGTAACTTAAGACAGCCACCCGATCATCTTTTCTAATATCTTTTTGATAAAGAATTATTTGATCAAGATTATTATGCAGTTTGTTATGCAGGCGATCCTGCATTAGTTTAGCAGTCTCATTTTTTCCGTCCGGGAAACCACTCTGATCATGAAAGAGTCCACTTGTATGATACTTTAAACCACTACCATAATCCGCCATAGGAGGAATCAGATCATCTGTCAGCTGATAGGGTAGATACTGATCTGGATCCTGATCAGCCGCAGGTCTTTTTCTATCAATAATTTCAATCTCATCACTGGTACTTAAATATATTTTTTCTCTGAGATGACCGATAACTTCATCAAGCATTAGAACAACTGGCTGTCTAAATTTCTCACTTAAGTTTACAGCCTTAATTGTTAGTTCATAGCTTTCGGTTACCGAGGCAGGTGCCAGGGCTATAATTTCCTGATCCCCATTTCTTCCCCAGCGGGCCTGCATTACATCTCCCTGAGAAGGAGAAGTTGGCAGTCCAGTTGAGGGACCAACTCTCTGAACATTAACTACAACCACTGGTGCTTCAACCATAGTTGCAAAGCCCAAATTTTCCTGTTTTAAAGCGAAACCGGGTCCACTGGTGGCTGTAATTGCTTTTTTTCCTGCCAGGGAAGCACCTACTACTGCTGCCATCCCCGCAATTTCATCTTCCATCTGCAGAAATTTACCTCCAATTTTCGGCAGCTCTCTGGCAAAACCTTCGGCAATTTCAGAGGCTGGAGTAATTGGATAACCAGCAAAAAATTCTACACCTGCTGCCAGAGCTCCTTCTACAACTGCCTGATCACCCTGAATAAGTACAGCTCTTTTTTCGGGTCTGAATATCTTAGTTTTCATCATTTGCCACCACCTTTAGTACAAAATCAGGACAGATCAGTTCACAATTATGACAGCCAATACATTTTTCTAAATCAAGAATCTCAACACTCTTTTTGCCGGTGATTAAAATATCAGTCGGGCAGACTGATACACAGATACCACAGTTCTTACACCAGCCTGGATGTGCAATTTGTATTCTCTCACCTCTGGCCATATTTTCACTCCTCATAAATAATTTTAATTTTCTGCCTGGATTCAGGCGGAGATGAAGCCAGCTGCTCGATACTCGCTGCTTTTTTAAATACAAAAAAATCTTATTTGAAATAAAAATAAATTTATTTTTTAAATTTTCTGACTTATTAAGTTTTAAATTAAGCCGGCAGTTCTCACTGCTGGCCTAATTTTTTTATGTTATTTAAATATAATAATTCTAGCCGAGTATTGACAGTAAAGTACCGGCTGCAATTGCAGATCCAATAACTCCGGCAAAATTTGGCCCCATAGCATGCATCAAGAGGTGATTGGATGGATTTTCTTCCTGGCCAACCTTCTGCACTACTCGAGCTGCCATCGGTACTGCAGACACTCCTGCTGCTCCAATTAGTGGGTTAACCTTACCTCCACTGAACTTGTACATCAGCTTACCAAATAAGACTCCTACTGCTGTACCAAAGCTGAAGGCAACCAGGCCTAAAACCAGAATCCCAATAGTTTGAGCATTTAAAAAGGCCTCTGCACTTGCTGTTGCTCCAACTGTCAAACCTAAAAACAGAGTAACAATATTCATCAGAGCATTCTGAGTAGTTTTAAGTAAACGATCTACAACTCCAACTTCCCGCATTAAATTACCAAACATTAAACTTCCCAAAAGAGGCAGTGCAGAAGGAACCAGCAGACCACCAAGTAAGGTAACAGCAACCGGGAAAATTATCTTTTCCTTTTTAGTTACATGTCTTAGCTGCTCCATTTTAACCTGACGTTCCTCTTTGGTAGTTAAAGCCTTCATGATTGGCGGCTGAATAATCGGCACCAAAGCCATATAAGAATAGGCGGCTACTGCAATTGGGCCAAGCAGATGTGGTGCCAGCTGACTGGCAGAAAAAATTGCTGTTGGACCATCAGCACCTCCAATAATTCCAACTGCACCAGCTTCTGCAGGTGAGAAGCCGAGTGCAATTGCACCAAAAATTGTAGCAAAAATACCGAACTGGGCTGCTGCACCTAAAAGTGCAGTTTTAGGTTGGGCTATCATTGGACCAAAATCAGTCCAGGCTCCAACTCCCATAAAAATTATCGGGGGATAAATACCGAGTTTAACTCCCTGATAAAGATAGTAAAGTAATCCTCCTACCTGACCATCTTTCCCAGCTGCCATTAAACCTCCTAAAGGAAGATTTACTAAGAGCATACCAAAACTAATTGGTACTAAAAGTAGTGGCTCATACTCTTTGACTACAGCCAGATAAAGAAGTATGGAGGCTACAATGATCATTATAAATTGTCCCAGCTCCAGATTTAAATAACCCGTAGACTGGACAAATAGTGAGATCTTATCTAACATGATTTAACCCCCTACTCAATTACCAGCAGTATGTCTTCTGCATCAACACTATCTCCAACTCGAACTTTAATATCTTTAACAGTTCCAGCCTGAACAGCAGTTATTTCATTTTCCATTTTCATTGCTTCCAGAACAACTAATAGATCACCTTTGTTCACACTGTCACCTTTTTTAACATTAATTTCTAAAATACTACCAGGCATTGGAGCTACAACATCACCCTCACCAGCTTCAGCTGGGGCAGACATTTCTTGCTGCGGCTCTTTTTTAGGTTTAGGAGCAGCTTTTTTAACAGTTCTTTTTGTCTTTGTTCTTTGACTGCTGCCAGCATTAGTGTTAGTACTAACTGTAGTTCCAGCAGAATCCTCGCTTCCAATTTCCTCAACATTTACAATAAATTCTTCACCATCTACCTCAACTCTAAATTTTTTCATTCTATATTCAGCTCCTATCTTTTCCAGTTTTGATTACTTTTTTGAATAGAAATTATCCTGTACTTTTTTTGATCATTTAACAGCTCATAAACTGCTGCAGAAACTGCTGCGACTTTTTTGGCAGAAACACCCGTCTGCATTTCTGCTTCAGTTTCTCGATTTTTTTCTGCGATTTCAACCTTTTCTGTTTTAACTTCTGTTTGCTTTTTCTTCTTATTTTCTGGTCCGAAAAGTTTTCCACTAAAATAGAGAAAAACTGAAAGTAAATAGAGGGAAAGGAACACTGTTCCCATTCCAATTATTAATAATTCCAGACCAAGAACATAATTATTCATATTCTCACCCACTTATTATAAAGGAATATTTCCGTGCTTTTTATCCTGTCCATCTTCTCTTTTATTGATCATCATCTCTAAACCATTAATCAGTTTAGCCCGTGTCTCTTCCATTTTTATCACATCATTAACCATTCCCCTTTTGGCTGCAATATAAGGGTTGGCAAAATTATCTTTATATTCATCAATTTTATCCTGACGCAGCTGATCGGGATCATCTGCTTTAGCAATTTCCTTGCGATAAATTACATTAGCAGCACCTTCTGGACCCATAACTGCAATTTCTGCTATCGGCCAGGCATAAACAAGATCAGCTCTTACAGAACGACTGCCCATTGCAATATAAGCTCCACCATATGCTTTCCGCATAATTAGAGTAATCTTTGGTACAGTGGCTTCCGAATATGCATATAATACCTTTGCACCATGACGGATTACTCCTCCATATTCCTGTTCAGTACCCGGCATATAACCTGGAACATCAACCAGTGAAACAATTGGAATATTGAAGCTGTCTAAAAAGCGGATAAAACGTGCAATTTTGGTTGAGGCATCAATATTTAGACACCCTGCCAGATGCTGAGGTTGATTGGCTACAATACCAACACTGCGCCCATTTAACCTGGCAAAACCAATTACTGCATTTTGAGCAAAATATGGCTGAACCTCCATAAAACTATCTTTATCTGCCAGAATATCAATTACATCTCTCACATCATAAGCTTTTTGCGGATTTTCTTTAACAATCTCTTTAAGTTCTTCGGTACTGCGTCCTGCTTCATCCTGAATATCCAATTTTTCAGGCTCTTCTTTATAATTATCAGGTATGTAAGCTAATAATCTTCTGATATTATCCAGAGCGGCCTCTTCGTTGTCTTCCATAAAGTGAGCAACTCCACTAACCTGATTATGAGTCATTGCTCCTCCCAGCTCTTCAGCTGAAACTTCTTCTCCAGTTACAGATTTAATTACACTGGGACCGGTAATAAACATTTTAGAAGTCTGGTCAACCATAAAAATAAAATCTGTAATTGCCGGAGAATAAACTGCTCCACCAGCACAGGGACCTAAGATTGCTGTAATCTGGGGCACCACACCTGAAGCCTTGGTATTGCGGTAGAAAATTTCTCCATATCCGTTTAAAGAATCTATACCCTCATTGATACGGGCTCCACCGGAATCATTAAGCCCAATAATCGGGGCACCATTTTTAACAGCCAAATCCATTACCTCAGAAATCTTCTGCGCATGGGCTTCTCCAACTGAACCTCCCATTACTGTGAAGTCCTGAGCGTAAACATAAACCAAACGGCCTTCAATAGTACCATAACCAACCACAACACCCTCGCCTGGAACTTCTTTTTCGTCCATCCCCAGTGAAATACTGCGGTTTTCTACAAACATATTTAATTCATTAAATGAGCCGTCATCAAGCAGATATTCAATTCTCTCTCTGGCGGTTTTTTTATTTTTTTTGTGCTGTTTTTCGATTCTTGCCTGGCCGCCACCCTGACGAATCGTCTCTTTTTTATCTTCTAACAACTTTTCCTTATCTTCTACTGACATTATTTTTCCTCCTTAGCAAGTGGTTCACATAACTCTAATAAGACTCCATTAGTACTTTGTGGATGAACAAAAATAATTTTCATATTGTCTGCACCAGCAGTTGCCTTATCACCTATTAATCTGGCTCCTTGAGCCTGCATCGCTTTTATCTTATCTTCAATGCTGTCGACTAAAATTGCGAAATGGTGAATCCCCTCACCGTTTTTTTCGATAAATCTGGCAATAGCACTCTCTTTATTTAAGGCTTCAAGCAGCTCAATCTTTGTCTCTCCAACTTTTAAAAATGCAATTTTAACTGCCTGTGATTCAACAATTTCTCTTTTAAGTAATTCCAAGCCCAAAATGTCCTGATAAAAACTCAGAGCCTCTTCCAGATTATCAACGGCAATACCTATATGTTCTATATTTTTGAGATTCATTTCCCCCTCCTTTAGTTAATCGACACCATTAAGGATAGCAAAAAACTGACCACAAGTCAACTCAGTTTGTTAAATTATTATCAACAAACTCTTCAATCAGTTGAAATGGTGCTGCTTCTCCGACTAATATTTTTGCCAGATAGTCCTCTAATTTAGCCTCTTCTTTAAATTTTTTTGAAAATTTTTGGGTAACCCTGGACAGCAGTAAATTTAAAAGATGTTTTTTAAGCTGCTTGTTTTTATTTTCTGCCAGAATATTATTTTTCTGTAAATAATTAAAATGTTCATTTATGGCTTCGACTACAGCAGCTATTCCCTGATTATTTAGAGCAGAAGTTTTAAGCAGCGGCTTTTCCCATTCTAAAGCAGCAGATCTTTTTTGAAATAAGCTGTCAGATTTTTCAAGGGCAAATAATGATTTGAGTAAAAGCTCCATTTTCGCTGCCTGAGGTAGGTCAGATTTATTTAAAATAAAAATATCTCCTATTTCTATAAGTTGAGATTTATATATCTGGATTTCATCTCCAGTTTCCGGGACCGTAACTACAATAGTCGTATCTGTCAGACTAACAATATCAATTTCTGTCTGCCCAACCCCGACAGTTTCAATAATCACCTTTTGATAACCGGCAGCTGCCAGAATTACTGCTGTATCATAAACTGCAGCATTAACTCCGCCAAGACTTTCTCTACTTGCCATACTTCGAATAAAAATCTGCTTATTTGCATATAACTCTTTCATTCTAATACGATCACCCAAAAAAGCTCCTCCACTCTGCTGAGCCGTGGGATCAACTGCAATTACTGCAATTTTTTCTTCAGTTTTTTTAAGATATTCTTTAACTAATAGATTTAAAAGAGAACTCTTACCTGACCCTGCTGGCCCTGTAATTCCAATCAGATAGCCCTTAGAATAATTTTGATAAAGCAGCTGCATAATTTTGCTGCTCAGCGGGTCCTGATCTTCAAGCAAAGTTATCGCCCTGGCTATTTCTCGTTCTCTACCTGCTCTAATTGAACTTACAAATTGTTCAAGCTCCTGATTAAACAATTTAGATTCTTTAACAACCAGTTTTCTCACCTCCTGATAAAAAACCAGTACCCTGATCACCTATCTTTCTGATTTCAAATCCCGAATATAGTTTAGTATCTCTTCTAAAGAAGTTCCACTGCCAAAAATTTTATTAACTCCTAAGTTATATAAATAGCTGTAATCATCTTTCGGAATTATTCCACCTACTAGAACAGGAGTTTCAGCAATTTCTTCGTCTTCCAGCAGTTTAAAAAGTTTTTTTATCAGTGTCTTATGAGCACCTGAAAGTATACTAACTCCAATTAAATCCACATCTTCCTGAACTGCCGTTCTAACTACATCCTGAGCTGTATTTCTGAGCCCGGTATAAATCACTTCCATTCCTGCCTCTTTTAAGCCCCGGGCCACCACTTTAGCTCCGCGGTCATGACCATCCAGTCCCAACTTAGCAATTAAAATCCTTTTATTTCTCTTCAAGAACACCCTCCCCTTTTTAAAATTAATATTTTATTCCAGTTTTATTTTTTCTTCACCACTGTAAATATTAAAACGCTTCCCCCTGCAGAAACCGACTAAAGTCATATTTCTATCTCTAGCAATTTTAACCGCTGCAGCTGTCGGGGCCGAGCGGGAAACTAAAAATGGAATTCCCTGTTTGAGAGCCTTAACAATCATTTCTGAAGAAATCCGACCGCTTGTAAGTAGAATTTTGTCTTTCAGATTCAGATTATCATTGATTGCTTTTCCAATAACCTTGTCCAGAGCATTATGACGTCCGATGTCTTCAAGCTGATAAATTATCTGATCAGCTTCAGCTAAAGCAGCTGTATGAGTTCCACCTGTCTTTTGAAAATAATTTGAGTTCTGCTGCAGTTCTATCATTAGAGCAGCTATTTTTTCTGCTTTAATCTTTATTTTAGAGTGAATTGTTTCTGCAGCTGCACAATCTTTAAGATTAATAAAAGTTGAAGCAGCTCCACAGCCGGAGGTCAGAGTTCGTTTTTTATAATCACCGGGAGAAAAATCTCCAGAAATTTCAATTAAAGCCACAGTTTTATCATGTTTAAATTCAATTTTTCTAAGCTCATTTTTTGTTTCAATAATTCCTTCTGCAGCCAGAAAACCAGTGATTAGATCTTCTAGATTTTCTTTAAGCACCATTAGCGTTAAAAACTGATACCCATTGATAAAAAGCGTCAGCGGAGTTTCTTTGATTATTAAATCTTCCTGATCAATAAATTTGTTAATTTTAAATTTTCTGATATTTTCATTTGCTATGATTTCTCTCTCCATTTTTTTCTCCCTTTTACAAATTTTAAATTATATTTGAATATCAACCAAGCCTTTTATAAGCAATAAGATTATATTTTTATACTTCGCTAACAATTACTATTAACCTTTATTTTTTTGAATAAATTTTAGCCGAAATCGCTCCCAATTATTTCAATAAAATTATTATCTTAAAATCAAATTCAAATTCAAAGAATAATGAAAAAGTTTAAAGCAGAAATCCAGAGTACTATCAAAAAAATGCCCGAAGAACTTTTTAAGTTCCGGACATTTTTTGTGTCAAGTCTGATTAGTATTTAAGCTCAAAATCAACCAAATTATTTAGTTTCTGATTTTGAAGATAACTCTGCAGATTATCTTTAAATATTTCAAAACGGCGCTGATCATTGGTTGGTGAAAAACCAGAAGTATGTGGTGTTAAAATCAAATTATCCAGCTCCCAGAGTTCACTATCTTCAGGCAGAGGTTCTGGATCTGTTACATCAAGTCCTGCCCCTGCAATCCAGTTATTTTTGAGAGCTTCAAGCAGCTCATCCTGTTTAATCAGCGAACCACGCCCAATATTGACTATAAAAGCTGTATCCTTCATCATTTTTAATTCTTTTCTACCTATTATCCCTTCTGTTTCCGGGGTCCCAGGCAGGGTAAGGATAAGATAATCAGATTCTTTTAACAACTTATCCAAATCATCATTTAAATAAATTTGATCAACATAGTTCGGGAACTCAATCATTGTTCTTTTTAAAGCTAAAACTTCTGCGCCCCAGGCTTTTGCCCTTTTAGCAATTGTGCTGCCAATATCTCCCAGGCCTAAAATCCCAACTGTTGAGTTAAAGAAATCTTTAATATCGTTTTTGCGCTGCCACTTCTTTTCTTTTTTATCATAGGCATAATCAATCAAATTGCGGTTGTGGGCCATAATCATGGAAAAAACATGTTCAGCAATTGGTTTACCATAAACTCCACTCGAGTTTGTCAGCATTAGATCCCTGTTCTGATAAAGTTCTTTATTTGCATAGCGGTCAACACCAGCACTGGGAAGATGCAGCCACTTTAAATTTTCTGCTTTCTTAAGCAGCTCAGTTTTGGGCCAGCCAAATACTATTTCTGCTTCTTTTAGTAAAGGTAAATAGTCACTGTTGGAATCAATTAAATTTAACTCCACTTCTGGATTGATTTTCTTTATTTCTGCTTCTGCTGCTTCAGGCAGATCAAAAATTTCATTTCTGATCACTAATATTTTGCTCAATTTAGTCTCCTCCTGTCATTTTTTTACTCAACTTTCCAGTTTTTCAATTTTTTCTTCTATTATCGAAACAATCTCTTTAACTGTTTTTTCCCCTTCAATTTTTATAATAGGGCAGTCTAATTTCTGCATCCACTCTTCGTGAGTTCTCTTATTTCTGAATTCCGTTTGATCATAGTCATATCTGGCGGCAGAATCTAAAAACTTCTGGTGCCGCTCAAACATTTTACCACCGGGAAGCACAGCACTGCCGAAACGCTGCTGTTCTCTACTTTTTAGTCTTCTTAACCTAACATTGATCGGAGTCCAGAGATAAATTACTAGATCAAAATCATCCATAAAAATATCTCCCCAGCCGCAAAACGAACCACTGATTATCCAGCGGGACTCATTTTTAAGATCTTCTTTTAGCAGCCGCCGGCGCTCTTCAATTGACCGCAGATGCTGATAGGGTGGATCAGTTGGCTTCCAGAAATAATTATCGGCATCAAAATGAGCTAAATTAAGTTTTTTGCTCAATACTTTAGCTACTGTAGTAGTTCCAGAACCGGATGGTCCCAGAATATGTATATGTTTTATCATCTCGCTGCTCCTTAAAGTTCATAATTAATGGTTTTAATAAATTGTGAATAAGTAAAAAAATAATCTCTCTTATCGATAGAAACAAAATTTATAAATAAAATAATTTAAGCTACTTAAATTAACTATTCGGTGAAATTAATTATATCCCTGCAAAAAAGTGAGCAGAAATCTGCTCACTTTCATTAATAGAGTCTTCTTTCATTCATTATTAACCTGAGTGAAATAATCATTTCGCTGCCACCAATTGTAAAGTAAATTATATGCAGAGGATTAAGAATTGCCCCTCCCCCTCCAAATAGGGCACCTATTCCAACAAAAAAATGCAAAAAAACAAGTAATTTCTTCATAGCTTCCTTTCTAGTGTTCTATTGTGTTATTCTAATATATTTTCTACTTATTAATCCGCTCTTTAACTAAAGCTGGGATTTTCCCTTCGAATTCTGCTGCTAAAATATCCATATATATCTCATCATATTTTTCTCCAGCAATAATATGGGCTTCTCTTCTGCGCCCAATTAATTTAAACCCACATTTTTGATAACATTTAATTGCTCTTTTATTAAAAGCATAGGCTTTGAGCTCAATATTGTTCAAATTCAAAAGGTGAAATGCATAATCCAACAAAAGCTCCATTGCTTCAGTACCATAACCCTGATTCCAGAAATCTTTATTACCGATAAAAATACCCACTTCCCCAATCCGATTAATCAAATCTACATTCATCAGGCCGCAGTTTCCAAGCAGCTGATCATCTTTCTGATTTATAATTGCAAAATTATAACCCTCAGCACTTAAATTCTTTAGCGCTTCTTTTTCCTGTTCTAAAGTATAAGTGTTATGGGGCATTGAAAGGTTAACTGTAATTTCTAAATCATTTAACCACTCAGTATATTTAGCTGCATCCTCAATATTAATTGGTGATAAATAAACTCTTTCTCCCTCAATTTTTTTAAAATAAGCCACTAAAATATTCCTCCCCTTTAGTACCGGGTACTTAGAAAAAAATTCCATAATTCAAAACCGTGAAATTCTATTTTTAAATTTATTTCAACTTCACAGCCGTACCATAAGCTAAAATTTCTGCTGCTCCTCCCATTACCTGAGAGGTGGTAAAACGGATATTAACTACTGCATCTGCATTTAAACTTTCAGCTTCTTCGATCATTCTCTTTAAAGCCTCTTCCCTGGCTTCACTGATCATCTGAGTATACTCTTTTACTTCTCCCCCGACTATATTTCTTAAACCAGCCATAATATCACTACCAATATGTCTGGCTCTAATTGTATTTCCCCTTACCAGACCTAACTGTTCGGAAATTTCTCTCCCAGCAACCTCTTCAGTATTCACGATGGTCAAATTTTTCATTTTTTTTATCCTCCCATCTTTCTTTAATTAAAGCAATTAAAAGTACAAGCAAACCGATAAGTAAACCACCCAGTGCAAATCTGATTAGAAGTGGTAAACCCGGATCATTAATAATCGCAATCATTAAATGATAGAGACCACTTCCAACCAAAAAAATAAGGCTGATTAATAAAAGCAATACTCCAATTTTTTTCAACATTCCCATCACCCTTAAAAATATAAGTGTTGATAACTAAACCTTTATTACATCAAGAATCGCAAGCAAATAAAGAATAATACCCGATAAGCCCAGTAAACCAAGATACTTTAACTTTGGATATTTGTACCTAAAAGCAGAAAAGAAACTAAAAAAACTGAAATATAAAAACCAGATTGGCTGATCAAAAGAAAAGGCCTGAAATCCCATAAAGCCCAAAAAACCAAGAAAGCCAAAGCGCCAGTCCATTTTTTCTTCTTCCATTTTTTTCACCCCTTTAAGCTGTTATTTTACCAGTATAAACAACATCTAAAAAAGAAAATAAGAGGCAGATAACAATGAAGCAAATAAAAGACTGTAAAGTATCATTTCAAGCTGAAATTTCAAAAAAGCTTTTTTCTGTAAATATTTATTTTTGAAATACACAAATCCCTCAATATTATCAATAAAAGGAGATACTGCTGCAAAATGTGTGAAGACAAACATTAAGCCCGCAAAAAATATAAACCTCTCCAGAAATGAAAAAGCTGAAATTGTATTTATTAAAGGCAATAAAACAGAAGCCATCAAAACCCCTCTAATTAATTGGGCAGGAAAAAAATATTTTTTTACATGTCTGCTCTCTTCTGAATCACTCATATCTCTTAAAAAATTACAGAGCCGGTTTCTACTTTCATAAATATCCTGACTAATATTTAAGGCAATTACACCTGCAACTGTATAAGCAATTAAATGACTCAGAGTAAATACAAATATAAACATTAAATTATTCACACTTATCCTCCCTTTTGGTGCCGGGTGCTTAGAAAAACATTCCATTTTTAAAGCTCAAAAATCATATAGGCTTCTCTCAGAGCTGCCGCTGCCAGTATCAATATTGAGATAATAACTGCCAGCCAGTTTTTGGGTTTCATTTTTCTCCGCTCTGATTTAGCAACAGTCTCGGATTTTTGAAAAAAACTTTCCGATTTATTTATTGCTATTTGATCAGTGGCAACTGCCAGAAGTACAGCAGCCATCATCTCATAAGGACCACTGCGCAAAAACACTCTCCAGCTTGGAGCAAGTTTTTCCACCACTGGAATAGCAAATGAATTTGTTCCTAAAGTTAAACCATAGAGTATGGTCCAAGCCAGGGGCACCAAATAGCCGAAGGCAAAATATTTCACGCGAAGAATATAATTACCTGCAATAATCACCGAAAAAGCCAGTATATTTAAAATAAAGATTTTAAAAAATTCTAAAATCATACTGGAAGCTGCACTATCTCCTGCTAAGCTGCTGAGAGCTGTTCTTCCGCTTAGTAAACCCTCTGGTAGAAAATAGTAGCCAATAAACCAGCTCAAAAAAAGCAGAAATAATGAAAGCAAATATAGACCAAAGAATCTTATTTTTATTTTATCACTTTTTAATAATTTTTTCACTATCTTTCTCCTTAGCTAGTACAGCTGCTCTCGTTAAATTTTAAAGCCATTGAATTTAAACTTTTAGATTTTCAGCTCAATACTCAGGACCATTTAAAATTATTTCTTCTGAGCAGTTATAATCAGTGGGATTGAATTTAACTCTCTGTACTGGTCTCCATTTGGGCTGCCATAGACAGCGCCTATTTCAAATCCAGCTTCATTCAAATTTTCTTCCAGCTCTGATTTGCAGAGTGGGTATAACTCAATTTTATTTTCTGATAAAATTTGATCATTAAAGTGATCGATCAATCTACTTATAAAATAAATTGTATTTTTTTCTTCCTGATATTTATAATCACGCTCAAAGCGGACTGAATCATCCTGACTGTAAATTGTGGGCAGTCCCTCCAGATTTAATTCTAAGATTCGATAATAATTTACTATTTGAATAAATATTTTACCACCTTCATCTAATAGCTCAGCTGCCAGTTTTAAAAATTTCTTTATCTCCTCTTTTTTAAGGTGAACCAGCACATTGCCAATAATATAAACTCCATCAAAGCTGGAACTTTTAAACTTATCTTTCAGATGCAGCATTCCCAGCCGGTAAAAATCAATGTCTACCCGGGCTTCTTTCATTTTTGATTCAGCCATGGAAATCATTTCAGCATCAATATCAACTGCTTTAAGCTGATATCCTTTTTCTGCCAGAGCAATACTATAACTCCCTGTACCACAGCCAACATCGAGCAGTTTTATATTTTCTCTTTGCTTTTTCAAGTTTTTAAATGTATCATCAATTAATTCCAACTTTTTATTATTAAGAGGAAAAATTTTATCATAATTTTTACTGAAATCTGAGTAAAATTCCATAATTATCAACTCCCCGGACAAACTTAATTAAATTACTTATCATTATCAAAATTAGCCATTAATCAAAAAACTCCTGCTTTAAAAGGAGATTTAATTTCTGAGTAAAAAAAGCTCTATAACCGAAAATGAATTATAGAGCAATTTTTACAGTTATTATTTTTTAGCAGAGCTGATAAATCCAAATAATCTTTTCTAGTCATTTAGATAATTTGACTTTTCAAAAAAATTAGCCTGATCCTTAATTAAACCAACTCCAATATTTCTGCCGTCAATATCTTCAAAAATAAATTCGTAGCTGCCATAATCTGTCAATTGTGGCTTATTAATAATTTTAACTCCTTTTTCTTTAAATTCCTGATAAATTAAGTCTATCCCGTTCAGAGTCGCGGTATCTAAGTAAGCATCATAACCACTACCATATCGAGTTTGATTGGATAAAATTTTTCCCTTCTTCTTTTCAACAACTACAATTTCAATCTGGTCTCTATAAATTGCTGCAAATTTATCTATCTTATCCAGATGTTCTGCAAATTTAAAGCCCAGTTTTTCTACATAGAAATCAACTGTTTTCTTAACATTATTGCTAATAAAAATTGGACAGGCATTAACCAGCTTAGCTTTTTCGTTCAACATAAACACTTCCTCAACTTAAATATTTATTATAAGTTTAATGGTAATAATTTTTAAACAAATTTATAATAATCTTTGTCCATTTTCCCTTTTGGTTTAGCAAGTAAATAACCAGCTTTTTTAAGCACTTTTGCCGAAGCAATATTTTCTTTTTCTACAATTCCCCAGATTGCTTTTAAATTTAGTTCTTTTTGAGCCCAGCTTGAAAATTCTTTAACCGCCTCAGTGGCATAACCAGCTCCCTGATATTTATCTTCGACTGCATAACCCACTTCAACAAGTTCATCCACTGGACTTAAACCAATATGACCAATTAATTCTTTGTTTTCCTTTAATTCAATTCCCAAAACAAAAGGTCTTTCCTGAGGACTAAGATCTTGATAACTATTAATCAGAAAATCAATCACCTCTGCTGCTTCTTCTTTGTTCTGATAGTACTGGTCAGGCAGCCATTTTCTGATTCCTTTTTCCTGACTCATTTGATAAATTTTTTCTAAATCGCTTTTTTTAAATAATCTCAAATTTAATCTTTTACTTGTTAAAATAATTTTATTTTTCATCACTCTCTCCCTTTATCTATTATAAGTCAGCCACTGGAGTTTTATCCTCCAGCCAGGTCAATTCTGTATCCAGCATAAATTTATGAGGCCAGTTTATATCTGAGTCTACCCAGACTCTATAGGCTTTAACATCCTGATAAAATTTTTCTACTAATTTTTTATCGGGGGCGCGCATTAAATCATCAATAGTTTTCATCAAATCTTCTGGTTTAGCCTCAATTTCAGCTAAAGCTCTTAAAAACCACTTGTGAAAAGGGTAGAGACATTCATTTTCTGCTAAAATTAAACGTCCTCCAAATAGAACCAGATTATTAGCCGCCCTATTAAGCAGATACTTATTATTTAGCTTAATTGCCTCTTCTGAATACCACTTCCAGGCCTCAAATTGAGCAAAAAATCTAAACTTATATATTTACCATCAATATATTCCGTTGGGGCTACTGCTAATTCCTGATCAAAATATGTAAGCTCTCCTCTCTTTTTTCTTTTAATATAATCCTCTTTGCTAATAATAAACATCACATCTAAATCAGAATTTTCTCTTTCAAATCCGTGGGCAACTGAGCCACAGACTAAAGCTGCTTTTATTTCTTGATTCCAAATTATCTTATCTTTTAATTTTGCAATTGTTTTTTTATGATTTTTAAACATCAGTTTCCTCCAGTAATATTTTTAAGTTATTTTATTAACTATATTAATTTTTCGGGATAGCTATTAAAATTCCTTTTTTAAAAGAAAAAAAGCACCTTTCCTGTAATTAAACAGAAAAGATGCTTAACAAATTATCAATTTATTTATTTTTTAGGAGCTTTGTGGCATAACCACCAGTCATAGCATTCGATTTCTCCATTTTCAATCTGCTCTCTACGCTTTTCGATATGAGATTTATTACTTGCCGGATGCAGAATCACATGATCATCCATAATCTCATTGTTTGGCCAATTAGCAGGAATTGCTACATTTTCTTCTTCAGCTTTTTTAAAGCCTTTAATCATTCTTAAAATTTCATCCATATTTCTACCCAGTTCAGCTGGATAATAAAGGATAGCTCTAATTGTTCCCTCTGGATCTACAATAAATACAGCTCGTACAGTCTGGGTTTTACTTGCTGTATGTAATAAACCAATTTCTCTTGCTACATCACCAGTTCCATCAGCAATGATTGGAAATTCAATTGTTTCACCAATTTCTTCTTCAATCCATTCTTCCCACTTTAAGTGACTGAATACCTGGTCAATACTTAGACCAATTAACTCTGTATTTAATTCTCTAAATTCATCATATCTTTTCTGAAATGATACAAATTCAGTTGTGCAGACTGGTGTAAAGTCAGCAGGATGACTAAATAATACAAACCATTTTCCCTCATAATCTTCTGGTAAGTTCATAGTCCCCTGAGTTGTAGTTACCTCTAATTCTGGAAATTTGTCTCCAATTAACGGCATTGATTTTTGTTCTTGCATTATTAAATCCACTCCTTTTAATTAATTTATTTATTAGTAATGATTACTGTTATTAATTATAGGTAAATTATGAGCTTTTGTCAAGAACTTATTTTAAATTTTTACATAAAAAAACTCTTTTAGCTTTGGACACTAAAAGAGTCTTTAATAAAGGATTTTAAATTTTATATTTCTTTCCATTAATGTTTTCTCCAACATAACCACCATTCAGAACATTCTACTTCTCCCTGCTTAATTAGTTCTTTTCTTTCTTCAAGATGAGACTTATTTTTTTCTGGATGTTTAATTACCTCATAATCAAATACCTGACTGTCGGCCCACTTGAATTGTTCTTTATTCTTTTTAGCCATTTTACTCACTCCTCAATTTTATGATATTGATTACTATTTTCAATTATAGTAAAGATGAGCTCTCTTGTCAAGTATAAAAGCAAAAAAGAACAGCCCTGTAAGACTGCTCTTTGAGTCATAATAATATTATCTAAATAATTTTATACTGTGATTAGCCTGACTATCTAATCTATATTAATCCATCTCTGTTAAAACAACACCTATTAAACCAGGGCCAGTATGGACAACCATTACAGGACTGATCTCACTGAAATAAGTCTCTTTAACCTGTTTGAGATCCTTAAACTTATCTAAAAGCCCCTTTGCTTCTTCCTCAGCTACTGCATTCATGACATCAACAACATATTCTTTACCCTCTTCTATTTTATCTTTAATAATCGAATACATTTTCTTCAGTGAACGACTGCGGCCTCTAACTTTATCAAAAGTGAAATATTCGCCCTCTTCCTCAATGGCAATGATTGGCTTGATATTTAAAAATTCAGCAATAGTACCTGAAACTTTACCAATTCGGCCACCCTTTTTGAGATACTTGAGAGTTTCTACCACAAAAAAGACTTCAATCTTATCCTTTTTGGCTTCAGTCTTTTTAATAATTTCAGCAAAGCTTAATTCTCCTTTTTCAACTAGAGAATTTGTATACATCACAAGCCTACCTAGACCCTTAGAGAGCATTTTTGAATCAACTACTTCTACTTCTATCCCTTCAATTTGATCTGCAACCATCATACAGTTACTGTAGGTTGCAGAAAGTCCACTTGAAATATGAATAGAAATAATGTGTGTATAACCTTCATCCTTAAGCTCATTATAAACATCCATAATTTCCTGAGGTGAAGGCATAGAAGTGGTTGGGATTTCCCTTTCAAAACTCTCATAAACCTCTGCTGGAGTTATATCAACTCGATCATGGTACTGACCATCACTGTAAATAACCTTTAAGGGAATTGATTTAATCCCATACTTTTCTAAATCCTCTTTAGTTAAATCAGATGTGCTGTCAGTTACAACTGCAATTTTTTCTTTCATTATCTTTTCTCCTTCTATCTTTGACTTAAATTTAAAGTAAAAAGCTTATTCATCTGCCAGACTGTCAAAATAGCCCTGAATTAAAATAATTGGAGTTCCCTTATCCCCACTGCCGCTGACAAGATCACATAAACTTCCCAGTAAATCTGTTAGTCTTCGGGGAGTTGTTCCCTGAGATTTAATATTGGCAGTTAAATCTGCTTCTTTTTCCTTGATTTCATCCTTCATGGCCTGAAGCAGCTCTTCTCCTTTTAAATCTTTGAGGTCATTATCTGCCAGATATTTTAGCTTAACTTCGTTTGGTGTTCCTTCAAGTCCCTTAGTATAAGCTGGGGAGACAACTGGATCAGCAAGTTCCCAAATTTTGGCTGCTGGATCCTTAAAAGCACCATCTCCATAAATCATAACTTCAACTTCTTTACCGCTGAACTCTTTAATTTCTTTTTGTACAGCTTCTACAAACTGCTCTCCGTCTTTTGGAAAAAGTTTTAACTTTTTATCTGAAGCCTTATTTGAACCTAAAAGCCCAAATTGAGGATTATAGCCTTTACCGTGATCCTGATTACAGATCTCATCAAGTCCAATCACCTTTTGGGCACCATTTTCTTTTAAAATCTCTTTTGTCCGCTCGCGAGTATGAATATCAGCTGCTATAACCTGATCTGTATAATCTAAAATACTTTCCGGCTGATTGGCTGCAATAATTTCAATCTCTGTTTCGGCAGCAATTTCTTTATATAAATCTACATAATTGACACCTGTAAAAGGATGTTTAAAATCTCCAAACTTCTCATAGTACTCCTCTTCTTCAATTACATGTTGATAACTGTCAATTTTCAAATCGTAAAGCTTGCGGGCATCTAAAAGTGGATTGCCCACCTCATCATTGGGATAACTTAACTGCAGAAAAATTTTCTTACCACTGCGGGCGATTCCTTTTAAAATCATAGAAAAGCGGTTTCTGCTCAAAATTGGAAAAACAATCCCGATTGAATCTCCTTCAAATTTCTCCTCAATTTCCGCTGCAATATCATCAATGTCAATATAATTTCCCTGAGCTCTGGCGACTAAGGATTCGGTAATGCCTAAAACATCCCGGTCACGAAGTTCAATACCCTCTTCTTTGATTGACTGCTTGAGTGAATCAACAACAATATCTATCAGCTGATCGCCTTCCTTGACTATTGGAGCCCTAATTCCTCTTACTTCAGTACCAACCGTTCTCATTAATTTTCACCTCAAAAAATTTTTAAAATTTATTTAACACCAAATTATATTATAGCAGAAATTAAGCTGTTTAGGCAAATTCGTGGTTAAAACTGACCACGCAATTACCGCCATTGTTTTTACATTTATATAAAGCTTTATCAGCTTTATCGATTAATTCTTCAATGTTTTTTTCTTTTTTTAAGGTTACAGTTCCAATACTGCAGGCAATCTTTAGTTCTGCTGCCTCCTCAATTTTAATGTTTTCAATGTTATCAAGAATCCGAAGTGCTACCTTATTAGCAGCCATTATATCTGTGCCTGGCAGCCCAACGACAAATTCATCGCCCCCATAGCGGGCAAAAAAATCGAAATTACGAATAACTTCATTAACCGCTTCTGTGATTTTCTGTAATACCTGATCTCCAATTAAATGTCCATAATTATCATTGATTTCTTTAAATTTATCAACATCAAACATAATTACTGAAAGTGGATTTTGATTTTCAATTGATTTATAATATTCTTCCTGCATTAAATCGAAAAAGTACTGGCGGTTAAAAATTCCTATTAAACCATCACGGGTGGCCCGCTCCTTATACTGCTGTCCTCTGATCCTCTCAGTAATATCAACACAGCTGCCTACAAATCCAGCAAATTTACCTGCCTGATCATAAAATGGAGCTCCCGTATCATCAATCCAGCGGTATTCTCCATCAGACCTCTGCAGGCGATAAACCATATTAAATCGCTGTTTTTTATTAAAATTATTTAAATAAATTTCCATACACTTTTCTTTATCATCGGGATGAACCCCATCCTCAAACCAGCCATTTCCATACTCCTCACCTAAACTGCGCCCTCTAAACTCAAGCCAGGTCTGATTAAAGTAATAACATTTGGCATCTACACCAGAAACCCAGATTAAATTGGGCGTGTTTTCTACAATCAATTTATACTGTTCTAATTCAAGGCCCATCAGCTAATCTCCTCTCTACTAAGCTTACAATTTCACTTATATTTAACTTTATTATACTATTTTTGTAACTTAATGTACACCTTTCGTTTGTGCCTGTTTATGCTCGTTTATGTACACGCACCGTGAACCTGTCAATTTTTGTCTAAAAATAGCAGAAAAGCAGTCCAATTCTTTTGCAAGAATTAAAACTGCTTTCTAATTATTTTATATAATTTACCTTCTCAGATTCCTAATGATTTCATCAAATTCTTCTTTTGAAATCTCACCTTTAGCATAACGATTACGGGCAGTTTCTTCTGCACTATCTCGATGATTACTGCTCAGCTGGTGCTCATTGTAGTTGGAATTATTATTTCGCTGACTGTAATTTTTATTTTCATTACTTTTTTGAACAATAAAATAAATCACCGCTGCCAGAATAATGATCCAGAAAAACATCATAAATTCTCCACCTCCCCAAAAGTTATTAAATCCCATGTGGCCAAATCTACCCATCGGACCAAATCTAAACATATTATCACTGCTCCTTTTTAATCTTGAGTATTTTGCTTTAATTATATCATAAAGGAGAAATGTGAAGGAAATATGAATTTAATTGAATTTATTCTTTTCAGTTATCGTTTCTGTTCATTTATGTTTATTTGTGTTCACCCACCCGGAACCTGTCAGTATTTGTCTATTTCTGTTTAAAATAATCTACTCCAGCTTTAAAGAGCATCTGATCTTTTTTACCGATAATATTTTTAGCTACATTTCTCCCGATCCGTTCAGAATGTCCCATCTTGCCTAAAACTCTGCCGTCTGGACTGCAGATTCCTTCCACAGCTGCCAGAGAACCATTAGGATTATAGGGTATCTCCATTGTTGGCTTACCTTTAAGATCAACATATTGAGTCACGATTTGCCCATTTTTTTCTAGTTCTCTGATCATTTCAGGGGAAGCAACAAATCTTCCCTCCCCGTGAGAAACTGGAATCGAGTGAATATCTCCTACCTTGAGATTGCTCAACCAGGGAGAATTATTGGAAACAATTCTGGTATTTACCATCTGTGAAACATGACGGCCAATAGTATTGTAAGTTAAAGTTGGAGAATCTTCACTCAGCTCTCTAATTTCTCCATAGGGCAATAGTCCGAGTTTAACCAGCGCCTGAAAGCCGTTACAGATACCAAGCATCAATCCATCCCGATTATTTAATAAGCTCATAACTGCTTCTTTAATCTCCGGGTTTCTAAAGACCGTGGCAATAAATTTACCTGAACCGTCGGGCTCATCACCGGCACTAAAGCCTCCAGGGATTGCTATGATTTGAGATTGTTCTATTTTTGCTGTCATTTCTGCAATTGATTTTTCTATCTGTTCTGGCTCCAGATTTTTGAAGATAAAGGTTTCAATATCTGCCCCTGCTTCTCTAAACTGTCTTGCAGTGTCATATTCACAGTTCGTTCCCGGGAAAACTGGAATGAACACCTTAGGTCTGGCAATCTGTATTTTTGAATTAAAAGATTTCTCTCTGCTGCAGCTTTTTAAATTCAACAGTTCTTTTTCTAATTTAGGTGATCTCAAATCTTTAATTTCATCTTCAGGCACATCAGTTTTATATACTTTTTCCAGCGGCTGCTGCCAGCTTTTTAAGGCTTCTGTCAGTGGAATCTCTATTTCTTTAATTTTTAAAGTTTCTTCTGCTGTAGTTTTCCCGATTACTCTGTAGTCGAGGCCCTCAAACAGTTTTTCAACTTCTGCCTGAGAATCCAGCTCCAGGATTAAGGCCCCATATTCAGGTGAAAATAACTCTCCTGGACTCAATTCAGCAGTAATTTCTGCTCCAATTTTGTTGCCAAAGCTCATTTTAGAAACTGCTTCTGCCAGTCCTCCAATTGTAACTGCCGAAGCTGCTTGAATCTTCTTTTTTGTAATTAATTCTTTGACTCGGCTGTAATTAGCCTTAAGTTTTTCTATATTGGGCAGCTCATCTTCTCCCCGCTCAGCCGGCAGGTAAACAAGCTGACTTTCTGCTTCTTTAAATTCTGGTGAAATAATATCATTCACATTAACCGTATCAACAGCAAAAGAAACAAGAGTTGGAGGTACATCAATCTCGTGGAAAGTACCTGACATGCTGTCTTTACCACCAATTGCCGGTAAGCCAAAATCCTTCTGTGCTTTATAAGCTCCGAGCAGAGCACTAAAAGGCTTCCCCCAGCGTTCTGGATTCTGCCGCAGGCGTTCAAAATATTCCTGAAAGGTAAATCTAATTTTCGAATAATCTCCACCAGCCGCTGCAATTTTTGCTACTGATTCAATAACTGCATATAGCGCTCCATGAAAAGGACTCCAGGTCGTTAATTTTGAATCATAGCCGTGGCTCATCACTGAACCGGCATTAGTTTCTCCCTCAACTAATGGAATCTTAGCTGTCATAGTCTGAGTCGGAGTCAGCTGATATTTACCACCAAAAGGCATGGTCACACTTCCGGCACCAATTGAACTATCAAATTTTTCGACAAGACCCTTCTGACTGGCTACATTGATATCTGCCAGATTTTCTAACCACTTTTCTTTTAGATCTGCTGCTTGATCCAGGCGCTTTAAAGCAGCGTTTTTAAAATAATTTTCTTCTGGATCCGGCTCAGTAACTTTTACTTTAGTCTTCTGAGTTGCTCCATTGGTATCTAAGAAATCTCTGCTTAAGTTAACTATTTGATCACCATTCCACTCCATAATCAGTCGGCGGTGATCTTTAACTTCGGCGACTACAGTTGCCTCCAGATTCTCCTCAGCAGCCAACTCAATAAATTGATCCACATCCTGAGCATCAATTACAACTGCCATTCTTTCCTGAGACTCAGAAATTGCCAGTTCTGTTCCATCAATACCCTCATATTTTTTGGGTACAGCATTTAAATCAATCTCTAAGGCATCAGCCAGCTCTCCAATTGCCACTGAAACTCCACCTGCGCCAAAATCATTGCAGACCTTAATTTTTCGGCTGACTTCTGGATTGCGAAAGAGGCGCTGAATTTTTCTTTCTGTTGGTGGATTACCTTTCTGGACTTCTGCGCTGCTCTCTTCTATCGAATCTTCGGTGTGGACTTTGGAAGAACCCGTTGCTCCTCCACAGCCATCTCGACCTGTTTTTCCACCAAGTAATACTACAATATCACCTGCTAAAGCTTCCCCCCGAACCACATTTTCTTTTGGTGCAGCAGCTATCACAGCTCCAATTTCCATATGTTTGGCCAGATAGCGCTCGTTATAGATTTCATTGACCATTCCTGTTGCCAGACCAATCTGATTTCCATAAGAACTGTAGCCGTCTGAAGCTTCCTGAACAATTTTTTTCTGCGGCAGCTTTCCTTCTAAAGTTTCTGCAATCGGAGTCCGAGGATCTCCTGCCCCTGTAACCCGCATTGCCTGATAAACATAGGAACGACCGGAAAGTGGATCTCTAATAGCTCCTCCAAGACAGGTTGCTGCCCCACCATAGGGTTCTATTTCAGTTGGGTGATTGTGGGTTTCGTTTTTAAACATTAAAAGCCAGTCTTCATCCCGGCCGTCAACATCAACAGTAATTTCAATACTGGCTGCATTTACTTCATTTGAAAGCTCTAAATCGTTTAGCTTTCCAGCTGCCCGCAGTTCTTTCATTCCCATCAGGGCAATATCCATTAAACAGATGTCTTTTTCTTTTCCCTGATAGATTTTTTGACGACCGGCCAAATATTCCTGATATGTTTCCTTAATTGCCCGGGTAAAATCACTTTCTTCAATTTCTACATCTTCAATTTTTGTCAAAAAAGTTGTATGACGGCAGTGATCAGACCAGTAAGTATCCAGCACTCTGATTTCAGTAATTGTCGGATTTCGTTTTTCCTGATCTCTAAAATAATGCTGGGTATGTTTTAAATCTGCCATACTCATTGCCAGTCCCAGTTCAGCCAGAATTTCATTTAGACCGGCCTCATCTGCTTCAAGAAAACCATCAATAATATCAACTTTCTCCGGCAGCTTATACTGCATCTCAAGAGTTTCCGGTTTTTCCAGTTTGGCCTCTCTGGAGTCAACTGGATTTATATAATAATCTTTTATTTTTTCAACTTCCTTTTCGCTCAACTTTCCCTTTAAAATAAAGATCTGGGCCACCCTAACAGTCGGCTTCTCATCATTATTTAAAATCTGAATACACTGCTCAGCAGAATCCGCTCGCTGGTCATATTGACCCGGCAGGTACTCAACTGCAAATATTTTTTCCCCAGCTGCTGCTTCAAAATCTTCCTGATAGATTAAATCTACTGGCAGTTCTGCCAGAATTGTCGCACAGGCTTCCTGATAAGCTGAATCTGAAATATCTGTAATGTCGTAGCGATTAAGTAGTCTCAACCCTTCTAAATGTTCAAGCCCCAGACTCTCCCTAAAATCATGCAGCAGTTCCTCAGCCTGAACAGCAAAACCTTCTTTTTTTTCAACAAAAACTCTTCGGATTTTATCAGCCACTTTTAGCGCCCCTTTTTAAAATATTTTCCTCTTTATTTTGCGATGATTAATTTAAAAATAAGTTTCCACTTAATCCTCATTCGTCAGCATTCATACTTCAATTGCAAGATATTTTCAAATTTAAAGTTGTTAATTCTAAATAAAAAAATTAATGAGTGACTCTAAAAAGTTATTAGTATAACTTGTTGATTATTTTAATTAAATTAGTTCAAAAAACAGGAAGTTTTTTGCTGACTGCACAACAGGAGGTTGTGATCAGGAAGGTAGACTAATTTAATTAAAATATGAAGCTTAGTTATTCTTTGACTTTTTACTGGATAGATATTAATTTTCTTATTTCGAATTAACTCTTATAGCTAAAAAATATCTTGCAATTTAATTATAGAATGATACAATTAAGAAGTAAAATTAATAATACTAATACTATTAATAAGGAGAGTTAATCAATGGCCTTGAATTATGATTTATATAAAGTCTTTTATCAGGTTGCCGATAATTTAAGTTTTTCTCAGGCGGCTAAAAAACTATATATCTCTCAGTCAGCAGTAAGCCAGAATATTAAGAACCTGGAAAATGAGCTGAATACCGAGCTCTTTATTCGCAGCACCAAAAAAGTTAAGCTGACTAAGGCGGGCAAAATACTATTTGAGCATATAGAACCGGCTTTTAATCTAATAGCAAGCGGCGAAGAAAGCATTAAAGAAATTAACGCTTTAAAACGAGGGGAAATCCATATTGGAGCCAATGACACAATCTCCAAAGACTTTCTGCTGCCTTATTTAAATAAGTTTCACCAGCTTTATCCCGAAATTCAGATTCAAATTACCAATAGAACTTCCAGCACCTGTATTGAACTGCTGCAGCAGAATAAAGTTGATCTAATTATCAGTAATCTACCTAACCCTAAAATAACTGAAGAAATGAAGGTCCAAAAAATATATAGCTTTAATGATATCTTTATTGCAGGTAATGAGTTTGAGGAGATAAAAGAGCAGCAGCATTCTCTGAAAATGCTTAAAAACTACCCCCTTTTAATGCTCGAGCCCAAAACAACCACCCGTAAATTTTTGGACAGCTTATTAGCTGAAATGGGCACAGAAATTACTGCGGCAATTGAACTCGGTAGTGTTGATCTTTTAATCGAAATGGCTAAAATTGGTCTGGGGATTGCCTTTGTGCCAGAATACTGCCTTAACCTTGAGACTGACGATTTATTTGAAATAAAAATAAAAGAAAAACTGCCAGCTCGGGAACTGGCAGTTGTGAACAACAAAAATATTCCACTATCAAATGCAGCAGAAAAATTTCTGCAGTTATTAACAGATTAAAAAAATCTGTATTTACTTTAAAATTTCAGTTTTGAAGCTCTGACCGCTCTCCAGCCCATCAACTTCAAAAATATCAGCAATTGTGGCTGCAAGGTCACTAAAGCTGTCTCGCAGACCGAGATTATAATCATTTTTTACCTGCTCACCATAGACCAGTACCGGAATATATTCTCTCGTATGGTCTGTCCCCTGATGGGTTGGATCGCAGCCGTGATCCGCAGTAATAATCAGCAGATCATCTTTTCTCATAGCTGCTTTGATCTCAGGTATTCTCTGATCAAAATCCTTAAGCGCTGCCGCATAGCCTTCGACATTACGGCGGTGACCATAATTTTGATCAAAGTCAACCAGGTTAGAAAAGATCAATCCTGTTTCAGTCTGATCCAGATATTCTATTGTCTTATCAACACCATCCATATTATCTGAAGTCGTTACAGAACTGCTGATTCCACTGTGGTTAAAGATATAGGTTATTTTGCCTACCGCATTAACTTCCAATCCTTTATCCTGCAGCCTGTTTAAGATAGTTGGCTCCGGGGGAGTTAAAGAAAAATCCTTTCTTCTTTCTGTCCGCTCAAAATTGCCGGGCTCCCCTACAAATGGACGGGCAATTACCCTGGCCACAGCATGCTCACCCTGCAGAATTTCTCTTGCTTTCTGGCAGTAATCATAAAGTTCAGCAACTGAAATTATATCTTCGTGAGCTGCGATCTGAAAAACACTGTCAGCAGAAGTATAAACAATTGGCTTGCCTGTATCAATATGCTGCTCACCAAGCTCTTCAATTATCACTGTTCCAGAAGCAGGCTTATTGGCCAGAGTTTCTCTTCCGATTGCTTTTTCAAACTGCTCCATCACTTCAGTCGGAAAACCATCCGGGTAAGTAGGAAAAGGTTTTTCCGAAATCAAACCGGCAATTTCCCAGTGACCGGTTGTAGTATCTTTACCCTTAGATTTTTCAGCTGCTTTACCGTATGCTCCTTCTGCTTTAAACTCAGAATTAATTCCTTTTATCTTTTCAATTTTACCCAGCCCGAGTTTTTCTAAATTAGGGAGCTCAAGTCCATCTACTTCTGCTGCAATATTCTGGAGAGTTGCAGCTCCCTGATCACCATATTCAGCCGCATCAGGCAGTTCTCCAATACCAACACTATCCATCACCATTAAAATTACCCTTTTAATATTTTTCAAAATTCCACCCCTAAGTTATTATATTTGTTATATAGCTTATACTTTAAGCTAAAAAGTCAACTTAAAAAAATCAGATAAATTTTATAACTGGCAGCTTAATTCAACTTTAAAGAGCCAAGGCTATTAAATTTGTCGTTAGACGTCAGACTACTCGCTTTAAAGAGTATTCGCCAATAGCTGGCGAATTCCTTCTTCTTATTTTGACTGTGCTTTAATTTTATCAAGCAGACTTTCTAAAGATTCTTTTCTTAAATCTGGAATTAAAATACCCATTATCTGATATAGGTACAAAAATTCATCCAGCAGTTCTTCCTGATCTTCTTCCGGCAGGTCACCCTCATTTTCCATAAATTCCTCTAAATTATCATTAATATTGCTAAAAGATCTAAATAATCGGCGCACCGGGTTTTTACTCCCCTGTTTCCTATCTTCATCCCAGTAATCTTTCATCTTCATTCTCTCTCTTTTTAAAAGTACAGCCGAAACTGCTTCTTCAACTGGAATGTGTAGATATTTATAAAAAATATCTATTACAGCTTGAGTTTCCTTACGGCTTAAATTATGTTTAATTACAGCATCAAGCAGATCATTTGCCTTACTTGGATCTCCAGTTTTAGATGACAGCGCATGAGCAAGACTCAAATGTGATAAAGTTATCGGCGAATCATCTTTTAAAACCTCTTTTTGATATTTTTCTTTCATCTCCAAAATATTCAGCCAGAGAGTTAGAGTAGTTCTTGCCACACCAAGTTTTTCTGCAGCGTCCTTTTTACACAAATTATTATCTTCCATAAATTTATTGATAGAAATGGCTCGCTCAAGGGGATTTAAGTCCTGCCTCTGTAAATTTTCTATCAGCTGAATTTGTCTGAACTTTTCTGGAGAAACATCTTCTAAAATAACTGCTGCTATTTTAGCATGCTCATCTTTTTTTACAGCCCGCAGGCGCCTTTCCCCGGCTATTAGAAGAAAATGATCATCCTTTTTCTGAACAACAATTGGCTGCAGCTGTCCCACTTCTGCAATCGATTTAGCCAGACTGTCAATTCTTTCTTCTGAAAAATCAGTCCTTACCTGTTCAGGCCTGCTTTCAATATCCCTAACTTCTATCTCCTTATATTTCACCTGGATCCCCCCAATTAAAACTTTTGTTATATTTGACTCTCCATTTAATTAATAGTAATAGTAAGTTCCACTTTGATCCTGCTCTAATCAGATAATGAACTTATAGATAATTTATAATTCCTTATCATTGATTTTTATTATATTATAACATATGATATTAATAGATTCTGAAAGGAGCATCAAAATGGAAAAACACTCTGATATAAATAGTTTAACAAATAAATTGGAAAAAATAAACTCACTTAAGGTAGAAAAAAATAAAAATTTAGCTGAATTTGCCAGTTTTAAAGTTGGGGGACCGGCCGATATCTTCTTAACCCCACAAAATATAGAAGCTGTAAAAAAATTAATGCCTTCTGTTATAGAGTCCAAACTCCCTTATTTTATTCTGGGAAAAGGAAGTAACTTAATTATATCTGATAAAGGATATCGCGGTATAATTATTTACACGGGTGAATTAAATAGTTACCAAATTGAATCCAATCTAATTAAAGCTCAGACAGGTCTGGAATTAAAAGAAATTGCGGATCTGGCCTTAGAAAATTCTTTAAGTGGTTTTGAATTTGCAGCCGGAATTCCAGGCTCTTTAGGTGGAGCTCTTTTTATGAATGCAGGTGCTTACGGTGGAGAAATTAAAGATGTAATTTTAAAGGCAGAATTTGTTGATCAAAATGGTCAATTAATAGAACTTGATAAATCAGATTTAAAACTTGCATACAGAACAAGTATCCTGCAGGAAGATAATCCGGACTGGATTGCAGTTAATGTCAGTTTAGAACTTAAAAAGTCTGCAACAGCTAAAATTAAAGCAAAGATGGAAGACCTGCATCAGAGGCGCTGGAGCAAACAGCCAATGGAACTACCCAGTGCAGGTAGTATCTTTAAGAGACCCCCGGGACATTATACCGGCCCCCTGATCGAAAAAGCAAAAATGAAAGGTTATCAAATTGGAGGTGCCCAGGTTTCGACTAAACACGCAGGCTTTATTGTCAATAAAGGTAATGCCAGCTCTGAAGATATAATTAATTTAATTGAAAAGGTTAAGGAAGAAGTATATAAAATAAGCGGAGTCCACTTAGAAGTTGAACCCCGCTTTTTAGGCGAATTTTAATCAAGCAGCTCCTCCTTTTGACTGCGGGGGAGCTGTTTGATTTGATATTCTCTTTTTTGAGCCAGACTGCGGCTGGCAAAAGCTTCCTGATGGCGGAGTTTAACCGGACCGCGGCCGCGAGTATATTTGGCCCCTTCACCAGAGTTGTGTTCCTCAACCCTGCGCTCAACATCGGTGGTATAACCGGTATAAAGGCTGCCATCACTGCACTCTATAATATAAATGTAATGATTATTCTCTTTTTTTTCCGCCTGATCTTTTTTAAGATCCTCTTTTGATTTATTTTTCGCCATATTCTTTAATGTATTTACCTAAGGCTCTTAAGTGATCTTTTTCTTCCTCGATCAACTTATTAACTGCCTCAATTGTTTTACCTTCATTGAACTCACACATTTCACGGTAAAATAAAATTGAATCTTTTTCAGCCTGAATGGCAAGTTTTAAAGCCTTTTCCACATCATTTAGAGCTTCAATTGACTCTTCACTGTCATCTTTAGGAAAAACGGAGTACTCAACTAAATAATTAAAATAGGCACTCACATCTTCTTCGTAAAGGTAATCTGCTTCATCACTATCTTCACGCAGCTCTTCAGTTAAAGCAACAAATTTTTCATAGTGATCCTGCTCATCCTGAGCCAGTTTTTTAAATAATTCCTTCAAATCTCTATTTTCTGTTGCCTCTGCATGTTTTAAATAAAATTTCTTACCTCTTTTTTCAATATCTTTTGCCATTTCCATAACTTCTAATGCATTAAATCTTTCCTTCATCATTGATCCCTCCAAATAAAATTTTATCTCTTTTTTTATAAAATAAAAAAATTCACTAGCATTGCATAAAAATATTTAAGAAAAGTCAA
This sequence comes from Halanaerobium saccharolyticum, assembly GCF_003053565.1. Taxonomy (GTDB): domain Bacteria; phylum Bacillota; class Halanaerobiia; order Halanaerobiales; family Halanaerobiaceae; genus Halanaerobium; species Halanaerobium saccharolyticum_B. The sequence goes on along the minus strand of NZ_QAXS01000035.1, from coordinate 127 downwards.
GTTCGATTTTTAGCGAAAATACTTGCTTAAATTAGAAAAACTCCTTATAATTGGGATTAGGATAGTCTTTGTCCAAATCCCAAAAAATAAGGAGCATATACTATGGACAAAGATATCACAGAAACCA